>NZ_JAZHQU010000001.1:0-759931 GCF_036543225.1 Chryseobacterium sp. CFS2
CAGGGCTTTTTTATTTCACAACGCACCAAAAACAATTATAGATTTTATTTATCGATATTTGTTTGTTCGATAGATGAATCTTTTATATATTTGCATAAGAAATTTAAATATAAAAACAGAAAATTATGTCTTTAGTAGGAAAAAAATTCCCAAATTTAACAATCGACGCAATGTCTGAAATGGGTGACGATCTAAGAATCAACATCCTTGATGAAGCAGTAAACAACCAGCAAAAAGTTCTTTTATTCTGGTACCCTAAAGATTTCACTTTCGTATGCCCTACTGAGCTTCACGCTTTCCAGGAGGCTTTAGGTGAATTCGAAAAAAGAAACACTAAAGTAATCGGTGCATCTTGTGATACTAACGAAGTACACTTCGCATGGCTGAACACACCAAAAGATAACGGAGGAATTGAAGGAGTAACTTACCCACTTTTAGCAGATACTCACAGACAATTGGCTAACACGTTAGGAATTGTTGATCAGGATTTCGAATACAATGAAGAAGGAGAAGAAGTGTTCACAGGGTCTAACGTAACTTACAGAGCGACTTACCTTATCGACGAAACTGGAAAAATCTTCCACGAAGCGGTAAACGATATGCCTCTAGGAAGAAACGTAAAAGAATTCTTAAGATTAATTGACGCTTACACGCACGTTCAAAAACACGGTGAAGTATGCCCTGCAAACTGGGAAGAAGGAAAAGACGCTATGAAAGCTGACAGAACTTCTACAGCAGAATACTTAGCAAAAAATTAATATCTTAATTTAAATACAACAATGTAACAATCTAACAGTATAACAATTTTAAAAGTCTTTTTTTGAATTGTTAGATTGGTCAATTTTTAGATTGTTACATTGTTTATTTTTTAAAAATAAACTTATGTACACAGAATTAACCGAAGATACATTACAAAATATAGTTAACGACAACGAAAAAGTAGTTGTTCAATATGGCGCAACATGGTGCGGAAACTGCAGAATCATGAAGCCAAAATTCAAAAAATTAGCCTCTGAAAATGACACTATTCCATTTTTATATGTAGATGCTGAGAAGCTTCCTGAAAGCAGAAAATTAGCAAAAGTAGACAACTTACCTACTTTCGCCATCTTTAAAAACGGAGAATTGGTCAACCAGGTTCAATCTAACCAGGCAGAAAGTTTAATTAACCTTTTTAACGAATTAGCATAATGAAATTACCCGTAATCAGACAGTTTTATCAGAATCAGACTCCTGAAAATCTTGAAAAAACATTAGAAGTACTGGAAAGCTTCTGTGAATTCAGAGGAACAAGCGAAGAAGACTTAAATGTTGCAGGAGAATTGATTACCAACATCTGCGGAGCTTTAGAAGTTCACGCTAATGTACAAAGCGGAATGAGTGAAAAAGATGCTTTAAACTCTTTTGCTCAAAAGGTTTTAGGATCAATCGACAAATAACATCTTTCGATTATCCTTAATCAAAAGAGTGCAAAAACACAAACTATACAATACCTGAGGTTTTCCTCATTACTATACTTTTTTCTATTCTTTAAGAATTTTTTATTTCAACTAAAATGTACTTCAAAGGACCTTAATCCGTCACATGAGGCTGGAAGTTGTATGAAAATCCGTCAAGAATAACCAATTAAAATCCCGGTGATATTTTCATCAGGATTTTTTGGGTTTACTTCTGAAACCACTAATAATACAAATGATTTTCACAAATATCACCAATAGAATATTACCAATCCATTCATCAAAATAACATGCAATCGTTTGTGTTAATCTTTGAAATCAGCAGAATACTTATAAGTTTTGGCTAAAGCCGTTGGAAGATATCTATACAATATAAAACGGGCTAAAGCCCGCTCCTATTAATCTTATTGAATTCATGTTATCCGCGAAAACATTTGCGAACTTTGTATTTGATTTTTCAAAACCACAAGTAACACAAATATTCCTTCACAAATAACGCAAATAAATATACGCATGCATCCGTGTCAATCTGTGGAATCTGTGGGATACTTATAAGTTTCGGCGAAAGCCATTGATGAGGCTTTATTTAAAGTAAAGAGACTAAAGCCCATTCCTATTAAATTTGTGTTATCCGTGAAATCATTTGTGCCATTTGTGTTTAATCTTAAAAACCACTAATAACACTAATATCTTTGCACTAATTTCACAAATAGAAGATGTGAAATTTATCCATCAAAACATACACAATTATCAATATCAATCAGTGAAATCCGTTGTTATAAAGTTCCGGCGAAAGCCATTGATGAGGGTTTATTTAAAGTAAAGAGACTAAAGTCCATTCCTATTAAATTTGTGTTATCCGTGAAAATCATTTGTGCCATTTGTGTTTAAAAATATCTGTATAAAAAAAAATCCCGATGAAAATTCACCGGGACTATTATTTAAAAGCTAAAATAACTTATCAATTAGTTTCTTCTGCTCATCAGAATATTTAGGATATACCAGAACAAAAGCATAATGGAAGCAAAAAGCTGCAAGGCTGCTCCAACATATTGGTTGGTACCATATGAATCTTTCAGTTTACTGGTCTGATATAAAATGGTAGCCGAAGCAAGGATTACCATCCCTACTGAAAACCACAGCCCAAGGTTAAAACCAAAGATCATTCCTCCAACAATCAGTCCGATTGAAATAAATCCTCCGATTACAATGATATTTCTTAAGAAAGAAAAGTCTCTTTTAGAGGTAAATGCTACTGCTGAAATACCCGCAAACATAGCAATTGTTAAGGTAGCAGCCTGGAAAATTACATTAGCTCCCCCTTCAATATTTGTTGCAATAAAAAGCAGAGGCATGAAGATAATTGCTTCAAGCAAGATATAAAACCCTAATCCCAGATACTGAGTGGATTTACTCTGTGAAAGAGACCATTTTGAAGCCAAAACAGAAGCTAACCAGAAAACTCCAATGATCAGTAACCAGATATATCTCTGACCGAACATCATTGCAATCAGTTCTGCCGGAACAGTTTTTAATAATATCGTTTCAACTCCAATAAAAGCAAGAATTGATAAAGCAACATGCAAATACGTCTTCTTGTAAAAATTCGCTTTCTCCACATCCGAAGAATGAGCGACTAAAACATCTGTCATCATAGTTAATATTTTTTATTTAATTGAAAATAAGTTTATTTCGCAGGCAATACCCCTAAAATCTTTCCATCATCTTCAAATACAGCTGTAATAGCCTCTTTGGAAGATGATTCTCCTACGTATTTATATTTAATACTCGGATGATTCAAGCCATCCATTGTCTTGTAATATCCTGCTTTTAAGATTTCAAGCTTTTTATTGGGATCAATGCCATCTTTAACTTTTTTAAGAACATTATCCGTTACAATTTCCTTCACTTTCTCAGAAAGCAATCCATCAATAGTCTTACGGTCAGAAGCCTGTAAAGCATCAATAAACTTAAGGAAGTTATCGTTATACAAACTGATCTTTTCCTTACTTATACTGGCCTGCTGCTCTTTTTGGGGACTATTTTCGACCTTTGCACCCGTTACTTTTTGTGCAAAAATCAACTGTCCGCCTACAAGAGCAAGTCCGAGCAATAATTTTCTCATAGTATTCATTTTTGTTCTGGTGAAATAAGTGATGGAAGATACGAAAATCAGACCAGTTCTAAAAATTTCATTGTATCTACGTTATCAGCGTAGGTATCCAGGCCTGGATTTTGTGCTTCACCAAAAGCTATTGCATCCAATCCTGCCTCTTCTTTTGCTACTACACATTGAATATTTTCTTCATTTTCTGCAATAAAAGATTTTACATCATCCAAAGATTCATATCTGCTGAAATTAATTACAGAAAGTGGGCTGAACAGTTTATCATCTTCCTTCAGCATCACAAAATTATTATCCCAGAATTTATCCTGATTTAAAAGATAAACAGCTCGGTTATAGTCATAATTGTTGGCATATTTATTATGATTGATAATATCCTGGAAACCTAAGAAGCTTTCAAACAGTCTGTCAATCACAAAATCTTTCGGAATAAAAATTCTCGTTACATTTCTGCATCCTAGTCCAAAATACTGAAAAATATCTTTTGCTAATAACTGCAGTTCCTCATTCGTTTCATCACCCTTCAGTACAGCAACAGAAGTTCTGTTTTTGCGGATAATACTTAAATGATTTTTAAAATAATATTCAAGATATCTCGCAGTATTGTTACTTCCTGTAGCAATAACGGCATCGAAATTTTCTAATTTTTCTACAAATTCAAAAGTTACATTTTCATTAGAAAACGCACTCCATTTCTTTAATAAAAACGGAATCATATACTTATCCTTTGAAGACAGCTTAATCACAGGAATATGATTGCTCAAAACAACAGAAATCACATCGTGAAACCCTACCAAAGGGATATTTCCGGCTAAAATAAGTCCAACTCTTTTTGAAATTTTAGAGATGGAATAATTTCCAAGCCAGTTTTTGATATTCTCTTCAGTCAAAAGATCTGTCCATTGCTGTAAAGCAAATTTCTGATTATCAATGGTAAACCACGGATTCTCTATTTCAGATCTTTTTAACAATAATTCAATATCAACATCATCTTCATTGTGATCTTCCGGTTTCTTCGCTAAAAACGCTTTTATATAATCACTTAATTTAATAAGTCCTAAAACTTGATTTTCGGTATTCATAATTACTTTAAAATTGGGGAATATTTTGTAATTTTGTGCAAATTTAAAAAAAATTAGCGATGGCTATTAAAATAACTGATGAATGCATTAACTGCGGGGCTTGTGAACCGGAATGTCCAAATAATGCAATATATGAAGGAGCTGTAGATTGGAAAGCTTCTGACGGAACGGCTCTTCAAGGTACTATTACGATGCCGTCGGGACTTACTGTAGATGCCAACGCACCACAGGAACCTGTAAGTGATGACGTATACTTCATTGTAACTGATAAATGTACAGAATGTAAAGGATTCCACGAAGAACCTCAGTGTGCTGCTGTATGTCCTGTGGACTGCTGCGTACCTGACGAGGATCACGTAGAATCAGAAGATGCTCTTCTTAATAAAAAAGCATTCTTACACGGCGAATAAAAAAAATTCCGTCTCATGATCTGTGAGGCGGCTTTTTTTGACCCAAACTCTCATTTAACCAAAAATAAAGCAGAAGGAATGTAAAATCCGGAAGCATCAAAAAAAATAAAATATGAACAAAAAGCACAACTTCAGCGCAGGACCATGTATTTTACCTCAAGAGGTATTTGAAAAATCAGCACAGGCTATCCTGGACTTTAACGGTATTGGATTGTCTCTTCTTGAAATCTCCCACAGAAGCAAGGATTTCGTTGCTGTAATGGATGAAGCGCGTGCCATTGTAAAAAGATTGATGAATCTTGGTGATGATTATGAAGTACTTTATTTAGGAGGAGGTGCCAGCCTGCAGTTTGCAATGGTTCCTTACAACCTGATGAAAGTAGGTGGCAAAGCAGCTTACCTGGATACAGGAACATGGGCAGCCGGAGCCATCAAAGAAGCAAAAAAAGTAGGAACGGTAGATGTAGTAGGCTCTTCAAAAGAAGAAAACTATTCTTTTATTCCTAAAGACTATACGGTAGGTGCAGAATATGATTATTTCCACTGTACTTCCAACAACACAATCTACGGAACTCAAATGAAATCTTTCCCTGAAGTGGATACGCTGATGGTATGTGATATGAGTTCTGATATTTTCTCAAGACAACTGGATTTCTCTAAATTTGATCTGATCTATGCCGGCGCTCAAAAGAATATGGGACCTGCAGGAGTTACTTTGGTAGTGATTAAAAAAGAAATCCTTGGTAAAACAGGAAGAGAAAATATGTTTTCTATCCTGGATTATTCTCAGCACATCGCTAAAGAATCTATGTACAATACTCCACCGGTATTCCCTGTATACGCTTCTTTACTTACCCTTCAATATCTTGAAAAAAATGGAGGAATTGCTGCTGCAGAACAGAGAAACGAAGCCAAAGCCAAGCTTTTATATGATGAAATTGACAGCAATCCGCTATTCGAAACTTTCTGCGTAAAAGAAGACCGTTCATTGATGAATGTTTCTTTCAAAATTACAGATGAAAGCAAGAAAGAAGAATTTGACAATGCATGGAAAGCTGCAGGTATCAGTGGATTAAACGGACACAGAAGCTTAGGCGGATACAGAGCAAGCTTATACAATGCCTTACCTATTGAAAGTGTACAGGTTTTGGTGGATGTAATGAAGTCAATAAAATAGCTTATATTAGGCGACCGAAAAAATAAAAAGATATCAGACAACAGATGTCGGATAACAGACCTCAAAATCTAGCTTCTGACATCTTCAATCTAAAATCTGTAATAAAATAACTCATGAAAGTTTTAGCAAACGACGGAATTTCAAAAGCAGGAGAAAATGCTCTAAAAGAAGCCGGAATTGAAATTCTGGACAATAGAGTGGCTCAGGATCACGTTATTAATTTTATCAACGATAATAATGTGGATGTTCTTCTGGTAAGAAGTGCAACGAAAGTGAGACAGGATCTGATTGATGCATGCCCGAACCTTAAAATTATCGGAAGAGGCGGTATCGGAATGGACAATATTGATGTGGAATATGCCAAAAGCAAAGGCATTAAAATAATCAATACGCCTACAGCATCATCAAAATCAGTGGCAGAATTGGTTTTCGGACATTTCATTTCACTGGCAAGATTCCTTCACGAATCGAACAGACTCATGCCTTTGGAAGGAGAAACTCATTTCAACGCCATGAAAAAGTCATTCAGCAATGCGTATGAACTTTCAGGAAAAACATTAGGAGTAATCGGCTTTGGAAGTATTGGCCAGGAAGTCATCAAAATAGGAATTGCTTTAGGAATGAAAGTAACCGTTCTGACAAGAAGCCCTAAGACAGAACTTCTTACGCTGAATTTCTTCGATGGACAGTCGGTAAACTTTGAAATCACTTCCACCAATGATATGGATGCATTCCTTAAAGATGCAGATTTCATCAGTATCAATACGCCGAAAACGAACGAGTATATTATAGACACCCCTCAGTTTGAAAAAATGAAAGATGGAGTCTATATTGTAAATACTGCAAGAGGAGGTGTCATCAATGAAGTGACACTGATTGATTTTATCGAGTCAGGAAAAATAGCCGGAGCTGCTTTGGATGTTTTTGAAAACGAACCCAATCCGGAACTCCCTTTACTGATGAATCCCGCATTATCACTATCTCCTCATGTAGGCGGCAACACAGTGGATGCGCAAGAAAAAATCGGTATCGAACTTGCAGAACAAATTATTAAGCTACAAAAAGAAACTATAAGATAAATATGCCTGTTTTTAAACCTTTCCGTGGAATAAGACCTCATAGAGACTTTGAGAGTACTTTCCCTACCCATCCACTGGATAATTTCACCCAGGAAGAGATTGCAGAGAAAGCTCAAGTTGAAAATACTTACATCAATATGATTAAACCCTATGTTGTAAGTAAATCTAAAGATATTGACCGGAACCTGCGAAAGATTCGTTCTACATTTGAAGAACTTCTGGACGAAAAGAAATTGGTCCAGGACAACTCTGCCTATTATCTTTATGAGCAGATCTATCCAAACAAACAGGTGTTCAGAGGACTTCTGGGATTAGCTAGCATCGAAGATTTCTGGAGTGGAAAAATCAAAAGACATGAAAGTACCATTCCTCAGAAAAAGGAGAAACTGGCGCATTACCTTGAAAAAGTAAATCTTCAGGCAGAACCTGTACTTCTTACCTACCCTGCCAATTCAAAAATTGAATTGCTGATGAACCATGAGGAAAAAAATGTTCCTATCTTCAATCATGTGGATTCTATTGGGATCAGACACAAAATCTGGAGAATAGACAACCGTCTGAAGCTGCAGCAGTTTAAAGAAGTAATCGATCAGATTGATTCATTCTATATTGCAGACGGTCACCACAGAATTGGTTCCACAGCTATAAACGCCAAATACCACAAGGAGAAAAACAAAAAGCATAATGGTACAGAGCTTTACAACTTTGTATACAGCTTTATTGTCTCCAATCAGTCGATTAAGATTCATGATTATAACAGAATCTTACATGACCTGAATGGCATCGCTCCCGAAGACTTCCTGAAGGAACTTGATAAATATTTCCTTATTCACGAAAAAGGAGAAACATCATACTACCCTTCTCAGAAATTCCATATTTCAATGTATATGGATGGGAAGTTCTACTCTCTTCACGTGAAGCACGATCTTCGTTCCAAAGAAATGTCTCTTGACAATCTGGATCACCATCTTCTGGACAAATATATTTTCAAAAACATCCTGAAAATTGAAGATCCGGATAGCTCTGAGCTTATTTCTTATGTAAAAGGAACTTCCAATATCAACGGGATCAACCTTTTAAAAGAAAAAGTAGACAGCGGTGAAGGAAAAGTAGGTTTCGGAATTTATCCTGTAAGTTTTAATGATATGATTAAAATTTCAGACTTAAAATTAAGTATGCCTCCGAAATGTACATTCATTGAGCCCAAGTTGATTACAGCCCTGTTAATGTACGACATGAAACCTTAATAAATTACTAATTTTTCCCTACTTTTATCAACGGAAAAGATAAGTAAATAAAAAATGAAAAAAATATTCATTATACTTCCACTCTTTTTGAGTGGATTTTTATTTTCTCAGAAAAAGCCACAAAAAAATCCTGCAAAAAAAGGTACTGTTGCCAAATTCAATTATCATGATGAGTTCAGAAAAATTTCAGATGAAATTATGACCAATGGTAAGGCTTATGATAACCTCGGAGAACTTACCAAAGGAATAGGATCGCGTTTCAGTGCAACTCCAGGCTATGCAAAGGCTGCGGAATGGGCAGAAAAAAAGTTCAAGGAAATTGGTATTAATATGATCTGGAGGCAAGAAGCCAAAGCTCCTGTCTGGATCAGAGGAAAAGAATCTTTACAGATAAAATCAGGAAACGGAGACTGGAAAAATATCAGAATGCTGTCCTTTGGAAATTCTGAAGGAACAGGCGGAAAAGATCTCGTAGGTGAAATTATTTTAATCAATTCCACTTCAGAACTGAACGCAATGTCAATAGGCCAGTTAAAAGACAAAATAGTTTTCGTAAATGTACCTATGGATCCGAAAATTATCAATACCAGTGATTCCTATTTACTGACGGCAAAATCAAAATTAATTTCGGCTTCCGTAATTGCTAAAACAGGCGCAAAAGCATTAATTATACGATCATTAACAACCGCTAATGACGACACTCCTCATGCTAAAATGATTTACTACGAACCAGACGATAAAGTTAAAATACCGGCTTTATCAATTGGAGTACGATCTGCTGATGAATTGGAAAGAACCTTAAAAAAACAAAAAGTCACGGCTAAAATAAACATGACCGCCGAATCAAAAGGAGATACAACAAATCCCAATATTATTGCTGAAATTGGCGGCAAAAAAGATTCTAAAGTAATCGTTTTAGGTGCTCAGCTTGATTCATGGGATTTTGGCGAAGGTGCAATTGATGATGGAACAGGAGTTGTGCAGTGTATCGAAGTCTTAAGAACGCTAAAAGCACTTGGATATGAAAATAACCATACCATCCGCGTGGTCTTGTATGCCAACAGTGAAAACGGAGGACAAGGCCGTGAAATGTATGCTGCTTATGTAAAAAAGAAAGACGAAAAACATGTATTTGCCCTAGGAACAGATGCCGGAGGTTATTCTCCACGAGGGTTTTCGTTAGACATGTCACCTCAAAGAAGAAGATTGGTTTTTCCATGGAAAGAATATTTTCTTCCTTACGGGGTTTATGATTTTGACCAAACAGAGGCTATTCAGGATATTTCACCTTTAAAAAAACTCGACATTCCTTTAGCTGAGCTTGTTGTAGACACCCAAAGATATTTCGACTACCATCATTCCGAACAGGATACTTTCGACAAAGTGAACAAAAGAGAGCTTCTTCTCGGAGCAGTGGCAATGACACAGATGATTTTTATGGTTGATAAAAACTGGTAACAATGAAAAAGATATTAGGAACCTCATTATTGCTTTTTGGAATGGCTGCTTTTGGCCAGTCTACAGAAGATTCTATCCAATTCAAAAAGATTTCCACAGAAATTCTGAACAATGGTAAAGGATACAATGAACTGAAAGAGCTCACCAAAAATATAGGACATCGTCTAAGTGGTTCTGAAGCCTATGAAAAATCAGTACAATGGGCAGCTCAGAAACTTCGTGATGCCGGAGCTGATAAAGTATGGCTTCAGGAAGTAATGATTCCGGTTTGGGTAAGAGGAAAAGAATCACTGCATATTCAAACCTCTAACGGAAAATGGAAAAGTCTGAAAATGCTTTCCCTTGGAAATTCTGAAGGAACTGGAGGAAAAGATCTCTCCGGTGATATTATTATGGTGAAATCACTGGAAGAATATGAACAGCTTCCCGCAGAAAAAGTAAAGGGTAAAATTGTATTTTTCAACTATCCTTTTCATCAGGAAAATGTACAGACATTTATTTCTTACCGTGACGCAAGTCCTTACAGAAGAACAGCCGCTTCATTGACCGCTCAAAAAGGAGGTAAATTTGCCATCATCCGGTCGCTTTCTTCTGCTTTCGATGATGTTCCTCATACAGGAAACATGCGCTATGACGAGAATACTTCGAAAATACCGGCCGTCACTATAGGAAATATCTCTGCTGATGAGCTGGAAGTTCTTTTGAAAAACCAGAAAGTCACTGCTAAACTCAATTCCAATTGTGGAATGAAAGGGGAAAAACGCTCCCACTCCGTGATCGGAGAAATCACAGGCAAAAAAGACCAAAGCGTAATTGTTGTCGGTGGACATCTGGATTCCTGGGATGTGGGCGAAGGCGCTCATGATGACGGTGCCGGAATTGTACAGAGTATTGAAGTATTACGAACTTTTAAAAAATTAGGAATTCAGAATAATCATACCATCCGTGCAGTTTGTTTTGCCAATGAAGAAAACGGAACAAAAGGCGGCAAACAATATGGTAAAATTGCCAAAGAAAACAATGAGAAACATCTTTTTGCCATAGAATCAGACGCAGGAGGATTCTCACCACGAGGAATTTCTCTGGAAATGAATGAAACTCAGAGAAATCAGATCAAAAGCTGGGTCAGCCTGTTTCTACCTTATGGAGTGTACAACTTTGAAGGTAAATATTCCGGATCAGATATTGCTCCGCTCCACGAAATGGGAGTGCCCACGGCTGAGCTGGTACCCGATCCACAGCGTTATTTCGATATTCACCACACGGAAGAAGACACTTTTGAAAAAGTCAACCGAAGAGAGCTTTTATTGGGCTCTGCGGTAATGACACAACTTATTTATATGATTGATAAAAATTGGTAACAATGAAAAAGATATTAGGAACTTCATTATTGCTTTTTGGAATGGCTGCTTTTGGCCAGTCTAAAGAAGACTCCATCCAGTTCAGAAAGATCTCCACAGAAATCCTGAACAACGGAAAAGGATATACAGAGCTCAGAGAGCTTACAAAAAATATAGGCCACCGTTTAAGCGGTTCTGAAGCCTATGAAAAGTCCGTAAAATGGGCAGAACAGAAACTTCGTGATGCCGGAGCTGATAAAGTATGGCTTCAGGAAGTAATGGTTCCGGTATGGGTAAGGGGAAAAGAATCCCTGCACATCCAGGCTTCTAACGGAAAATGGAAAAGTCTTAAAATGCTTTCTCTTGGAAATTCTGAAGGAACCGGAGGAAAAGATATTTCGGGAGAAATCATTATGGTAAAATCTATGGAAGAATACGATAAACTTCCTGCCGAAAAGGTAAAAGATAAAATTGTGTTCTTCAACTACCCTTTCAGCCAGTCATTCATAGAGACTTTCAAAGGATACGGTGACGCTGCAAAATATAGAACGACAGCAGCTTCACTAACAGCAAAAAAAGGGGGAAAATTTGCCATCATCAGATCTCTTTCTTCTGCCTTTGACGATGTTCCACACACCGGAGCAATGCGCTATGAAGATAAAGTATCCAAAATACCAGCCGTAGCCATCGGAAGCACTACTGCAGATGAACTGGAAGCCTTATTGAAAGGCCAGAAAATAATGGCTAAACTTAATTCCAACTGTGGAATGAAAGGAGAAAAACTTTCCCACTCGGTAATCGGAGAAATCACAGGTAAAAAAGACCAAAGCGTTATTGTGGTAGGCGGACATCTTGATTCCTGGGATGTAGGTGAAGGAGCACATGATGACGGTGCCGGAATTGTTCAGAGTATTGAAGTGTTACGAACTTTTAAAAAGTTAGGATTACAAAATAACCACACCATCAGAGTGGTATGTTTCGCCAATGAAGAAAACGGTGTAAAAGGCGGAATACAATATGGTAAAACCGTAAAAGAGAAGAATGAAAAACATCTTTTTGCCATCGAAACAGATGCCGGAGGCTTTGCACCAAGAGGTATTGCTCTGGATATGGATGATACCAAAAGAAACCAGATCAAAAGCTGGTCAAACCTATTCCTTCCTTACGGAGTTTACAATTTTGAAGAGCGCTTTTCAGGAACGGATCTCTATCCCCTTCACAACATGGGCATTCCTGCAGCTGAATTGATGCCGGATTCTCAACGCTACTTCGATATTCACCACACTGAAGAAGATACTTTTGAAAAAGTGAACCGAAGAGAGCTTTTATTGGGCGCCACAGCTTTGACACAGATTATTTATATGATTGATAAAAACTGGTAAAAACCTGAAACCGTCTGTAAAGGCGGTTTTTCTTTTTTTAATAGTACATAACTCTTAGATTCAATAGGAACGAAATTTAGTCTGTATACCTATATTTTTTATCAATGAATTTTACTTTTTCTATTTGTGAAATTAGTGTAAAGATATTAGTGTTATTGGTGGTTTTAAGATTAAACACAAATGCCACAAATGATTTCACAGATAACACAAATTTAATAGAAACGTACTTAGTCTGTTTTACTTTAAATAAACCTCCATCTTCATTTCTAAACTTTTCTGATCGTATTAGAAATATATAAAAAATTTTCACCGTAATATTTTCTACGTTTCAAATTACCAAGCAGGAAAAACGGAAAATTTTTCTTTGTTTAAGGAAATAACAGATAAAAATATGTTTCAGTACAGGTTCTATCAATCCCGTGAAACAAAGTGTTGATCGCGAATATATAACTTTGGCATGATATTAGCATGTAAAATATTGAGAAAAAATTAAAAAAACACTAAGGATGAGAAAAGAGGTTTTCTGTGGATTTTCAGTTTTTCCACTGATTCAATTTCATATCTAGTATATGAATCCTTTTTTTTCTACGATGCCGTACAAGATACGGGTTTGTGATTAATTAACCCCCGTTAGTTTTTCACAGCAATTTTGCACCCCGTATCTAACTGGTATCACAATAGCAAAGAATCTTTATTGATTCAAAAAACAAAAATTTCCCGGACTTTCAGCCCGGTATAACGATATAAATAAATGGCAAAGTCATCGTGAACCTTAGCCCAGTAAAGGAATTTATTCTTTTTACCGTGATGAGTACGCCTTTATTTTTTAATTAATTGTATAACCCTTAAAATGTGAGTAATGATGAGAGCCTTTTTTGAAATGATTTTTAAGAGAAATGAAGATGCTGCAAAATTGCATATATGGAGCCTATTGCTGGTATTAAGTTTTGCTGCATTTTCTGTGTTGGTATACGCCCTAAAACCAAGCTTTAACAGCTTAATTATATACCTGACGGCATTTGCCGCCTATATCGGGTTTGGCCTAGTATTCATCAGTTCCTTAGCTGGAACAAGTATGAAGAAAAAATAACAAAACATATAACTTTCAATTTATTTTTACTGAAAAACTATCCTTTGGGATAGTTTTTTTTATGTCTGATCAGAATAAAATATCCCGATCCTTATATCTCACTATTCATTTCCTCTTTTCATAGGTGAAAAATCACACAAAAATTTCAGAGAAAATTAAATCCAAAGCAACTTAAATGGAGTTGTTTTCCATAAATCATAGATAAGTCAGCGTTTTTCCACCCCATGATAATCTTTGTATGATAAAACTTCCTCTCCCCTAAGAGGATATGGCATATTTCACATTCAGAAATAAATCAGGTTTCTTTTACAGCCCGTAAGTAAAATTCAATCTCTGGTATTGCCATCAGAGTAGCTGTATTTTCCAGGCATTTTTTTGAGATCCTTTTTAATTATAACATGAAAGGATTCTTTTATCATACTTCTTTAAAAATGAAATTTACATTTTCACAGATCTGTTTTGATGGGATTACTTATAATTTAAGGGAAGTTGAAATGTTCAATAGATGCATAAAAAAGCATTTCAATATTAAACAAGGGTTTAAAAACCTGAATTTTTAACAATATTAGCCCAAATGGCCGCTGAACAGCGAATGATGTATATTTGATGTATGTGTTTTTTTGGCCACAAACTAAAAAAACAAGGATATTTGCATATAAAAAAATAACTCTCCTATTGGAGAAAAATTAAAAACACATATTATGATTTCGAAAAAATTATTAGTAGGTTTACTATTGGTAAACCTGTCAGTCTATGCCCAAAAAGGGAATGTAGGTATTAATACATCCAATCCGGGAACAACGCTGGATATAAACGGAGCAATCACTACCCGTGAAAGTAGTTTGGCTGTGACTGGTAATGCAGCTACCATCCCAAGTAATGTGAGCCAGGTACAACTTACAGGAGCTGCTACAGCAACAGTGGCTATTTCTGCGCCTAATGCGCCTAATGCCGGCCAGCGTTTGATTGTCTATAACAATACAACAGGTGGGTTTGGGGCTACCTTAAACGGTACTACTATTCCTAATGGTAAAATACAGGAATTCGTTTTTACCAATTCATCGTGGAGATCTACTGCCAGCGACACTGGGGCTGCCTCAGCAAATATTTATACTGCAGACGGCAGCCTTACCAGAAACAGGACTGTAACACAGGGTTCAAATACTTTAACTTTTACGGGTAACAAAATCAATGCTTTTTCTGTGGATGGAAGCACTATTTCTGTGGATGCTGCTAATCACCGCTTTGGGGTAGGTACCGCCAATCCAGATACTAAACTTACCGTACAAACACCGGATAATAGCTTTGGAATCAGTCATAATAATGGATCTGTCAATCTGAAAACTTACATCGGAGGAGGATCTGCATTTATAGGGACCACTACTGCCAATACATTAAATCTGACCAGTAATAACGCTTCCAGAGTAAGTATTATTCCTAATGGAAATGTAGGGATTAATACTAATACTCCAGATCGTACATTGGATGTAAATGGTAATGTGAGAATCCACAAAATAGATTATGTCAATAGTGCTGCTAATTACGGAATTGTAGTAGCAGATGGAGGTGGGGCTATTTCACAGATTAATCCCGATAACTTTATGGGCTCATTAAAGATTCCGGAAAGCATCTTTCATGCGGAGCAAAACTCGTCTCTTTCTGCTTCCCTGTCAGGAAATGGAGCTGACCATAAGGTTGTATTCAGTTCAGTTAATATTAATAAACCCAATGCAGGCACCTGGAATTCAGCAAATAATACATACACAGTGGCAAAAGCAGGAATATATCAGATTGTAGCAGGGGTAAAACTTGAAAATACAAATAGTAAAGCTTTATACACCTTATATATTAGCGCAGGCTCACCGACATGGGTTTTTCCAGGAACCCATCTACTTGGAGGAATGGTTTCATCTGGAGGAACCTATGTCAAATTACTCAATGCCGGAGATGTAATTTATTGCTCAACAAGAACAGGGGGTACATTCAATTATACTCAAGGTCCTGCATTCATGCATATTATCTATACACCCCTATAGAAATTGTACTTACATTATAATAACTTAGTTGAAGCACAAAGTTTTAATTTAATTTAAGACAAAAATAAAATAGGCTGCCTGATAGGGAGCCTATTTTGTATCGTCAATGGGTTATTTTACTTTTACAAGCTCAACATCGAAAACTAACCAGAAATTTGGCGGGGATCACTACTCCTGCTTCTCTTTCTCCGTAAGACATTGCTATAGGAATCAATAATTTACAATAAAAGTTGATGCTTATTGCTTAGCTTCTTTAAAATTTATCAAGAACTTTCTTTGGTAAGATTTTCACCAGTTCTTTTTTATATTCCTTTTCAAGAACGACAAATTTCCAAGTCTTTCTATCTTTTGAAACCGCACAGGCTTTCATAGTGGCATTGATGAGATATGAACTTTCATTGGCCAGATATTTCACATTATTTGCGCCATACTTAGTGGTTAAAGCGCTGCTCATTTTCTTTTTCATATCATCATTTAATGAGCTGACATTACATTTCAGTTTCAAAAAATACCGGGTAATAGAAAAATACTCTCCAGTAATGAGTTCAGGTTTTTCAATATTTCCGAACTTGAAATCCTGTACTTCAATTTTCATGAATGGATTATTGTAAGTCATATTCAAAATCTGTGTCATCTGCTCTTTTGAAATGATGGTAAAGAATTTTGGATATATACAGCTTACCGCCTGATCTATCTGTTTAGATTGAATACTGTTTACAAAATAAGTAAGTGACTTTTTTATCGCAGCATCGTCAGGATTTGACTTGGTCTGCGAAAAAGTCATCATCGACAGCAGAACAAAAAGAAACAGAAGTGATTTGGTTTTCATTATCTAATAGTTGTTACAAATTTTAAGATTACTTCTCATGAGAAAAATTATTAAACTTTCCAGATATTAAAATAGGTCGCAACATATATGCAGATCGTTACAGAATATATTTAAACTAAAAAAGCCGTCCTTATCGGGACGGCTTCATATCTTAAAAAAGATTCAATTATTTTACTTTTACAAGCTCAACATCGAAAATTAACCAAGAGTTTGGCGGGATCACTCCTCCTGCCCCTCTTTCTCCGTAAGCCATTGCCGGCGGGATCAATAAAGTAGCAGTTTCACCTTCTTTCAATAACAGGATTCCTTCATCCCATCCTTTGATTACTCTTCCCATTCCGATTGGTATTTCGATAGGCTCGTTTCTCTTGAATGAAGAATCAAATTCAGTTCCGTCTACCAATTTACCTGCATAGTGTACAGATACATTGTCACCCGCTTTTGGAGCTTTACCATCAGCAGTTTTGGTGATTTTATAGTAAAGACCTGATTCAGTTTTCTGCATACCAGCTTTTAGGTTTTCAACCAATTTCTCCTGGTTAGCTTTGAATTCTTCTTCTTTTTTCTTCTTTTCAGCTTCTTCTTTAGCGATAAAAGCTTTATTATTTTCTGCAATTTTAGCTTTTCCTTCGTTGAAAGTCTTAGCAGCATCATAGTGCTTGTACTCGTCACCTTTGCTGAAAACAGAAACTTTTTCTAAAACGATATCTGTTTTAGGTTTATCCTGAGCTCCTTTTTCAACGTTAGCGATAGCATCAATCACATCATTTCCTTTTACCACTTTTCCGAAGATGGTGTGTCTTCCGTCTAACCAAGGTGTAGCCACCTCCGTGATGAAGAACTGAGAACCATTGGTATTCGGTCCTGAGTTTGCCATAGAAAGAATACCTTTTCCTGTATGTTTAAGGTCATTTCTTTCATCCTCGAATTTATATCCAGGATCACCAGCTCCAGTTCCTTTAGGGTCTCCCCCTTGGATCATGAAATCTTTGATCACTCTGTGGAAAATAGTTCCATCATAGTAAGGAACTCCCTTAGCCTTAGCTTTGTTGTCGATTTTCCCTTCTGCAAGACCGATAAAGTTGGCTACAGTTACTGGTGCTTTCTTGTCCTCAAACTTTACAATCAGGTTACCTTTTGTAGTTTGAAGATTGGCATAAAGTCCGTCATTAAGACCTTCGTAAGTTTCTTTGTCTACGTTCATTTTTTTATAAATTGGGGTACAACTCATCAGCGAAATACTTGCCGCTGCCAGAATTATATTCTTGTTAAACAATTTCATGTATTATAGAGCTTTTAATTTTATGATTAATGGAATATCGTTATCTATTTTCTTTTCGTCTCCGTAGGTTCCGTAAGCCAAAGAAGACGGTACCAAAAGCGTTACTTCCTCTCCATCACGTATAAAACGCAAAGCATTCTCCACCGCTCTCAGTTCATCAAAATGCCCGAATCTGGCATCTCTTCTTTCAAAAGGCTGATCGTATATTTTAGTCTGGTCAAAATCGTACAGATCATAAGAATAAGAAATTGTTGTTTCATCCTTTCTTCTTTCCCTTTGATCATAGCCCTCCACTGTCACCCAATAATTAAGCTGCGTAGGATAATACTTTACAGACTGACCACTGATCCAATCCTGAATCTGGCCCCGTTCTATAGTATTAAGATTTTTCATCCTGTTTCTAGAAACATCCAGATCTTTTTGGCTTAAAACACCTCCTACAGGAGGATGGGCCGTCTGTGCATTTCTATTGCAGCTCAACAGGCTTATGGCTGATATGAAGAGTATTTTTTTCATAAACTTTTGCGAAAATACACATTTCGCGAATCAATTACAAAACTTGACAAAGAAATATGTGAATGTAACAATATATTACCTTCCATACACTATTCCTACATAACACTTGAATACATAGATACAAAAAAGCCGGGAAAAACCCGGCTTTAATATAGTTATTTATATCCTATTATACTGTTTCTAAAGCGTGATCTACTGTAACTCTCCATCCGAAAGGATCTTCAGCTAAGTTGTTTTGTAAATCTACCAGGTCTTTCTTAAGAAGAGCAGCATAGCTTTCTTCATCAGATAATCTTGGAAGCTCCAATTTTTCACCTTGGTATCCTAAAGCCTGGAATTGAGTGGTTACTACTGCAGTACCTACTCCCCATACTTCTTTAAGCTCTCCATTCTTTAAAGCTTCAATTACTGTTTTCACAGGAATTGGTTCTATTTTCACTTCGATTCCTCTTTTCTTAGCTAACTGAATGAAGCTGTCTCTTGTTACTCCGTCAAGGATTTTCTCAGACGTTGGAGGTGTATAGATTGTATCGTTAATTCTAACAAATACATTCATTGTACCACTCTCTTCGAAATATTCGTGAGTAGCATCATCTGTCCAGATAATTTGCTCGTAACCTTCTTCAATGGCTAGTTGTGTCGGATAGAAAGAAGCAGCGTAATTACCTGCAGCTTTTGCAGAACCTACCCCTCCGTTTGCAGCTCTTGAATAGTGATCAGAGATTTTTACAGATACCGGTTCAGAATAGTAGCTTTTCGCAGGTGTTGCAACGATTGCAAACATATATTTATTAGATACTCTTGCTTTCAAAGCTTCCTCTGTAGCAAAAATCAAAGGTCTGATATAAAGAGACATTCCTTCCCCCTGTGGAATCCACTCTCTGTCTATATCTACCAATGCCTTTAATCCGTCTAAAAACATTTCTTCAGTCACTTCAGGCATAGCAAGACGCTTAGCAGACTTATTGATACGTTCAAAATTCTTTTCAGGCCTGAAAAGGAAAACCTGTCCGTCTTTGTCTTTATAGGCTTTCATACCTTCAAAACAAGCTTGTCCATAGTTTACTCCCATCATGGCAGGTGTAAATGGAATCGGACCGTAAGGAACTAATTTTACATCTCCCCATTTTCCATCTTCATACTCACAAATAATCATATGATCAATGAAAGTACCACCAAATGAAAAATTGTTAGGGTCAAATGTAGAAATTCTGGAGTTTTCAGTTTTTTGAATTATCATTTTTTAAAATTTTTACGATGTTCTACAAATTTAACATAATTTTCTAAATATAAAAATTTTAGAGTAAATTTGACAAAAAAATAGCTTGAAAAGAGAGATTAAGACCACAAACGACGGGAGTAAAACATTGTTTATCAATGATTTAAACGAAAACTACCATTCTCATCACGGAGCACTACAGGAAGCCGAACATGTGTTTATCAAAAACGGACTAAATTTGATAAATGATTACGAAATTAATATTTTAGAACTCGGTTTTGGAACAGGTTTGAATGTTTTGGTAACAATTAATGAATATTTAAAAACTGACAAAAATCATGTCATCAATTATTTTTCGCTTGAAAAATATCCCATAAATGAATCCGAAGTTAAGGATTTAGCTTACTTTGAACTTTTTGATAACCCTGAGTTTAAAAATATTTATCAGAAAATTCATCTGGCAGATTGGGAAAAGCCAGTAGAAATCATTAGCGGATTCAACTTAAAAAAGATAGAATGTGATTTTTTCGATCTAAAGCATATTGATCTGCCCAAAATTAATCTTGTTTACTTTGATTGTTTTGGGGCAAGAGTACAGCCTGATCTTTGGGAAAAGCCATTATTTGAACTGGTTTCTGACAAAATGTCCATTAACGGATTATTAACAACCTACTCTTCTAAAGGCAGCGTAAGAAGAATTCTCCAGGAACTCAATTTCCAGGTAGAAAAAAAGCAGGGACCTCCGGGAAAAAGAGAAATGATTAATGCAATTAAGATGTAGAAGAAAGCTTGAGGATGGAAGCTGGATGTTTACAGCCGACTGCTTAATTAATTTTATTTTTTAAATAATAATCAATATATAAGATAAGTTAATTCAACATTATTAAGGATAAATAGTGTTAAAAACTTCCAGCTTCACACTTCCAACTTCCGGCTTTTTCCAACAAAATTTCTTACATTAGCTATACAAATATTATACATTATATATATGATAGATAAGATCAACATTAGAGTGTATGCCTGTGCGGTAAAAGATAAACAAGTTCTGACTTTATTTGAGGAATATGCCGGCGAACCTTTAATGAAATTTCCGGGTGGCGGGTTGGAATATGGCGAAGGCGTGCTGGAATGTCTGCATCGTGAGTTTGACGAAGAACTTAATGTAAAAATCAATATTCTGGAACATTTCTATACTCAGGAGAATTTTCTGGTATCCCGTTTCAAAGAGAATGAGCAGCTTCTTACCATCTATTATATAGTAGACATCGTTAATGAAGAAGACTTTATTATTCTGGATCCCTGCATTGAAAAAACAGAATGGATTGACATTGACAGACCGGACAATCCTTTTCCTCTTCCGATAGATAAAATTGTATTCGATAAATTAAAAGAAAAATTCCTGTAAGTATTCTTACAGGAATTTATATTATTTCTTTACTTTAAAATCATTTGCTCCGGGATAAGGCTGCAGATACCCTGAATTCCAGTTGGACTGTAGTAATGATTCTATAAATTCATCACTTCTGTTGGTGTGGGGATCATAGCGCTCTTTCAGGTCAATATCAGCCATTTTTCCTTTTACATTCCACCAGAAAGCACTCCATCCGCCTCTCAATTCTTTGATAATCTCAAATACATTTTTTCCGGTAGCTCTGTTCATCAGTTTGGCAAAAACCTGTCCTTCGGTTGTAGTAAGATCTCTCAGTTGTTTTTCATATTGGTCAGCAAGCATATTCTGTCTTTCTCTTACAAACTTTCTTTTGGCTTTACTATCCATGTCATTCATATCTTTCTGAATATCTCTGTACTGTTGCAGTGCGGTGACAAACAAAGGATATACCCTGTACAGCTTTTTATTCAGGAAGTAATAGTAATTCTTATCCAACTGATTATTGAATCGTGGTTTATTCACCAAAACCAACTCGTCTAAGACTACAACAGGCTCACCATTGATTTCATACACCTTAATCTTCTGCTGTTCGTCATAATAATACTTATTACCAAATTCATCCACTTTCAGGGATTCAGGCGGATACTGATTGAGTGGTTTTGCCACTATACCATCCTTCTGGCCGAAAACACTGACTCCAAAAAAGAAAACAAAAAGGCAGATAATCTTACTAAAATTCATTATTTTTACACTTATAAGAACAAAAATTAAACGCAAAAATCGTTCCTTTTTATGAAATTTGAAAAGAAATCTTTGAAATTTTTAGAGAAATATTTAAACACATCATCTCCAACAGGTTACGAACACAAAGGACAGGAAGTCTGGATGGACTATATCCGACCTTATGTGGACAAAATAGAAGTAGACCATTATGGAACCTGCTATGGGATCATCAATCCGGAAGCTGAATTTAAGGTAGTGATTGAAGCGCATGCTGATGAAATCTCATGGTATGTAAATTATATTACAGATGACGGCTTAATCTATGTCATCAGAAACGGAGGCTCCGACCAGACTATTGCGCCTTCAAAAGTTGTACATATCCATGGAGAAAACGGAATTGTAAAAGGAGTATTCGGATGGCCTGCCATTCATACAAGAACCAACCAAAACGAGCCTACTCCAAAAATCGAAAATATCTTTATCGACTGTGGCGCTACTTCTAAAAAAGAAGTGGAGGAAATGGGAATTTTTGTAGGATGCATGATCACTTATCCTGATGAATTCTTTGAAATGAACGACAGGTATTTTGTATGCAGAGCTCTGGACAACAGAATTGGCGGTTTCATGATTGCTGAAGTTGCCAGACTTTTAAAAGAAAATAAGAAATCTATTCCTTTTGGGCTTTATATTACCAATTCTGTTCAGGAAGAAGTAGGTTTATACGGAGCAGACATGATTGCTGATACCATTAAACCGAATATTGCTATTGTAACAGATGTTACCCACGACACAACAACTCCTATGATTGAAAAGAAAAAAGAAGGAGATCAGAAATGTGGTGCCGGGCCAGTAGTATTCTTCGCTCCAAGCGTTCACCATACCATCAGAGAACTGATTATTGATACTGCAAAAACAAAGAAAATTCCTTTCCAAAGAGCCGCTGCAAGCAGAGCTACAGGAACAGACACAGATGCTTTTGCCCATTCTAACGGCGGAGTACCAAGTGCTTTAATTTCCTTACCTTTGCGTTATATGCATACTACGGTAGAAATGGTATCTAAAGAAGATGTAGGTAATGTAATTAAGCTAATCTATGAAACAGTCCTTAAGATTAAACCGGAAATGAAACTGAAATATCATTAATAGAATCAAGATGCCAGACACAAGATTCAAGATAACCGAAATACACACATAAAAACACCTGTTTTGACCATGTTTTGGTTCTTGATTCCTGACTCTAAATATCTAATATAAAGTAAAAATGAAAACGAAGCTTATTGCTCCATCCCTTTTATCTGCAGACTTTGGGAATCTGCAAAGAGATATTGAAATGCTGAACAATTCTCAGGCCGACTGGTTCCACATTGATGTAATGGACGGCAGATTTGTACCTAACATTTCATTTGGTTTTCCGGTAATGAAAACCGTTCAGCAGCATGCTAAAAAATTTGTAGATGTCCACCTGATGATTGTAGAGCCTGAGAAATATGTTGATGAATTCATCAACCATGGTGCAGATCTTATTTCTGTACATTATGAGGCATGTACCCACCTTCACAGAACTATCCATCACATTCAGAGTAAAGGAGCAAAAGCGGGTGTGGTTTTAAACCCTTCTACTCCGGTATTAATGCTTGAAGACATTATTGCTGATGTGGATCTTGTATTATTAATGAGTGTGAATCCAGGATTTGGAGGTCAGAAATTCATTGAAAACACATACAAAAAGATTGCTGAAACCAAAGATCTGATCTTAAGCAACAATTCCACTGCACTTATCGAGATAGATGGAGGAGTAAATCTTGACAACGCATCCAAATTATTTGAAGCGGGGGCAGATGTTCTGGTTGCAGGAAATGCTGTTTTCTCAACTGAGAGCCCTGAAAGAACAATTGAACTTTTAAAGATCTGATAGATTATTCTTATCATACACAAAAGGCAGCCATTGGCTGCCTTTTCTCTTGTTTGGGAATTTAAGTCGTCTTGGTTATAATCTTTTTTTCAAAGTATTGAAAATGTTTAAAACTGTCATACTAACAACACAAAGATCCGAATAAAACCAAACCTGCACATCCGTAGAAATACCGAATCTGATCGGTAAGTATTTTCACTTAATTCCATTATATTTTTCACACATCTCTGTTCCAGATGCAGGCACAGATCACAAAAATGATAGAAATAACAGAAAAGACTGTTCTTATATTATTCAGAAAATTCCATCTGTTTTCAAAGTTTTCCCGCATCTGCCTGATTGCTTCTGCTGTGGAATTGGAGATATCAAACTTATCTAAAGCATCATTCATAGGAACATTTCCCGCCACCGTTACTCCAAAAACTCCAATCAGATAGGCTAATGTGGCCAGCAGAAGAAAAATAAAAACAGGCTGCTGTCCACGAAATAAAAAAGTAGACATGGGAAGGAGAATTACAGTCCCCATAAAACTCATAAAGAAAACAGGATTCAGGATTTCCCGGTTGATACTCTGCATTGCCTTCAGGTATTCTGTATCAGAAAGTTTTCCAAGCCCGAGCACAACGGAGCATGAATAAGCATAGAAAAGTCCTCCTATCAAAGCAGTGAGGACAGCGGTAATGATCAATACTAGTGTTGTCATTTTCATATAATTTGATTTTGGTTACCAGAATAGAATTAATAAGGATTCCATTTTTTAATGATGTTCTGGGCGGTAAGAATCATTTCGGCATCCCAGTTTTCTGTTTTAAAATAATGAAAATCCTGATCTTTAATGGCTTTCACTTCTACATTATCAAAAAGAAGCTTGGTCAGTCTGGATTGCTCCTCATATAAAACCAGGTTTTCTAAAGGCTTCTCCGAAAGTTTCATTTCCCTTTTACTCCAGCCGTTTTTTCCTTTCACTTTCCAGTCTGAAGTTTCAATAATCTTGCTTACGGTATTAAAATCATTCAGGAAATTATCTTTTTCTTCTTCTGTTTTTACCGTATCTCCAAGTCTTTCAATAATAATATATTCCAGATTTTGACATTGTGTAAGTACAGATGGCAAAACAGAAAGAATATCCTGAGGAATAACATCATCATGTGTATCTCTCCTCACCTGTTTGTCCCCATACACACTATCCTGCCAGCTCCCACCCGAAAGATGGATTTCTTTTACTTTATCCAAAGGATACAAATTAATGATTTCCTGAATCGGTACTCCAAAGTTACAGGACTGGCAGTAAATATTATGGAGATCGAGAATCAGAAAACCCTTTGTGCCTTCCGTAAGTTTATCAAGGAAAACACCCTGTTCTTTCACATCATCGATGGAAAATGAAAACGCCAGATTTTCTATACCTACAGGAATATTCACCGCTTCCTGAAGCCTGTATAATCTGTCCTGTCCTATTTCTAAAGTTTTGGGATGTAAAGATACCGGCAACGGCACTCCCTGATGAAAATTTTCAGTATTCATGAAACCAAAATGTTCCGTAATATGATTGTATTTCCGCAGACTGACTTCTTCTGTTAATTTTTTTAGCCATTCTTCCTGCCTTTCTGTCCATCTCGCATCAAACAAAGAATAGTACACTCCATGGCCTATCAAACGGTCATTTTCTGCGTAAAAATTCAGTAAATCGTGAAGCCAATCCGGTTCATGGGCATGATAAAGGGTGTCAAAAGACCACTCCATCACTTCTATGGAATTATTTTGCAACAACTGCAAAATAGCAGAAACAAAATCTGCTTCCGCCATCATTGACACTCCTAACATTGGCTTTCTCATCTCCTATCCCATTCCGCAGGCCGGACAGCCATGTCCACGAAGCACAAGCGTATCTTTTTTTACATCTGGCTTAGGAGCTCCCGGTTTTTTCTTTTCAACCGTATCCTGAGAAGTTGCTTTCTTTACTTTTCTAACAGGCTTTTTCGTTTTAGTTTCAGGTTTAGTAGTCTGTGCAGATACACCTACTGCTAATAAACTTGCCATTAATATTGCCGGAATTTTCATAATTGCTTTTTTCAGATAAATTTTACAAGAAACGTTCCATTTCCATTTTATTGTGAAAACAAAACTTCAATTGCTCAGTTTTTAAAAATACAATAAAAAACAAACGCTTTAACAGGAATGATTAAATAACAAGAAACTATTGCTGTAATGTTTTCTTTATCTATATTTAATGTTCAAATAAATCTATATATGAAAAGCAGTCTGATTAAAGCTGTTTTCCTTGGATTGGTATTTTCTGCATATCATACCGATGCCCAGGTTCAAACAGTTGACAACAGCAAAAAAATGGAGTGGTTTAAAAATGCCAAACTGGGTATTTTTATTCATTGGGGAATTTACTCCGTTAATGGAATCTCCGAATCCTGGTCATTCTTCAATAATTATATTAATCACGAAAATTATATGAAACAGCTGAATGGTTTTTCAGCTTCAAAATACCAGCCGGAACAATGGGTCAACCTGATTAAAGAATCCGGAGCAAAATATGCTGTCATTACCACAAAACATCATGACGGTGTTTCCTTGTGGAATT
The DNA here is from genome assembly GCF_036543225.1 of Chryseobacterium sp. CFS2. NCBI lineage: Bacteria > Pseudomonadati > Bacteroidota > Flavobacteriia > Flavobacteriales > Weeksellaceae > Chryseobacterium > Chryseobacterium sp. CFS2. The sequence goes on from NZ_JAZHQU010000001.1 coordinate 26,348, forward strand.
CAAAGGCAGAAAAGGCAATAAGTATTCCTCAAAATTCTCTGGCAAAAAAAAATGTTCTAAGTCCTTTTATTTCCGCAATTAAAAAATCCGGATTAAAAACAGGTCTTTATTTCTCTTTACCGGATTGGAGCCATCCTTATTATGATATCAATACCCGGACAAAACTACGGTATGAAGTAAAAAATAATCCGACACTGTGGCAGAATTTCATCCGTTATTATCAGGATCAGCTTAACGAGTTGTCTACGCAATATTCTCCGGATCTTATTTGGTTTGATGGAAACTGGGAACACACTTCTGAAGAATGGAAAACGACTCAAACCATAGATTTGCTCAGGAAACACAATACTGATATTATTATCAATTCCAGACTTAACAATCATGGAGATTATGATACCCCCGAACAGGGCATTCCTGTTATTCCCCCGCAAAATCCTTACTGGGAACTTTGTTACACCATGAATGATTCCTGGGGATATCAACCTTATGACAAAAATTATAAGACTCCCAATATGATTGTCAGAACCCTTGCAGACGTCATAAGCATGGGAGGAAACCTTCTGCTTGATATCGGTCCAAAATCAGACGGCACCATTCCTGAAGAACAAGTTGAAATTCTAAAAAACCTTGGACGCTGGACTTCAAAAAACCAGCAGGCCATCTATGAAACAACCCGCGGAATTCCTTTTGATAATTACAAAGGAAAATCATCTTTATCAACTTCTAAAAAGTCGTTATTCCTTTATCTTGAAGAAGCCAAAAATTTTACAAAAATCTATGGATTGGCAACCCAACCTCTTTCCGTAAAAATCATCGGAAATCCATCAGCTTCCGTTAAAGTGGATTATAACCCAGAAAAAACATTGACCCTAAATTTTTCTAAGGTGAAATTTGACAAAGATGTCACTGTGGCAGAACTTATTTTTGATGCTCCTCCCGTATTTATAAAAGATTTTAAGAAAGAAGAACACTCTCTAGTTGAAATACTGAATAAAAAGAATGCCCAGGAAGCGGCCTATGACATAGCCAATACGTTGAATTATGATAATAATGTACTGACCCATGAAGGCTTGACCAATGACGGTCTTGGCATGCAAATAAAAAAAACGCCTAACAGAAATCCAGAAACCCTGGAATGGATAAGCAAACATGCAGAAGCATTATTTGAGACAGGAAAAGGTCTTCCGGCGGGTCATTATCCGGGAATGAGTGCTTTATCAAAAGACAAACAGACTCTTTATCTCTTTGTGGAAGGAACGCCTACCGGTCCTATCGCTCTGAAAGGAATAAAAAATGACATTTCACGAATAAGAATCGTAGGCGATGGCAGTATGCTCAGCCATACTATTTACAATAAACTTTACTGGAGTGACCGGCCAGGAATTATTTATATTGATATTCCTAAAGAAAGATTAGATAAACAAATGACTGTTATTGCCGTTCTGCTTAATAAACCTCTAGAACTGTACAGAGAAAATGTAGGAGCCATTGAAAACAACCTTTAATAAGGTTTGAAATAAGAATTCATATAAAAACAAAATCCGGAGAAAATTCTCCGGATTTTTTATTTTGTAAGATGATTTTCTTAGAAAATCTCTCTTCCTGAAAAATGGAACTGAGCTTCGATTAATGCATTCTCGTTAGAATCTGAACCGTGAACAGCATTTTCTCCGATGCTTCTTGCAAACATTTTTCTGATAGTACCTTCCGCAGCTTCTGCAGGGTTAGTAGCACCGATTAATGTTCTAAAGTCTTCAACTGCATTATCTTTTTCTAAAACTGCTGCAACGATAGGACCAGAGCTCATGAATTCTACTAATTCTCCATAAAATGGTCTTTCAGCATGTACTTCATAGAATTTTTTTGCATCAGCAACTGTAAGCTGAGTTAATTTTAAAGCTTTGATTTTAAAACCTCCTTCAGCAATCTTACCCAATATAGCACCGATATGTCCGTCAGCAACTGCATCAGGCTTAATCATAGTGAATGTAATGTTAGACATAAATGTATATTTTTTTAATGGCGCAAAATTACAAAAAATATCTTTGATTTTTATTTTAATTTTTTTTTAACATAAAAATAACTTTTATTAAGAAATCTTAAAGCAATCTTTGGCACAGTAATTGTTTGTTCTATTGCGATTCTCATGTTTAATTTGAGTTTTCATGGTTATTAGTTTTTACCCAGCTTCGGCTGGGTTTTTTATTTTCAAAAAACAGGGCTGTTTTTTATTAATTATGTAATTTATAACGTAATATAGATCTATATTTAAGGTTATTTCCGATTTTATTTCAATTAATACAATTGAACGGTTTTCTAAAATATTACTTTTCTTTCCACCCAAAATATGACAAAAGTGGAGTTATCTGCCAAAAAAGCAATATTGAAAAGTAGAGTTATCTAAAAACAGATTTTTTTTCATTAAAAACTAAAAAAAATAATCAAAAAAAATATATAGTTTAAGAAAGTATTAAATCCAATCTTTAAAGAAGCAAATTGTCAGAATATAATTCTCACATAATGAAAAACAGGAATGTACAGATTGTCCGAATCAATCTGTAATTATTAAAAAGTAAATATCTGTTGCTATTTATTTTTGAGAAGCTTCTTCTGCTTCATCCATCAATTTAATGTAAGTGGCATAGCGTGAATGTTGAATTTCTCCTGTTTCAAGGGCATCCATAACAGCACATTTAGGCTCATTCACGTGAAGGCAGTTATGAAACTTGCACTCTTCTCTTTTTTTGAAAATCTCAGGAAAGTAATGCTGCACCTCTTCTTTTTCAATATCAATCATGGCAAATTCACGAACACCAGGCGTATCAATAACATTTCCGCCAAAATCCCAGAAATGCATCTGTGCAAAAGTTGTTGTATGTTTTCCTTTCAGGTGAGTATCGGAAATTTCAGATGTTTTTAAATTCAGTCCTGGCTGTAAAGCATTCACCAAAGTAGATTTCCCACAACCTGAGTGGCCGAAAAATACTGAAGTTTTATCTTTAAGAACCTCCTGAAGCTGATCCAGATTTAATTTTGAGTAGGAAGAAATTTCCAGGGTTTCGTATCCTATTTCCTGATATAAGAATTCAACGTCTTTTACAATTTCAATTTCCTCCTCGTGGAGAACATCCATTTTATTAAAAAGAATAACCGGTGTAATATTATAGGCTTCACAGCATGCCAGAAACCTGTCAAGAAATCCTAAAGATGTTTCAGGATGTTTCAATGTAAAGATAAAGCAAGCCAAATCAATATTGGAAGCAATAATATGGGCTTCTTTTGAAAGGTTTACTGATTTCCTGATCAGGTAGTTGGTTCTTGGTTCAATTTTCGTGATCCACGCGATATCATCCTGTTCCAGCTGAAACTCAACAAAATCTCCTACAGCAAGTGGATTGGTAAGTCTTGTTTTGATTAATTTGAATTTCCCCCTGATTCTGGCCTCGAAAATTTTATTTGTTTCCAATTCCAAAACCTGGTACCAACTGCCTGTAGATTTAATGATTTTTCCTTTCATAGATAATGCTGGTGCAAATATACGCAATTAGGGCTTAGCATTCAGGAAATAGGTTTAAAAACACATGTTTCAATTGCCCTGCATCCTGATGGCTAAGCCCTAAATAATTTTTTCAGGCGAAAAATTTAGTAAAAGCTTGATAACCTCTTACCTATTATCCGCAATCTATCTCTCGATCATAATATTGTTCTGAACTTCGATAGATTCTTCGTGAATTGCTTTGAATACTTTTTCAATAAACTCCTGAGACATTCCTGTTTCTTTCGCTTTTTGAGTAGCGTATTCTGTGATTACTTTCCAACGTTCAGGCTGGAAGATTGCAATATCGTTTTCCTTTTTAAGTTTACCGATTTTTTCAGAAATTTTCATTCTTTGAGAAAGAAGTTCAATTAACTGGAAGTCAAGATCTGAGATTAAAGTTCTATGTCTGCCCATTTCTCCTTCAAAACCTGCAAGATTAGAGTTTCTTACTTTCAGGTTACCAATAAGTTCTGCAAGAACCTCAGGAGTAATCTGCTGAGAAGCATCACTCCATGCTTCATCAGGATTGCAGTGAGATTCAATGATCGCTCCCTGGTATCCTACGTTAAGTGCTTCCTGTGTAATATCAGCAAGACCAGTTCTGTTTCCACAAATGTGAGAAGGGTCGATTAGCATTGGAATATTCGGAAACTGGCTCTTGAAATCAAGCGCAATCTGCCAGTTCGGATTGTTTCTGTATTTTGTTTTCTGGTATGTTGAAAATCCTCTGTGGATTACCCCAAGATTTTTAATGTCCTGACCTAAAAGTCTTTCCAAAGCTCCGATCCATAATGCAAGATCCGGATTAACAGGGTTTTTTACGAATACAGGTTTATCAGTTCCTCTTAAAGCCATTGCAATTTCCTGTACAGTAAATGGATTCACTGTAGAACGAGCTCCGATCCAAAGAACATCCACGTCTGCTTCTAAAGCGGCAAACACGTGATGTGCATTGGCAACTTCAGTAGCTGTTTTAAAACCATACTCTTCTTTTACTTTTTTTAGCCAGTTCAAACCAATCACTCCTACTCCTTCAAAACCGTTAGGTTTGGTGCGGGGTTTCCAGATTCCTGCACGGAAAACTGACACATTGGCATTAGATTCTTTAATCCTCCTAGCCGTTTCAAGCATTTGAGCTTCACTTTCAGCACTACATGGTCCTGCAATCATTAGAGGCTGTGTAAGCCCATCGATCCACTCATTTTTCAAATCATTTAAATTCATATTCTAAATTTTATTGTTTTTGTATCTATAATTTTTTCGTTGACAGCAATAGCCCTTTGGATTATAAAATTTAATTTATAATTCTTTTCAAAAAATGCCGTTCAAAATTATTTAAAGGAATCAGGAAAATAATAGGGCTCTACTTCTCCTGTATTTTTTGGAAAGAAATTCAGTTAACAGTACCAATAAAATCGGTAATACGTTCTGAAATTTCTATAATAAGAAGCAGAAAAACTAAAATAACCGCTAAAAAAGTAATTAGCGGGTGCAAAAAAAGACAGATATGTGTTAGTCAATTTTTCCATTTTATTCTAGAAATGCCTTTGTTTTAGCTTTTCTGGTTGTACATTGTTTTTGTCAAAAACTCATTTTCGACAGAAATATTTGACAAATATATAAAAATTATGTCAAATCAAACTTCATTAAATCATCAAGATCTTTCAAAAGTGGATTTTTTTCGATGAATTTTTCAAACATCTTCCTCTTAGTTACCACCTCAATCTTCAGATTTTCAACGTCTCTGACATATTCTATCTCAATAATATGATTTTGAATTTTTCTTTTAAAATGATTAAAAAATTCTCCACTTATTTTATCAAATTCTACTTTAGCCGAATCTGAAGGAAATAAAACTTTAATTTTATTTTCCTCAGCTTTTTCCAGTTTGAAAGTTTTTACTGCATTAAATACAAAACTATCTTTTTTCTGGAGTTGTTTAAGCATAATTTTCCATTCCATCTGCAGATCAGTATCTGTAAAATGGTTTTGCGGAAGATTTTCAGTTCTCACAACAACGTTTTCTGTTGTTTCTACTTTATCTTCTTTATTCAGGAAAGAATTGATGCTGAAACCGGAAGAAATTCCCGGCCTAGACAATGGCTTTGTTGTTTTTGTTACTGAAGTTTCCTGAGCTGTCTGAGAAACTACAGGCTGCTGTTCTACTTGAACGTTTTTCTTTTCCTGAGTTTTTTCAGGCATTTTCACTTCCAGTTTCTCACTGAGAAACGGAGCTAGAATCAGGAACTTTTTTTTTTAGTATCGCCTAAATTAGCTGTCAGTGAAGCCAGCTGCATTAATGCAATTTCAACCGTAAGTCTTGGGTTTTTCGAATTCTTATAATTAATATCGGCATGGTTGCAGATCTCAATACCATCAATAAGCTGTTGGGCGACCCACTTTTGTCCCTGTTCTACGAATTTGGCTTTTGTCTTCTCTCCTACTTCAATAAGTTCCATAGTGGAAGCATTCTGTGCCATCATCAGGTCTCTGAAATGATTTCCTAATCCCGCTATAAAAATATGAGGATCAAAACCTTTTTTTACAATCTCATTGAATGCGAAAAGCACTTCAGGAATTTTATTTTCCTTGGCGAGATCCACAATATTCAGATATTGATCATAATCCAAAATATTCAGTACTTCAGCAGCTTTGGTAAGCGTAATGTTTTTCTGGGAAAAAGTAGAAAGCCTGTCGAAGATAGAAAGCGCATCTCGTAAAGCACCATCAGCTTTCTGAGCAATCAGATACAAGGCATCATCTTCGTACTGGATATTTTCTTTTTGGGCAATGTTTCTCAGATGACTCTGGATGTCTTCAATGGTAATTCGTTTGAAGTCATAGATCTGACAACGGGATAAAATTGTTGGAATAATTTTATGTTTCTCCGTAGTTGCCAAAATAAAAATAGCATGAGCTGGCGGTTCTTCCAGCGTTTTAAGGAAAGCATTGAAAGCGGCAGAAGACAGCATATGAACCTCATCGATGATATATACTTTGTATTTACCCACCTGAGGTGCAAAACGTACCTGATCTATCAGTTCCCTGATATCATCTACAGAGTTATTGGATGCAGCATCCAGCTCATAGATATTATACGCAAAGCCATCTTCTGAAACCGAGCCATCTTTCTCATTGATCTTTCTTGCCAGAATTCTGGCGCAAGTAGTTTTACCTACACCACGAGGACCACAAAAAAGCAATGCCTGAGCTAATTGGCTTTCTTCAATTGCATGTTCTAAAGTATCCGTAATATGAGATTGCCCTACAACAGTATCAAACTCCTGAGGACGATATTTTCTTGCAGATACTATAAAATTTTCCATTGGCCAAAAGTAAGAAATATAGTTTTAATTTGAAAATTAAAAGTTTTCAAATTATCAACAAAAAATGTATTTGTGCTCAAATCGGAAAACTTTTAAGTTCTACTTTTTCTTGCTGTATGCAAAGTCGATCAACTCAACAATAGCGCTTTCTATCTCTTTTCTTCCTTCTTCAGTTTTCAGGTCAATACCACAAAATTTGTTTGCGTTGTATCCTGTATAAAGGTTAAGATAGTAAGCCCCGGAAACAATTAAGGCCATAATTGCCCTGTGTCTTGTTGCCACTCCTTCTCCAAAGTAAGGATCTGAGATGTTTCCAAATAAAACTTCTCCTACTTCTTCACGTTGTTCAACTAATTTTTTAAGGATAGGCTTGCTTTCTGAAAGCTCCCAAAGGATAATTTTCTGAAGCTCTTTATTTTTCTTCAGGTTTTCGAACTGGTTCAATACCACCATTTTGGTAAGTTCATGTCCACCGTCAGAAAAATCCATATCAACATCCTGGTTGACCTGGCTCCAGTAATCCTGAGATTTGATATATTCATCGATCAGCTTATCAGTACTTCCAAAGTACTCATAGATCAATTTTTTATCAAATCCGGCAACGGCAGCTATTTTGCTTACTTTTAATCCGGAATATCCTTTTACTCTTAAAATTTTACCAACTGCAGCAAGCAGTTTCTGTTTTGTTTTTTCTTTGTCCCTAATGGGACCCTGCACTACTTTTCTAGGCATAATTATTATTTTTTCGCAATATGCAATTTTTTATTAATATCATCAAACGCGTTAAGCGTTTTGTCGAGATGTTCTTTTTCATGTCTTGCAGTCACACTCATCCTGATACGCGCATCTTTTCTTGGTACAGCCGGGTAAAGAATCGGGTTGGTATAGATTCCTTTTTCTATTAGTAGTTTTCCGGCTTCTCCTGTTACATAAGGATCTCCAATTTTAACGGGAATAATTGCGGAACAGGTAACGCCTGTATCTAATCCTAAATCGTCAAGTCCTTTTTTAAAATAATTGATGTTATTCCAGAGTTTTTCTCTCCAGATAGGTTCTTCATCAATTAAATCAATGGCTTTAACGATTCCTGCGGATGATGGTGGAGCTGTAGCTGAGAAGATCTGCTGACGTGAATGGAATCTGATGAATGCTGCTATTTTTTTATCTGCAATAACATATCCTCCCAGATTTCCAAATGTTTTGCTGAATGTACCTGTGATGATATCCACTTTATTCAATAATCCAGCCTGTTCCAAAGTACCTCTTCCTGTTTCTCCAAGGATACCGACACCGTGTACGTCGTCTACCATTAGAAAGGCATTGTACTTTTTCACAAGGTCATAGATCTCATTAATACGGGAGGTATCACCATCCTGGGAATACACTCCGTCCACAATAACGAGTTTCGTACGGTACAGATTTTCAGATACCTTCAAAATGTGTTCCAAAGATTCCAAATTATTGTGTGGAAATGTTTTTTTATTGGTAAAAGCACATCCTTCGTGCACACTTGCATGTACAGCCATATCTAAAATAGCAAGATCTTCTTTCTGCATTAAGCATTGTAAACTCGCACTATTAGCAGTATAACCTGTAGTAAATACTACGGCTTCATCTTCTGTTCTTTTAAAAAAGCTTGAAATTTTCTTTTCTAAAGCATTGTGGTAATCAAAATATCCGCCGATAAGAGGAGTGGCTCCTGTACCGGTACCATATTTTTCTATTCCCTCAATTGCAGCTTGTTTTACTTTTGGGTGTTGTGTAAATCCCAAATAATCACTTGATACGAAACTAACAAACTCTCTGTTGTGGTTTGCAATGTTTACATTCAGTATTGCATTGGTTCCTGAAGTATTCTTCAGTCTGTAATTCATGTGTCCATTAGACTTTACATAGTCTAAATATTCATAAAATATTTCAGCCCTTTGAGCCATATCATTGTCTGGTATATTCTCAAAGTCTTTAATAGTTGCTGTTGTGAAATTGATGCTCATCCTTAATCTTGTTTGTTGTGGTTAAAAAAACAAATATATAACTATTTAAAGGGCCTAAGCTCCCTTATTAAGATTAAATATTATTAAAGACACAATATTTTTATCTTATTATCTGGAAACCAAAGTATTTAAATATACATCTATCTTTTTTAACGTTTTTCGCTTTTGAATTAATTAGTTTTTCCTTACCTAAATTTAATAAAAAAAGTAAATAATAAAGAAATATTAATACATAAATAATAAAAAAATGTAATTATTTTTCACAAACAACTCATTTATAAAAGATTACTTTTCTGTTATTTTAACATTTTAATTCACTAAACAGCATTAAAAAACACAATAATTCGAGCGTTCAAATCCCTATCCTGAGACAAAAAACAGCGCAAATCTCTTGCAACAACAATATTAAACAAAAAAAGTAGTCAATTTAAACTTTTTGAGAATTTCTGAAATTTCCGGGAGTAAAGCCGGTCATTTTTTTGAAAAATTTTGAAAAGTTGGACGGATCATAAGTAAAAATCCGGGCGATTTCTGCTATCGACTTATCGGTAACAATAAGCATCTCTTTAGCCTGCTGAATAATCTTTTCATCATAAAAAAAACAAGGATGCCGGCCGGTTTCTTTTTTTACCGTATCCGTAAGATGTTTATGTGACAGCGCAAGTTCACTGGCAATTTCATTCAGTTCCATAAATTCCGGAATCGTTCCGGAGATCACACCCTGGATATGATTATCCAGAAAAGTAAAATACTGAGAGGTAATTTCTTCACTTCTTTTCATCACGTTGGTTCATGCTAATGTGTACTCAAGGTATAAAATTACTCATAAGATACAACATAACATGGTGAACTTTTCGGATATTGGGATCTGAATATTTAAGAAAAACTATCTTTAAAAGCCTGGGTAGAATTTTTCACTTTCAGCTTTTCCAGAATATTCTGACGGTGTCTGCTTACTGTATTAATGCTTATGGAAAGAAGATCTGCAATTTGTTTGCTTGTATATCCCTCTCCTACATATTTTAAAACTTCCAGTTCTCTGGGACTTAAAATATTTTTGTAATCAAGCTTATCTTTAACAACAACGTCACCCTTTATTGTATTAATAATCAAAAAATCAGAAACTGAAGAGGAAGAAATAGCAATATTATAAAGACAAAGCGCAAATCTTAACCTCCCATTATAAGGAGAATACATGTAAAACATGCGATGTTTCACCCATCGGTACTCATCTCTTTTATCTTTCATTCTTATTTTTGACACCACACTGTATGCTGCACGCTCCTCCATTTCAACAGCATCCAATAATTTGAAAAAACGGAGTTCATGAATATACTTTTTCAACCGGTCGTCGGGATGTATCTTTTTCAGCATTTCTTCTTCCCAGATACTCTCTATTTCTGTAGGATTCTCTCCCATCGTAAGTCCTAATTCGGCGGCAGCATGGGATTTATAAATATAACTTTTATTCTCCTGCATATCACTGAGCACACATATCGCTCCTTCCATCTGGGAATATACAAGCGCCCTCTGTTTATAGGCTTCTATATCAAGCAGGCATTTTTTGGAGGCATTATCCAGTAATTTATCACTAAGCTGTTCACGGATTTCCATAATGGTTATTTATCAGTATTGACGCAAATGAAGTTTAATAATACTTTTGCTAAAATAATAATTTACGCTTAGAACTTATCCTAAAGAGAATGAAGAAACTGATTTTCGGCTTTTGCACCTTATTCCTGATTCAAAAGTTTTCTGCCCAGACTCTGGAGAAAATGACCTGGTTTAATGAACCTGAAAAATGGGAAATCAAAAACAACAGCCTTTCCATGTTTGTAACACCGCAGAGTGATTATTGGAGGGTTTCGCACTACGGATTTACGGTAGATGACGCTCCCTTTTATTACACGACCTATGGTGGCGAATTTGAAGCAAAAGTAAAAATAACCGGCAGTTATAAAGCCAGATTTGACCAAATGGGTCTGATGCTGAGAACAGATAAAGAACATTACATCAAAGCCGGAGTAGAATTTGTAGATGGCAAATACAATCTCAGCACTGTGGTAACCCACAATAAAAGTGACTGGAGTGTCATTACTTTAGAAAAAACACCTTCTGCCCTATGGATAAAAGCAGTGAGAAGACTGGATGCAGTAGAGATATTTTATTCTTTTGATGACAAAAATTATATCATGATGAGAAATGCGCCTTTACAGGACAACACTCCTGTAATGGTTGGCTTAATGGCTGCCTGCCCTGACGGAGAAGGATTCAATGCTGTTTTTGAAAACTTCCAGGTAAAGCATCTGCCGGACGAACGCAGGCTGAAGTGGCTTGAAACTCATAAATAATGATTGAATTACATTTCAATATACAGTTAATTTTATTCACCTCCCATCATTTCCGGGAGGTTTTTTTGTTAAAAATACGATTAGAATGTGAAATATAAAAAAGAGACTGTTTACTTTTAATACAGTCCCTTTTGTTTTTGAGATAAAACCGTTTGTGTTCTTAGAATCATTATTTTGACAATAAAGTTTCTTTACTTGTGATGAGAATATTTTTGCAAAAATATGAATATTCATAAGCCCTGACAAGGTTGTCATGTAGAATAAACCTCATATTTTTTGTCAAATTTTTACTACAAAAAATCAATTAAACAAAATATCAGTCGTTAGTCAATAAATTGATAAAAAAAACATTCCAATACAACACGATTTATCATTTATAAAATTCTAAAAGAAGTCACAAATCCAGCATAATACTGGGATCTGTAAAAGAAAATTCAAAACGAATTCAACATAAATTTATCACTTATTATTGAAATATGATAATGTTTTAAATTTTTTTAAATGAATTATTGCCTACACTGCATGATAAAACTTACAGAAAACAGATCATGCAATACTAATTTATCTCCATAATTTCACTATTTTTACACGATCAAAAAATATAAAACACAAAAGACCAGAAAACTTCAATGATAAAAATTTATTTTCAATCGTTCCTGCCCATTAAAAAAACTTCGACTTGTACAAATACTATTATTAACCGTCTATTGCATTAGCAGCAGATATAGATCAGTTTTGCACATATATGAGAGTTTGGGCATTAATTTTTGCTTGCATCTATCTAAACATTTCCGGGCAGCACTATACATCTACGTGGCACAACATAGATAATGGGCTTCCACAAAGCAGTGCAAAGGCCATTGTCAAAGACAAATATGGCTTCATCTGGATTTCTACAGAAAACGGACTGGTACGGTATGACGGGAGTTCCTTTATTACTTTTGATAATTTTAGGGTAAATAATCTCCATTTTGGGGAATTTATTGGTGACCCGCTTCTTGACAGTATAACAGTTCTTAACAATTTTCAGGAAAATAAAATCATTATTAAAAACAGATTTCCAAGGCTGGCAAGACTTACCTCCGGAGATAAAATGACCTTTTCCAATGGTACGGATATCCTGTACCGTATTGCCAATAATATCATCACATCAGACTTCCATAGTGACATTCAGTATTTTATTCAGCTTAAAAATTCTGTTTATCATTTTACAGAAAAGAATGCCATCATCTATAAGGAAGGGAAAAAAGAAATAAAGATTGCCCTCCCTTTTACCAATAAAGATCTGAATTATATTTTTGTACTGAATGAACATCTTTTCATCAATGATCTGAAAAAAAGAAAAACCTATTCTATCTACAAAGGACATCTTTCCGTTTCTGATAAACCTACTCTTTTTAATCATCCTGACACTAAAATCTATTGGCAGCAGATTACCAATCAGACTTTTATTATCAATCATGATAACATTTATTTATTAGAAGGAAATGAAAAGGATCTTCGCCTGAAATTTCTTGTAAATTTTGAGGAAATCGGAAATCACTCCTACTGTTCCATGTTTTATGATAAAAATTTCAATAAATTATATCTGGGAACCCTCAATAACGGATTGAACGTACTTCAACTTTCCAATTTCTATGTTTCAAAAAAAGAGGCTGATTTTTCTAATAATGTATATTTTGCCTCTCTTCCCTTCAGCCAAAGTACAATCATTGCTGAGGACGGGACAGAATTTGGGAGAAACGGGATTGTTAAGAAACACCTTTTCGGAAGCAATGACAATTATATGATGATGTATGACAATTCCGGGAATATTCTGATCAAAAAGAGAAACAGTATTATCAGGTTTTATAAAAATTCAGGGTATAAAAAGAAGGATTCCATTTTTGTTAAAAAAGGGTTTGAAACGTTTATGAAAAGTGGAAATCTTTATGGTACCACCTTTACAGATCTTTCGGGTACCCAGCTTTATCTTCACAAAAAAGATATGTTTGCCCAACCGGATTTCACTTATACTTTTAAAAGTTTCGTGAATATTTTTTTTCAGTACAGCGACAATGAAATTCTGACCGGAAACAGCGACGGCCTTTATTCCGTAATGCTGGGAAGTAATACCATAACTCCCTTAATCAAAAACATCCATGTTAAAAGCATCATCAAAACAAAGGATAATCTGATATGGATTACTACAAATAAAAACGGATTCTATCTTTTCAGGAATCATAAGCTTATCAAGATGCCGAACGACTGTAATAATTACCTCCAGTCGGCCCATTATATTCTTGAAGACCAAAAGGGATATTATTGGATATCTTCGAATAACGGAATGTTTAAGGTTCCTAAGAAGCAGTTGCTGGACTATGCAGAAGACAAAAAAACTCCGGTTTTCTATTACCGTATCACCAAAAAAGACGGCTTTCTGACCAATGAATTCAATGGAAGTTCTGAGCCTAACGCTTATGCTTTGGAGAATGGAGACTTTGTATTTCCTTCTATGGATGGTTTTGTATTTTTCAATCCGGAAAGTGTTCATTCTTATTATCCGGAAAGAAATAAAATTTACATTGAAAGGGTGAAAATCGGGAATGCTGAGCCTCAGTATTTTCATCAGCTTCTTGAGTTAAAGAATAATTATAAAACAGCGGATATCTTTATTGACATTCCTTATTTTTCTAATCTTGAAAACCTTTATATTGAGGCCAAAATATCAGGAAAAGAAAACACTGAATGGGAAAAGATCGCTGCAGGAAAAGAATTAAAATATACCATCAGTAATCTTTCTCCCGGTGAATATACACTCAGTGTAAGAATCCTTATTTCTCCGGATGGAAAGTATGAAGAAAAAACAATACGTTTCAAAATTCATCCTCTTTTTTATCAGACATTACTTTTCAGAGTGTCTGCTTCCATTATTATCCTTATCATAATCATTGTTATCGTTCAGTTAACCACCAATTTTTTAAGGATAAAAAATAAAGCTTTAAAACAGATTGTTCACAATAAAAACTCTGAACTAAAGGAAACTTCTCTTCACCTGGAGGTTGTGAAAAACAATTTGCAGAAAGAAACGGAATATCAGAAAAAACTGGTGGAAACCATCAGCCACGATATTACCACTCCTATCAGGTTTATTGCCATGCTCTCCCAGAAACTTCATGAGTCTGATGATGTGGAGCTTCAGAAAAAGTATTTTGACAGTATTTATAAATCTTCAGAACAGCTTTATCAGTTTACGCTGAATTTAAAAGAATACACTGAGCTTTATAAGGCTGAAAATATTTTTGAAGAGAAGGAATATCCCATCAACAGAATCCTGGAAATCAAGAACAGACTATTCTGTGAAATCGCCAAAGAAAAAGGGACAACAATTACCAACCTTACTGAGCACACCGTTTATTCTCAGGTAAATGAAAGTATTTTGACTGCTATTATTCATAACATCCTTGATAACGCCGTAAAAAATACTTTTGAAGGAAATATAACCCTAAATATTACCGAAAATCCACAAAAATCCACCATAATAATTACTGATACAGGAACAGGAATGTCTGCAGAACAGATTGACATTTACATGAACCTGTTCAGAAATCCTAAACAGGAAACCCCCAGCTTCAAAGGAAAAGGTCTTGGGCTGCATATGGTCATCCATCTGGTAAAAAAGATCAATGCCGAAATGAGTTTCAGACAAAACCAGCCTAAAGGAACTGTTGTGGAAATAACACTCAATAAAAACTAATCTCTATGAATGAAAGAATTTTAATCGCTGATGATCATTATGTAGTAAGGGCAGGCACCTCTTTGGTTCTTGAAACTGCTTATCCGGCCATCCGTATAGATTTTGCAGAAAATTATGACCAGGTGAAAAAGAAACTGGAAGGTCAACGGTATGATCTTCTTATTTTAGATATTGATATGCCAGGAACTCAGTATAAAAAAATGGTTCCGGAGCTTAAAAATATACAAAATGACCTTAAGATTCTCATATTCTCAGGATATGACAAGGATGTTGCCATCCAGTATATCAGAGAAGGTGCTGAAGGCTATCTGAATAAACAAAGCAGTGAAGAAGAAATTAAGAATGCTGTAAAAACGGTCATCGAAAAAGGATATTTCTACCCTGCAGAGCTGATTGGCCTTATTATTCAAAACAAGAGAAATAATCCGGTAGAAAAGCTATCATCGAGAGAATATGAAATTTTTAAACTTCTGGCAGACGGCAACGGTAATCTTGAAATTGCCAACAGGCTCAATATCCAGATGTCTACGGTGAGCACTTATAAAAAGAGAATTTTTCAAAAGCTTGATGTAACCAATATTGCAGAACTGATCAAGGCCTATGAAATGATGCATTAAGAAAATCGGGGCTGAAATTTCATACTATTCCAGCCCCAGAAAAAACACAAATCTCATTAGATTTTTTAAACAGCTAACCCATAGATTTTGTATATTTTTATATCATTATTGTATTTTTAGAATCATCAGGCGGCTAATTAATATAGTCTCTGTACAGAAAGAAACAGTTCCCTTGTGTTATCAGAAGTATTGGAATCTGTGGTGGTAGCATCACTGCTTCCTGTATTAGATTTGTTATCTACGCGGAATGCATAATATACTCTGTACCATCTTGGTTCCGGTTCCTGTATGGTAATATCAAATGTTACGGTCTCATTATGAGTCTGAGTAAGATAAACACCATCATCAAACTGTCGGTAAGCTCCCGGTGATAATTTAATATTTCCGTTGTCAGAATCACCGGTATGGGTAGACATTTCTGAGACCCAGATTTTCACATCTGAAGTCCCTGCATTATAAAGTCTCGGATTAAAAGTGGTAGCCGCTCCAGTTCCTGCTGAACTGCTGTTAAATTGGGCATCAAGTCTTAGGAAACCTCCCAAAACGGGTAAATCTGAAAGATAGGTACTGGCTAAAGTATTCGCTCCTGAAACTCCTGCAGGAATACTTCCGTGGTAATAAATTAAATCTCCTATGGTGATATCATCATCTTTCCCACCAAATGCAAACTTCCAGGTCGTTCCGTTAAACATATAATAACCGGCTTTATCTACTTTCGCCGTTTTTGCAGAAGGCATTGTGACCGCCTGAGTCACATATACCAATGCTCCCGTTTGTACCGTTGTGTAAACATCATCTTTCGCTTTCAGCTGATCCCCTGTTATTCTGGGAGCCATTACTCCATCAGGAACTGTTGCAACGTCCGGTTTTCCTTCTACATGCAATGTTACTTTAGGAGAGTCTGTATTGATCCCAACCTGGGAATATGCCGCTATTGAAAAACACATCATTATGCTGGCAAGAGGTAATTTTATTTTTTTCATTTTAGTATATTTGTTTAAAATTTTGTTGATTTATTTAAGAATTGAATAAATCATGCGGGGTCAATTGACATATCATCAATCAGCCTTTGTTGAGCTAGCTGGTGCAAAGTTATCCGCATTGATCAATCAACTTTATCAAGAATCAATGAAAAACCGGAAACGGCTCAATAAAACACAAACAACTAATAATCAAATGTTTAAATAAGTCATTTTCTGAAAACTGACTGAATAAAATGTATTGAATGGTTTAAAAAATTATCTCTAACCACAAATGACCACCGCAAAAGACATAAAAATTGAACAGTATAAAAGACAGCTGGTGTATTATTATAATATTCTGATGTCTGTTATTCTTGCCCTATTTGGTTTGATATTTACTTTTATCATTCCGGATAAAATAATGGCATGGTATCTTTTCGGAGGGCTTTTTTTATTGGATTATACTTATCTGATTGTTCGTAAAAACTATTCGGTGAATGTAATGGTGCATTCCTATATCATTATTGCCACACTCTATAATTTTTACATCATGCTGGCTTTCTGGAACAACTCTATAGCGAGTTTTGTCTGGCTTATTCCCATTCCACTGGCCGCCTATGTTTTCTTTCAGAGGAAGTATGTATATATTTACAGTTTATTTGCTTTACTGAATATTGTTGCAGGATACCTTATTTCCAAATCCTTCAGCTTTAACTTTCCCATACACAGGCCGGAAGATGTAAGGCTTACAGATACCATCCTGATGATCTCCAATGTAGCTGTGATTGCCCTCCTGCTCTATTTTAAGGATAAAATAAAGCGGGTTGAAATTTACCATGAGATTGAGGAGAAGGCTCAGAGTACAACAATACAGCCGGCTCCTATGGTAGAGAAAACACCTTTTGCAGATGAATTATTTGAGAAAATTGAACAGGTAATGAGAGAAAAACAGCTGTATAAAGATGTTAATTTTAATATTTCAAAGCTTTCAACGGAAATTGATATTAACAGCAGCTATATCTCCAAATCCATCCGTACAAAAGGATATCCCAACTTCAATAACTATCTGAATATGCACAGAATTGAGTGTGTAAAAAGACTGCTTAATGAAAATGATCTTGAGAAGGTAACCCTTATGTATATTTATACAGAGGCAGGATTCTCCAACCAGTCTACCTTCAACAGGGTATTCAAACAGATGGAAAGTATTACACCCTCTGAATACATCAGCAGTTTGCAGCTTCACTGATTTGTTTCACCAATCAATATCATTGAAATAATGATTTTTAAATTAGGAAAATAATCAGGAAATTTACAGAACTTAATTTTCTGTCAAACCACTGCATTTTAATTGCAAACCATAATGAATCCATCTGAAAAAGCTCTTCAGGGAAGCCAACGTCTCCGATACATCAAACTTTGTATATTCTTTTCCGGACTTTCGGTTTTTGCACAGCTTTATCTTTTCCAGCCGATGCTACCTATGGCTGCAGAACAGTTTGGGGTATCTGTAGGTGACACTTCCCTTTTGGTATCATCATCCACGATAGGTATGGCATTGGGATTACTGTTTTTTGCCTTTAAAGCCGACAGCTATTCAAGAAAAAGCCTGATGGTTTTTTCGTTGATTTCATCTGCCCTACTTACCATTATTTCGACCTGGATTCCAAGTTTAAGCCTCCTGATTGCTATCGGAGTTTTTAAAGGTTTTGTTGTTTCCGGCGTTTCTGCTGTTGCGCTAGCCTATCTTACAGAGGAAGTAAGCGCTCTGGCAGTCCCTGCAACCATCAGCATGTATCTCAGTGGAAACACTATTGGAGGAATGAGCGGAAGGATAATGGCGACTTTATTTGCCGGGGAATTCGGATGGCGTAATGCAGTATTGCTTATCGGAATAGAAAGTTTCATTCTGGCCGTTGTATTCTGGAAACTGTTTCCGGAATCAAGGTTTTTCAATCCACAGAAAACAGATTATCATCTTAAGATCAAACAGATGAAGTTTTTTCTTACCAATCCGTATATGCTTCGCTTATATTGTACTGCAGCATTACTAATGGGAGTTTTCGTAAGTGTTTATAACTATCTAACATTCAGATTAGAAGCCAAACCATTTTCATTAAGCCATTTTATTATCGCTTTTATCTTCCTGATGTATATTTTTGGAGTCTTTGGGACGATGATCGTAGGCCGCCTTTCTCAAAAGTTTCCGATGAACAGCATTCTTAAAGTTTCTATCCTGTCTATGCTCACCGGAGCAGCATTATTATTATCAGAAAATATTTATATTCTTATTTTCGGACTTGGACTTTTTACCCTCTCTTTTTTCGCAGCCCATACAATGGCCAGCCAGATGACTGCTTTGTATGCCAAACGTGGAAAATCTTCAGCCACTTCTATTTACTGGTTGTTTTATTATTTTGGTTCAAGTATTCTGGGAAGTGGTACCGGCTATCTTCTTCATGCTTATTCCTGGAATGTTTTCATTGGAGTCCTTATCATCTCCGTTATTATTGCTCTTCTTTTGGTTACTTTTAATACGTCACCCAAAGCAAGAGTAAAAAACTAGTACCACATATATACCACATTACATATTTCATGATGGCGTGACAAACCCTTTACGGACGTACTATTTTAACATATCATTAATTTTTTATAGTAAAAATTTAACCTAATATTTCCTAAAACAAGGCTTGACAATACAATGCCGGGCATACTATTTGCTTTTTATCTGAGACCATATCATCAACTAAAAACCAAAATATTATGAACGTAGCAGATCTAAAAATCAAGAACTTAGTAGAGTACAAAAATCAGATTTATACGATTACTGAGATCTTTCAGAATGTTGAGCAGGCTTATTTTGTTAAAATTGAAAATGATATTCAAAGTATTTCAGTTCCGGCAGCCTCCATCAAACCTATTAAGATAACAGAAGAATGGCTTGAAAAACTAGGATTTTCAAGAACTTACAGTTCGGAGCAGAGCATCCGATATGAAAGACCGGAATCCTTTATAAAATATGACATTGATCTGAGCTCCAGAAAAATACTGGAAGGACTAAAGATATACGGGAATGCCATAAAGTGCAGGTACATCCATGAGTTTCAGAATATTTTCTCAAGCTTATTCGGAAAAGAAACTGCTTTACATTATGGTTATTTGAAAACAGAATCGTAGTTAAAATAGTTCTTAGTTGAGAAGACCACAATTTATCCCGTAAATTGTGGTCTTCTTTTTAGCATAAAACAAACAAAACCCTCATCTTTTTCATGTAAAATAAATTTCTATTGGCCGTATTTATGGGTTTCAAGAAAGCAACCGCCATGATTTCCGGTAAACCTGAGATGGTAAAAATGTTTGGAAAATGGGGAACATTTCAGATCTACTTCAAATTCCACAAAAATGCAGAAGGTCAATTTGACAAGCTGGATATCGGACAGGACAGATAAATTCTTTTATACAAAAAAAGTATCATTATGGATATCATACAGTTAAAACCCGGAATAACACTTTTGAAAAGACTATTTTATTCTTTTAAATTCAATATCAGAGAGGCTTCCTCCCGATAAAAGAAATCCCTTAATATCATTATTCTTATCATATTTAAAATCAAGCTTTCCGAAGAATGATTTGTAAGAATAAAGTTGTGAGGAACTTGAAAAGTACAATAAGATATCTGGATTCAAAGGATGTCTGGCAACCAGTTTATCATTTTCTACCACTAATTGATATATCGTGTTGAATTCTTCATTCCTGTAGAATCCGGTGTACTTACGAAGATCCATTGTATTCTCATTCAGAGGCTTTAATACTACTTTTTTGCATACAAATGTAAAATCTCCAATATTGAAAATTAACTTCTCCGGATGAAATGTGAAACTTCCTGTCGGAATAAAAGGGATATTAAACTTATCATCTCCTGCTATTTGTAAGGGAGTTTTATTATTATCCCAATAAAGGTTTTTACCGTCTGTTTTTATCTCCAGATAATTTCCCGGATTTATTTCATAAGTTCCTTCAAATGATTTTAACTCAGCCGCTGTATAAGATATTTTCTTTGGAAGATCCGGAAAAACCTGCTGGTCTTTAAGAAATACATCTACTAATGCATAGGCAATCACCAGTCCGTCAAAAACACTCTTATTTCCTGTGAGTACAACAGATAGATGATAGGCAGGAACATGCAGGATATAAGACCTGTAACTGGCAGTTCCTCCTCCATGAAAGACAATATCCAATCCTTTATACTTTCCGGTTTGCAATCCCAGCCCGTATTGTATTTTCTCACCGGTATTCAATATTGTACTCTGCTGCATCTTATTGTAGATTTCACGGCTTCCCACCAAAGGTTTCTGAAAATTAACAGCCCATATACACAGATCATTCAAAGTAGTAAAAATATTGGACGAGCCATTTTCCATCTGCCCGAGAGGAGTTTTGACAAAACCGGAATGGGTTACCTGATAGGATTCCGCTCTGTTGGGAGTGATTTTTACCGGATCATTCACCGCCATTGAGTGATTCATTTGCAAAGGTTTGAAAATATATTCCTGAAGTATTTGTGTAAAATCTTTCTTATAAACCCTGTGGAGGATTTCTGCAAGCAACATAAAACCGGTATTGTTGTACCTGTACTGATCGCCTGGTTTAAAATTGATATTTTTAATGGCTAAAACTGTTTTTACAGCATCTTCGTTAGTTACCCGGACTTCATTTCCGAATCCCTGCAAGTCTTTAATACTTGTAAAATCTGGCAATCCATGGGTATGATTGGCAAGCTGTCTCAGGGTAATTTTATAGGGAAGATTCTTCAGCTCCGGAAGATAAGTCCGGATATCATCTTCCAATGATAATCGGCCTTCTTTTTCAGCCAAAAGTGTAATAAAAGCTGTAAACTGCTTTGAAACAGAAGCAATATCAAAAGCGGTAGAGTCTGACACCGGAATTCTATCTTCGAGATTTGCCAGTCCATATGTTTTTTTATAGAGTACTTTTCCGTCTTTGATAATGCCTACAGCCATTCCGGGTTCATTGGATTTGGCATAAGTATTTAGTAAGGAATCTGCTTTTCGGATTTTGTCCTGCTGAGTGAATTGTCCGAAATAAAATCCGGTGCTCAGGATGGTAAAAATAAATAACGTCAATCTGATTTGTGGTTTCATCTGTTTTACATTTTAATGATGAAGCAAATCTGAAACTTTACGATGATGTAAATATCCGACTACCGGAAATCGGACTCTTTTTATCTGAAAAATCAGTCCGACTTTAATTCGGACTCTATTTAAACAACTGATTTCCTGTAATCTGTAGGAGTAACACCTGTTTCTTTTTTGAAAGCCGTATAAAATGAAGATTTGGAATTGAACCCCACCTCATACAATACTTCAAGCACCGTAAGCTGGGGCTGATCCTTAAGAAGATCTTTAGCTTTATTAATTCTGAACTCATTAATAAAATCAAAAAAATGTCTGCCCGTATGCTGATTAATTAATATTGACAAATGCTTTTCCGGCATCCCCATCTGTACTGCCAATTTCTGTAAGGTAAGCTTATCATCCAGATAAGGATGTTCTACTTCCATAAAGGTCAGGAGATTTTTCAGCTGCTCCGGTTCTTCTTTTTGAGATTCTTCAATCTCCTGCACCGGAGTCAGATCCTTGTTAATCCCAGCCAGAAGATTGGGACGGTATAAAGCATTCAATACAAACCAGCTGATCACAAATAATACAAATAACGAATTCAGAGTATATAAATATAAAAATGCAGTTTCATTATCTTTCAGAAACTCTCTTATCAATACAAATGTGTTTCCGATCAAAAAGAGAATTGTGGTCTGCAGCAGCCATCTATAGGTAAGCTGATGATTACTGGAATAGTTTTCCTGATATAGCTTTTTAAAGGTTCTCAACACCAAAAATACAGCAATGATATAGAAATAATACTGAACAGTAGAAACAAGATCAAAGGCCTGATCATTCTGCCCGGAAATACCTGTTATGCTAAACCATCCCATGAAAAACAAAAATGGCAATGCATGCAGAAGATGCTTTTTGCGGAGGGTAAAATTATAATAACAGGCGGCATTTACATACAGATAATATAGCGGCATCTGCAAAAGAACACTTGCCAATTTGAAGTCTTTAATTATTTTATGATCAGATGGAGGCAGGAAAAAACCGGAAAGATCAATGACAGAAATCAACAGAAAGGCAGCGAATAAATAATGGGGTAATTTTCTTTCAGATTTTGCAGTCAGCAGAAAAGCGCTTAACAGCAGAAACAGGAAAAAAATAATCTTACCCAAATCGTTGATAAATGACATATTCTCTATTTTCATGATATTCACAAATCTACAAATAATAGTTTCTTGTTGAGTATTTTAGCTTTCAATGAGATTTCTTTTTTCAATACTCATCATTCTTTTCAACTGAGGTTCAGCTTTTGTTATTCCTGAAATTTTTAATATTTGTGTAAATTTGTACGGTAGGCAATACCTTAGATTCATTACGGTACGCTACAATATTTTATAATGGATACCGATACAATACTGTTACAGCTGATAGAACACTTTAAGGAAATAGTCTCTTTAGAAGATAAAGATATAGACTGTGTCACGTCCAAATTAGAGATTATATCGCTCAAAAAGAAAGACTTTCTGCTTCGTGAAGGACAGGTTTCCAGACACATGAGATTTATTGCCCAGGGAAGCCTGTACGCTTATCATATTGATGAAAAGGGAAAAGAAAACACCACTCAGCTGGGTATTGAAAACTGGTGGGTGAATGATCTTTACAGCTATTTGAGTGAACTGCCGTCAAGAATGTTTATTCAGGCTAATGAAGATACTATCATTGTACAGATCAGTAAAAGCAATTTGGAATTATTATACAAAGAAGTTCCGGCCATTTCCGAATTCTGGCGGCTGAAAATGCAGTCTGCCTATGTTACTTTGCAAGAGAGAACTTTTGAACACTCACGGGTAGATGCCTATACCAAATACCGAACATTTGTTACTGCTTACCGCAATATCGAACAGCGTTTCCCTCAATACATGATTGCTTCATACCTTGGAATCACTGTAGAATACCTGAGCTATCTGAGAAAAAAGCACCTCTCTGACGTTTCTTAAGATTTCTTAAGTTTATTCCGTTCCAGCCCGAATAATTTTGCTCACAGAATTTTAATGAGTGAAATATGAAGGCAAAAATTATCGCAGTAACAGCTCTTGCATCAGTCTCCCTGAGTCTGAATGCCCAGAAATTATCCTATACTCCCGATCTTGTTTTAGGGCATCGCTCCTATACCTATATGCACAATATCAACTATCAATTCAATGATCGGTTGAAACTGAATAATCTTACTTTATTTGATACAGAATATACCAAAGACAAAGAAAATATATTCTTCATCAGAAATACGCTGGCTTATAGCTTTACCAAAAGACTGAGTGCCAACGCTGCATTCGGAATGAAAAACCCTGGAGCATTTTTCAGTGCTTACCTGCAATACAAGATTATCCAGTCTGATTATTCTCTCTCCTACTCTATAGGAACTACTTATCAGAAAGGATTTTCATTGGAACAGTCCATCTCATTTGAATATACTCCGTATCTGTCAGAAAATATCAAGGGATATTTCAGTGTACTGGCTATTGGAAACCTGGATGACAGTGGGTATCCCAGAGGGCTGCAGTTTATCCGGCTGGGAGTAAAACAAGACAAGATGATGTATGGGCTGGCCTCCAATTTTGACCAGTTTAACAATGGAAAAAAGACCCTGGAAAATATCGGGGCATTTGTAAAATATAACTTTTAAAAATTATAAGAAATGAAACAGAACATTGATTTAGGAATGCTTATCACCAGAATAGCTATTGGATTTCCCATGTCAGTTTATGGAATCAGTAAGCTGGTACATGGCGTTGGGTTTATTGAAGATATGATGACAATGCACGGTCTACCATCATTCTTTGCTTATGGGGTTTTTGCAGGAGAAATTATAGCTCCTATCCTATTGATTATTGGATTCCGGGCGCGTCTGGCAGGATTGATCTTTGCAGCCAATTGCTTCACCGCTACTATTCTTGCCCAAACAGCTAATATTTTCAAACTTAATGAATTTGGAGGCTGGGCTTTGGAACTGCTGGTAATCTATATGCTGGTAAGTCTCAGTTTTTTCTTTACCGGTGCCGGAAAATATGCCGTTTCTACCCAAAATAAATGGGATTAAATACTTAGAAACTTTATAATTTACTATTGATATAAATCAGAATCTCAGGATTCTGGTTTATTTTTTACCAAATGACAATAAAAACAGGCATTAGACACCGGTTTCATTCCGTATTTTTACAGTAACCTTAATCGTTAGTCATGAAAGAAGTAATCGTGTATCAAATTGATTCCTTTACCAAAGAAAAATTCAAAGGAAACCCTGCCGGAGTTGTATTAAATGCAGAAAATATGACCTCTGAAGAAATGCAGCTTGTTGCCAGAGAGCTGAACAACTCTGAAACCGCATTTGTTTATAAATCAGATTCTCAAGAGGAAAACTTTGATTATAACGTCCGCTATTTCACTCCTACCACAGAAGTTCCTTCCTGTGGACATGCTACTATTGCCGCGCTCTACGCAAAAGCTCAGGAAGACCAATTGGATTCATGCACCCTTACAATCAAAACACAAATCGGAATATTGCCGATTCATATTGAAAGAAAAAACAACGATTACCTCATCACAATGACCCAGGGAAGCTTTGAACTGAGTCCTGCTTTCGATGTTTCAACCACACAAAAAATTGTTCAGGCTTTGGGATTGACTATCGATGATCTTGATGAAAAATGCCCTGTACAGATTGCTTCCACAGGCCATTCAAAAGTAATGATTGGTATTAAAAGTAATAGGGTTTTAAACCAACTGGCTCCTGATCTTGCGGCTTTGGCAAAGCTTAGCAAAGAAATCGGCTGTAACGGATACTTTGTATTTACTTTCGACACCCACGAAAAAGATATTTTAACCAATGGCAGAATGTTTGCCCCAGCCATTGGTATTGCCGAAGATCCGGTTACCGGAAATGCTAACGGTCCTTTGGGAGGCTATCTTATTCAAAACAAAATCAAAGAAACTGCTGACGGTATTTTTGAATTCACAGGAAAACAGGGTGAAGCGATCAACAGGATGGGTAAAGTAGAGGTAAAAGTTCAGGTAAAAAACAATCAACCAGAGAGGATCAGTATCACCGGAAATGCAGTCGGTGTTTTCAGAACTACTATGAATCTGTATTAATACTTATATTTAGATAAAAATACAGATAAAGCCATTCATCATTTTGAAGAAGCAATCCGAATGACAAAATCTAAAGCAGAAAAACAAACTTTGCGGAAACAACTTAATCTTTTAATACCATAAAACTTCAATATAGAAAACGTCCCGATCAATGACCGGGACGCTTTTCTTTTTATTATTTATCTTCTACGGCATTGAGAAATAATTCCTCCTTTCCGACAAGATAAATATTGATTAATTCTTGCCTGTCGATCTTAATAGTATCCCCGTTTTTACATTTATATTTCTTTTGCAGAGGCTTTCCATTAAAATAAACCTTATCCGAATCAAGTAATAAATTCAGTTTAGAAGATGAAATGCCTAAACACGTCCGGATCACCGTTGAAATTCTCAGATTAAAATCAAAAGGACACTGCATTTGAAACGAAATCATCTCATCGTCCATATTTATCAGGTTCTCTACCGAAAGCTTATCATATACCATTTCATATTCTACACTTTCCCAGTCGGCTTCCACATTATTTTTTCGCTTGAGTTCCTGTGAAAAAGCATATTCCCAGGCAATTTCTGTATTATTTTCTGAAAATTTATTGAATATTTCTTTACTGATTGATTCTGTTCTGATTCTTGAAAATACAGTCATGTTATAGGTGTTGTTGCATTTTACACATCGGTAAATTAACCATATATCAATATTCTTTTTCTGAGCATTCAGCCTGAATTTATCGCTGCAATGAAATCTTTCGCTGTTACAATGGTTGCATTTCTTTTTTAGTAAGGGAGTATTTTTCGCTTTTACCTCCCATATATATTGTGTACTCATTACTTATAATTGCGCTTATTATTCTTTGTTGGATTTTTCCCTATTATTCACGCATTACAAGGATGTTACATGCATCCGGCTTTTAACTTAAAGAGTATTTCTCAAGGTATCGTTTGCCGTATATTTTGGTTCCTGATCAATAGTAATTGTCAAAACCAAAATAACAGATACAGCTACCCTTTGCGGGCAATGCAGTGAATAATATGATGAAATGAAAACCAGTTCGGGTAGAGAATTACCCAAACGAAAGAACGATCAGCCTGTGGTTACGAAGACTGATACTAAGCGATAATAAGTTTAAGAGTTGTTCTCAAAACGGGTTATTTACTTGGTTATGATAAAAGTAGTCAATTTTATCGAAGGACAGGGCATTGTGACATTTAAATTCAAAAAATAAAAATTCACAGGTTATAAAGTGAACCATACAACAAACAAAATTTGAACTATACAACAAACTCAGCCTTTTCATTTCTGCCGAACTTTGTGGTATTAAAATCATCAAAATGATACAGATAAATAAAATTTACATCAACGGCGAATTTGTTACGCCAAAAGGAACAGAAACTTTTGATCTTATAAATCCTTCTACCAATCAAAAAACCGGAGAGGTAGTTTTGGGAAATGAAGAAGACACCAGAATGGCCATCGCCGTAGCAAAAAAAGCCTTTGCTACATTTTCAAAAACAACGAAAGAAGAACGTATCTGTTTTCTTAAAAAACTGCATGAAGCAGTAAGCAAACGTGAAGATGAGCTTGTATCCGTCATGGTGAATGAATACGGAGGAACATTACAATTCTGCAGAATGAGTCTTCAGAATGCCATATCAGCTTTTACCAGCACTATTACCACTCTGGAATCTTATGACTTTGAAAAAACAGTCGGAAATTCTAAAGTCCGTTTTGAATCTTTGGGTGTTGTAGGAATCATTACTCCATGGAATGCCAGCAACAGCTTCATCTGTAATAAACTGGCTACCGCCATTGCTGCCGGATGTACAGCCGTTATCAAACCTAGTGAAATGAGTGCTGTGCAAACCCAGGTTCTTACTGAATGTTTTCATGAAGCAGGGCTACCAGAGGGCGTATTCAATATTGTAAACGGATTAGGAAATGTAGTGGGAAATGAAATCACCCAGCATCCGGATATTGCTAAAATATCTTTCACCGGATCCACCCTTACAGGAAAAGCAATTGCCAAAGGAGCGGTTGATACCATGAAAAGAGTCACCTTAGAACTCGGCGGAAAGTCTCCTAATATTATCCTTGAAGATGCTGATTTTGATAAAGCAATTCCTATGGCTGTTTTCGGGGCGTATATGAACAATGGGCAGGCATGTATTGCTCCTACCCGATTGCTTGTTCCAAAAAATAAGCTGGATGAAGTGAATGAACTTGCTAAAAAAGCGGTACAACAGGTAAAAGTAGGAAATCCCAATGAAGAAGATACTCTTGTAGGGCCAATGGTAAGCGCTAAACAATTTGACAGAGTACAAAGTTATATCCGCCTTGGACAGGAAGAAGGTGCTACTCTTCTCGCTGGTGGTGAAGGGAAACCGGAAGGTCTTGAAAACGGTAATTTCGTAAAGGCAACCATCTTTACCAATGTTCGTAATGATATGCGTATTGCACAGGAGGAAATTTTCGGACCTGTCCTATCCATTATTCCTTACACTAATGAAGAAGAAGCCATTGCTATTGCCAATGATACCACTTATGGCCTGGCAGCTTACATCAGTTCTGCCGACAAAGAGCATGCGGAGCGTGTGGCAGCACAGATTGATGCCGGAAGAATCTGTATTAACGGGTTTGCCCATGATCCTTATGCCCCTTTCGGAGGCTTTAAACAGAGCGGTATCGGACGTGAGTATGGTGTATTTGGGCTGGAAGCCTATTTAGAACCTAAAGCCATCCTTTCCTAATGGTATTTTCTTCACAGCAGAATGTTCTCAGGATCGTTTTGCTGTGAAGATTCTATGATCCTAAAAAAGTTTTGTAAGTTTGAAGAAGAATCCATCCAGAAATATCCGCGTGAGCTATGAGCGAAAATACTATTCCTTTACCCATCAATTATTCCTGTCATTTTTCAGAATTCAGGGAAGGTGAACAGTTTTCACGGATTCACAGTCTGGGACTTGTTCTTTCCGGAGAAATGGAGCTGAATGACGGGATTACAAAGACGATATTTAAAGAAGGAGAACTCTACTCTGCAAGGAAAAACCGTTTATTAAAATTTGCAAAATATCCACCTAAAGACGGTGAAATAAGAACTGTAACCATTTATTTTGACGAAGCCATCTTACGTGATTTCAGCCGTGAATACGGATATCAGGCAGAGAAAAAAGATAATATCCCGGCCTTCATAAAACCGGATCAAAAGGCATTAACAGCCTTTATGTATTCTCTGCTCGCTTATGAGAATCTTCCTTCTTCCACAGAGCTTCTGCGTCTCAAACAAAAGGAAGCTTTACTTCTCATGCTTAATCATGATCCCGGCCTTAAGGATATTTTATTCGATTTTTCTGAACCTTATAAAATAGATATCGAAGCTTTTATGAATAAAAATTTTCATTTCAATGTCAATGTAGAGCGTTTTGCTTATTTAACGGGAAGAAGCCTGTCTGCATTTAAAAGAGATTTTCAAAAGATTTTTGGAATTCCTCCAAGACAATGGCTGCAGCTTCGAAGACTGAAAGAAGCTCATTTTTTGCTTACCCAAAAAGGCAGATCAGTTTCTGACATCTATCTGGATCTGGGGTTTGAAAATTTATCCCATTTCTCTTTTGCATTTAAAAAACAGTTTGGCTATCCACCCAGTACATTACAGGCCAAATAACTTAGATCTCTTTTAAAATATAACCGGATGCAAAAATAGAATATAAAAATGAATGGATTCGTATCTCTCACTCCCATTTTAACCCTTTAAAAAGAAACAGATCGTGCCATAAAATCATGACACGACCTGAATTATTGAATCTAATTATTTTAAAGTTTTTTAAAGTGCATATTCTACTGAGGCTTCTTTAGCGGCAGCTACCATTGCTATTAAAGCTTTTTCTGTTTCTTCCCAGTGTCTTGTTTTCAGTCCGCAGTCCGGGTTTACCCAAAGCTGGTTGGCAGGAATTACGTTTTGTGCTTTTCTCAACAGTTCAATCATTTCTTCTTTTGACGGAACCCTTGGTGAGTGGATATCATATACTCCGGGACCAATTTCATTCGGATATTTAAAATCTGCAAAGGCATTCAGCAGTTCCATCTGAGAACGGGAGCATTCTATAGTAATCACGTCTGCATCCATATCCGCAATATTTTCAATAATATCATTGAATTCTGAATAACACATATGGGTATGAATTTGTGTAGCATCTTCCACTCCACTTGCTGAAATTCTGAAAGCTTCAACCGCCCATTTCAGATAATTCTGCCAGTCTGCTTTTCTTAAAGGAAGCCCTTCTCTGATAGCAGGTTCATCAATCTGAATAATTCTGATTCCGGCTTTTTCCAGATCCACTACTTCATCACGGATTGCCAGCGCAATCTGCTTGCACGTTTCTGAACGAGGCTGATCATCACGTACAAAAGACCACTGTAAAATCGTCACAGGACCCGTCAACATTCCTTTTACCCATTTTTCCGTTTGAGATTGGGCATACTGAGACCAATACACCGTCATAGGAGTCGGGCGGGAAACATCACCAAAGATCACAGGAGGTTTTACACAACGGCTTCCGTAGCTCTGTACCCATCCGTTTTTGGTGAACACAAATCCTTCCAGCTGTTCTCCAAAATATTCCACCATATCATTACGCTCAAATTCTCCATGCACCAATACATCAATGCCGATGTCTTCCTGCCAGCGAATGGTTCTCTGAGTTTCTTCTTTTAATAAAATATCGTATTGCTCCGCGGTAAGTTCTCCTTTTTTGAATTTAGCTCTCCAGCTTCTTACCTCTGTTGTCTGCGGGAATGACCCGATTGTTGTAGTGGGAAACAAAGGAAGCTGCAGGACTTGCTGCTGTTCTTCTTTACGGGTTTTGAAGGCATTTATTCTTTGTGCGTCCTTTTCAGTGACCGCATTTGATCTTTGTTTTACCTGATCATTGTGGATAAGAGAAGAGGTTCTTCTGCTTTCAATGGCTTTTTTATTTTCTTCAAATACCTCAAGAATGTGTTCTTTTTCCGTTCCTGATACCAGTTCTTTAAGCGTCACCACTTCTTCTACTTTCTGTTTAGCAAAAGCAAGCCAGTTTTTAATCTCAGGGTTAAGGTTCGTTTCAAAATCAAGATCGCAAGGAGAATGAAGCAATGAACATGACGGTGCAATCAAAATCCTTTCAGAGCCTAATTTGTCAACAGCTTTTCTGATGAAAGACAATGACTTTTCAAAATCATTTTTCCAGATATTTCTGCCATCAATTACTCCTAACGAAAGACTTAGGTTTTCCGGAATACGATTCAGAATATCATCCAATTGTTCCGGATTTCTAACCAAATCGATATGCAAACTATTCACCGGAAGTGAAACAGCAAGCGATGCATTATCTTTTAATCCGTCGAAATAAGTGGCAACAATGAATTTCAGTTTCGGGAAACGGTTTCTTATTTCTGAATACACAGAAAGATAGGTTTCTTTTGCTTTCTCAGTTAAATCCAGAGCCAGAAAAGGTTCATCAAACTGAATCCATTCAGCACCCTGCTCCTGAAGTTTGGTTAAAATTTCCGTATATACAGAAAGAAGATTTCCAGCCAGATCCAGTTTATCAAATCCTTCTTCTTTTTCTTTTCCTAATAACAGATAAGTAACAAGCCCTATAATTACAGGTTTTGCATTGATACCCGCCTGTTTCGCTCCGGAAAATTCATTGAAAATTTTATCTGAGCTTAATTTAAATTGCTGGTTTTTATAAAATTCCGGGACAATGTAGTGATAGTTGGTATCAAACCACTTGGTCATTTCCATTGCTGTAATGTCCAACCCTTCTTTCTGGTATCCTCTTGCCATCGCGAAATAAAGATCCAGCTCAGAGTTGTTCTTTTTAAGCACCACCTCATGGTAACGTGAAGGAATTGCTCCTACTACAAGGCTCATATCCAATACCTGATCATAATAGGAAAAATCGTTGCACGGGATAAGATCTATGCCGGCTTCTTTCTGAATATTCCAGTTTTGATTACAGAGAGTTCTCCCTGTATTCAGAAGTTCTTCCAAAAGAATTTTACCTGACCAATATTGTTCGCAGGCTTTTTTGAGTTCTCTTTTGCTACCAATACGCGGATAGCCCAGAATGTGAGTTTGCATTTTTTTAAACTTTTTAATTAAACTTAATAGGAAAGTGCTTTAAAATGCTTCGTTATGTTTTAGCGGAAAAAGTTTCAGGAAAGTAATGACATAGCAGACAGTGCATTTCCTTCAGAAAGAAAAATACATGAATCTGATCTATCATCTGTATGACCCAAAAGCTTCAGCCCGCGAAAGCATTGTCAATTCAGTAAAGGCAGGTCTCCTGACTTGTAACAGTTTCCGTCATCCTTCCCGCTTTTGGCAGTGGATATACAAAGACAGAAACTTTTGGTGTGTTACTTACAGTTGCGCGACAGCTCGTGATTTGCACACGATTCCCTATTAATCTACCTTAAGTAAAACCTTTCCTGTTTGATGAAGTATCTATAAAGAACTGTACTTTTACCTTTAACAATTGCTTCCAGTAAAAGTTTTTAATTTTGTGTAAAATTAGCAATACAGAATAAAAGCACAATAAATAAGTAAAAATTAAGCAAAATAAACTTTTAAAAATAAAAATAAAAGCATATAATTCTATATATTTGATTGTTTTAATCATTTAAAAGAATAATATTCTGTGGAACAACTCGATGACAAGGATTTACAGCTGCTCAGGCTGCTCCAGAAAAATGCCAAACTGACCGTTAAAGAACTTGCTAAAGAAGTGAACCTTTCTACTTCACCGGTTTTTGAAAGAGTAAAAAGGCTGGAACAGGAAGGGTTTGTTAAAAGATATGCAGCCGTTCTGGATGCTGAAAAACTCAACCGTGGATTTACCGTTTTCTGCCAAATCAAGCTTAAAATTCACGACAGATCTGTAGGCTATGACTTTGTAAAAGAAATTCTGGAGATTGAAGAAGTTGCCGAATGCTACAATATTTCCGGAGATTTTGATTTCCTTCTGAAAGTTCAGGTAAGAGATATGAAACATTACCAGGATTTCGTATTTAATAAACTGGGATCTGTAGATTCCATCGGGAGTACCCACAGTACATTTGTCATGGCTGAAGTGAAAAACAACCATGGACTTACCATTTAATTGAACAGGAAACCGGTTTTATTCTTCAATCCATTTTCTGAAAGCAGATGTATTGCTCTGGCTTGTAATAAGATGATCTTTCTGACCTTTTATCTGGGCGGAAAGTGTATTCTTATTGTAACGTTCTATTCTTTCAATATGCTTTTTCTGGACGAGTGCACTGCGGTTGATCCTGAAAAAATCTGAAGCATTGAGCTGGGTTTCAATTTCTTTCAGAGTAGATTCATTCAACAGGTGTTTTTTTCCTGTTGTATCAAAAGCAAAGACAATCCCTTCTTCCGCTTCAAAGAAAGTAATGTCTTCCGTATTGATAAAATAGATTCCCTGATGTGAGCTGACCGAAAATCGTTTCTTATAGCTTTTCTCCACAGGGCTGTTATTTAGTATTTGCTGAAGTTTTACCCAAACATCCTCCGGCTCTGATGCTGTATTTCCCAATAGAATAAATTTATCCCAAGCCTTTTGAAAACGGCTCTGCGAAAATGGTTTTAAAAGATATTCAATCCCGTTGCTTTCAAAAGCATTCATCCAGAAACTGTCATACGCGGTAGTGAAGATAACCGGACATGAAATATTCACCTGATCATAGATTTCAAAGGCATTTCCATCTAATAATTCAATATCAGAAAAAATCAGGTCAACCGTTGAGTTTTTAAGAAAAGCAATGGCTTCTTCTACAGTACTTATTTCCGAAACAATTTCCACGGGTCTTTCCAGCTCGCTGATGAAACGTTTTAATTTGTTTCTTGCCGGAATTTCGTCTTCGATGATTACAACTTTTATCATATTTTATGCTGGAATTATGGGAATGACTACTGAAAATTCTGTTTCTGTTTTTATAATTTCTACCTGCCGATCCGTTAACAGCGTATATTGCTCCTTAAGATTACTGAGTGCTCTTCCTGAAGTCTTTTTACTGTTTCGCTTGGGTATTCTGGTATTGGAAACGGTGATTTCTTTATCTATTTCTACGGTGATCAAAACAGGATTTACAGCTGTTCCCAGATTATGCTGAACGGCGTTTTCAAGCAGCAATTGCAGGGAAAGCGGAATGATCCTCCCTGATGATCTGATATGATTTATTTTTAATGAATAAGCACTTCCATATTTATACTGTATCAGATTAAAATATTTCTCTGCAAATGCCAGTTCTTCTTCTACAAACACGGTCTTTTTATCAGAAACCTCTAAAACATAACGGTATATCTCTGCAAATTCATTGAGGAAATCCGATGCTTTGTATTTGTCTTCTTCTATTAACTGATCCAGAATGTTGAGATTATTGAATAAAAAATGAGGATTAAGCTGTGTTTTCAGTTGATTAATTTTACTTTCAGACAGGGCATGATCATAAAGAGCCAATTGTTTCTGATATTCCGTATTCTTTTTGTAGTAACGGTATGCGAGGAAAAAACTTCCATAAATAAACCCTCCTATCAAATCTGAAAAGGTAGAAAGAATAACAACTTCCTGATTGAAATTTTTCTCCACTTTTCCAAAAGCAACAGCAATCAAAAAACCAATTATTTTCATCACCAAAAGGTAGGTTAATAGGGAAAAACTGAATATTTTCAGCATTTCTGCTACACTAAACGTTGATGACTTTTGCCAGTTTTTAATGAAAAAATCAATGACAAAAAACAGGATACAGGCACTAATAAGGGTAACAACTGCCGCTTCAGGAGTGAAAATATACCAGTCCAGTGTTCGTCTTATTCCTATACGGGTGTGAATAGACTGTACATAGGCAAACAACAGAATGAACAGAAGGAAGTATCTGTTTTGATGCA
The DNA here is from genome assembly GCF_036543225.1 of Chryseobacterium sp. CFS2. Taxonomy (NCBI): domain Bacteria; kingdom Pseudomonadati; phylum Bacteroidota; class Flavobacteriia; order Flavobacteriales; family Weeksellaceae; genus Chryseobacterium; species Chryseobacterium sp. CFS2. The sequence continues at coordinate 61,083 of NZ_JAZHQU010000001.1, forward strand.
TCTGTTTCAAAATGGTTTTCATCAGTTTTATAAGAGGTTATTTTTGCAAAAATAGCCCTATATTTTTACAGGGCTGTTTTTTGTATTATTATTTTTTCTTTTCGGGAAATGATGAGGTAACATTTCCGTTATCATCTAAAAAGTCTAGTTTTGCTTCATTATTTTTATCAACACAGAATCTGGCTCTTGGCTTCCCCTTACTGTCAAATAAGAACAGTCCGTTATGTTCATCTTTGGTTTTTCCAAGCATCATTCTTGGTGCGCCTCCAATCAGTCCCTGCTGTTCATATTCTTTGTATTTTTTCTGAGCGGCTTCCGGATCTTTTATCTGATTCAATTCTGCCATGATTTGTCCCGTTCTGAGTTGTGATTCTTTTGATGGACGATCATTAAAATAAAGTCCGCTTGACACCACTCTCTTATCTCCTTTCTTATAATCCTGGGTTAAAATCTGCATGACCTGATCACCATCATATTGATCATAGGTAAGAGACAATCCCGAACTGTGGCCGTTCTGATTTTTCTGTCCGTCATAAATAAAGCCTCCACATTCAATTCCGTCTTCATTGAAGAAGAGCATACCTGAACGTTTTTTTCTTGTTTTATTGGTAGGATTGCCATTTATTTTATCTTCCCCTGTGGGAAATTTATCCACATTGGTAATGATCATTTTTACCGTACCGTCTTTTTCTACAATATTGATTCTTTCCACATCTATTTCAGTAAATTTCTGATTTCCGTTTGTTTTAAAGGCGGAAGCTGTTAAAAATACAATTCCAATGACTGCTGTAAAGGCAAATGTTCTTAAAAAAATTAATTCCCTGTTCATAATGTTATTTGTTACTTGTTTTGTTTTTGATAGGTCAAAGCTATGGCAACCCTGTTTACCATTCAATCAGAAAACAATGAACTAAGGAAATAAAGAAATAAATGAAGGATTTTTCCCGTTGAGTATATTTTATCAACCACTCTCCTTCCGGTAAATAAAAAAATCCGTCAAAGAATAACGGATTTACTATGATTATGATTTTCTATTCATTAATTCGCTGCCGGATCAATAAGCGCAGTTGTAAGGCCTAATGATTTGAGAAGATTTTTATTGTCAAACAGCAATGTTGCATAGTGTTTTCCTTTTTTAAAAACCAATTTTGATCCTCCAGGAAATTCACTGTCTGCTCCCAGCTTTTGCGTCTTGGCATTGTATTTACCGAACTTTGTTTTACTATCCTGCAATGTACTTTTATTCAGGATAAGACCGAAAGGCAGTCCTTCAACGACTACAGGTTTGTTGTCTGAAGTGGTAAAAAACATTTCATTAACCGCATGATCTTTACCCAGACTGCAATAGAGTTCTAATCCTGTCTTCATTGGCCATTTTGCATATTTTTCTTCATTGGCATCTTCATAAAAAACAGTTTTTATGTTCAGTGCTTTTGATATTTTATCGGGAGTCTGCGGAAATATAAATTCTGAATTCTTGTCCAATAAAGAATTTAAGGTAGCCGTTTTCTGAGAAAATACACTTACACTTACTACCAGAAAAAAGAGTGTTACAATAAAAGTGAATGGTTTCGTCTGCATGGGAATATTTTAATAATTTGATGGCTAAAGATATTAAAAATACCTTAGTTTATTTCTTTTGCTGCAAATTAAATACTGTACCCGCCGGATCTGTAATCCAGTGCATATCTTCAGGAAGTTCTTCAATTTCATCACAGGTTTCCACTCCGTTTGATTGCAAATATTGGGTTGCTGCTTCTACATCGGGAACTGTAAGCTGTAACCAGGTTTCAGAATGGGTATAGTTGTCGACACAGTCTAACCAGATGATATTATTCCCGAATTTCACTTCATGGGTTCTGGAAACGGTTGGATTATTAATGGCCTTTTCCTCCACATCAAGTTTTAAAATATCCCTGTAAAAAGAAACCGTCTTTTCATATTTATTTTTTGGAATTTTTATGGCGATATTAATTCCTGCTTCAAATTGGGTCTTCATCATCAAGCTATTTTAAAAAACCGTTCAGATAATTCAGAATCAATGTCGTCTGCATCATCAGACTCACATGGGTTTGTCCCGGAGCAACAGCCAATTGAGATTTTGGCATGGGTCCCATATCTGCAAAAACATCACCTCCCAATAATTTATACGTTTTTGAAAGTTCTGTTTTATCCAATCCGTCATTATCACCGGCTATGATTAAAACAGGTACCGGAATTTTAGAAATATTACCGTCACCAAGGTCGAAAGGCTGTCCGGCAGAAGCCATCATCTGTTCCAGAAATTTGGTCCATTTTGTTTTATCAGGAGCTACGGCATTGTAAGCTGTATGCAGAGGGCTGTTCGTAAAAAGGTCAGGTTTCATTCCTTCAAGTGCTTTATTTACTTCAGGCAGCCAGCCGCTGGTTTTATAGGTTGATGAAATGATAACCAGCTTGTTCAGTCTTTCCGGGCTTTGTATCGCCAACTGATAAGCTACTTCTCCTCCAAAACTATATCCGGCCACATCGGCTTTATCTATTTTCAGATAGTCCATTACCTTTGTAACATCACTGGCCAAAGTAGCATGGGATAATTTCCTCTCTGAAAACGGAGTGTGTCCGTGGCCCTGTAATTCAAGAGCGATTACTTTTCTGTTTTTTGAGAGTTCGGGGATCAATTCTCCCCAGTTCAAATCAATTGTCATGAAGGCACCATGCAATAGCACGATAGGTTTTCCTTTACCATAGACTTCATAATAAACTTTGATACCATTTACAGGAGCATAACCACTTTCAGAGGGTTTTACTTTTTGTCCGTATAGCTGTGATATTGTAAGAGCAATAGCCAGGACTAATAATGCAGAGCATTTGAATAAACTTTTCATAATATTATCAGATTTAGTGGATTAACATTTTACTCAAAATTAGCGAGTCATTATGAAACCAGACTTGCCACAAGACAAGATTTTATATCAATGAAATCAATTCCTTATGAAATCCGGTATTGAATCCTCTCCTTACACACATTACATCTTACATTATTTCAAAAAAAAAGAGGTAAAATATCAAACAATCTATTGAATAAAATAAATATTTTCAAATAATTCTACAACAGTTGATAAAAATTTATTAATTTCGGATAGAACTAAACCTAAATTATTATGAAAAATTTAAAGAAAATCGAAAGACAGGAATTGAAAACAATTAAGGGTGGAATTGACTGCAGAGGCGGCCAACTGTGCTTAATCGGTGGTAAGTGGCAATGCATGCCTTACGACGGATGCGGTGGTGGAAACCAGCCTTAGTTTTATGTTTAATCCAATGACTTGACTATGAAAAATTTAAAAAAAATTTCAAGAGAGCAGTTGAAGACTACTAACGGAGGAGCATTAAGCTGTTCCGAAGCATGCTGCCCACCTCCGGGGATCAAAAGATGTCCTTGGGTGATTTGTGTAGCGCCATGTGAGATATTAAGTTAAAACAAACTGTATTCTCTCCAATAAAAGCCTGTAATTCGTATGAATTGCAGGTCTTTTTGTTTTTAAATTCCATACAAAATAAAAAAGCTACAAATCAAAAGATCTGTAGCTTTTTCTGCGGAGAGTGAGGGATTCGAACCCCCGGACCTGTTACAGTCAACAGTTTTCAAGACTGCCGCAATCGACCACTCTGCCAACTCTCCTTAAACTCCGGCAGTACCGTTGTTTTCAGTGGTGCAAATATAGAAAGTTTTTTATTACCGGCAAAATATTTTTTCAATAAATTTTGCATTTTTCCGGTTTTAAAGAAAATACGGTTTTCAAAAACATGGAAAATGCGGGTATCAGGGACTCAACATCAGGCATTTACCTTCATGTATAAAATATTTAGCCCTTCAACCCTATTTTTCAATATTTATTTATCCGTAGTAATATTCGGTAGTGACATCTCCGCTAAAAGCCGGATGCATATCCTTTTTCTCCATATGCAGCTCAAATACTCTTTCGCCGTTTTTATTTCCTCCCCGTATTTTCAAAGCATACCATCCATTATCTAAGGATAAAGTAATGCTGTTTTCATCATTAATAGAGGTAATATCTTTCAAATAACCGATGCCAACAATTTTCACTTCATTATTCACCGTCTGAAAAACCCAGCCTCTGGACTCTACTTCTACCTCATCATCATTCAAAATCTTTTCATCATTTACAGAAACCCGGAATGCATAATGGTCTTCTTCTACCCCTATTATTGGAATCGCAATTCCTGATTTTGTTATTTCATCCCCATGTTCATTTTCTACAAAATATTTTAAAATATTAGTACCCGGGAGATTATGTTCCTGCAGGTATTTTGCTAAAAGCTGTGGACTAAATATCACGAAACCTTTACTTTCGGAGAATATTTTTTTCATATATAGATTGGATTTGGATTATATATTTCAACAGTATTACTGTGTTTTTGAGCTTTTATTAATTGTACCTCAAAGTAATGCTCAGGTCTTTCCTGGAATTCCAGATAAGTAATGGTCTAGTTCTATGAGAAAATCATTAATGATGACCACTACTTCTTCTACATTTTCCAAAAATATTTCCTGATATTCTCTTGGAGGCTTATTTAAATTATAAACAATTTCGGAATATTCATACTTTGACAATCCCATATAGATGTAGTAGGGTTTTTCCCAATTCCGGTTGTAGGTTATATCTATAAAAAGCTTTCCTCTTGTTGCTGAAAAAATCAGTTCTCTATCATCATATCCGTTGTTGTTCCTTTTGAGGTTATTATAAATGATAGTCCAGCTGGAGATTTTTAATGGAATAAGATCTTTTTGTAACGGATTGAGATATTCTGATAATAAATCGTAAAATTCATCAATATGATGACCTGTTTTTATCGTTTTATAAATATTTTCAGCATCATCATTTCGCCATTCTCCTAAAGACCTGGATAACATACATGTATCAAAAGAATATCCCACGCTGCTATTTTCATATGAAATAGAAATTGTTTTTCCTGTAATGTGATTTACGGCACTCAATAATAAGGTATTATCAAAAGGTATATCCAGCATATTGTAATTCTTGTCTATAAAGACATTTGCATCAATACTCCACCCTCCTTCAACCTGAATTCCGTTGTTTAATATTCCTTTATCTGTCATTGTTATCGGTAATTTGCTTTTTTTATATAATTAGCGGCATCTGCTGCTGAAATCGGATGACTGTGTATGGTACCGGAAGCCACTTCCACTCTCATGAATCTCGTTTTTTCGCCCATATTATATCCTATATCGGTAGGATGTTCGTAAATATAGTAAGTAACCCCTCCATTAGGTACTACATTCCCTTTTCTCATTGCATCAAATGCAGCCTTTTTCTCAAAATTTTTGAAGTTATCTTTCACTACATCCGGGAAATATGATCCTTCAGGTTTACCTCCTACTCCTTTAATACTTCTGGCTTTGGCATCTTCCATAGAAGTCGCCTGAATATGTTTGGTAGCATGTATAGAAGGCGGTGTAGGTCTTTTTGCATTGATAATTGAGCCTCGTTCTGCTTTTCTTCGTGACCATCCACCATCGATCTCCATCAATCCCAGCGGATCAATTCCGGAATTGCTATCATGTGTATAAGCATACAGATTAGGATTATCTCCAAGCGGGCCTATTGGATCCTGAGAAAGATAAGTCCCGTTTTGCACATCATAATACCGGAATCTGTTGTAGTAAAGTTCAGTCTCTTCATCCTCATACTGCCCTTGCTGCCTGAAAGGAATAAAGGATTCTTCTCCCTTTACATTTTCAACTCTTCCAAAAATATCATATTCAGCGCTCCACACCAGATTTCCCTCTTCGTCATAAGCCTGGACAGGTCTCCCTATATAATCTGAAATAATGGATGCCTTTCTGTTTCCTTCTATCTTTGCAGATGGTACGTGGCTTCCTGTTTCATAAATCCACGTTACTAAATTCTCTACAGGTTCTTGTTTGACGATAATATTTCCTTCATCATCAATTTCAGTTGCAGGAATTTCCTGAATATCATAATTCCATTCATGTAAAAGAACGTTGCCATCCCAAATATAACGAGTTATTTTCTGCCAGCCAATTTTCGAAGTCCTTCTGCCCAGTGCATCATATTCAAATTGTACTTCCTTCCCATCCGGACGTTTTACTTTAGCCAGCATTCCGTTGGCACTCCAGGAGTAACTCCAGTCTCCAGGCTCCCATTCGGGGGTTTGTACTTCTGTGGATAAATCATCATTCACATTGGGTAAAAGAGTTCCGGATGGCATTTGTGAATGGCTAAGCCAATCTGAAGCAATGGCTTTATAATAAGGATGTTCATTGTTAGGTTCTTCCGAATGTTCCGGCCTTGCATTATTGATTACCCGTTTACTCTTTAATAATAAATTCCCTTCTTCATCGTAGTGATAAAACCAGTTTTTATCCCGCATCAGCTTTCCGCCTTTGTCATAGATGCGGTCAGTACGTTTTGTACTTTCATATAAACAGCCGGTTGCATCAGGATTTTTATGCTGAACTTTTCCGTTGGAATATTCTGCAGCGGCAAGACTTCCGAATGCATCATAATCAAATTTTGTTCTGCTTCCTTTCACTTTGTCAAGGATATTCAGTAAACGGCTTCCTTCTCCCCATATATAATCTTTATGGAAAGTAGTATTTGTTTTATTAATGGTTACTTTCTGGCTTACAGGCATTCCTGTATGATCAAATTCAAAAGTACTGTCTATACCGCCTGTCATTTCCCGAGAAAGAACTTGTCCGTTCCTTCTGATTTCCACATTCATCTGCCAGGGCAAGATAACCTCTGTGGCTGCTGCGGAAATATGCTTGAGCTGTCCCAGATCCGTATAAGAATAATCAATTTTCGCTCCTAAGCTGCTTTGCAGGCCAGTGAGATTTCCCTGGTGATCATATTCATACAGAACAGAATGTTCACCCTGTTTTTCTTGAAGAATCTGTCCTAACGGGTTTCTCTGAAAACTTACACTGCTATCTTCATTATCCGCTTTAATAAGCAATCCTGAAGTATCATACTGATAGGCTTCCCAAGTTCCATCCGGATAATCAACCTGCGTTATTCTTCCCGCCAGATCATATTCATAGAAAATGGTATTTCCATGAGGTGTTCTTCTTTGGATGATTAAACCGTCCTTATCACGGACAAAGAATTTTTTCTGTCCTTCAAAACCTGTTTCTCCTATGATTTTGTTATTATAATCTCTTTCAAAAGCATAAATCTCTCCTTTTTCATTGGTAATGCTCATTAAGTTTTCATAAGCATCGTATCCAAAAGCTAGGGTTTCTTCTTTTTTATTGGTAAGGGCATTCCGGCGAATCTGTTTCTTGAGACTTCCCATTGGGGTATAGCTCATGAGCCATTCTGCGCGGCCATCTGTGGCGTACACCGGAAGATCATAGGCATCGTAGCGAAGTTTTATCGGTAACTGCCCCTGTTCATTCATTTCAATTACCCTTCCCATTTTATCTCTGTTCCACAGGGTTCTGTTAAAAGGTTTCGGACTGAAAACCAGCAATCTTCCATATTCATCATATTTCCAAAACTGTTCAGTCCCTGCAGTATTCGTCAGCTGAATAAGCTGGCCTCTATTATTATATTCGTAAGATGTTGTAACATGTTCTCTGATACTTTTTTCGGGAAGCCTTTTCCCATCAGCATATTCATAACACACATTTTCTTCTGCCGCATCTGTATGGCTGATTAGTCTTCCATATTCATCATAATTCCATGTTTCAGAAACGCCTGAAGGGGAAAAACGGGCAACAACCTGTCCGAATTCATTATACTGGTAATGGTATTCTTCACCATCAGGGCTGTAAAAAGTCTTGATATTTCCCATTTCATCGTAGGTATATCCCTGAACACGTCCTTCGGGGCTTCCTATCATTTTCAGTTCATTGTGCGCTGTAAAGTCATACCATGTTTCCCCACCTTCTCCATCTACTTTTTTATAGACAAGAAAATTATCATCGTAGTAATACCGTTCTGTTTTATTATGTTGTTTGGGATAGATCACTTCTGTAAAGCCTTCTTCTTCATCATAATGAAAACTTCCTTCCATATATCCGTTCAGGCCTTTAGTATATACAACTCTTCCTTCTTTATCATATTTCCAGATATAGCTCATCCCATTTCGGTTGGTTCTTCTTACAATCTGATTGTTTCCATCATATTCAAAGACCATTGCTTTTTTGTGAATATCCCAGACATGAGTAAGATTTCCCCTATCATCATAATCATAACGAACCTGCATATCTCTTTGTTTTTTATAACAGTAATAAACTTCTGATATCTTTTTATGTTCAGGATGAATAACCGTTTCTATACTGGCTTCAGTACCAACATCTTTTATTCTTTTCAAAATAATATTTCGATCTTCATATTCGTATTCACGAATCGTTCCGTCACCATATTCAATCCGGGTTACTTTATATAACACTCCTTCTGTGGCATGATGAAAGCGTGAATAGGTATAGATATCCGTTCCTTTACGAACAATCCAGATACTGCTGCTTGGTCTGTACTGCCAGATTTTATGATCTCTGAAATACGTCATTTCATCTCCTATTTCGGGTACAGGAATAAGCATCGCCATATTTTCTTCAGGATGCATCCAGCCGGCAAATTTATTATGCTCTTCAGGAAGGATAAACAGATCATGATTATTAAAAACACCATTTCCTAAAGGACCAAAATCATAAGGTCTGTCGCTGTGCCATATATTTTTCCAGAGTAAAGGGGTATTTCCCTGGATTTCAAAATCATCCCATTCAAAAAACATAGCGCCCGTTGCAAAATTAACAGGCTCAAGTCCCCAATGGCATAGTTTTTTGGATAAGGCATTCGAAAATTTGAACTTATTGAATGGAGCTTTCTTAAGAACACTGTTATTCAGCTTCTTTAAACCATTGGCTCCCATTTTCCCTATTTTTTTGGTGAGGCTCCTCATTAAAAACATCCCTGCAAGACGCATCAGCATTTCTCCGGGGGTATACACATGAGGGACAAAAGCTCCGCCCACCAATACAGGTCCGCCCGTATTGATCTGAATATACATGCTTGAGAAGTTATTATAGAAAGCAAAATAAGCCAATGGATTTTTCTTTGGTTTATCCGGCATTGCGGGCAGCATCGTCATTCCGAAAGGGAATCCCATGCAGGTTAATACCTGTTGAGGCTGGTTTCCACTCATTTTACTTCCCTGTGCCAGAACGGTCTGTGAACCGTAATATACTTCTCCTTCGTGCGGAGCTTCCTGGGGAAAAGGAATGAGATATACCGGAATAAGTGAGGTGATATGTCTGAATGGGATCACCACTCCCATAACACTGGTTGTAGTGGTTGCTTTATGTCTTCCGTGAACATATATTGAACCGCCCATGGGAATACTTTCCGGAAGTGACGGCATCAGGTTTCTTGCAAATTGGGGAATGGGAATTGTGATGGTAATATAATCCATAATGTCAAAAACAATTCCTATAAACGGATGTGGCAACGGTAACGGGATCAGCATAAATGAAGGCGGCGGCGGAATAAGGGTCCAATGGATGTCAATCGCCAGTACGATGTCGAAATGCTTACTTGTATGCTGAATAGCCGTAGAAGGCATTGATGGAGTATTCACTTTGATCAGTTTCACTTTGCTTTCCGGAGCTGCTTTTTCAGCAGTCACAGCACTATCTCCACCACCTCCGCTACTGCTGTTTTCCTGTTTACTATGATCTCCTCCCGCGATAGACTGAACCATGGAAACAGGATTCAGGGAATCAAAATTATTTTTCATTCCGTTCTTCCATCCCTGTTTGGTTTTATCCCAGCTTACCGAAGTAACGTCTGCATTTACCTTCAGAGAGCGATCCGGATTCATATCCGGTTTTGCCACCTTGATGGGTTTTACTGTTTTTTTATTCAGATCTGCCATGATTCTTTTAATTTGAGATTACCCTGCTTTTGGCTTTTCCACACTTACCTTCCATTCATCACCAAAATACGTCTTCATTTCGCTGTCTAATATTGTTTTTTTATCTGTATCCCCTTCATATTTGAGAATAAGCATTGAGGCTACAAACCTCAGGCTGCTCTGCTCTCTTGCTGAAGGGTTCATCAATTTTGCTATGCCGAGACATTTTTCAAAATATCTGATCATTTTATCTTTTGTCAAAACAGTATCATTCAGTGTCCCAATGATTCTGTAACACTCAATAGCCATTGCATATTCTTCTATTTTCTGAGCAGTTTCTGCAGCTTTTTCAAATATTTTTTCTGCCCTGGACTTTTTGGAATTCCCTAATAAATGACTTCCATAATTCATATACATCTGAACTTCCAATGGTGAATCCCGCTCTACTTCTTCCAATATAATCCGGTAGGTATCTTCAGCCTTATCCTTCTTTCTATCTGCTGTATAAGCCTGAGTAAGCATAAAATAGGCAGAGATCTCTCCCTGTTTGTTCTTTTGTTCTTTGGCAAGCTTCACTGCTGTTTTTAATGCATGCTCCGCTTCTCTGAATCTTTCTTTACTTAAATGATTACTCGCTATAAGGATCTGCTGTTGAAAATCCGTATCCGGGCTATTCTTTTTACGGTTAGTATGAGCTGCCGTATTCTGCATTAACTGATGAATGTCTACTTCCACTCTGAAACGGTGTGCTGAAGAGATATTGGGTAAGGTTCTGTAAATATGATGTTCTGCCCAAACCAGTTTAATATCTTTATTTTCCGATGCTTCACAGATCCTGCACCATTCTTTCACCCACAAAGACAGCTCTTCGGTATCAGTGATCCTAAGCGGAGCAATGTAGATGTATATTTTAGAATCCTGAATAGCAGGAAAGTTTTTCTTTAGCTCCAGAAGAGGATAAAATGCCTTATAAGCATCTGTTTTAAAATTTTCTTCCGGATTTTTCAGATCCCATTGCGGAATATTTCCTTCACTTTTCTTCAGCATTTCATAAAACTCAGTCCATTCATCCAACAAGGTTTGTCCGAAAGAGTTCATGCCATTAAATTCCTGATAATGAAGTAAAAATATATCATCTTCTTCATCTTCAGCAAGTTTTGATTTGATAAATCCATCAAAAAGATCGGTTTCATGTTTTTCTCCTATACAGATCAGCATAGGTTTTTCTTCGTTCTTTGAAACAACTTTCTGCCATTGTCTTTTTAATTTTACCAACTCCAGGTCTACAGGATTCATCTGCTTTTAGTTCAGTTTTACAGTTCCACTTACAATATTTGTCTCACTTCCTCCACCCACATTTATTTTTCCTCCGCTGCTGAGATTAGCTTCCGTATCACCTCTCATAGAAAGCGTTTTGGTGCCGATATCCAATGTATCAGATTTGATTCCGATGCCTGAAGTGGGATCACCATCTTCAGGGCCTACCCCAACCCCAATACTTGATGTTCCGCCTACTCCAATATTGACTCCCTGTACAAATACTTCTTTTCCTTTAATCTGAATATTTCCGTCTTTATCCATGTAAATGGAACTGCTTCCACAATTCAGGGTGATAGAAATTTTACTGTCTATCGTTATATTTCCTGCGCCATCCAGAAAAACAGAATTTTGGTCTTTATCTTTCACTGTAATTCCACCGGCATCGTCCAGACTCATGGTATGTCCGCTTTTACTGCTTAAGCTTTTGATATTATTTCCGGAACCGCCACCACCGCCAACTCCACCATGGAACATTCCTCCCATCACAAACGGACGGTCAGGATGCTGATGGGCAAAGTTGACCACTACCTGATCACCCTCTTCGGGAATGGCCATAAATCCACGGTTTTTACTTACTTTTTCGCTGCCTCCACCATCGGGAGTCATTACCCTGATATATTCTGTAGTGGTAGAACCATTCTGCCAGTCGAACTGAACTTTCACTCTTCCCTGATTTAAAGGATCTGTATTGGAAATTACCTTGGCAAACTGAGCATCTGCTTTCGGAGTGTGAAACTCCGGACGGGGAATAAATCCTGTATCAGAAGCAATGGCTTCAAATGTTCCTGTATAATATCCTCTTGCGTCTACCTCGTGATGCATATCGGTAATCATCAGCTTGGTAAAGTAAGTGGTTTCACTGCTTTCGGCTTTTCTCATTTCAATATCAGCGATACAGCCCGGATAAAGAAAAGGAACTGTTGTAATGCCTGAAATAACAAATACTTCTGAGGCTTTACTTCCGGCTGTTCCTTTTTGAGAATTTTCCACATCCATGAAAGACACCGCTTTTATCGGAGCTACTCTTAAAGATGGAGTGGTAAACGTTTTTTCTGAAATTTCATACGCTCTTTTTGCAATATCTGAAGTATGGTTAATCTTTGAATTTCCTGCTGTCAGCTTTTCATTTTTGCTGCTGTTGTACCCATAAAATGACGGATTTACATGCTGAGCCTTCATTTTTATCTTTACATCACTCACACTGCTTCCATAGGTAAGGTTTACAGGTTTTTCCTGAGGAGGAAGTTTCCCGAAATGAAGTACCTCACCATCATAATAAAATTGTTCTCCATAGGCTTCTGCAATTCTGGCCAGATAGTTATAATGGGTTTCTTCATATTGTGAACTATACGAAACATTTCCGTGGGCTGCATCTACTCTGAAATCAAAGGAATTTTGTCCCAGGCCTTCTTTTATCACCTGATCTGCAATGCTGTTCAAACTGATTTCCTGTGCTCCGCCAAAGCTTTGAATATGAGGGGCAGCATCTAAAAGAACAGTGGGACTGAAACCTGTAAGGACAATATTTCCCAGACTTCCTTTTTCCTGGCTGAAACCTACTTCAGTGATGACGCCTACAAAGTTCCTTTCGGGGCCGTCTTCAACGTCTTTATACCTGAAAATTACGGTAATTCTTTTTCCAAGAAAGTTTTGAGCTTCTTCCAGATTATGGTTTTCTGAACTTCCTAAACTATCTTGAGCCAGCATCAAATCAAATTCATGATGCTTTACAGCACTTTGTTTTAACTGAAAATGCTTGAAATGTTTAATTACTTTTCCGTCAATTACAATTTCAAGTTTTACCACACGATTGATTCCGGCTACCTGATTTCCGGGGATGGTATTAGCATTATAAATCCCTGAGGTTGGCTGTTTCGCCCATACTTTGTCTTCTACGAGTGTAGGAGGATTGGGCTGCTTAACCTGATTCATAAACATTTGAGAACCGTTTTGAACGATTCCTGTATAAGCCTGAGCCTGAGCCATTTTTTCTGTAGCTTTCTTAATGGTTCCGCTCGATTTTTCCTGCACTTCCTGAGCAGCTTTGGTGGCTGCCTGATCTGTCAGTGTTTCTTTAATATTCTTTACAGCTGAAATTTTATCTTTAGAAACAGGCATTTTGGGTGAATGATCGTCCTGAAACATAATTGTAATATTTTGATTGATTGGGTGTCAAATTTTTTTAAGCCTAAAATGTATCTGTACACTACGTTCAGATATATTTTCATGATCCATATTCTATTTGTAAAAGAAAGTATGGATATTGAGGTCAAAACAGGGCATATAGTAATTGATGAAAAAGAACTTCACCTCCCTGTTGAATTCAAGAATTCTCTTGATATTATAATTGTAATATGCAGATTTTTAATCATGATTAATTTTTTGTAATTGGATTGATGGTATTACAAAGATAAAACGGTAATCGCTATTCAAAAAATTTTCGATACTCAATCTGAAATTTTGTCGTAGTTCTACGACTTTTAAGCAATAATTCTAAAGCAAATGATTAAAAAAAAGAAATAAACAACTCTGTATCAAATAAATATTTAACAATTTTTAATAAATGAAAAAGAATAATTTATCACTTAAAATAGAAATAAATCAAAAATGAAAGAACTTTAACAATAGAAAACCAGCTGTACGATGACAGCTGGTTTGTATTTTAAATATCCGGTTATTTTCAGTATTTTACTCCTGCAATTTCACACTGATCTCCTGCACGTTCTCCGCAGAAAGCCCATAAAGTTGTGGTGTTTTTACCTCCAGAAGATTCAGGTAGATATATAATTCTGCCCTGTGGTGGATTTCATGCTCTATCATCGCCCGAAGCCATTTCCATATGGAAATTTCACTATTCGCCGGAGTCAGGCATTTCCTCGTGAGATCTTCATCAGAAAGCCCTTTGATAATGTCCAGAGTCTGCCTGTGCATTTCGTTGAAAAACCTGACTGTATTTTCATATCCGTCAGCAAGCTCTTTTCCACATCCCGGATAAGCACTTTTTCTTCCGCTAATGGTCTCTCCATACATATACCTTTCAATGGTTGCAATATGTCTGATCTGATCACCAATGGTAAATTTTCCGGGTTTATAGGAAAAATCAATATGTTCGGGAGGAATAACTTCAATAATACGATGTGTTCTTTCCCTTATTTTTCCATAATAGTCAAGGAATGATTGTACAGTTTTTATTTCCATATCTTTTGCTTTATCTGGTCTTTTTCTATAAAGTGAATATAAGAATTCTCATGATATAAGGTTTTGGTTTTTATCATAAATGATTCATAAGATTAAAAAAATCCCACATAAGTGAGTATAAAATTTGGAAGCTTATTAAATAACCAATATTTTAGTTAAAAAATAACCATGATGAAACTAGGAATTTGTTTGTGTATTATTCTGTTAGGCTTTAAAAATGCTGCGGCACAATCCACAAAAATTGATACTGAAAAGCTTCTTGAATATTATGAAACACAACGTTATGCCGAGGCCGCCACATATCTTCAGGGCATCTATCCCGGAGATACACAGGATATAAAAGCGCTTTCACAAATTGCTTACTGCAATATGATGGCTGGAAAACTGCCGGAAGCAGAAAAAAATTATCAAAAAATCAATGCCATCCAACCGAACAGCCTGCCTACTCTATTCAGTTTGGCCAATATCAATTCCAGAAGGGGAAATGCTTCTCATGCCAAAATTTATCTTCAACAGATCATTCAACTTGACAGCCTGAATTTCAGTGCTTATAAACAGCTTGCTACCTATGCAGAAACGCCAGAAGCCAAACTCAGTTATCTGAAGAAAGCCAATACTCTTAATACCACCGACCCTGATGTAGCTTATGATCTTTCTCTAACCTACAGTGGTCTTAAACAATATCAATCTGCTTATGATGTATTGAAAACAGCGATTGCTGCCGATACAGAAAACTTCACTTTACAACAGGCTCTGCTGCCAGTGGCCAACCAGTTAGCCCAATATCCGGAAGTGATTGAAACCGGTGAAAAGCTCCTTAAAAATCATGCTGATGTAAATGTAATGAACGATATAGGGCAAGCTTATTTTTATGTAAAAGAATATCAGAAATGTATCAATATTTATAAAATGCTGGAAAATATGGGCGTACAAAATGAAGGAACACTCTATTTTATGGCTCTAAGCTATCGTGAACTGAAAGATTACAACAATGCAGCAATCTATGCACAAAAGACTATTAATGAAGCCATTTCAGATCATACTTCATTTTACTATGCAGCACTTGCCGGGATTTATGAAGCCAAAAATCAGTATAATGATGCCTTGACAGCTTATAAAAGAGGATTGACTTTTGGTACCAGCAATATGATTTATTACCGCTTAGGACTTCTTTATGATCTTCATCTGAAACAGCCTAAAAGTGCAATAACATACTACCAGATGTACCTTAAAAACAATCCGGATCAGGAAAAAGAAAAAGAGCAGATTGCGTATGCTAAAGGAAGGATTTCCGGCTTAAAACAGTAAAAATTTAAATCATTTTGTGATGATAGTCACAGGAGAAATATATTCTTCCTCCCTAATTTTGTATTCAACAATAAAAATAACATTATGAGCAACAGAAATCAAAATACAGCGGAACAGTTTATCCAATATTTAAATGAAGAAAATTTTGAAATGGCGGAAAGCTGTCTCCATCCTGATTTTACATTTATTGGGGTATTGGGGAAAAGAGAAAATGCTTCAATATACATCAAAGACATGATGCAGATGAAGTTTAAGTATGAGATTCTAAAGGCTTTTACTGCTGGTGAAGATGTGTGTTTATGGTACATGATTGATATGGGAGAAAAAACGATAGAGGCTTCCGGATGGTACCAGATCAAGGAGGGAAAGATTCAGTCATTGAAAGTTCTGTTTGATCCCAGACCTTTATTGGATAAATAAAAACACATTAAAAACGCTGTCCCTGTTCATTTATCTTAATCGTCATAAAAAAAAGAATATGATTATGAAAGAATTTGCATTGATCTTCAGACTGAAAGACATTTCTGATTTTAAACCTTCTCCTGAACAGATCCGAGAGCGCATGATCTGGCTTGGAAACATTACTGCACAAAACAAACTGGTGGATGAAGGAAATACTTTATTACCCGCTCCGGGAGCTGCCAAAACTGTAAAACCAGATAATATGGTAACGGATGGCCCTTATACCGAGATCAAAGAATTCATTAGTGGATATATTATTGTACGGGCAGAATCTATTGATGAAGCCGTTGAAATAGCGAAAGGAAACCCAATTTTTAAAATTGGAGGAAATATTGAAATTCGTGAAGTCTTGAAGACCGGCAAGTAAGGTGGAATTTGGAAGGAATTACAGTTTAAGTTGAAAATTTCTTCATGCATTCAGCATTGCTTTAAATCCATCCTGTTTTTTTCCTCCAAACTGTATATTCCCCATCTTTGCTATCAATTTCCGGAATATCTTCAGGTTCCGGAATTTTATGAATCTCTGCATCTGAGAATACTGGCAGATTTACCTTTTCACGTTCTGCATTTAAGTTTTCTTTGTTTTCTACCGGATAAATTGTTCCTTCAGCGGTCAACTGTGTTCCATATTTTTGAGGTTTACTCTGAAAAACCTGAATCCGGTCGTATAAATAGGCTGTATGTATAGGATTAATATCATTATAATGCTCTTCCATCATGACATAGCATGTCTTCATAAATTCTGGTTCACCAATCGCATGCTGAATAATAAGCCACACTGCATCATTTGCTTTCTCACCTACTTTTGAGATGGTAGGATAACCAATTTGTGCTATAATCTCCCTCAGCCGTTTTGCATTGGCTCTATGAATCTCTTCCATTTCGGGATGATAGCCTCCGGAAAGCTGCCCTGCTTCCAACAGTTTTTCTCTGACCGACAGATCTTTGCCAGCCAGCTCGATCAGTTCTTTTTCAAAAGTAGGATTGTTCATATGATAAATAATAATTGATGCTTAACTGATATTCAATCTGATATAAAAATTGTATCAAGAATAAAGCGTGCCCTGTTTTCCACTGAAACTTTCGGAACTTCTATGATATTATATTCATATTCCCGATATATTTCTTTCATACACTCAAAGGTTTCCACTGCCTTTTCAAAGGTCTGTTTTCTTTCCGGATCGTTTTCATAAATCTCTTTCCATGGGGGAAGAATAAAAATAGGGTTATGATAAACCATTTCTCTTGCTTTTGCTTCCATAGATGCCGGAATGATAATATTTTCAAGCCTCATATAACCGAGGGTATCCAATATTCCACGGTCAAAGAAAACAGGCGCTGTAGAATTCATCTGACTTATTTTCAGGTAAGTTTTTACAGATTCTTCAAACATGAGCACTGCAAAAAGTTCTTTATTAAGCCATGGAAGGCCTTTCCCATCGGAATCAATCTGTTCTTTAATGATTTTCCTTCCTTCTTCAGGTACTGTTGTTAATTCATGACGGTTTAATTCATCCAGCAACGTTGTTTTTCCTGCTCCGGGACCTCCGGTAATGATATACAATGTTGAAATATTCTGCTTCATGGGTGTACATTATTGTGTAATTATAACCCCATAGCACAACAGAATTTTCATTGAGGCTGTAGGGTTAGTTATTGTTTTTAATGATGCTTTTATAAGTGTTGATACGATCTTCTTCCCGGTACATGTTACACAATATCAGGAGATCATCTGTATTGTACCTTTCCGCAACCTGATGTAATTTCTGATCTACAGATTGGGGTGTTTCTATCATAATTCTGTTTAAAACAGTAAAGAATTCTTCTTCATCTTGTGTTCCTAAAACCCTCTGCTCTACCACTTCAGGAGAAAGAACAGCATCAGGACTGACTAACTGTCGGGATTGTAAAAACTGATAAGCCATTCCATAAGCGTTTCGTCTGGCTTCTTCAATGTTGTCTGCTACAGACAGGGCTACAGCAACCTGTAAAGAAGGTTTGGAAAAATATTGCGTTGCATCAAATTCTCTGAGATAAGCATCTGTATTTTCCTTTCCATTTTTGCTATTCATAAAAGCCGCAAATGAATATCCAACTCCATGCTTTGCCGCTTCCCGGGCAGAGGTCATTCCTGAACCCAGCCACATGATTTCCGGGATATGCTGCACATGAGTAGGCTGTGCAATAAGCCCATCATATATACCTTCTTCCTCTCGTATGAATTGAATGATCTCTTCCAGCTTTGTTTCCATATTGGATAAAACCACCGGTTTATGGCTATTCAGTGCCATGACAGCATCTTTTAATCCTCCCGGCGCTTTTCCCAGTCCGAGAATAAACCGTTCAGGATAAAGGGTTGACAGCATTTTGGACCATTCCGCAATTTTATACGCAGAATAGTTCCGCATCATAATACCGGCTGTTCCTACTTTGATACGGTTTGTTTTACTGAGAACGATAGCAGCTAATAATTCAGGGCTGGAACTTCCATAGGCTTCTACGCCATGATGTTCGGAATACATAATGCTATGAAATCCCATTTCTTCAGCCAATACAGCAAGGTTAAGACTGTTTTTCAATGCGGATGCTGCATTGCCACCCATGGTTGTAGGTGACTGATCTAATATCCCCAATTTCAGCTTCATACTATTGAATCAATTTTATGGTGAAGTTATGAAAAAAGCGTTATGTAATAGAAAAATATAATCTTATCATTCTTTAGGCGGGAAGACAATTCCTTCATCCTTAATCAGCTCATAGCCAAACTTCATAATGGTTTCAATCACCGGAATGGCTTTTTTTCCTTTTTCTGTAAGACTATATTCTACTTTTGGAGGAACTACGGGAAATACTTCCCTGTGAATCATCTCTTTAGACTCCAGTTCGCGCAGCTGACTGGTCAGCATCTTGTCGGTAATATGCGGAATGTCTTTTTTAAGTTCACTAAAACGAAGAGGTTTCTCCTGTAACCTCCACAGAATAGGCATTTTCCAGGTTCCTCCGATATGACTTAAGGCAAATTCAATGGGAGTATAGTACAATCTTTTATCATGGAAAAATTCAGGCATAACAATGTTTTTTTGAGGGTCACTTTCAAAAAGGTAAGTATAGAACTAAAAGGTAAGTATATAGTTTTCTGAAAGTCTATTCTGCAAATTTGCAAAAAAATAATGAAAATGAACAGAAATCTTTATGTGCTGGCACTCGGTGTTTTCGGAATTACCACTACGGAATTCGGAGTGATTGGAGTATTGCCAGAAATTGCTTCAGCTTTCCATATCCCTATCGAAAAAGCAGGATGGCTGCTCAGTACCTTTGCATTAATTGTTGCCGTTTTTGGGCCTTTTATGCTGATGATATTATCTTCATTCAAAAGAAAGAATCTGCTACTTTCGTCTCTATTTATTTTTGTCGCTGCCAATATTCTTTCTGCCTGTATCACCAATTTTTATCTGCTTCTTATCGTAAGAATGATTCCTGCATTTTTTCATCCGGTTTATTGGTCTATTGCACTGTCGGTCGCAGGAGAAGCTTCAAATATTAAAGAAAAATCCAGGGCTGTAAGTATTATCTTTTCCGGTCTTACGCTGGCAACGGTAATGGGAGTTCCGCTGGCTACCTTTATGTCTGATTTCTTTTCCTGGCAGTCCTCTTTCCTGCTTACTGCATTAATTAATGTAGCAGCGCTGGCAGGGGTTTGGATCTATTTGCCGGAGATTCAAAATATAAATGGAGATTCAAAGGGTTTCCCAACTAAAATATTTCACAACAAACAATTATGGATTGGGCTCTTCCTAGCGTTTTTCACTATTGCTGCTATGTATTCTACTTATGGATATATGGCCGACTATCTAAAGAATGTAACCCAAATGGATGGCAAACAAACCAGTCTTATGTTTTTCCTGTTTGGAACGGTTGGAGTTGCGGGAAACAGAATTGCAGGAAAATATATGAGCAGATTTCCCTTCCAGACAACTCTTATGTTTTTAATTCTATTATCAGGAATTCATTTGTTAATAGGACATTATGGAAATCAATTTCTACCTATGATATGGATTATCGGATGTTGGGGGCTGGTTCATTCCGGAGGTTTTCTGATCAGTAATATGAATATCACTTCTTCCATTTCCGGTTCTTCGGAGTTTATCAATAGTATTTTTACTTCCTGCGGGAATTTTGCTGTAACAGCGGGTACTTTATTTGGAGGATTCTGGATTGGCCGTTATGGGATAGAGCACATAATTTGGTCAAGCATTATAGGATTGACTCTCGCTCTTATATTGGTGCTTATCAAAAGGAAGTATACAGAAACTAAACTTTAATATGCTGATGTGAGGCAACCACATGCTATACATTCACTCTCTGCAGGTGGGCGACCTCGTGTGATTGATTTTAAATTTTGTCTCCCGATTTTCTTTAGATTTTTCATGATCAATAAGTTGTTGGGTTGAAATAACAAAATAGTAAAAAAATGTAAACCATCTTTAATACAGATTATTAAATAGCAATACATTAAAATATAATAGGCTGGGAAAAAATGAAAAAAAATATACCCTCACTGTTTAGCAAGGGTATATTATTGTTGTATCATTGCAAAGGTTCTATATTACTCCTGCATTATTTTTTTAACTTCATTAAACTCGCTTTCAATAACAGCATCTGGTTTATAGGTTGATAATGAAACAATCACATTAGTCAGCAGAGAAAGGGTAAACCCAGGAATGATTTCGTACCAGTCTTTTAGTGGATGCTGAAGATAGACCCATGCTAAAACCGTAATTCCTCCTACCATCATCCCGGCAAAACCTCCCTGCCATGTTGCCTTTTTCCATAAAAGAGACAGCAGGATCAGCGGTCCGAATGCAGAACCAAAGCCGGCCCATGCATTTCCTACAAGATTAAGAATACTATCCTTGGGATCCAGGGATAAAAGTACTGCAATGACGGCTACGAGTAAAACAGAAAGTCTGCTCGCCATTAATAATTGCCTGGAAGTTGCTTTTTTATTAAGAAAAGCTTTGTAAATATCTTCTGTTAATGAACTTGAAGTCACCAATAACTGGGAAGAAATCGTACTCATTACTGCTGCGAGAATGGCTGTAAGTAAAAATCCTGCAATAAACGGATGGAATAATATACGGGAGAAATAAATAAAAATAGTTTCTGCTTCCGTCTTTGATCCGTCAAACTTCATCATAGTATTCATATCGAACTTTTGCAGATAAGCGATTCCTACCAATCCTATGGCCAGAGCTCCTGCTACAGTAAAGATCATCCATGTAATCCCTATGCGTCTTGCTTTAATCAGATCTTTCGGTTTATCAATAGCCATAAAACGGACCAGAATATGAGGCTGACCACAATATCCTAATCCCCATGCCAATAAAGACATAATACTTACGGTGGTGGTTCCTCTGAACAGATCCAGATATTTTGGATTTTTTGCTTCAATCAGGGAAAACGTCTCTCCCACACTTCCGATTTGAGTAATCGCTACAATAGGAACAATCACCAATGCCAACACCATGATGGTGCCTTGCACAAAATCAGTAAGACTTACTGCCAGAAATCCACCTAGAAATGTATACAGCACTACTACCAGACTTGTCAGGAGCAAGCCTACAGTATAATCCATCCCGAAAGCTGATTCGAATAATTTTCCTCCGGATACCATTCCTGCAGAAGTGTACAGAGTAAAAAATACCAGAATAAAAATAGAGGATGTGATTTTCAGAAGCTGATTTTTATTTTTAAACCTGTTTTCAAAAAATACAGGTAGTGTAATGGCATTCTGTGCCACTTCTGTATAAATTCTGAGCCTTGGGGCTACAATAATATAATTGAGATAAGCTCCAATGGTTAAGCCTATCGCAATCCAGGAACTTGAAATTCCGGACAGATACATTGCTCCCGGAACGCCCATCAAAAGCCATCCGCTCATATCGGCTGCACCGGCAGACAGTGCTGTTACGGCAGCTCCCATTTTTCGGCCGCCAATTAAAAATTCTTCTGAATTACTTGTTGATTTTCTATAAGAATATATGCCTATACCTATCATTAATAACAGGTATAACCCCACAGAAATCCCTTCATATACTTGCATATCACTATTTTTACGAAGCCGAATATAACCTTTTTTTGAAAAAGGTTAAATCTTCTTCCATCCACAGAATCTTATGAAAAGGCTAAAAAAACCAGGAAATCAATACAATTTTAACACGCTACCAAAAATATAATCAAGGATAAAAGAAATTCATTTTCAGATCCTCCATATTAATTATCCCTTTATGAAAAAGGCTATTTATTGCCGGTTGTAAATTTTATAAGAAGTTTCTCGTCTCTTAGAGGATGACCTTCTTTAGAAATAAAACCTTTATTGGTAAGCACAAACTCATACTCTTTATTGGGTTTAAGATCTACTAATACCAGCAAAGTTTTGTTATTGTTTTCCATCCCTGCTATTTTTGTCATTGGATTATATTCTTTTCCCTTATCAGACAGATTGAAGGAATATTTCCCGGGAACCATTTCCTGTGAAAAAGTAATCCGGAGTTCTTTTGTATCTGCATTTACATCTTCGGAACCATTGGCTGGCTCTATTTTCACTACATAAGGTAATTTACTCTGATATTCTTTGACAAGCTTATCAATTTTTTCTTTGAAAAACTTTGATTTGTCCAGAAAGTCTTCCACAGATTTATTATCACTATAGTTCAGTTCAATAATATCTTTGATGGCCTGTTTTTTATCTTTTGCATTCTGGTAGTACATTTTACTGATCACATATCCTACATAATAACCTAAATCTGCACCTTCTCCTTTTTGTCTTCCGTTATAAAACCAGTTGGCAAGATTACTGGTAAACATTTCTTTTTTAAACTGGGCTTTAACTTCAACGTCATGAGCAGTTCCGTAAGAAATATATTTTCTTTCGGGAGATTCTTTCATCGCAAGTTCGGCAATCAGATCGCATGATCCTTCCTTGATAGCCTGGTTTAAAACCCTATTTTGATATCCCGTCTGCTGGGTATGTATATATTCGTGAATATTCAGGAAAACGATATTATCCAGAGACTGGTTTGCAAAAAGACTCTTCAACCATTCATCTTTGAATTCTGAGGTATCTGTAGACGGAAGTCCGGTGGCAAGTTCAGCCCCCACTAATACCATATCGCCACTCACTGTTCCTACTGCGTTAAGCCCACCAATTGTAAAATACATTTCAGCATCTTTAAGGGCAGGATACAGCTCCTTCAGTCTGGCAACACTAGCCTCCAGTTCTTGGGTCTTGGTTTTTATTGTTAAAGTATTCGGTCTCACTGAATTCCAGAATTTTGGATACTGGCCAATGACTTTTACATAAACGCTATCATTATAATTTCTGGCCTTCATAAAAGCTTTCAGCCCTTTTGTTGCTTTGTCGGTATAAAGTTTTTTAATAAGATCCAGCTTTCCGGAATGATCATTTGTTTTTTGGATGCTGTCATAAGCCACCCAAAAGTTATCAATATCTGAAGTAAAAATCTTGGCTGATTTTTGCGAAAAGGCAGTGCAAAATACAAGTGAAAAAATAATGGTAGTAAAACGTCTCATGGTTATTTTAAGAGAACAATTATACATACAATTATTGTATCTCACAAATATCTTTTACATCATCAAGACCGCAGATATCAAAGGAACAGAGGGTAAATTCACATCATAATAACTCTAAAAAAATGAAGCTTAAATAGTAATTTGTTATTTATTTATATTAATTCCAAATAATTTTAATTCTTTCCATTTTATTGTCGCAAATATTTAATACTTTAGCTTAATAATTTGAACGAATGGGAATAATCCTTAAACCAATTGATATTGTAGATGACATTTCACAAGAAGATTTCCGTGAAAAATATCTAAAGCCATGTAAGCCAGTGGTAATCAGAAATATGGCAAGAAAGTGGCCCGCCTATCAAAAGTGGACGATGGATTACATGAAGGAAGTAGTAGGCGACGTTGAAGTTCCCCTTTATGATAGTGCCAAAGCTGATCCAGCCGCTCCCATCAATACACCGACTACGAAAATGCCTTTTCGTGATTATGTTGACCTTATTCAGAGAGAGCCTACTGATCTGAGAATTTTCTTCTTTGATCCTATAAAATTTGCGCCAAAATTGTTGGAAGACTATGTTCCGCCAAAGAATCTTATGGGTGGATTTTTAGATAAATATCCCAGTATGTTTTTCGGAGGTAAAGGTTCTGTGACTTTTCTTCATTATGATATTGATATGCCGCATATTTTCCATACTCACTTCAACGGAAGGAAGCATGTTCTTCTTTTTGAATACAAATGGAAAACACGTCTGTATAAACTTCCTTATGCCACGTATGCACTGGAAGATTATGATATCGCCAATCCTGATTTTGAAAAATTCCCGGCATTGGACGGTATTGAAGGAATTGAATGCTTCCTGGAACACGGAGATACGTTATTCATGCCTACAGGTTGGTGGCACTGGATGAAGTATCTGGACGGATCTTTCTCTATTTCCCTGCGTGCCTGGGACAAAAGCTGGGCTGTAAAAGCACATTCTCTTTGGAATCTTGCTGTTCAGCGTAATTTTGATAATTTCATGAAAGGACGATACAAAAAAAGGTATATGGACTGGAAAGAAAGAAAAGCTGTAGAAAGAGCTCATATTGCCTTGAAAAAAGGGCTTCCCAAAAAGTAATAAAACTTTTTTAAATAATTAAAGAGTGGATGATTTACCCAGAATCATCCACTTTTTTATTATCTTTTAAGATGTAATTCAAAAATTAGGTAAATTGCAAAAACGTTCCCTTAATATCCGTCTATATGTTTGAAAAATTGATAGATAGTTTTGAAAAGCTATGCCTGCAGATTATTATTGAAATATTGCTGGTTCCGGTAACCATTTTCAAGTTGTTTCAGGATCCCCGCCGCTGTTATGATCTTTCTGTACATGAGATGGAAAAAGAAGAAACCGAGCGTTTTCAGGACTACCTTTCTCCCATCAAACTTTCTGTTTATACTTCTGTGATCATCTCTGTGCTTTTAATGGATTATGGAGGTGAGCATAATATTATTTCGAAGATCAAGGGATTAAGTATGGTGGAAAAGGCTCTGTTTATATTCCTCATGAATAATATTACTGCGGTCATCTTCAGTGTCGCTTTATTATGGTACAAAAAAGAGAAAGTCAATACTGTAACCTTCCGTACCTTATTATTTTCCTTCATTTATACAACTGTGTATACGTCTACTCCATTTTTTATACTCATCAGTTCGGCAATGTTTCTTGGACAAACATTGAATGTAGAATCTTATCTGGATCATATTGGGAAGGTGAATCAATATGGAACAAGAGATTATCTGTTTTTCCTGGTCTTTGTGGTTTTTATCATTATTGGAATAATTGGTATTTTCAAGCTATTCAAAGCATTACACTATATCCTGAAGAATAATTTCAGCTACCATCCTTACGTTGTTTGGTTTTTTACAGTGCTCTTCTTTGTCATTCAGCTTTATTATGCCAGAGGATTCATTTAGAAATCAACACATACCAATCTGTTCATATTTCCTTACCTTTGTAAAAATCTTACATCATGCCCCGACCTCGAGAAAGAATATTAAGCACCGCTATGGTTCTCTTCCATCAACAAGGCTATAACAGTACGGGGATTAATCAGATTATTGACGAGGCTGAAGTCTCAAAAGCAAGCTTTTACCAGCATTTCAAATCTAAAGATGACCTTTGCATCGAATTTCTTAATAAAAGGTATGATTACTGGGTTTCTGAACTTGAAAAATTTACATCAGAAGCAGAAACAGTACAGGAAAAAATCCTGAAGTCATTTGATTTTTTGATGGATATGAATAAAAGAGAAGATTTCAGAGGATGCAGTTTCCTGAATATTTTATCTGAAATTCCTGCTGATAAGGAAGAAATTCACAAAGTAATCCGCCATCATAAAAATAAACTCAGAGAATGCTTCAATGAAGACATTCAAAACGATATGGTTTCAGCTCATGTTTACCTTCTTTTTGAAAGTTCAATCCTGACCAGCCAGCTGTACAGGTCTGATGAACTGATTGAAAAGTCTAAAATTATTGTAAAGGAAATACTGAGCACCTCACTTTAATCCTTTTCAGATATGCATATTCCGGATATTCATTCTTTTTTTAAATCAGATCTTCATGTATTATCTGAAGTTACGTATCCTGCTAAAACCATCCTGCTTGAAGAAGGAAAAGTTTCAGATAAGATGTTCCTGGTAAAAAACGGAGCCTTAAGAGTATTTTTCTATCAGGACGGAAAAGAACTTACATTGGAATTTATTACAGAAAATCAAGCCGTTTCATCTTTTAACAGCTTCCTGAATGGTACCCAAAGTGAGTTTATCATAGAAACACTGGAATCTTCCACAGTATATGAGATGCATGTAGATGTTTTTCATAAACTCATGGAAGGTCGGGAGTTCCAGCAAACTTTTCATCCTCTTTTTTACAGGCGCTTCAGTGAAATTAATAATCGCCTGGTTTCTTTTATTAAAGATTCTCCACAGAAAAGATATGAACAGCTTTTAAAAGACAGACCAGAGCTTCTTCTCCGTTTCCCACAACATTATATAGCTTCCTATCTGGGAATTACCAGTGTTTCACTAAGCAGAATCAGAAACCGCAGATAATTTCTTTACAATTGTTATCGTTTACTGACCCATCTCTGAGATAATTTTGTTTCAAATAATAAAGTTATGAAACATTTTATCCAACAGGTTTTCAGCGAAGTTCTGGAAAACCCTGTATTTGACGAATTACTCATTGAAAAGTATTTCTCAAAAAATTACATCCAATTCGTTGACCGCCAGCAATTAAATTATGAAGAATTTGTCCTTCATATTAAAAAACTGAAAGAAAAAGTGGCAGAACAAAAGATTGAGTTTATCAGCCATGCTGAAAATAACAACATCATCTTTACCCATCATGTGGTACATTCTAAATTAAAAGACGGAAGTTTTGTTATCCATAAAGTACTGGCAGAATTTACCATTCAGAATAATAAGATCATACGATGTGATGAACTGACTGTAGTATTGGAAGGAAATCAAGCCGAGAAAAATCTGGGATCTGAAATATAGAGCATAAAACGATATTGCCTTACCGTATTAAGTTTCTATATTAACAATTCTTAAGATAATCTTAATTTTCCCTTCAACACTTTTCCCAAACAGACGTTTAATTTTGTTGCGATTTTTATCTAAAACTAAGAAAAGTGAAAAAAATTTTTACGTCTGTTTTATTTTGTGCTTCAATTTTTTTCTATGCACAAACCGGTTCTCTTTCCGGAAATATCAACGATGATTCGAAGATAGCCCTGCCAGGAGCCAAGATTTCCCTAAGTCCGGGAAATATTTATACAACTTCTGATGAACATGGAAACTTTGTATTCCTGAATGTTCCACCAGGAAGTTACACCATGAAAATTGATTATCTCGGTTATGGCGTACATGAATATAATGTAACGGTAGAATCTGAGAAAAATACCCGTCAGAATATTATTTTCGACAAGAAAGAAACGTCTATTGCAGAAGTTGTAGTCTCTGGATCCACCCTAAAAAATCAAGCCAGAGCTTTAAACAAGCAAAAAAATAACGCCAATATCACCAATGTAATTTCTTCGGATCAGATCGGTCGTTTTCCTGATGCCAATATCGGGGATGCCCTGAAACGCGTACCGGGGATCACCATACAGAATGATCAGGGTGAAGCCAGAAACCTTATCATCAGAGGGCTTGCACCGAATCTGAACTCCGTCACCCTGAATGGGGACAGAATTCCGTCTGCTGAAGGTGATAACCGTAATGTCCAGATGGACCTGATTCCTTCCGACATGATCTCTACGATAGAAGTTAATAAAACCCTGACTCCGGATATGGATGCCGATGCCATCGGAGGGTCTGTAAACCTTATTACCAGAGCTTCCCCGAACGGACAGAGGATTTCTGCGACCGTTGCAGGAGGATACAATCCCATTCGTGAAAAAGGAAATTATACAGCGGGATTTGTGTATGGAAATAGATTTTTGGATAAAAAACTAGGAGCTGTATTCAGTTTTTCTTATAATAACAACAATTTTGGTTCAGATAATATTGAACCTGTATGGAGCCAGGCTAATGATCTTGCCCAAACAGTGTATGTCAGCAAAATGGGAGTACGTTATTATAATGAGCATCGTATCAGACACAGTTTTGATCTTAATATGGATTATGAATTTAATTCTAAAAACAAGATCTACGCTTCTGCCATGTACAATTTCAGAAATGATAAAGAAACCAGACTGGCATTAGGATATAAAATAAAACCTGTCTACAGCGCCGATGAAACGGAGATTACTGATTGGAAAGGAAGTATTACAAGACAGAATAAAGGCGGTGATGCCGATAATGACAATACCCGCCTGGAAAAACAAAGAGTTCAGAACTATGCTTTAAGAGGAGAACATTTATTAGGTTCTAAAGTAGATCTTGACTGGTCTGTCAACTATGCCATTGCAAGTGAAGATAAGCCTCACCAGCGTTATATAGAGTTTGAAAACAGCAAAATGAATTTCTCTCCAGACCTTAGTAACCCTGAAAAGCCAACATTTAATCTCTTGGCAGCAGACAATCTGGGCAGCTACAAACTGAGTGATCTTTCGGATGCCAACAACTTTACACAGGAAAAAGAATTAGGAGCAAAAGTGAATGTACGTTTTCCATTTTCTGTGATTAATGGACAGAAAGGGCGTCTTCGTACCGGTTTCCGTATGCGTCTGAAGAAAAAGGAAAGAGAGAATGATTTCTATGCTTTCACTCCAGTCAGCAATATGGGAAGTCTCTTATCTGTACCAACAATCAACCTTGATGGTCATAATTTCCAGGCCGGAAATTATGTTCCGGGAACATTTGTTGATCCTTCATTCCTTGGAAGTCTGAATTTATTCAATCCAAATTTGTTTAATGGTAAGCTGAAGCCTGAAAAGTATCTTTCCAGCAACTACAGTGCAAAAGAGCAGATCTATGCAGGTTACGTCCGTTGGGATCAGGATTTCAATGATCAATTATCCATGATTGTTGGAGCACGTATTGAAACTACCCAGATAGATTACACCGGAAATTATGTGATGAATGAAAAAGATCTTGTAGGAAAAATTAATAACACCAATACGTACACAAACGTACTTCCTAATATTTCCTTCAAATATGTTCCGATGCAGGATCTTGTACTTCGTGCAGCATTCACAACAGCTCTTGCCCGCCCGAACTATTATTCACTGGTTCCTTATCTGAATGTTATTTCAGAGGATGAGATCGTTGCAGCAGGAAATCCAAACTTAAAGGCAACCTATGCTTATAATTTTGATTTCATGGCAGAAAAATATTTTAAGTCTGTGGGAATTCTTTCCGGAGGAATTTTCTATAAAAACCTGAACGACTTTATTTATACCTATTCCAAAAGAAATTATACGGCTAATGACTTTGCCAGTGATTTTGCAGGACAGTCCAACCCCATTCCGGCAGGAGAAAGCAACTGGAAGTTTACCCAGCAGCGCAATGGTGACAACGTAGACATTTATGGTTTTGAAGTGGCTTTACAAAGACAGCTTGATTTTATTCCCGGAGCTTTCTGGAAAGGACTTGGAGTGTACGTAAACTATACCTATACCAAATCCAAAGCAAAAGGAATTACCAATGAAGATGGCATTGAAAGAACAGATGTAGGACTTCCGGGAGCAGCTCCTCATATGTTTAACGGATCTCTTTCCTGGGAAAACAAACGTTTTTCAGCAAGGGTTTCCATGAACTATGCCTCACATTATATTGATGAGCTGGGTGGCAAGGCGTTTGATGACCGTTATTATGACAAACAGTTTTTCCTTGATGCCAATGCTTCCTATAAAATTACAAGCCAGCTCAGAGTTTTTGCAGAAGCCAATAATCTTACCAATCAGCCGTTAAGATACTATCAGGGGATCCAAAGCAGAACCGCTCAGGCTGAATATTACAGACCAAGGTTTACGATGGGAGTGAAATTTGATTTTTAAAATACACATGAAAAACATACATTATATAGTAGCCCTTTCAGTTCTTCCTCTTGTGATCAACTGTACCGGGCAGAAAGAAGTAATAGAAAAATTAAAACCTACAGTGATCACAGAAACAGTGGTTCATGATACGGATGATCCCGCCATATGGATTAATCCTCAGGATGCTTCAAAAAGTATCATTATCGGAACAGATAAGGATACGGACGGCGGATTATATGCCTTCGATCTTAACGGAAAAATTATTAATAAGGTTTTGGGATTGAAACGTCCCAACAACGTTGATCTGGAATATGGTTTTATGCTGAATGGTAAAAAAACAGATATTGCTGCCGTAACGGAAAGGGAAACCAACAAAGTAAAGTTATATACACTTCCTGAGTTGAAAGAAATTGGAGAAATCTCTGTATTTGACGGAGAATCAGAACGTGGACCTATGGGAGTTTCCATGTATAAAAATCCGGAAACTGGAGAAATATTTGTCATTGCCGGAAGAAAATCAGGACCAAGTGACGGCTACCTTTGGCAGTACAAGCTGACTGAAAAGAATGGTGCTATAACAGGTGAAGTTGTTCGTAAATTTGGAAAATACAGTGGTCTGAAGGAGATTGAAAGTATTGCAGTAGATGATGAAATGGGTTATATCTATTATTCCGATGAGCAGTTCGGGGTTCACAAATATTATGCAGATCCGGAGAAAGGCAATGAGGAATTAGCCGTTTTCGGGAAAGGGGATTTTAAATCTGATGTGGAAGGAATTTCCATCTACCCTACTTCTAAAGGGAAAGGATATATCCTGGTTTCGAATCAGCAGAATGACACCTTCAATGTTTATTTAAGAGAAGATCAATCAAAAGGAAGAATTGCAGAAATTCCGGTTTCTACACTGGAAAGTGATGGGTCTGAAGTGACAAATGTTAATTTGGGTTCAAAATTTCCCAAAGGAGTTTTTGTTGCGATGAGCAATGGAAGAGTATTTCACCTTTACGATTGGAGAATCGTTGAGAAAGCGATCAAATCAGCTGTAAAAGCTACTAAATAAAAAAATAACTTTTACACCATTAAGGTCGATAAGGTTGTAAGAGTATTAAGTTGAGTTAAAGTCACGAGATTGCTTCACCTGCGGCTCGCAATGACAACATAGCCCATCTTAATACTCTTCACTTTTTAATTCTTCTTAATGGTTTATTATCTTGTTTTTCAACGCAAAGATTATTTCTTATGACGTACTATTTTAAGGGAGCTAAGAAAGAGTCGATTTGCAATCGACTGATGAAGCGAGGTGTTTATCCATAAGCTTTTTAAGCAGTTTTACGGCTATACTTTCCCGTCTTAAATGAATTATTTACATTTTAAACTTTACGTTTTTAATAATAATTTAAGCTAAGCTGTTATTGCCAACTAAAGGTAAATCAATCTTGACACAATACTCTTCTTACTGAATATGTTTCTTCAGAAACTCTGCGGTATATGATATTTTGTTTTTCAGCAGCTCCATCGGAGTTCCTTCAAACAATACTTCACCACCAAATTTCCCTGCGCCGGGCCCCATATCGATAATCCAGTCTGCCTGCGAAATAATATCAAGATTGTGTTCTATAACAATCAGCGTATTATTCTGATCTACAAGACCATTAAAAAATGTCAGCAGTTTTTGGGTATCACTGGGGTGCAGTCCTGTACTGGGTTCATCAAGAATAATGATCTGATTGGTGTTTTTCAGCTCTCTTGTCAGTTTCAGACGTTGTCTTTCACCTCCGGAAAAGCTATCCAGCCTTTGTCCTAATGTCAGATAATCAAGACCTAATTGTATCAGCAGATCAAAATTTTTAAGAATAAATTCTTCTTTAAAAAAATCAACTGACTCAGAAACGGTCATATTCATCACTTCCACAATTGTTTTTCCGTTGTATCTGTATTGCAGCACATCAGGATCAAATCCCGAGCCTCCACACACTTCACAAGGCTGTTCAATATCATCCATAAAAGCAAGATCAATCTTTTCTATTCCCAATCCTTTACAATTTTTACAGGCTCCTTCACTGTTTCTGCTGAACAGTTTATCTGAAACATGATTAGACTGTGCAAAAAGCTTACGGACAATATCTGATATTCCCAGGTAAGTAAGCAGATTGGAGCGGGCACTTGCAGCAAACAAAGATTGATCAATAATGGTCACATCCGGATAAAGTTCAGGCAGAATACGGTTAATCAGGGTGCTTTTTCCAGATCCTGCAACTCCTGTTACCACTGTCATTACCCCAGTCGGAATATTTACAGTCACATTTTTAAGGTTATACCTGTTGGCATTTTTTATTTCCAGATAGCCATCAGGTTTTCTGAATTTTTGTTTGATGGAAGGTTTCTTTGTGAAATAAGAACCTGTTTTACCTGTCGAGTTTTTCAGGTTTTTAAATGTTCCGTCGTATACCACTTCTCCTCCATTTCTTCCTGAACCAGGACCTATATCAATCACCCAATCCGCCATTTTGATCAGATCCGGATCATGCTCTACGATTAAAACAGAGTTTCCTTTATCCCTGATCTGTTTTATAATAGTGATGATATTCTGCAGATCTTTGGGATGAAGACCAATACTGGGTTCATCAAATATGTATAAAAGATCTATCAGGCTGTTTCCCAGGCTCCGCACCATTTTTATACGTTGAGATTCTCCTCCGGAAAGCGTATTGGTACTTCTGTCCAGCGTCAGATACTGCAATCCTATCGTGATGATATTCTGCAGTTTTGCGGAAAGCTCTTTGATGACAACTTCATATTGCTTTGAATCCAGTGAAGTAATGAACTCAAGCAGTTCATCCACTGAAAGGGCCATACAGTCAGCAATACTTTTACCTTCGATTTTGCAGGACAATATTTTTTCATTCAACCGTTTTCCTTTGCATGACGGGCAGGTTTTGGTGATCACAATATTCTTCAGAGCATCTTTTCTTGTGATGTTTTCTTTGGAATCTTTTTTCAGAAATGCTTTTTCGATTCTTGGAACAATTCCTTCGTATTTTACCGTTTTTCCCCATTCTTTATGAGGGTGTTTCGGTTTGTGTTCCGGTGCATACAACAGAGTTTCCCATTCTTTATCGGTGAAATCCTTTAGCTTTTTATCATTATCAAAATAACCTGACAAAGTATATCTTGTTAAGCGCCATCCTCCAGGCTGAAAAGTAGGGAAACGGACAGCTCCTTCATGTAAAGACTTTTCTTGATCAATTAACGCATTCACGTTCAAAGTCTGAACAAAACCTAATCCTTCACATTCAGGACACATGCCCTGAGGATGATTAAATGAAAATACATTAGAATATCCTACAAACGGCTCTCCCATTCTTGAAAACAGCAACCGCAGGGAAGCAGACACATCTGCCGCTGTTCCCACAGTAGATCTGGCATTTCCACCCAAACGTTTTTGATTGATAATGATAGGAACATTAAGGTTTTCAATTTTATCTACATCCGGTACACCATAATGTTGCAAACGGTTTCTGATAAAACTGTTTTGAGTTTCATTAATCTGCCTCTGTGCTTCAGCCCCAATGGTTTCAAAAACCAAAGATGATTTTCCGGATCCAGATACTCCCGTAAAAACTACGATCCTGTACTTTGGAATTTTTATGGAAATATTTTTGAGATTATTCTGCCTGGCATTGGTAATTTCTATATTTTCCATGGTAAAAATGTTTAACTTTGTTAATAATTAACTAAGTTAAGTATATTTAACATGAAACCCATTGAAAAAGAATTTTTTAACACATTTACTGATTTTCAGTGCCTTATTCTGGCCCATATGAACCGGGGCGATATTAACGGAGTCACTGCAGCTCATTATAATATTATTGAATTTATCCTAAGAAAAGGAAAAATAACAGGAAAGGAAATATCAATGGCCTTCAACATCAGCCAGGCAGCCATATCAAAACAGATAAAATTTCTGATTGATCAAGATTTCATTACCCGGGAACGGGAGAAAACAGATCACAGGAAATTCAATCTTTCAGTAACGGATAAAGGAAGGTTTATTATAGATAATTCAGAAACTTTCCGTAAGGCTATCACGCACCAGACAGCTACTATACTTACCTCTGAGGAGTTAAAAAATTTTAATTATCTGCTGGATAAAGTACTGAACCATCTAAAACTGTAAAATGTATTGTTACTTATAGGTCCCAAATAATCTGTCCCAGATAGAAGTATAAAATCCGAAATTTTTGCTTTCATCCAAATGATGCTGATTGTGAAACCTCGTTGTTCCCACGAAGAAATGGTCAAAAGAAGCTGGAAAGAACTCTCTGTTCAAATGTCCTATAGTTCCCCAGATAAGGTTGATCAGAAGGTAAATTGAAACAGAAGTTACAGAAAAATCATAGCCTATGAGTAACACCAGCATCATCAATCCAAATCCTATGGTTTCAAAAGGATGCAGTACAAAAAGACTTAAAAAATTGGTACTGACATGCTCATGATGTTTTCCATGCAGCATTGTATAGATGAAAGGTAAATGAGCGGCAAAATGAAAAAAATACATCAGGAGATCCATTAAGAGAAGCAAAGCAACAACTTCCGCTATTATTCCAATTACAGATTGATTCTGTCCCAGCACAATCCATCCGGTTTTCCATAAGAAAGCTCCAAGCAGCAGTACAAAGCTATTACATACAATGGTAATCAGGCTGAGGTAAAAATCGGATCTTGCGACAGGATAATTTTTCTCCTGTAACTGGCTTTTACGGCAAGTCTTTTCAATGAAAACATATAATCCTATGGAGAACAGATACAGAAAAATATTAATGACCAGACTGAATATGATCCACTGTGGCCAGGAAAACTGCCAAAATACCTGTAAATAACCGGAAAGTTCTGTTTGATTAAAATTCATAAGCCCGTCATCCTTCAGCTTGATGTTATAAAGGTA
Organism: Chryseobacterium sp. CFS2; assembly: GCF_036543225.1. NCBI lineage: Bacteria > Pseudomonadati > Bacteroidota > Flavobacteriia > Flavobacteriales > Weeksellaceae > Chryseobacterium > Chryseobacterium sp. CFS2. The sequence goes on from NZ_JAZHQU010000001.1 coordinate 96,291, forward strand.
TGAATTTCATAGTAAAATCAACCGATAAAGTGCATTTCAGGGTTTATTTCTGTCTTGCCTTTCTTCTAAGCTCCCGAAGTCTTGACGTCAATTTCTTTCTTAAATCATTATGATATTCGCGGTAGTTTTTGATGCTGTTCTCCAGATTCTTTTTATTAAGCAGGTATTCCTCATACAGATTTCCTAGCTCTGAAATCTGTGTAACCACATCGGAAGGCTGGCTTTCTGGATCTTCTGCAGCTTCTATCAACAGACGGTAATATTCAATACGACTGGTCAGGTTCATGTGAAGTTTTGGTTCTATTCCCTGCATGATTTTGTGATTTTATGGTGTTCCTGAATAGGAAAAAGGTTTTATCCTTTTACTATTCGATATATTATTTTTTTATTATTAAATAAATCTTTTAATTTTTCCTGAACCATTAAGATTGTATTAAGACGTTAAGATTATTAAGATCAAGCTTCGCTTTAACTTAAGATCAGAATGATTGATCTTAACTCTACTTTATTTCTTCAAACTTCTTAATGGTTTAAAATATTGACATTCATTTCCTTTGTCTTTTCAATCCAAATTATTTTTCCATCATCACCGGAGGCACATCACTCTGATATAGAATTTTAACAATTCCGTTTTTTTCCTGACCTGCAGATTTGAAATAACCTCCATTAAGAGCAGAAGAAATAAGGGTTTCATTAGGATCGCCCAAAGGTAATATCGGCAGTCCGGCAAATTCATTGACATTGACCTGAGGGGAAATCCCATTGCTGTATTCTCCGGCTTCATTCGCGTTAAATACTTTATAAATTACCGGATGGATCTGCCAGGAAATTTTTCTCGGTTTACGTTTGTCTTCTACTACAAATCCTGCCATATCTTTTCCCAGTGTAGTATCTCCAATCTGAATAACCTGCATATAAGGTTTGAGATTATTCACAACAATTTCGGCTGCCGATGCTGTACTGTTCGATGTGAGGATAAAAACTTTCTGCAACCCCAATGCATTGGCACGCAATGCATTAAAATCAAGCGCTTTGGAATCATAAGCAATCTGTTGGGCAAATGTCCTTTTTATTTCACCTCCGTTTTTATTTCCTTTAAAAATGATGAATGGCGAACCAGATGACAACCCTGAAGGAATCAGTGAACAAAGTGCTGCCGCAGATGATACAGAGCCTCCATAATTGTATCGGAGATCGAGAATGAGTTCCTGTACTCCGGCAGCCTTAAATTCTGCAAATTTCTGGTTCAGGGTTTGTGTCATTCCGTCTGGGAAATCATAGATGTACAGATATCCTGCTTTTTTACCGTTTTTCTCAAAAACTTTAGATAAAACGGGCTGCTCAAAAGAGAAACCATAGTAAACGGTAATATTTTTTTCATCGGTTACAGCTCCGTTTTGCCATTTTCCAACGGTAAGTTCTACCACAGTCTGATCTTTAATGGAGGAAGCCATTGCTTCGGCATTCGCGGCTGTCATTATCTTTCCATTGACTTTGGTAATGATCATTCCCCGTTCAAGCCCTGAGTTAAAGGCAGGAGAGTTTTGAAGAACCAGCTTAACGATTGTAACAACCTGGTTATTGGCAAGCTTGGCAACGGTATAATCAAAACCATACATATTCCTTATGGAACGTGGATAGGTAGAGGAATCTTCAGTATTCACCATGAAAGAAAACCGATCCTGAGGAGAAAGCAGACTTTTAAAAAAATCTTTTACGGGAAGCCGGTAATCTGGCTTTACAGGCATTTGGTCTGCCCAGTAATAATATCGTTTCATGCTGTCCTGAACCCAGAGATTCACAGATTCTGTACTTCCTTCCGGAAAAACAGGTGCGCTTTCATCATTATTATTCGTACACGAAATGAGAAAGACTGCGATAGCAATGCATTGAAGTTTAAAAAAGTTTTTCATACACAATTACAGATATTCTGCGACATCAATATCTCCTTTTACCACCCATTCTCCATTTTCCATTTTTTCCTGAAGGACAATCATGTTAGCCCCAGTGTGCTGTTTTAATTTTACCTGAATCATTTTAGATCCGGAATAAGGTTCTGTAGTTCCCGGCTTGTACAATTCCAGATATACCGGAGCTGTAGAACTAAAAAAACTATAGATTTTCACTGCGGTAAAATTGTCTTTCCCAATATTGTCAAATTCTGCCAGTACCACTCCGTTTTCTCTTTTCAGAACGCCTTTTACATCTTTCAGGGTAGTACCGGAAATTTCGCCCAGATTGGGGAAAATGAATTCAAAACCTACTTTTCCAAAATTAACCTGAGGTTTTACCGCATACGTCTGCAGGTAAATTCCCGGAAGATTAAAAAAGTACAGGTCTTTATAGTCTTCTATATTGTCATATGTAATATTGTATTTTGCAATTTCGGTGCCTGTTTCATGGTTATAGACAGACAGTTTATTGGTTTCTCCCTGATCCAGTACAAACTGAAGCTGAGTTTCTATTTTATTGGTATAGGACGTTTTTCCGTCAATGGATACAGGCTGTCCGTTGAATCTCAGCTGAAGAGCATCCGGTTTGGAAAATCCCTTGATATTAACGTCTCCGGGTTTCTGTACCTTATCAGACAACTCCATTGTATTGCTGTCTGTGCATGAAAAAAGTACCGTAAAAAATAGGAGTAATGCAAAGATTTTATTCATCTTTCTCAATTATTTCATTGTAAAACTTAAAAATATTGCCCAGCCCTATAAGCGGGGCAATATATAATTATAAAAAAACTAGTTGGATATATTCTGAATAGCCTTCTTTCAAAGACTACCCATTATTTTATATAAAATTTCATGGTATTCCTAAAATCAGATTCTAAGAGACCTGAATGCTTATTTTTTAATAAATTTCAGTCTTTCCGTTGTCTTTCCGTCTGTAACTTCTGCGATATACGCTCCTGCTATAAGACCAGCTATATGAATACCTTTGGAATACTGAGTAGTCAATACTTTTTGTCCAGCTGCATTGTAAATATTAACTACCGTTGTAGTTTCTTTCAATGATGGATTAAGCTGCAGCTGTAAAAATTCTTTTACCGGATTTTCAGCTATTTGTGTTGTAATTTTGTTTCTTTTTATCTCCTTAGTTGTTAAAAATGAAGTAGCATAAATTCCCATTTCATCAATATTAATGTTCTGGATATTATTTCCACTTGCTTTTCTGTTCGCCCACATTCCGATATAGATTTTCTTCCCTGCGAAAGCAGAAAGATCTACAAGAGATTGTACAAACTCGGTAAGATCTGCCGGAAATGGATTGGCAGAATCTCCTACCTGTATTTTATAAAGACTCTGAATATCATTACCACCTGCATCTACCGTCATAGCCTGAAAATCAGCTAATGTAGGAACTTCTTTCTGTGGTGTACTTACATAGATAAAAAGATCTCTGGCAACAATAGTATGGGTAGTTCTCTGCCTTCCGATATTCGCAGCTAAAGTAACTGTACCTGCAGTATTAGTAAGATCAATCTGAGGAGAAATAATCCAGTCGTTTTCCGCGATAAATCCGTTAGCATTTCCACTTGGCACCAGACTGATAGAATGACGAAGAACACCTGAAGTTCCATAAGTAAGAGTAGTTCCGTTGTGGTAAATGTTTTGTCCCTGTACCCATCCGTTACCATTGCTGTTCAGATCATGGAATGTCCATCCCTGAAGATCAGCAGGAGTATCAAAAGAATTTCCCCATACCAGAGACTGCGCTGCAGCCAGGTGAGATAAAAACAGAACAGATGATAAAATTATTTTTTTCATAATACTGATTATTAATGTTTTTGAAGTAAAAGCAAGGAATCAGCATGTGCTGTTCCCTGCTTTTTAAAAGTTTTTATTATTCTACAATAGAGAAATTGTATTTTGTCCAAAGCCCCTGGAAGTTTCCACAGTTTCTTGGAGATACATTCCAACCCCCTTCGTTGAAGAAAGGCTGGCTCATACCCCATAGAGATGCAGGCGTACCAGTCGCCAGGTTAGCTGCAGGGATTCCTGCTGTTCCTGTACCTGTAACTGAAGTAGTAAATCCGTGGATCTGGATTGTGCTGTATGCTGAAGCTGAAGAAAGTTCAGAACCTGTACCTTCTACTTTGATACCCACAGGGTAACCTGTAACCACAGCGTTATTTAATGTTAATCTTCCGTGTCTTCTGATGTGGATACCGTTTTCATACAAAGCACCTTTAGTAGAGTTCTTAGAACCAACGATCGTAAGGTTGTTGATAACCGGGTGAGTCAACAATGTTGTAGAAGAACCCTCTGCGTTGTTATCAAGCTCGATACCATTAGAATCAGGGCTTGATCCGCTAAGACTGTGCGTAGAGTTGTAATCTGCCAAAGCTAATGCACAAGTGATTGTTCCTGTATATCCGTTATCGAAGTCGAAGTTATCATCATCTGCAGCAAAAGAAACAAGGTTTGAAGCGTTTACCGTACCTCCGAAGAATTCAAAAGAATCATCCTTTCCGAAAGATACCTGAATATGGTCCAAAGTAGTTCCGTTCCCTACTCCTCCTAACGTAAGACCATTGATTTCGTTTCCTGAGTTCGGCGCTAAAAGATCGTACCCAGCAAACTCAATACGTACATATTTCAATGTTCCACCGTTGTGAGAAGCATTGGTACCTCCGTAATAGAAATCAGGTCCAGATAATCCTTCAATCGTTTTTGTGAAAGGTGTGTTTGTAGGAGCGTCTCCTAAAATGATAACCCCACCGAAATCACCAGGAGCAGCAGTTGTATCTTCGTTTCCGTCTAACAATTTGTAGCTGGTGAAAATGATAGGTTGAGCTTCTGTACCCGCTGCGTTGATTTTTCCTGTTTTAGAAATTACCAAAACTCCTGTAGCTGTATTGTTTGTGCTTGGTTTAGCTTTAATGAATGTACCCGGCTGAATTGTTAATGTAGCACCATTTTTTACGGTTACAACTCCATTTAATTCAACTACACCACTCCATGTAGTATTTGAAGTAATATCACCGCTTACGCTGGTTACCGGAAGAGCAGAAGCTGTAAGGTACTCAGCAGAAGTAGATTTCATTTCGAATGGAGAAGATGAATCCGCCAGTTGATCGTTTTGACAAGCTGTAAGAGATAATGCTGCCACTGCAATTAGAGTTAGTCTTTTCATTGTTATAATTTTTAATAAATCCGGTCGTATTATTTTATACCAGATCAGTTTTTTATTCAGGAATATCTTCCTCTCTATTCCTTCGATTTGTTTTTTGGTGTTCATCCCATCGCTGCAGGAGGAACTGCATTGCGGGAGTTCCCATGGAAACCGTTAAAGCGTGGGAAAAGCTTTTAACGTCCGGTTTTTTCAGAACTGTACTGCTGTGCGCATCATCAGTTTTTTTCAGTTTTGATCAGGTTACCGAAACCTGTACGCTTCTATAATTAAGATATCTTTTTAATCTAAATTTCTATTTCCATGTTCATAAGGCTCATTTCCTTATTCTAGAATGGAGAAATTATATTTGGTCCAAAGTCCTTGAAAATTGCCACAATTCCTTGGTGATACATTCCATCCTCCCTCATTAAAAAATGGTTGATTCATTCCCCAACCGGAAGCAGAAATGCCAGTAGATAAGTTAGCCATAGGAATTCCTGATGTACCAGCCCCTGTGACGGCAGTTGTAAATCCGTGAACAAGGATGGTATTATAATTAGAGGCAGAAGCAAGCATTGAACCTGTACCTTCTACTTTGATTCCAACAGGATATCCTGTAATGGTAGCATCATTTAATGTTAATCTTCCATTTCTTCTGATATAAATTCCATTTCCGTACATAGCACCCATAGTGGATTTCCAAGGACCTATTATTGTAAGATTGTTCACTACAGGATGCGTTGCTAATGGTGTAGATGTTCCATCAATATTATTATCGAGTTCAATACCGTGAGAATCATTGACAGCCCCACTGAGACTATGTGTAGAATTATAATCTGCCAAAGCAAGTGCACATGTAACAGTCCCAGTATATCCATTATTAAAATCGAAATTATCATCATCTGGTGCAAAAGAAATCAGATTGGAAGCATTTACGTTTCCTCCATAAAATTCAAAGGAATCATCTTTACCATAAGACACCTGAATATGATCGATGGTGGTACCACTACCTACTCCGGCTAAAGTAAGGCCGTTAATTTCATGGATTGTATAAGGGAATATATCTGTTCCTCCGAATTCAATACGTACATATTTCACGATTCCTGCGTTATGATTTTGGTTAGTCCCACCATAATAATAATCAGGTCCAAAAAGTCCCTCAATGGTTGTTGTAGAAGGAGTATTCGTTAAAGCATCCCCCAGCAGGATTAATCCTCCAAAGTCGCCAGGCTCTCCAATAGTATCTTCATTACCGTCCAACAGCTTATAACTTGTAAAAATAATCGGCTGATTTTCTGTTCCTACTGCATTGATCTTCCCTGTTTTTGTGATGATCAGAACTCCTGACGGAGCTGTTGTTCCTTTTGGTTTTGCTTTAATATATGTTCCTGGAAGGATTGTCAGTGTAGCTCCATCTTTTACTGTTATTATTCCATCCATTTCGATGACTCCACTCCAGATTGTATTAGTGGTAATATTACCACTTACAGTAGTTACCGGAAGTGCAGAAGCTGTAATATATTCAGATGAAGTAGCCTTTATTTCAAACGAAGATTGCTTATCCTCTAATCTGTCATGCTGACAAGCTGTAAGGAATGATAATATGACAATTGGAATTAACTTTTTCATTGTACCGCTTTAATTATTGTGTTCTATTTTATTTAGATCTATATCTTGATTGTGTTTTTAAAACATATAGTTCACACTCAGGCTGAACATTCTTCCACTGTAAGCCCGAAACATAATCTTATCAATATTCTTGTCATACCTGTCTGTTGCACCTGGTAAAAGCCCCCATGCCTCCCTTTCAGTTCCGATTGCACTACCCAGTCCCAGTGGTATTACATAGGAATTGTAATTATTATAATATTCCTTCACTCTATTGAATAAGTTTCTTGCATTGAATTTTAATTCAAGGTTTTTGTTTCGAAGAAATTTATAGGAGATCTGTGCGTCTGCCACAGCATAAGGACGCTGTATTTCTTCTCCTTTGTAAGCATACCCAACGGTGATGTACTGATCTCCTTTAGCATTATATAAAAAGCTAAGTCCCAAACGATCACCATCATAGGTCAATCCAAGATTATAGGCATAAGGAGTCTGTCCATAGAGCGGGCGTTTTACTTCATAGGTTTCATCATTCTCACCTGTTTTATAAAGATCTTTAAAGGCTACTACCTTTGTATGATTATAGGTGAAGTTTCCGCTTATAAAAAGTTTTTCCAAAAAGGTTCCGTCTGCAATAAATCCTAAATTCTTTCTTACCTCAGCCTCTACTCCCAATAATTTTGCGTTTTTCGAATTACCATTATAGAGATATAGATTTCCTTCGCTGGAAATATGTCCCTCACGTTCTATGGGTCTGTCTATATTTTTATAATACAGCCCTGCAGAAAAGATTTCTCCCAATGCGGGAAACCATTCAAATTTGAAATCATAATTATTGATGACTGAAGATGTCATTTCTGTATTATAAATCAAACCATTAGCTATAGGGTCAAAATAGGGCAAACCAGTTCTTTCATTAAATTGCGGACGAATTACAGATCTGTTGTAGGCAAGTCTGAGATTCATTTTATTCGTAGGACTGTAGGTAAAGTTCATAGAGGGCATCCATTGCCACGGTTTATCCTCAATGGCCGCTCTTTCTACATTCTTGGTATCACTTGGGTCTAGCTGCTGAGAGATGAGATTATATTTAAAATATTCTGCCCGAAGTCCCCATACCAATCTAAATTTCTTCCAACGGTTATCAAACATGACAAAAACTGCGTGCTGATTAACTTCTCCTTCATATTTATCATTTTTATACAGTGCCCGGGTTTCCCATCCAATGCCTCCCGGTACATAGTGAGATCCATTGAACCATTCTGCAAGAGCTCCATACATTGTCAAATAATTTTTTTCACTATTCGGAACATTTCTGTTCTCATCTACTCGCAGAAAGAATTTTTGTTGTTGATTGGTATTATTTTTCAATGTTCCTGCATATCCTGTCTTCACCGTATTTTTTACGTTTCCAAAATCCAGATCCCATTTAACTGAAGCGCCATAATTGTAATCAGTCTCTTTATTGGCTATATATCCTCTATAAAAATTTCCTCCTGTATTATAAATTTTATGATAGGTCAGGATCTCACTCCCAATAAAATCATATAGCGTCAGATACTGAGTATAATCTTTAGTATCAGATGTTATACCGGTTCTTGCTGCAAACCAGTTGACTTCTGCGTTTCCTATTTTATGATTCCCTTCCAGTTTATTTTGTAGCAGCATCTGAAAAATGGGATAATTCGTATTATCAGTATAAGGCCTGTCTAAGTTTTTGATCTGAGCGGGATCATTATTGGGTATAATTCCGTTATAAAAATAATTGTAGGCTAATTCTGCATTGGAAGCCATGGCACTACCCGTAGTATATTCATTCCAACCGGTAACTCTTGTTAAGGTATTATCAAAAATATGAGTATAGGAATTACGGAATGAAATTCTGTTTTTCCCTAACTGAAGTCCGAAATTAAGCATCCCCGCAACTGTAGAGTTGTAATTATAGGAAGCACCTTTATTTTTGAAGTTATAAAATGGTATAGGAGCTACTCCTTTTGTTTCCCAATCTGCAACATAAGGTCCCGTGGTATCCAGCCAGTTTCCTCTTCCTGTGTGGTCAATGTCCAGTTTATTCTGTTCATTTCTGATGACAAATGCTCCTGCAAAACCCCATTTATTATTGTTTTTCAGCGCATATGTTCTTCCTAATGCCAGCTGTATATTAGATCCCATGTCACCTCTGGTTTTATAGGTGCTGAAATTATCATTGGTAAACTGTCTGGACTGCTCAAAAAATCTGGGATCTGTCCAGTTCATCGGTTCAAGTCCTTTAGGAAAATCCCTGCTTCCGTCATCATATCCGAAATAATCATACTTTCCCCTCTTACGGGTTAAAAATTCTTTGAAAGCAGACTGGTCGTTATATGAAGTTCCCAGGGTTACCGTTGTAAAATTTTCATTGGGAATATCTTTGGTTCTTACTTCCACGTAGCCACCTGCAAAGCTTGCATTCATATCTGGTGTTGCAGATTTGCTTACCACCACACTTTCTACCATGGCAGTAGGAATGATATCAAATGAGAAGTTCTGATTATAAGCTTCCGTACTGGGCAAGTTGATTCCGTCCATGGCTGCAGTATTCCAACGTTCTCCCATAGATCGTACTACCACATATTTATTATCGATGGTGGTGATACCTGTTACCCTTTTCAGTGTTCCTCCCACATCGCTGTCCGGCGTTTTGGAAATCTGCTCCGCTGAAATACCATCACTCATCTGAGCTGCTTTTTTCTGTTGGGCAAGAAGTCCCGCCTGAGTATCTGCTTTACGGGCAGCTGTGATAACAACTTCTTTGATGTCTGTAATTTTATCGGAAGCTTTGTTTAAAGCAAATGAAACAGAACTGGTTTCTTTATTGGTAACAGATAGTTTTTCAACCCTCAGCGTATTATATTTGGGAGCTTTTATCGTCAGATTATATGTTCCCGAAGGAAGATCTATGGTAAAATCTCCGTTATTATCTGTGACTACGGTTTTCTGAGCAATAGTAACTTCTGCTCCGGTAATGGGATTTCCCACCTCATCCACTATTTTACCGGAGATACGTCCGTTTCCCGGTACCGAAATGTTTGAACTTTCATATTTTATCGAAATAAGATCACCATGCAAACGGTAGATAACAGGAAGCCCGTTGGTAATATCCTTCAGGCAGTTGTTGACAGAAGTATTTTCGCATTTCACCCCTTTTACCTTCAGTTCTTTAATATCTACCTTGGAATAAGCCAGTCTCATTCCCGTTTTTCCGGCAAATTCTTCCAAAACTTCAATCAACGGTCTGTTGGCAGGTACGGAAAATGTTACTTTCTGAACCAGCTCCTGAGCTTCTGCGGCTACAGTAAAAAATAAGGCTGCTATGGTAATCCCACATTTCAAACTTTTCATACTTAATAGTGTTCTCTTGATTATGATTATTTATTTTTTTTGAATAATGATTTATTTCTTAAGGATATAAGTGTTTTCTTTTTTCTGAACTTCCAATCCAAGAATGAAGGCCAGCGATTCTATATTTTCGCTAACTGTTCCTCCGGTAAAATCAGCCGTTATCTTTTTATCTTCGGCCTCTTTAGGATACAGTACTTTAGTGTTATAATTGCTTTCCAGCACTGCTACGACTTCTTTTAAAGGAACATCGTTAAAACTCAAAGACAATATTGAAGGAATTTTGTTTGTCGGGTTTTTCACAGGTTTCAATGAAATAATCGCTGTGGTATGAGCAACCCCGAAATTGGTCCACTTCTGATTAGGTTTAAGAAAAGAAACAGGAACTCCCGGAGATGATACCGCTACCTTTCCTTCATAAAGATCAACAGCTTTTTTCTTTCCGGACTGTGTGATTTTAAACACAGTTCCCAATACTTTAGTACTGAAACCCTCAGCATGAACAATGAAAGGATGTATTTTTGACTTCGCCACAGAAAAGACAGCATCTCCTTTTAAATTCACCACTCTGGTAGAAGCAGGAAATGATTTTGCTACAGTCAGTTCAGCACCTGGCAAAAGAGTGACCACCGATCCGTCTTCAAGATAAACAACACGGTTTACCGATTTTGCGAGATATACATCAGGCTTTATGAACATGGTGTAAGTAAAAATACCTCCCAGCGACAAAAGCAAAATAATAACGGCCGCAATTTTATAGAAGGATGTTTTAAAACTTTTTACAGATTGTATATCTCTTTGAGGAAAGTAATATTCAAGCCCAGCTAATACCCTTTCTCTGGATTCTTTCAGATGAACAGTATCCAGATCTTTTTCTGTACGGATCTTCCATTGTTTTAAAAGTTCATTTTCTTTTTCCGAAATTGGGTCTTCCGAAATTTCCCGTTCCCAAAGTCTGAAAACAAAGGCTTCAATATTTTTACAAGTTAAACGTTTTTTCATAGGGTCTTTAATGGTATTCACTGATACTTCTATCTATAAGACCGTGAAAATGAAAAACTTCCCCAGCGCATTCTTAACCTTATATTCACATTACAACCAGATTGTTAATAATTTCTACCCTTTTTCACATTTACTCAACATTAATGTCATATTTGAGTGCTGTTTTTCAGAAATATTTAATCTTACTCTACCCAAAGTTCACAAAAAGTTAATTTTCCTTTAGGTAATTTTGTAACACAATATGAGCCCAACAGACTATACATTATTAAAGAAAATAAAATCAGGCGACCGCCCTGCATTTATGCTGCTGTATGACCGATACTGGGATAGTCTATATCGCTTTGTTTTTCTACGGACACGGGATAAAGAAATCTCTGAGGAAATTCTTCAGAACCTATGGATAAAGATTCTTGAGAATACAGATATGATACAAACCGATGATACGGCAAGTGCGAAAGGCTACCTTCTCCGCCACCTTCATTACAGAATCATTGATTTTTATAACAGCTACAAAAAAGCACCTCCTACTCTGAGCATTGACGAATTTGATATTCCCAATGAAATTGAAATAGCAGATACAGACTACTTTGAAATCCTTGAGGAAAATGAGATCAGTACTCTGCTATCAATGATTGATGAAGTGGTTTCTCAGCTTCCTTCAACGGAACAGCAGGTGTACGATATGAGAATCCGAAAAAATATGTCTGTGAATGAGACCGCAGAAGCACTGGGAATCAGCAACAAGACGGTAAGTAATAAATTAAGCAAAGCGTTGGGAGAAATCCGAGAACAGCTGAACCCTGAGTATCAGTCGTCAAAGAAACTGGTTTCTATCCTGCTTTTGATGGAGGCTTTGACGAGGTATTGAGAATGGGATGCGAGGTTCGGGATTCGGGATTCTGGGTCGAGTCAATGGTCAATTTGCTGCGGAGTCAATCGTCAATTTTATAACGTCTATCAAGATTCACAGCGGAGCGGATTCACTTTTTCACGTCAATGGTCAATTTGCTACGCAGTCAATCGTCAATTTTTATAATAGCTATCAAAATTCACAGCGAAGCGGATTCACTATTCACTATTCACTATTCACTATTCATTATTGACTATTCATTATTGACTATTCACTAAATACAGGGAGCAAAGCCTTATTAAAGTCTAGGATTTTAAAATCGGCAAGATTTGAGTCTATGCTTTCATCATTATTCGTGAAAATTACAGTCTGCATTCCGGCCTCTTTTGCAGCCTTTAATCCTGAGTGGCTGTCTTCAATAGCAATGCAGTGTTCCGGGGAAACCCCAAGATTTTTTGCAGAAGTGAGATAAACTGCAGGATGAGGTTTTCCCTGAGTTTCAAACTCTGATGAGTGAACAGTATCAAACAATTCACGAACCTGAAGTTTTTCAAGAACAACATGTGCTACACGTAAAGGAGCATTGGTTGCCAGCCCTATTTTATATTCTTTAGTCTTAAGATTTTTAATAAACTCCTGCACACCGGACATTGTACAGTCTTTGGTCTGTATCATCTCGATCACCCTTGTTACCACTTTATGTTCCAGATCGGATGCATCAAAATTTTCCCAGGGAAATCTTTTATACCAGAATTCGGTTACTTCATGAGTGGTCATATATTTAGTTTGTGCTGCAAGATCTTCTGTAACCTGCACTCCATAAGATGAAAATACATCAAGTTCTGCCTGTGTCCAGAATTTTTCTGAATCTACCAGAACACCGTCCATATCAAATATTACTGCTTTTAAAGCCATCTTCTGAATGATAAATTATAAGTTATGAATGATCACTTACTGGCTGATTTTATATACACAGCGCTGCCCTCCGGAAATGATATGATCTATTCTTTCCACTTTGTAATCCTTACCGATCAAGGATTGAAAATTGGATAATTCGGCACGGCAGAACCCCTGACATTCTGTTGCCGCAGCACATATGGGGCAATGGTTTTCAATCAGAAAATAATCTTTGCCTTCTTTTTTCCACTCTGCCATATAGCCTTCTTCACTACGAACTTTTGCGAGAGATTCAAGGCGCTGTTCCAGAGATTTTGCGTGAGAAAGTACTTTTTCATACCGCTCATGGGTATTCTTTTCCCTATCACTGATCAGTAAGTCCAAAGCATTGTCACCCAAAAGATTTTTTACTGATTTCAAAATCTGAACCGTCACATCTGCATGTGTATCCGGAAATTGAGACAATCCTTTCTCTGTAAGGGTATAGTAAGTAGATGGACGGCCCACGCCTTCGCTCTTCACCGAAGACCGGATCAATCCTTCCTGAGCAAGGTTCAGTAAATGCTTTCTAGCCCCTTCTTTGGTGATCGAAAGCTCTTCAGCAATAAGAAGCGATGTAGCTTCACCTCTCATCTTTAAAAACATCAGAATACGATCCGCAGCCGGCTTCTTCATTTGACAATATTTAGGTTGTTTTATTTTTCAACAACAAATATAGTCATTTTCTATAACCTCAAAAATCAAAGCTTAAAACAAACATTTACAATATATTATACTTTCGAACTATAGCATCAATAAAACAACATAAAAGTTGTTTTATTCAAATATATTTCTACCTTTGTCATACATTAATCAAAAAAATAAATACGATGAACCCGTTTACATTACCCCAATTACCTTATGCTTATGATGCCTTGGCACCTTTTATAGATACAGAAACAATGACAATTCACCATCAGAAACATCATCAGGCTTATGTAGATAATCTGAATACTGCACTGGCACAAACCAATGAAATCAATCCCGACCTTGATTCACTACTTCAAAGAATTAGCGAATACAGTCCTGCTGTAAGAAATAATGGTGGCGGTCATTATAATCATTCTTTATTCTGGGAAATCCTTTCTTCTCAACCCAAGCTAAATCCAGAAGGTATGCTTCATGATGATATCACGGCAACTTTCGGCAGTCTTGAGAACCTTAAAGCAGAAATAAAAAAAACAGGTTTGGCGCAGTTCGGTTCCGGATGGGTATGGCTTTTTGTAAAATTCAACGGATCTCTGGCCATCAGCTCTACCCCTAATCAGGATAATCCGATGATGGATATTCTTTCCATGAACAGAGGTTTTCCGATTCTTGGAATAGATGTATGGGAGCACGCCTATTATCTGAACTATCAGAATAAAAGGGCCGATTATCTGGATGCTTTCTGGTCTGTACTGGATTGGTCTTCCGTAGAGAAAAAATACGAAGAAGCTTTATCAAAAGTAAGATAATCAACACAGAATAAACAAACTATGACTGAGGAAAATTTTATCAATAAAGCAAAGGCTTCCGGCATTATTGCCCTTGACCTTTCAGACTATAAACCTACTACGGAGATTGTAGAACTGGATATCAAAGAGTACCTTTTCATGGGAATGATTGTTAAGGAAAAAGAGTTTAAAGAATCAATTGCTGCGGTAGATTTTTCTGTATACAACGAAAAAGCAGTGGGTATTACCTGCTCTACCGATGCCATCATTCCGCCATGGGCTTACATGTTCATTATGGAAAAACTTTCGCCTTATGCTTCTTATGTGGATTTAAATGATGCCGAAGCAATTCTGCTCGATCTCTGGAAACGCCGTCTCATTTACGCTGATCTGAAACAGTATAAAAATCAGAAAGTGGTTGTTCGGGCCAGTACCCATCATGATCCTTCGCTTTATTTACTCGCTGCAGGATTATTGAAACCTTTGGTTAAGACACTGATGTATGGCGAGATAGGATTACCCAAAGTAATTTTTAAACAATAAAAAAAATGAAAGCAATCATATTCAACGGATCACTGGAAAGAAGAACCTTATCTACTTCCGGACTGATTTCAGAGTATTTTTCAGAACAGCTGAAAATACTGGGAATTCAAACAGATATTTTTACACTGGCTGATTCCGGCATTCCATTATTCGATGTTACTCTTACCAAAACTCCTTTGGCGGTAGAACGCATGACTCAGATGTTCACTGATGCAGATCTGCACATCTGGCTGGCTCCTCTTTATCACGGAAGTATTCCGGGAGTGATGAAAAACTGCCTGGACTGGCTGGAAGTGACCGCCAACAGGTATGAACCTTATCTTACGGATAAAACTGTGGGGTTGGTATGCTGGGCAGATGGCCTTCAGGCGATGCAGGGAATCAATGCCATGGATTCTATTGCCAAATCATTGCGTGCGTGGCCATTGCCATTCAGTGTTCCTATTGTAAGATCATCATTATTTGCCTCTGATCAATCCACTGAAATTTCAGCTCTCTACGCTGGTAAGTTTGATAAACTGATCAGCATTGCTACCTCCAAAAAAATAGAAAAAACGACTATAAACCATTCATAACATGATAGAAACAGATATACTGATCATTGGTGCCGGCCCTGCAGGGTTATTTACGGTATTTGAAGCCGGCCTTCTCAAAATGCGCTGCCATATTATAGATGCACTGCCGCAGATGGGAGGCCAGTTATCAGAGCTGTATCCCAAAAAACCTATTTTTGATATTCCCGGATTTCCCAGTGTACTGGCCGGAGAACTCATCGATAATCTTTATGAGCAGATTAAACAGTTTGAACCGGGCTTTACATTTAATGAAACAGCAATACATCTTCTCAAACTGGAAGAAAATCTTTTTGAAGTGATTACTGATAAAGGAACAAAACACAGAGCGAAAGCCGTTATTATAGCCGGAGGTCTGGGAAGTTTTGAGCCTAAAAAACCACCTATTGAAAATATTTCTGATTTTGAGGAACGCGGCGTTAGTTATTTTATCAAAAGGCCGGAGGATTATACCGGAAAACATATAATCATTGCCGGAGGTGGGGATTCCGCACTGGACTGGACGATTCATCTTGCTGAAATAGCTTCGTCCGTTACTCTTATTCACAGAAGGAATGAATTCCGCGGAGCTCTGGATTCTGTTGAAAAGGTAAAAAAATTAAAACAGGATGGAAAAATCAACCTGATTACCCCGGCAGAAGTGGTAGCTGTGGAAGGAGAAAATCAGTTAACAAGAATATTTATTGAAAAAGAAGGAACAATTCAAGCCATTGAAACAGATTATTTTATTCCTCTGTTCGGGCTGCTTCCCAAATTAGGTCCTTTGGCTGATTGGGGACTTGAACTGGAAAAGAATGCGATAAAAGTAGACAACAGCGCTGACTTTCAGACGAATATTCCAGGGGTGTATGCTGTAGGAGATATCAATACCTATTCTTATAAAATGAAACTGATTCTGTGCGGATTCCATGAAGCAGCCATTGCCTGCCAAAGTATCTATCAGCGTTTGAATCCCAATAAAAAATTTGTACTAAAATATACAACGGTAAGTGGAATTGAAGGCTTTGACGGCACCAGAAAGCAGGCAGAAAAACAGGTAGTAGCTACTATTGACTAAGAATTATGGAGAATGAAATTACTATTACTGTTATCGACCAAAGCGGTAATGCTCATACATTATTATGTCCTTTAGAAATGGGACTTACGCTTAAAGATATCTGCAAGGCTTACGAATTACCCATGGAAGCTATGTGTTGAGGAATGGCCATGTGTGCCACCTGTCATTGTTTTATTCTCAGTGAAGCCATCCCTCTTCCTGAAAAAAATGATATCGAGGAAGCTCTGTTATCAGAACTGTTTACCTCCAATACAACCAGCAGATTAGCCTGCCAGATTCATCTGACTGCCCAAATGGATGGACTGTCAGTAAAAATTGCTGCAGATTAATGAGTTAAAATTAAAAATTAGCACACTTTATGCTGCTTATTTTCAAAGAACAGTGTTGAACTGCTGTAATTAAGTTTAGCGGGGATTTCTGAATCGTCCGACGTTGAAGAAATCCCTTTTTTAAACCCTTTAAATTCATACAATATGGCTATAAAAATAACAGATGCCTGTATCAACTGTGGAGCCTGCGAACCTGAATGCCCCAACTCAGCCATTTACGAAGGTGCTATCGACTGGCGCTGGAAAGACAAAACAAAACTTTCAGGACATATCACATTTCCTGACGGCACAGAAGGTGATGCCGATGCATACCATGAAGCTGTTTCGGACGAAGTTTATTATATCGTTTCCGGAAAATGTACAGAATGCAAAGGTTTTCATGAGGAACCTCAATGTAAGGCCGTATGCCCTGTAGATTGCTGTGTGGATGATCCTGATCACAGAGAAACTGAAGAAGTATTATTGAACCGGCAAAAGTTCATGCATAGTGCCTAAGTACCTGATTGAGTAATTTGATTACCAGTATGAACCAGGAAAACGACTAAAAATTTCTATCTTTTATATTTAATTTTCAATAGAGGCGGGTTTTAACCCGCCTTCTTATATTTCTTTTTCTTTCGGCTTTAGCCAAAACTTATTTTATAGTAATCTCAGTGTAGATTTTCTGAGTAAAAGAAGTTTCTACACCTGTTTCAGAACCATATTTCAATACGGCACCTGCAAATAGTTCCAGTTCATTATCCTTCTTTCCCGAATGGATATCAAGCTGTAAGGAAGTAGGCGTTTCAAAAGGAAAGGTAGACGCCTTTTCAAATGTTTTATCAATGATATCTTCCTGAAGATGAATTTCTTTTTTAGCAGCAATCTGTTGTATTTCTTTCATAATTTCAGTCGCTTCCTTCTTCTGTTTCTCGTCCGTACATACAGTTCCGATGGATGAATTATGCTTTGCCGTTACCAATCCGAAACTGGCAATGAAAATAAATTTTGTCCAGATATCCGTTAATGAATTATCCTTGAAATCAAAGTCAATTTTACTTTCTCTCAAAAGGTCTGTAACCCATTCCACTGGAGTGGAAAAATGCTCAGGATCTCTACCAACAATCATTTTCCCGGCTTTTCCTTTATGCTCTACAATTCCTCTCTCTTTAATATGAGAAGCTACATAAATACAGGTTGGAAGAATGGTATGCTCCGGAATAACGGTACGTATTCTGTCATAGATGTCTGCTCCGTTCATCATAGGAAGCAAGATCGTATCTTTGTTGATGACCGGCATCAACTGCTTACATACATTTTCAAGGTCATATTCTTTTACACAAATTAATACCAGATCAGGATTTTCAATCTCACTGACGTTCTGTACAATGGTATCAGGATGAGTCTGCGAATTAGCATGTTCAGGAGACAGCAAAGTCAGTCCGCTATCTTTTACTTTCTCATAAGTTTCTCCACGGGCAACAAAGGAAACGGTATATTTCCGGGAAGTTTCATTAGTCTGATTTATTTTAAATCCAAAATAACCGCCTACACCACCCAATCCTACTACTACAATATGCTTTTTGTTCATGAATTATTTTTAAACAAAGATCAGTGATCATTTCTGAACTATCACTTGACAAATGAAAAGAAATTACAGTTTGTGAATATCCCTTCGGATCCTGCTCAGTGAGCTGTCTTTAATTCCTAAATAAGAAGCAATTACCTTCAAAGGGACATGCTGAAAAATATCGGGATCCTTCTTCATCAGATTGAAATATCTTGTGGATGCTTTCTGACTGGCCATTTCAATCAGTCTGTCATGAATATTATAATAATTAAGGACAAAAAGAAGCCGGCTAAACTCCCTGAATTCGGGAATATTATGGAAATTATGCTGTACATTTTCCAATCCTGTTTCCCAGAAAATGCAGTCTGTAACAGTTTGATATATTTCTTTGGCAGGCTGCTGTCTGAAAAAGGATAAAAAGTCATTAACGAAGCAGGGAGCTTTATAAATATTGGTGGTAATCTCCTCATTATCTTCATTCAGTATATACGAGCGGACATACCCTTTTTCAAGAAAATAGGTTTTGGTACTGATGGCATCTTTATCCAGCAAAATTGTATTGGCTTTCAATTCAAAGCAATTAAATTTTTCAGTGATCTTTTCAACCACTTCTTTTTCAATACTGAATAGAGAATGAAAGTAAGTGTTAAGTGATGATTTGTCCATTAAAGTATCTTCATAAATCTATTTTGAGACTTCTAAAATAGTGATAATTCAGATATTCGTAAAAATTTCTAGCCTTTAATGGTTTGATTTCACTGCTTTCGTTGCTATAAATGTTGGCAGATATTCATCAATTAAAAAGCGCGGATTTGGCTGCATTTCTTCTATAAAATCTGCAATTAAAAAACCTGCTCTCAATTGTCCGCCAATAAGATCTGAAAGTGTATGCCCGAAAACCAGCGCTTCACTATGTTCCAATTTTCCATTAATCTGATTCTGATCCAAATCTTTTATATCAGCATAAGGAAGTGTATATTTTGGTCTGATAATTCCATCTTTTATATCCTGAGGATTTCGGTCTGCTATAAACACAACGGGATTAAAAAAGCTGGCCAGCAATACTCCTCCTTTTTTCAAGACTCTATACGTTTCTCTCCAAACGGGATTCACATTTTCCACATAATGGTTGGATATGGGATGAAATACAATATCAAATGTTTCATCTTCAAATACACTCAGGTCTCTCATGTCCCCCTGAATGGTTTTCAGTGACAAACCGTCACGCTCAGCAACTTTTTCATCCTGTTTAAGCTGTTCACCGGAAATATCAAAAACAACTACGGAAGCTCCTGCTGCTGCCAGTACCGGAGCCTGCTGTCCTCCTGCAGATGCCAGACACAAAATTTTCTTTCCTTTCACATCTCCCAACCATTCCTTATTTAATGGTTTCGGAGTCAGATGAACCTCCCATTTTCCAGCTTTCGCATCATTAATTAAGTCTGTACTTACAGCTTTTGACCATTCATTCTCTTCTAATGCCTGTTTGTTCCAGGCCGCCTCGTTGTGCTGTATAAAATTGATTTCACTTTCCTGCATATTTTTCATTTTCCGGTCATTAACTCTTAATTTACAAAAATATCATATTCATAGGCAAATCAGCTGGTACAGATTTTCTAAAATGTACTAGCCCAGTTCAATATTCAAATTGTATTGTACTTTGTAGTTTACAACAATTTTTGTAATTTTCTTCATCTAAAAGCAGTCTGCACAGACAATAATTATGGACAATGACTTCTCTTATCATTTCATAGAACCTGACCAAGAGATCGCAGATTTTGTTGAAAATCTGGGAACTTTTCAGAACCTTTCGGATGAAGCGAAAGAAGTGGTTATCATCCCTGACGGAAGAATTGATTTATTTTTTTCACAATCGGCTTCAGAGCCTTTTCATATTACTCTTCTCGGGCTGGAAACTTATCCGGAACAAAGATACATTGCTCCCCATACCATTGCCTTTGTGATCAGTTTTAAACCTCTTGCTGTTGAATATATTTTGAATACCTCTATCGCAGATCTTTTGAATATTGGAAAAGAACTTTCTCCTGATTTCTGGGATTTTAAAACAGATGATTTAAAAGATTTTTCCTGCTGCTGTACAAAAGCAATTCAAAAAATAAAAGAACGCCTTCCCACAAAGGTAGATGAAAGAAAACGCCAACTTTTTGAGCTGGTTTATGCCTCAAAAGGAGAAATGAGTGTGCAGGAACTTTCTGAGAAAACAGGCTGGAGCAGCAGGCAGATCAACCGTTATTTTACCAAACAGCTCGGCTTGTCATTAAAAGCCTACTCTACTATTTTGCGTTTCAGGGCATCTTTGGAACATATCGCACAGGGAAGGCTTTTCCCGGAACTTAATTATACCGATCAGAATCATTTCATCAAAGAAGTGAAAAAATTTTCAGGGGTTGCTCCTAAAGAATTATCCAAAAATAAAAACGACCGATTTGTACTATTATCAGTGTTGAAAGGAAAATAAATTTGCATTGTAAAATTTAAATTAAAATGCTGATAGAAAATAAATCAATAGCAATCGTTGGTGGTGGTCCTGCAGGACTTACGCTGGCAAGACTTTTACAATTAAAAGGTGCAGATGTAAAAGTATATGAAAGAGATTTCAATAAAAATGCACGGGTACAAGGCTCTCCTCTCGATATGCATGAAGACTCAGGACTGGCAGCCCTGCGCAAAGCAGAATTATTGGAGGAATTCAAAAAGACTTTCCGTCCCGGTGCAGACAGAACACTGATCATGAATGAAAAGGCTCAAATATTTTTTAACGATCATGAAACAAAACCTGAAGAAGATTTTGGACATGAGCATTTTCGTCCAGAGATAGATCGGGGTCCATTAAGAAATATGCTGTTGGAATCCCTGCATCCTGACACCGTAGTCTGGGACAGTCATTTTCTCTCGATGGAACCTCAAAATGAAGGCTGGCTTTTGCACTTCAAAAACGGGAATTCAGTGTACGCAAACCTTGTTATTGCCGGAGACGGAGCCAATTCTAAAATACGGCCTTATCTCACTGATATCAAACCAGTTTATTCCGGAGTTATTATGTTGGAAGGAAATATTTCAAAAGAAAATGCCCCTAAGATTGATGCCCTAATTAAAGGCGGAAAAATAATGGCATTCGGAAATACAAAAAATATTTTGCTGGGCCAGAAAGGGAATGGAGATCTCGGGTTTTATGCAAGCTTTAAAGCTGATGAAAACTGGCCTGCTACCAGTGGTCTTGATTTTTCTGACAATGCACAGGTGCTCAAATGGTTCAAAACAGAATACTCCGAATGGAATCCTTTATGGGAAGAATTGTTTGAAAATGCTGCCACTCCTTTTATTCCACGTCTGATTTACTCTATGCCCTTAGATCAAACATGGAAAACCCAGCCCAATCTAACATTGATTGGTGATGCTGCTCACGTAATGCCTCCATTTGCAGGAGAAGGTGCCAATATGGCTATGCTGGATGCCCTTGAATTGAGTGAATATTTAACGAATGACAGTTACAGCACATTACAGGAAGCAATTTCCAGCTATGAACATCATATGCAGAAAAGAGCAGCCACTGCCACACAGGAATCCCTTGAAAACGGCGAACGGATGCATTCTGAAAAGTCATTGGTAACCATGCTGGACTTTTTTAATGGTCATACTTCATCATAAACAAAAGGCTGTCTCAACCAGAGACAGCCTTTTTCAGTTAAATAAATCTTTTTTCTCTCCGCGTTTTAGATCCTGATGCGGAGATTCATTTGTGTTATTTCTTGATTAACTTAGTATTATAAGTATTCTTATCATCTTTTATAGTGATCACATACATTCCTTTTACCAAAGAAGCAACATTGATCCTTCCTTCAATTTTACCTTCCTGAACCAATCTTCCGTCAGCACTGTAGATTTTGTAATCTGCTTTACCTTTAAGGTTTTTCACTTCTACAAATGTATCTGCAGGGTTAGGATAAATAGATACTTCGGATGATTTCGTGTCTACGACATCTCTCACAGCAAGGTTAGCATTTTCCGAAATCTTCACAGAAAAATCTCTGAAAGATCCTACAGAAACGATTCCACCACCATTTACAGGTACAGTAGGACTTCCACAAGGTCCGCTGGCTGCATTAAAGAAAGTACTTGCAACTCTCATTCTCAACAATTTTTCACCAGAGTACGCCGTGTCAGGCACTGTAAATGTCACATTTCCGTCACGAAGGTAAGCCTGAGCAGCGGCAGCATAGAAAGGAAGAGCTCCACTGGTTACTACTTTTTCAGAGTTTTCAAAGACTCCGTTTCTGTTGTAATCTATCCAGATTTCAAGCCAGTCGTTATAGTTTCCTCCCGCAAGGTTTCTAAAGCTTGCTGTATATTGAGTTCCTTTTGTTAAATTAACAACTTTGGTTGCATCTTCACTAAAGTCAAGATATGTTTTGTAAACATCCAATCCGGTATATACATAAGCCAGGTTAGATAACGTCAATCTTACAAGACCACTATTAAAGCTTCCGCCATTTCCTCCTGTAGTCATTAAACAATAATCTGAACCCGTTCTCAGCCCTTTTGTTTTAAAGGCATAATTAGTAGAGAATGCTCCCGGAACACTATTTACAACGGCAGCTACCTGTACTTCATAATTGGTTTCATCTTCAAGATTTGACAACAATACAGAGTTGACAGCACTTGTTGTATTCGACCAGCTTGCAGCCCCTACTTTTCTGTAATTGACAGAGTAAGTGGCTCCCGGTACTTTATTCCACGATATTCTCGCCGTTGTTTTTAAAACTTCTGTCTCTATTGCAGAAACTCCTGTTGGAGCGACGGCAGTAGAAGTAGGAGCCGTTCCTACTGTTACAGCCGGAGATACAGCATAGAAAATATTGCCTACTGCTGATATTCTTAATTTAATAGTTCCCGTTACATTAGCCGGCATTTGTACAGCATAGCTTCCTGTATTAGGTGTAGAAGCTACCAGATCTGTCCATGTAGCCCCGTTATTGGTTGTATAATCTATTTTTACGGCAGCTACATTATAAGGAGCGTTATTGGTGTTTGCAGCATCCCATGTGATGGTATTGGATGCATCATTATATAAAACAGATGCTGTAGTAAGTCCGCTGAATTTGAAAGGTCCGTCATTACCTACTGTTACAACCGTTTCAGCAGTGGAAGTCATTGGTCTTAATGCATTCTGATCTCTTACAGTTACCGCATAGTTCAATGTTCTTGGGATATAGGAAACGGTTTCCCATACCTGTTTGTCTGTCAGTACACCATTCAATACAGTTTCCAGCTTAGGGAAATATCTTCTGCTGGTGGCTGTTCCCGGTAAAGATCTCGCAATAGCTCCTTCTGCATTATAGCCCCATCCACTATCTCCGGAAATCGTGTTCCTGTCTCCTACACTGTTGTATTGTTCCCATGTATAGGTAACAAGATCACTTTCTGCATCTACTGCTACCGCGTCCAGATAATAGGCAGTTCCTTTAGGAATAGAATAATTAGCCAACGGTGTAATTACCGGTGCGGTATTGTTTATGATATCAACAGCAACACCACATCCTACTTTAGCTTCGAGGTTATTCAATACCTGAGAAATAGATTTATAATGGAAATATCCATCCATATTGGCCTGAATATTATCCTGAGTAATTCCCGGATATCCCATGATCGTTGTTCCTCCCCAAGGCTCTACATTGGCACCGGAAGCTTCAGTTCTCATAGAGAAGGTATGGTTGGCTCCCAGCTGGTGTCCCATTTCGTGTGCTGCCATTAAGTCAAATACTTCTCCTACAGGGTCAGGGCTCATTGAAAAAGCGGCACCTTTTCCTAAAGAAGTATTAGTGGCAGGATTTGTACAAACAATTCCTATTCCTCCGGCATTTCCATTTCTGCTTTGTCCTACATTGCGATGAAATACGTGTCCGATATCATAATTGGCATTTCCAACATCTGCCGTCAGCTTTTGTTGCAGCTGTAAGTTTAATGACGGATCTCCTGCTGCTGCCTGAGGGGTATAAAAATCGGTAGCAGGATCTGTATAAATAATTCCCGGAAGATCCAACACATTAAAGTGAGCTCCAAAATCTCTCTCAAAAACCCCATTGATTCTGGTCATTGTATTATTGATCGCAGCGACAGCACCGGCAACTGTGCCACCGTGAAATTGAGTATATTCACCGGTAACAGCCATAGCCATTCTGAAAGTTCTGTATTTTGTATTAGTAGGTCTGTTGGTAATTCCTACATTGGAAAGCATCTTTTTTCCGTTTTCCACCAGTTTACCTATCTCCTTAAGATCATGCTCCGTATCACATTCAAACCCATGCATGTCTCCTTTTTCCTTTGTTTTATAAAAAACGCCATAAGTCTGTTTATCTGCACTTATAGGTTCTATAAACTGAAATATACCGTCTTTAATAATCATAGACTGCATATCTGTAGGGGATGTACTAAATCTTAAATACTTAGAAGCATCATCCACGCCAATTCCTACATAGGATCCCAGCTGATATCTGTCTACAAGAGATTGCTCCATCACAGGATTGCTATAGACCGCAAATTTTTCAATTTTTCCTTCTGCTGTTGGTAAAGAAATAATAACAGGACGTGCATTTTTTCCCGTCTCTTCAGCATTTTTCAACATTTCTCTCAGAGACTTCAAATCAACTCGGTAAGAATGTTGTACTGCAACTCCTTCTCTTATCTGTGAAGTTTTCTGAGAAACAGATTCCCATCTCTGAGCATTGAAAGCCGTAAAACATGATGCTAACGCAAAAACGAATAAAATTCTTTTTTTCATAGATTTATATAAAATTATTTTGGTATAGATATAAGGTTGCTTATTTTTTCATCAAAAGATCATTCAGACATTGTATTTAAAACCATAGCGGAACATTATCATAAATACAACAAAACAAAACCAATCGTATAAAATTCGCAAAAAATCCCACCGCAAAGCTTGTATATTTCAAATAAAAAACAAAAAAAAATCCTACTACACAGGTACAACAAGCATGATAATTATTTAATTATCAATAAATTATATTCAAAACTCATTTCGGTCTTACATAATATAAGTTCTTTTAGGCGAGGAATCATTAAAATCTCAGGAAGAAAACTGGAGATAAAAACGTATTGAAAATCAGGACGAAAGTCATACTTAAATAGTACTTAAAAAAGATAAATTATGAAAAATTAAGGTAAAAAATAAGTCAGTTGAGAATGATCAGCTCTTTTTTTGATTAATAATTTCACAAATCAACTGAAAATATAACGACTTATATATCAAATATTTAAAAACAAAAATACAGTATGTAGTACCCATGTAGTATAGTATTTTTTCATGTTCCCAATAAAAATTTTCATATTTGACCAAAGAGACCACAAGAAAAAAACCGAGTGGTGAAAAGAGAATATTTCGAGTACTGTCTGACCTGATAAATCAGACAGTTTTTTTTTGATTATTGTAAGGTATCAAAGAAATGATAGATATCTGTTTCTCCAGGAATGTTCAGTTTTTTTCTGATTCTGTATTTTTTCTGCTGAATACTTCTATGCTGAACCATCGTATAGCTTGCTATTTCTTTAGAAGTAAAATGCAGTTTAATCATAGCACAAAAAACCAGTTCAGAATTTTCAAGACTTGGGTTAATCATTAAAAGCTGAGCTATAAACTCTGGGTAAGCTTCTTTAAAACGATCCAGAAATTCAGAGTCATTCTTTTTACCAAGTTCTATAATCTCTTCCTGCTTATTGTCATTCATCCTTATTTTCAGATTTTCAGCTTCTATAGAAAGGATTTTTTTACGTTTTCTCAAGGTAAGAACAATTCTCCAGGCATATAGTCCCAACAGGCAGAGACCTAAGAACGACAGGGAAACAATCCAATATATTTTACTTTGACGATGATCGGTATCTTGTTGGGCTACCGTAATAAAAGACTCCATATCCTGATTGATGGTAGCCAGCAAAGATGTATTGGTTTTATAAAAAGCATCCGTGTACGCCTTCAGATAAAAATAGGCCTTCTCTTTATCCCCCGTATGTTCATATAATACCCTGAGATCATTATAGATATACTTGGCGTAATAAGCATAGATACGTTTCGTTTTTTCATTGATTTTCAATGCCCTATTAAAATACACTTCTGCTTTATCATATTCTTTATAATTAAGAAAGTACTCCCCCATAATAGTATTCGTATAGAGGGCTATTCCGTCTTCTTTACCTCCTATATTGGCTTTATTGTAGGCAATTGTTATGTACTTATAGGCAGAATCCCTGTCTCTGCGCATATAAACATAATCGCTTATAGCACAGTCTGCAAGCCCCGTATTGTCCAGTTTTTTGGCTTGATGGAAATATTCAAGCGCTTTTTCGTATTCTTTTTTTTGGGTAAGATAAATTGCCTGTCTCAAATAAATACTGAAAAGTATATCATTTTTAAGCTCTGAGTTATCACTTTTCTTTATAAAGCTCATGGCTTCATTGTTATATTGAAAAGCCTTATCAAGCCTTCGAAGTTCTACATTGAAGCGTCCGTACACGTTATAAAATCTGGCTTTGTGGATATTATCCTCTGAACCATCCAGGATCTCTTTTGCATTATCAAAAAGAATCTGCGACTTCTGAAAATTTTCCAGTGAAATATTAAGCTCAGCCAGATTGATAAAGCATAGCGCCTTCCCTTCTGCATAATTCATTTTATTAGCCTGATCATAATATTTTTTATTAAGCGTAATCAATGAATCATACGCTCCGGAAAGCCTGAATTTCTCATTCTGCTTAAGCAAAGAGACATCAAATCTCTTTTCAGCCTCTTTCTTTGAATGAGAATGGCACGAAACTAAAACAAAAAGTAAAACAGAAAGAAAAATACGCATCATAAGTTTCTCTATTTAAGCTAAATCCCTGTATTAATTATGATTAAACAATGATCTCTCAGAATAATGGTTTTCATATTTTAAAAATTTTCAATGATTTTTTCTGATAAAATCAACAATAAAATCTTTTCATAAAACAGAATCCTGCTGCTTTTATTGTGATATATTTTTTATTCTGTTAACGTTTCAAAAAAGTCATAAATATCTGTTTCTCCGGGAATATTCAGTCTTTTTCTTATCCTGTATTTTTTTTGCTGAACAGATTTGTGCTGTACAAAAGTATAATCCGCAATCTCCTTAGAAGAAAAACGTAATTTCAACATGGCGCAGAAAGCGAGCTCTGAATTTTCAAGATCCGGATTGATTTCCAAAAGGTTTTTTATAAATCCGGGATACAATTCTTTGAATTTCAACAAGAAAGAAGAGTCATTCCTTCTAGCAAGTTCAATCACTTCTTCCCGCTGCTTTGTCTGGACATGATTTTTCAATGCATCGGTTTGCTCTTTTAAAGTATTCTTCTTCTTTCGTAATCCGCCAATCATCTTCCTGACATATACTCCTGAAACGGTAAGAACGGTGATTGACAGCGCGATAAATAGCGGAAGATCATTTTTATGCCAATCTGATTCCTGTTTTACTTCTGAAATAAAATCTTCAGTCGTTTTATTCATTGCAGCGAATCGTGCAGCATCAGATCTTCCTTCCTCTTCCATATATTTCTTCAGATAAAAATAGGCCTTTCCACCATCATTTTTTTTCTTGTATAATTCTGCAAGAGCCTTATAAACCTCTTTTATATGGGAGGAGTAAGTGCGTCTTGTTTTTATATTGATTTCCAGTGCTTTTTTAAGCGCTTTTTCTGCCTGTTCACTATTATCAACATCATTATAATAATATCCCATGGTGTAATACACCCAAAGTGACTCCACATCTGTTGTTTTCTGACTAAGCATTTTTTCATCTGCCCTGGCAATATATATTCCTGCAGAATCAGGTTTATGGGTAAATAAATAATACTGTGCCATCATACAATTGGTATACGCTGAATTTTCCAGCACATTGGCTTTTGTAAAACATTTTAAAGACGTCCCAAACCATCCCTTCCATGCATAATAAATAGCCTTGTTTACATAAAGTCTTGGAAGAAGCTTATCAGTGAGTTTTGTTTTTTTTACCTGTTTAAAATAATAAAATGCTTTATTATTACACGCTATAGCCTTATCATATATTTTAAGATGAGAATAATACAGGCTGTAATCATCATAGAAAGTCGCTTTATGATATGCATTTTCAGAAGGTATCAGATCTTTTTCTGCTTTATTGAAAAAAAATCGGGCTTTATCATAATTTCCAGCTGAGACATTCACACTTGCCATATTCAGATAGCAGAGCCCTTTCCCTGCTGGATACCTCATTTTGACTGCCTTTTTCAGATATTTTTTATTAAGCTGGGCAAAGGCTTCATATCCACCAGACAACTGAAGTTCAGAACTTTGAGTCAATAAGGAAACATCAAAATCTTCTCTTTCAGTAGTATGGGATTCGCTATGACATGAAAATAGACACAGAAATAACCCCATGCAGATACTAAAGGTTATTATATTCTTTATACCCTTCGGATATGTCTTTTTATTTTTAAAAATGAACCAGTTAATTTTTCCCATCACCACCACTTTTCCTTATATATCCAGATATCTACCTATTCATTTTCTTACAAATAAGTTGATAATTATCTACCGTTATTTCAATATTATTCCCCAATATGTGTTATAAATATACATATTTTATCATGTTCATTATGAAATAAACAGGTTATTTTGCAAAAATGTAACATTCAAATAAAACAATGTGATTTCCCCCTTAAACGAATACTTTTTTAAAATTTACAGACCACTTAGGTAAGTATTTCTGATCAAAAGTATATGTTTTGTTTTTAATAAGACTATCTAAAAAGAAATTTGTTACAGATTGATCAGCAGGTTTACAAATTTTAATGAAATTAATTAAAATTCAGTGATAAATTTAAGAGGAAGCCAAAATAATCCACACCTTTGTATTGGATATAAATGAAAATGACAAATAAGATCACCATGAAAAATATTAACTTTCGAAAACTTCTTCCTGAGGAAAGCAAAATCTACAGAACCATCCGGTTGGAAAGTCTGGAAAAATTCCCCGATTCATTTGGAGCCAACTATCAGGAAGCCCTGAAAATTGAAAAATTTCCAATGGAAAGCCATATTGAAGAGCAGACCAAAGAAAGATTTGTATTTGGAGCTTTTACAGATGAAGCACTTATAGGGATCTGCAGCTTTGTGAAGGGTGAGGACAATACCGGAAATATTTATCAAATGTATGTTAAAAATGAATTTCAGGGAAAAAATATTGGACAGGGATTGCTTGAAGCAGTTATTGAGGAAGCCTCTCATACATATCATGGCATTGAAATTCTTTTAGAAGTTACTCCGGGAAATGACAAAGCTTATAAACTATATAAAAAAGCGGGATTTCTGGAAATAAAATCTCCCACAACTGAAAATATCAGCAACATCACCATGAAATATCAGGTCTGAATAAAAATTTCCAACCATTCAAAAAACTTCGTTTAGAAACCTAGTACGTACTGCATAGTTAAATATTATAAATGAATTCCTGCATTTGCTAAATTTAACCTGAAAAAGAGATGTAATTCTGCATTAAGACCAGATCCTTGTAAAAAATCTTAATGACAGCCCATGATTTTTAAGTTAAATACAACATGAAAACGGAAAGCTTTGAAACTATATGTGAAGACGGAATACCGCTTAAAGGAATTCTCCTTATTCCGGATCAGCCAAAAGCTGTAATCCAGTTTAACGGTGGTACAGGAACAAAGAAAGAATTTTACCTGTCATTTCTTACCTATCTTGCTGAAAATGATTTCCTATGCTGTCTTTGGGATTACAGGGGAAGCGGAGATTCTTTTTCCGGAAATTTAAAGACCTGTGAATTTAAATTTTCAGATTATGGAGTAAGAGATATGCCTGCTATCAAGGATTTTCTGAACGAAAGATTTCCCGAACTTCCGTTTATCATTGTTGGGCATAGTGCTGGCGGGCAGCAAATCGGATTTATGAAAAATCTGGATAATGTAAAAGGAATGATCAATTTCGCCGTATCAGCAGGCTATTATATGAATATGCCACTGCCTTACAGAATGAAAGCTTATTTTTACTTTTACCTTTTTGCCCCTATAAGTATTTTAATGACAGGATATGTAAAAGCTAAAACCTTTGGATTAATGGAAAATCTGCCTAAAAATGTAGTGTATGAATGGCGCAGCTGGTTGGAAAAGAAAAATTACTTCTTCGATGCTAAGTTTTATGGCAAAACAGTTCCAGTTGGGCATTTCAGGAATTATACATTCCCTGTTCATTTATATTGGACCATAGACGACACTATATCAAGTCAGAAAAATACAGAATCTTATTGGGAGCATATTGACAGTAAAGAAGAAATTACTTTCACAAAGTTAGTTCCTTCAGAATTAGGACTGAAGAGAATTGACCACTTTGGTTTTTTCAAAAAAAATATGAAAGACAGGCTTTGGGAAAATGTAGTAGGTCAATTAAATGCTTTTCTTTTAAATCATTAACCTCAAACATCTCCTTGAACTTGTATTTCCATGGAGAAAAAATAATAAATTATGAACAAAAAAATGGACAAACCATTATAAAAAATGATTTGTCCATATGAAGTGACCCGGCTGGGATTCGAACCCAGGACCCATACATTAAAAGTGTATTGCTCTACCAGCTGAGCTACCGAGTCGGCCACTTACTTTTTTCAGTAAATCCCTTTGTTTAAGGGACTGCAAAGATAGAAACATTTTCACTAAATCCAAATTTTTCTCCACATTTTTATTCAAAAAAAAGGTGCAAAACAAAAAAATGGCAGACGATAGTAATGAACAAAAATTCTAATCACAATTCCCCATTTATAAATACCTGTTTATTAAACAGATTCAATAATAATTGTAATTAATAACTGAAGGTTTCTAAAATGAAAAGAGATGCAATTCTTCAATTGCACCCCTACTGCTGTAGTTCACTACATCTATAAATAAAACCAATAAACTTTCATTTGATTTAAAAAATTTTATTCATCATATAAATAATTAATATACAACATTGGTAATTTATAATTTGTTAAGACTTAATGTATAGGTGGGCGAACCATAACCAAAACTAAGATCTATTGAACTCATAGAAGATCCTTGTAGAGTACCTCCTCCATCTTTAGTCCTATAAAAGATCACTCTGATCAGATTTCCTGCATTCAAAGATTTAATTACAGGAGCCATTGTGAAAGAATAAATTCTTGTGACCCCAACTCCCACTCTGGGAAACATTGGACGGCCTCCAGTTACAGATGTCCAGGATGATCCTCCATCAGTGCTGACTTCAAGATTAACAGCCATATAAGCATATCCGTCTCCATCATTGTTTATTGTAAGAGAAGGAGCTACAGATCCGGACAACATATAATTCCCTGTTTGGCCAATAGTAACCTGCCCAATAGTGGAAACTGTAGTTCCAATAGTATTCAGTACCGCATGAGAAGATTGTATCTGAACGATTTGAGTAGCTCCTGTATTATAATTTGCTGCATTATAAGACATCGTACTGGCAGTTGTATAAAAAGCTACCTGAGATTGAGGAGCAATATTAGCTGTACCTAAAACACCATTTTGATCAGCATACAGAGCAGAAATTGTAGGACTGGTTAATAAGGTTAGATCCCGGATTCTTGTGGTACCATTAACATCGAGGGTATTAGTAGGAGTTGCGGTATTAATACCCACCTGAGAACTAGCCATAGCAGAACACAGAACATAACCTACTAAAATAATTTTTTTCATAAATATTGATTTAAATTAATTAAGGTTACAAAAGTAAATCGTACCTGTATGGCCTACAACCAGGCGGATACAACATGAATACAGCATGCAACATATGCCATACATCACACATACATCATTTATAATCAACACCAAAAGCCACTGTAGAGTTTCTAAGACAAAAAAGCTTCCATAGTTTACTGAGTTTGTAATTAAATATCCGTCTCAATCCTACAAAATTGCCCCCAGAAAAGCAAGAACTAAGTTTTAATGCTTTAGCCAAAACACCAACTATAAAAACAAAACACACTGAATAGCAAACAATTAAAACAATCGTGAACAACAGAATAATTAAATTATAGATCAAGAAACAGATGAACAATACAATCGGAGGCCAAACCCTTTATTAGAATACTTAGCTTAGAGCTGGCAAAATGATCTTTGAAGAATCACTAGAAGATGTATATGAAGTATCTAAACTAAGGTTCACCCCTAATTAATAGTCATAATTTCACCGTTAAATTAAAAGGTAAAGCTCATTGTTTATACTATGAGCTCAAGTTACAAAATAGTGTGTTTCTAATCTGCTTTGAAGTATTATATAGTCTATTAAATTCATTTTGGATCCCTTAAAGCAATGTTTATCATTTGTATTTGGGTCTTTATGAACCACAATATAGATTAACATGCAGGATCGATTCCATTCATTATCATTACCTTAAAATTGGGATATTGATCTGATGAAATAATACAAATCTGTTTCAGTATCAATGTTTAGTTTTTTACGTATTCTATATTTTTTTGTCTGTACAGATCTATGTTCCATAGAAGTACATTGTGCAATTTCTTTTGAAGAAAATCCAAGCCATATCATGGCAC
Source organism: Chryseobacterium sp. CFS2 (assembly GCF_036543225.1). Lineage (NCBI taxonomy): Bacteria > Pseudomonadati > Bacteroidota > Flavobacteriia > Flavobacteriales > Weeksellaceae > Chryseobacterium > Chryseobacterium sp. CFS2. The sequence continues at coordinate 129,306 of NZ_JAZHQU010000001.1, forward strand.
AAAATGATAAATCAGATTTAGTAAGTTTGGCATTAACCATCTGAAGTTTCTGGCATACTTCCGGATATGCTTCTTGAAATTTTGCTAAAAAACCAATACTATTATCCCTGGCAAGTTGAATTATAGTTTCGTGGTTTTCACTAAGTTTTCTTTTTAAATCTATTGTTTCCTCTTCTTTTTGAATAATTATCTCATTACTTTGTATAAGCTTGGCCTTCTTTTTTTTGATTTGCAGATAGAAATAAGTACATAACAGGAAAATTACTATTACAGAGATGCTTCCATATAATAAAGCATTATTTTGAGTTTTTCTCTTTTCATCAAGTTCTTTCTTTTCCATGCTATCAATGGCCAGAATAACAGCTTTATTCTGGTTATTATCCAGACTATCTTTCAATGAAGTTGCCTTATTTAAATATTCATTTTCAAGATCCAGTTCATGGATCTTTTTGTAAAGGTCGGCTAATAATTGAAAGTTATTGAGAATCAATTTAGGTCTGTCAACTTCTTTTGCCAATCTTAATGACGCTTTACAAGTATCAATGGCCTCACTATTCTTATTTTGAGTTTCCAGGAATTCTCCATAATTATGTAAAACTACTGCTCTTTGGTACTTGTTATGCTTAAATTTTTTAAATTCTAAAAGAATAAAGGATTTTTTAAAATAATAGTTTGCAGAATCCATATTTTTATTATCCCAAATATAATATCTTGCTATATGCGCTACATCCAAAGGGTTTGCTTCTATCCTTACAGCTTTCTTCAGATAAATAAGAGAAGAATCAGCCTGATAAGGTTCAGCCAAATAAGAGGCCCGGGTAGAGTATACATATCTTAAAAAAAAACGACAGTCCTGATTATCTTTTTTGAGTTTCAAAGCATACTTCATCGCTTTCAAATTATAATCCAGAGCTAATTTACTAAGCTTCATCGCACTATAAACCTGGGCAAATTCCTGATTAATCTTACCTTCAAGAAAATCATCATTAATATTCTTAGATTTTTCTACCGCTTTATTTAAATAATCCAAACTTTTTTTGAAATCTCCTATGAGCCACAACCTATTGGCAATATTGGCATATCCCCAGGCTTCTCCTTTAGGATAATTATTTTCAATTGAGATTTTTACAAGATTTTCATTCCAAAGGATCAAATCCTTGTTTGATATTTTGGTACGAAGTTCTTCATTCTTCCTGATCAAAAGAGTATCAAGCTGCCTTAAAGTATACTTCTGAGAAAATAGCCTTGTAAAACAAAAGACAAAAAGAAGACAATATAACGCTTTATTAATGTTTGCTGAACAATACATGATGAGAAATATTATTAGGAAGTTGGCGTAAGGTTTTTCGGTTTGAAAACACACATAAATAATATTACGATTACGATTCAACCTTTTTAAAAAGGACTTTGTCTATATCCTTATTTACAATAATTATCAGCTTGGGTTTTCTTTCAAAACCTTTTTGCTCTCCTATTCTTACTTTGTAATAACAAACTGTTTGATCCTCCTCATTTCTTTCAAGTTTTAAAGGAATGAGTTCAACGGATCTATTCGTTGCAGGATGTAGTAAGACCATTACATTTTCTTTTGAAAAGTCACCGGGAGTTGGTTTTCCCTTTTCTCCCATAATAGAAGCCCTATCAAAAATTTGATTGAATTCGTTTTCTGTTGATATTACCTTTTCAGTAAACTCTTTACTGTCATAATTATTTTTAACAAAATAATTGTCTGCTATTTTGTAGAATATAAGGGAAGAATGTATAGTGAATGTATTAGTTTCTGTCTGTGCGCTGCAAGACCAAATAATATAACTGGAAATTAAAAGAATAAGTTTTTTTTTCATTAATGGCTTTTAGAGAGATTAAATTAAAAAAACGAATCCTTCAGACAATTTTTTTAACTGTTTATGAATACTATTTTCCACAATCATTTGAGTGTATACTTTTACGATTTAGCTTTATACAAATTTGCAAAAAAAATAACAACCCAAGCTCTAAAAACACATACATCAAATATACATCAAAAATACACCAAACATGCAAAACTATTAAATACCAGACACATACAATAGCACTTTTTGTTAGATGTATCTTTTTAAAGTTAGTCTGCTTTACTTTATAGTATAAATAACAAATAGACCTACATCAGGATAATAAATAGGAATATCATCAAAAGCAACATTGCTAACCTCATTAGAATATTCTGAACATTTGGAAAAAGCCTGAGCCTAACTTCCCCATCCACATCAAGAGTTTTAATAGGAGCTGCTATATTAACACTCAGTTGTAAACACATAAAGAAGCAAGAAAATCGATTGAGAACAATACTGTTTTTTTCATTTTTTCTATTTAAACAGTTGACAATGTTTTGACATTATTTTAATTAAAAGAGATTTTCCAGAATAAAGATTTGGGGATGGAAATGACAGTTGTTTATCAGGATAAAATACAATTAACACCCAATGAAAAACAAAACAACATACACCCAAAATACATTCTATTCAAAAATCACAACCCATCATAAATACACGGTGTTCAATCACAAACACAGACGAAACAATTGAGCTTTTTCAATATACACCAAACGTACATCAAACATACATCAAGCGTATTAGGCTATCTTAAAACCAAATTAACAAACACATTTACAAGTAATTAACAAAGAGAACAAGTTCACAATCAAAAAAATATATTACCTAATTTTTTTTCATTATGCCTATTTTTTTTTAAATCAAAACAATGAAATGATATGCCAATGATGTACTATAATTTTCTTGAAAAAAATCTTTATTGTGTATTTTTACACTAGATTTTAAAGGGATAAAAACATAATTTTTCAATATAACTTAATAGTATAATGTTGATTTATCCTCAAGTAGGAATTCGTACTCATAATTCATTTTACTTAAATAGATTTAATATTTAATTTCTAGAAATCAACATAAAGTTTTAATCATCCGAACATATGATGAGTTTGTTGGTTTACTATAACTATTAATTTCATAACTGGGAATATAAGAAAGGTGGAGTAACAAATTTTGAATACTTAAACCAAGAAGCCCAAATCCAGCTGATAAAGATTAAATAAATACTCTTTAAAAAGGCTATTATCCGAAATAACTTTTTTAAAGATAAGTGCAATTATTAAAAATTATTAAACAGAACCATTTTGATATGTTAAAAGCCAATATGTTCCCAACAAACTATAAATTATTTCCGACTAAAATAGCTTATGTTACATGTCTATCTTTTTTTAGCTGTATATACTCTCAAAATTATTTGCACTCAGATATAGACAGCATTTTAATCAATGAAAATGAAAAATTACGGTTACTAGGCAAGAATAAAGAACTCCTATTTTTAAACGAGAAATTTATCAACGTAAGCAAACAGCAAAATTATCTTAAAGGAGAGGTTTTAGGGTATATTAATATTGGGACTATTTATGGAACATTAGGGGCGTACAATACCAGTTTACAATATCTGCAACTCGCAGAAAAGAAAATTAAAAATAGTAACAGTTTTTATTTATACAGTAAATTATATCAGGAGTATGGACAGTTTAATTATGTTATTGGGCTTGACTCTAAAGCATTACAATATAATTCTATGGCTATATATTTTGGCAGAAAGATCACAGAACCTGCTGAGAAAAAAAATTTATCCAGCATCTATGCAAGCAGAGCTGAATTTCTTTATAACAAAACCCCTGATTCTTCTCTGATATACCTACATAAAGCGCTAAAAATAAAACCAAGCCCTGTTATCAAATGTCTTATTGCTAATTATTATTCAAAGCAAAAAACAGCACCTGATTCGTCTTCTTATTATTTTAATCAGGCTCTCCTCATGTTAGAAAAAATTGAATACTGGAATATACAAAGGGGAATGACCTATTATTATGGCGGCAATTATTACTCACAAAATAAAGAGTACGAAAAGGCCCTTGAATATTATAAAAAATCTGTTGAAATATTAGAAAAAACAAAACAAATTTATACCATACCACTTCTTTATAAAACAATAGCAGAAACCTATGAACATTTAAAGGATAAAAATAAGGAGCGTATATACCTTCAAAAATATACTAATCTAAAAGACAGTTTAAGCCATGAATGGAATCAAAGTATAAATTTATCGGCAGAGAAGGCTATGAACAAACAAACGTTACAGGCAAAAACAAAAAAAACAGTCCATATATATAATTTAATTATTGTATGTCTTGCTGTTTCAGTCTTTTTTTTCAGTCTGTTCAAATATAGAAAAAACTTTCTTTTCACCTCCAAACATAAAGCTGTTGAAAATATAAAAGACAAACCGGAATCTATTACAACCAATGGAGTAAATAATGATCTTATTAAACTCGCTCAGGAAAATAATACGCTCTTTATCTCTAAATTTAAGGAAGTACATCCTGAGCTGGTAAAAAAAATTCGATTGCTGAATCCCAATATATCAAAATCAGAACTTTCATTGTGTGCTATGATATGGTTAGGCCTGTCTTCAAAAGAAATAGCCTGTAATACTTTTATGCAACATCGATCCGTACAGACGAAAAAAAACCGTCTCAGAAAGAAATTAAATATCCCCTCAAATATCGATTTATATCTGTTTTTCAGAAAACTTTAATGAGTTATGGAAATCAACAACAAAGTTTAGCTAAAAGAATTGATTACCATTGAAAGCTAAAGTATTTCAGTTATCCATTCTTTTCAGAAAAGCCCTAATAACTCTCATAAATTTTATTATTATCTATGGAATGATGTATCCGTGATGTATCTATGACGTATCCATTATTTAGACAACTGTATCATTAAATAATAGTTTAGCAGAAGTAATTTCATAATTCCACTTCCACTTCAAAGAGATCAGCTTCTTACAACATATTTACTTTTCTTCAGCCAGAGCATCTCATGACCCTATTAATTAGTATTGCTTTTCTCTCTGGTTGAAGATTTTAAATAATTATATATCACCAGATCTGTTTAATAATATTCCCTCTAATTACAACATCTGTTTCAAATAAAAAAAGGACAAACCATTAAGAAATGATTTGTCCATATGAAGTGACCCGGCTGGGATTCGAACCCAGGACCCATACATTAAAAGTGTATTGCTCTACCAGCTGAGCTACCGAGTCGGCCACTTACTTTTTCCAGTAAATCCCTTTATTTAAGGGACTGCAAAGATAGAAACATTTTTACTAAATCCAAATTTTCCACTACATTTTTACTTAAAAAAATAGGTGCAAAACCAAAAAAATGGCAGGCCATATCCATTAATCCAAGCAGAAATTATTATTTCCAGTTTATAAACATCTGTTTATTAAATAATTTGCGATCAACAACACACCGACAGACCTTTTAAACGTATCTTAAATTTATTTTCTTAAAATTTAAAAAAATATTGAATCAGTCCATCATTATAGAATTTACCAAAGAAAAGGAGCTTTATCACCTCTTGTATTTTCAGCATAATAAAGAGAAGGAAGAACTTGTGCCAGATACGTAAATTCACAGTAGCAATGTTCCATCAATCCAAACCCTATCTCATCCGATAATGGATCATTACTTCCGGCACTTGACGCACCCAGAAAAAAGTGACTTCTCAGCGTACATCCCTGTGGCGTATCTCTTACAACATGAAACATATATCCATCCATAGGATCTCCATTGCGATCAGTAGGAGTATTTTCTCCAAAACCGATTCTGGCATATACAACTGCACTTACGTCTTTATTTGTATATGCCTGCTCCAAAATTTCAGGATTAAAAATTTCTGCAGGATGATGAAACTTAATCACTGCCGGCACAGGAGGTATTTCTCCCAATGATTCTGTGGCATGTATGGTAGCTCCGATATAGTTTTCATTCTTGATCCATTTGCTGTCCCAGCCGCTATGTAGCACATGATCATGTGGATGCCATAACTTCAGGTCTGCAGTTGTTTCAAAATAGGTAAACCACCAATCCAGCATCTTCCCTTTACAGTTGGGCATCACATTTCTCATCGCTACGTGCAGCATTCCGTTTTCCAATCTTTTGATACCTGCTTCCAGGGACATAGGTTTTGGAGATAAAAGGCTGTCGATATTCTTAAACATAAGTTGTTCCACTTCTTTCGTAAGTTCCATAATTCAATTATTTTTTAGATTTATAAAATAACTCTTCAGCTGTTGGGCTTTGAATCCTGAAACAAAATTAAATCGGACACCCCTAAGTTTACTTGTATTATTTTCCAATCCAATGGCACAATCTGGAAATATGAGAAAAACATAAGCCTTTTCAATGTCACACACCCGTAATTTGATTTTTAAAATCCTCTGGTGTATGGCCTGTATGTTTTTTATAAAACCGGGAGAAATAGGCAGGATCATCAAAATTCAAATGATAGGCAATTTCTTTGATGGTCAATTCACAGGAAACAAGCATTCTTTTAGCCTCTACAATTACTCTTTCATGGAGCAGCTGTGTAAGTGTACGATCCATTTTTTCTTTCAGAATCTGATTAATCCGTTTTTCACTGATTCCCATTTTGTTAGAATAAAAGTCAGCTTTACGTTCTGTTTTATAATGTTTATCCATCAACATAATGAATTGATAAACCCGTTTCTGATTGAGATCCTGATGCAAAAAATAATGTTGGTTGATGCGGATGAGATTCAGTAAGAGAACTTTCAAGAGTGCTTTTAAAGCCAAATAGGTTCCCATCGGATTATTATATTCTTTCTCTATCAATAATGTGAGGTGCTGTAAAGTTTCTGCAGTATTACGGTCTATTGTAAAACCACTAAGCTGGCCATGCATATTGAAAAGATTGAAAACATCCAGGGCATATTCCTGGTTATCTTCCTCCAAATATTCTCTATCAAAAGCTATTATACAAGCTTTCTTATCTTCCACCGCCGGTTTTGTACTACGATACGGAGGAATAAAGTATATATAACCCCCTTCTTCATTGCTATGATCCTCTCCTCTTTTGTAATCTTTCATCCAGATAATCTCAAAAAAATGGGCTCGCTGTGAACGGTGCAGATAATTAGCCGGAGCATGAGAAAGTTCAAAAAAAATAAATTTTGACGGATCAATCTGATGAATGAATTTCATATACTCTGTAATTTGACTGTAAAGATACAGCTATACCCCACTGAAAGCTATGACAGAGGAATATTGTTTTGCCAGCAGAATTCAATTTACTCAGTATTTATGATTGTAAAAACTCTATAAAGGGATAAAAAGAACCCATGGACTATTCTATCCTTATTTCCTTAAGATTACAAAATTCTAGACCTTTTTGATCTATCTTATATTAAAAATTCAGAATTCATTCAGATTTTAATTCTAATTTTGAATAAAACAATTGTATGAAAATACTGGTCATTGAAGACGAAGCTGCACTAAGTAAAAGTATCATTACCTATTTAGGGCAGGAGAACTACCTTTGTGAAGTTGCTCCTAATATCAATACTGCTGTTGAAAAAATTGATTCTTATGACTATGACTGTATTCTTCTTGACATTTCATTACCTGACGGTAATGGACTGAGCGTTCTAAAGATATTAAAAGAGGATCATAAAACAGATGGTGTCATCATTATCTCTGCCAAAGATTCCATTGATGATAAAATAGCGGGATTACAATTGGGAGCTGATGATTATATCCCAAAACCTTTTCATTTATCTGAACTAAGTGCACGAATAGCTGCTGTAATACGCCGCCGGAGATTTAATGGTGATAATATCCTAGTATTTCATGAAATCACTATTGACACGCTTGCGAAAACGGTAACTGCCAATAACCAAAAGGTTGATCTTACGAAAACGGAATACGACTTACTGCTCTATTTTACCATTAATAAAAATAGAGTTCTTTCCAAGACAGCCATTGCAGAACACCTTTCTGGCGAAAATGCAGATGTATATGATAATTATGACTTCATTTATGCTCATATAAAAAATATGAAAAAGAAACTCACAGCTGTTGGCTGCAATGATTATTTAAAATCTATTTACGGAATGGGGTATAAATTTGAATACTAAATGAAATTAATTAACTACATATCCCGTCGCTATGTAATCTATGCTATTTTTATCCTATTAATAGCCATTCCCGTATTTTATTTCTCCCTGCAATACCTGATGCTGAAAAGTCTTGATGAAAACATAAATCACCAAAAGAACTGGATAGAAAAAAAATTAAAAACAACAAACCCTGATAATTTTACTTCCTTTGAAAACAGTATTCTTGTCCGCCCATCCAATACTTCTAAAACTTTTGACTCACTATATAGCCGACCTGTTTTCATCCCTGATGATAATGAAATAGTTATGCATCGGATTTTGATTTCCAATATACTTGTTAATGGGAAACCCTATGAAATAAGGATTCAGAAATCTATGATAGAAGACGAAGATTTACTCAATAGCATTCTATTGCTTCAGCTAGGATTGGTTGTTTTGTTATTGACAGGCCTGATGGTCATTAATCTTCAGCTTTCAAAAAAATTGTGGAAACCTTTCAATGATATTGTGAGTAAACTGAAGGTATACCGGGTAGATAGTGATGATGACTATCAGTTTATGCCCACCAATATTGAAGAATTTAAAAACTTAGGAAACTCGATTAAGGAATTGACAAAACGCAATCAAAAACTTTATAAAACACAGAAAGAATTTACCGAAAATGCGTCCCATGAACTGCAAACCCCTATAGCGGTCATGCAGGGCAAAGTGGAATTACTGATGCAAACCTCTCCCATTTCTCAGGAACAGGCTGAACTGATTGAAGAAATTTCCTTAGCAGGAAACAAGATGCAGCGCCTTAACCGAACTTTACTACTGCTAACTAAAATTGAAAATAATCAGTTTCCAAACACAGAAAAACTGTTTATAAATAATAAGGTTCAGAAATTACTTAACCAATATGAAGAGCCCGCACAACAAAAGAATCTTCAATGGGAAATCTTGTTAAACAATGAGATTGAGATTACAGCCAATCCTATTCTTATTGATATTTTAATTGGAAATATACTATCTAATGCTATAAGACACTCAGAAAATGGATATCTGATTTCTGTAAAAACAGTACAGCAATCCCTTGTTATTGCGAATCACGGTAAGAAAAAGCTGAATGAAAAAGATTTGTTTCAGAGGTTTAAAAAACAATCGGAAAACACCAATAGTATTGGACTTGGGCTTGAAATGAGCCAGAAAATATGTGATCTGTATCATTTCAAAATTCAATATCATTTTGATAAAAGCCAGCATATTTTCACCATTATTTTTAATTAATTTCTACTTATTCTAAAAAATTCAGTCTCTCTTCAGAATGTCTGTTCACTTTTACATCATTAATTAAAAAATGTAATATGAGAATAACAATTTTAGCGCTTTTACTTACAACAGGATTCAGCACAATAGTATTCGCGCAGCAGAAGAAAGAAAGTAGTAAAATTCCTTTAGCTGTAGAGAAAGCTTTTCAGAAAAACCATCCCAATATTAAAGCTAAATGGGAAAAAGAAGGAGACAAATACGAAGCTGGTTATAAGCAAAACAGAAATAAAATAAGTGAACTTTACTCATCCGCAGGAGCATTAGAGGAAACTGAAATAGCTATTGCATTAAGCCAACTACCTGCACCAGTTTCCCAATACATCAGCAAGCATCAGCTGGGAGCTATAAAGGAAGCTGCCAAGATCACAAAAGCAGATGGCTCTATTCTTTATGAAGCCGAAGTAAAATCCGGTGATGCCCTATTTGATCCTAAAGGCAATTTTATCAGACTACAAAAAGATTAACTTCTTAGAGAAATGAAATATTGATAAGAGACCGGCTGAAGACAGTCGGTTTTTTTAATGCTTATTTATTCATAAAAAAACAATTCAGTTGAAAAATTCAGAATCTCAACAGAATTGAGTTTCATCTTTGATCTAAGAATTCGAAATAGTCTTATGAACATTCCTTATATATATCCGGTTCGATGTTTTTTAGTTCTGATAACCTTATTGTTTTCTCTTTCATTAGAGGCACAGACGGGGCATGCTCTTTCCTACTTCATTACTCAGGCACAAGCCAACAGTCCTTTGCTCAATGATTACAATAATCAGGTGATGTCTAATAAAATTGACAGTCTAAAATTAAGAGCAACCTATGGCTTTATCGTTGCAGGAGAAGCTAATGCGGGATATTCACCCAACATAAGAGGTTGGGGATATGACAATGCCTTAACGAACGGGCAATCTTTATTTGCAGGAGTAAGAGTTGCTAAAGAATTTATAAGCCGAAATAATCTTGATACAAGACTAAAAGCTTATGACGCTAACATTGCACAAATTCTGGCACAGAAAAACATCAGCATTCAAACGCTGAATAAACAGATAACAGATCAATACATCGCCACCTATACCAGTCAGCAACGCTATGAATTAAGCAAGGAAATTATCAATCTACTCAACCACGAAGATTTGCTCCTTAAAAAACTCACTCAATCTTCTGTTTTTAAACAAACTGACTATCTGACCTTTAAAGTCACCCTACAACAAAACGAACTTACTTTACAACAGCAGCAGGCCGAGTGGCAAAGTAACTATGCTTTGCTTAATTATTTATGTGGTATTATAGATACTCAATTCCCTTTTTTACCTGCTCCCAATATTGATAAAACACTGAATCCCATTGATTTTAAAGAAAGTATGTATTCCCAGGCTTTCAAAGCTGACAGTCTGAAAATTGCCAATGACAGTGAGATTATAAAATACAACTACAAGCCAAAAATCACTGCATTTTCCGATGGTGGATATCAAACCTCTTTTGCTCAAACACCTTATAAAAATTTCGGACTGGGGATTGGTTTGGGAGTTTCTATTCCAATATACGACGGTCATCAGAAGAAAATGCTTCTGCAACAGAATCAACTGGCTTTGCAGACCCGTCAAAAATATATAGAACAAACAGAAAGACAGTACCAGCAACAGATTTTTCAGATCCAAAATCAAATGGAGCAATACTATAAAATGATAGGAACCGCCAACGAGCAGATCAACTATGCCAGAACACTGGTAGAGGCCAATGCTAAGCAGCTGCCAACGGGAGATGTAAGAATGGTAGACTTTATTTTATCAATCAATAATTTACTGAGTCTTAGAAGCAATATTATCCAGTACCATACTACTTTATTCAATTTACAGAACCAAATGCAATATTTAATTATTCAATAGCCATGAAGAAGTTATTTTATCTACTATTAGTGAGCGTTTTCACATTCAGCTGTAAGAAAAACGTTACTGTGGCTGCAGAAGAGGCAAAACCGGAGATGAAACCTAAAACAGAAGTCAATGTTGCTTATCCTTCAGATACCATCAGGCTTAGCAATACTATTACGCTGAATGCCACTGCAACCTATCTGTTGAAATCAGATGCAAAAGCCAACAGCACAGGCTATATTACTCATATGACAATTAGACTTGGCGACCGGATCAGCAGAGGCTCTGTGCTATTCGGACTGCAAACCAAAGAAGCTCGTGCACTCGGAAACACCATCAACAAGCTGGACAAATCTTTTAGATTTAGCGGCACCACAACGGTTGTTAGCCCGGCAACAGGATACGTTGTCATGTTAAATCATCAAATTGGAGATTATGTACAGGATGGTGAAATTCTTGCCACTATTACGGATGCATCCAGCTTTGGATTTGTTGTGGATGTTCCTTATGAGTATCTGCAACTGATAAAAACCCAAAACTCTTTATCTGTAAAATTACCGGATGGAAATAGCCTGCCAGCAAAAGTAGCCAAAGTAATGCCTTCTGTAGACGCCGTATCACAAACGGTAAAGGTTCTTTTGCAGATTGCCAACAGCAGTACTATTCCTGAGAATTTAATCGGAACGGTTACTTTATCAAAATCAACGGCTTATGGCTTATCAGTGCCTAAAATGGCCGTGCTGAGCGATGAAACCCAGTCTTCTTTTTGGGTGATGAAAATGATCAACGATACGACAGCCATCAAAACACCTGTTGTAAAAGGAACAGAAACAGATCAGTATATTCAGATAAAATCAGGAAACATTACCACAAAAGATAAGGTTATTACTTCCGGAAACTTCGGGTTAAGTGATACTGCTACTGTAAAAATTAAAAAGCATTAATCAGATGAAAAAGTCATTCTTTGTAACCTACAGAAGTCCTCTTCTGATCCTGATTTTTCTAATTCTTACAGGGGGCGCCTATTCGTATACTAAAATACAATCTGCCTTATTTCCACAGGTTACTTTCCCCAAGATAAAAATAATTGCAGATGTGGGACAACAGCCTATTAGCCAAATGACCGTAGGAGTAACCAAGGTATTGGAAAATGCTGTAAAGAAAGTTCCTGACCTACAGATTCTCAAAAGTACAACCAGCCGGGGAAGCTGTGAAATTTCGGCATTTATGTCCTGGAATGTTAATGTAGATCTGGCAAAACAACAGGTAGAAAGCAGTATCAATGAGGTTAGAAATCAACTGCCTCCAGAAACAAACATTACTGTAGAAAAAATGAACCCTTCTATTCTTCCAGTAATAGGATATTCTTTAAATTCTGACACCAAAGATCCGATAGCCCTTAAACAGCTTGCCCTGTATACCATCAAACCATTTCTTTCTCAGGTTCCCGGAGTAAGTGAAATCAGGGTAATTGGCGGACAGGATAAGGAATTTCGGGTGCTGATGAACCAGCAGATGATGGCCCGTTTGGGTATCACCTCAGCCCATGTTGAACAGGCCATCAATAATACGAATTTCATTAAATCAAATGGTTATTCCTCGGATTTCAGATACCTTTATCTCACCCTCACCGATGCACAAATCCGAAATGAAAGCCAACTGAAAAGTCTTGTGGTCAGCAATAATGGAAACCGTATCGTTTTATTAGGTGATATTGCTGAAATTACCATTCATAATGCCAAACAATATATTAAGGTGAATGCTAACGGAAAAGAAAGCATCCTTATTGCCGTTATCCAGCAGCCCAATGCCAATGTAGTGGATCTTACCAAAGCGATGAACTCCAAAATAAGTGACCTGCAGAAAACATTGACCAAAGATGTGGTACTGAAACCTTATTATGTACAAGCTGATTTTGTAAATGACTCTATCAAAAGTGTAACAGATGCCCTATGGATAGGACTTCTATTAGCTATTATTGTCGCTATTATTTTTCTCCGTTCCTGGAAGGCAAGTGCAGTAATATTGATTACCATTCCCATTACCCTGGGCCTTACCATGCTGGCTTTATACACTATAGGGCAGACCTTCAATATCATGACCTTAGGAGCAATTGCTGCAGCCATCGGGCTTATTATAGATGATGCTATTGTGGTAGTGGAACAAATACACCGTACCCATGAAGAACATCCTGAAGAATCTTCCAAAACATTGGTACAGAAAGCAATCAGCTATCTATTAAAAGCAATGGTAGGCTCATCATTAAGTACCATTGTCATATTTCTACCTTTTATCCTGATGAGCGGAGTGGCAGGAGCATATTTCAAGGTAATGACAGCCACGATGATTATTACTTTAGTGTGTTCTTTCTTTGCCACCTGGATATTGCTGCCCGTGGTATACTTATTCCTTTCTTCAGGAAAAATAAAAGAAAAAAGTCTTCAGCATCACGATGTAAAAGAGAGAAAATGGGTAGGATTCTTTATCCGTAAACCTATCTTCAGCTATATATTTATCCTGTTGCTTATCCTGGTTACTGCTTTTATTTTACCCAATATCAGCACAGGTTTTTTACCGGAAATGGATGAAGGTAGTATCGTATTGGACTACAAATCTCCTCCAGGGACTTCACTGGAAGAGACAGACAGGGAACTCAAAATAGTGGAAAAAATAATAGTTTCCAATCCTGAAGTTACAGCCTATAGCAGAAGAACAGGCACACAGATGGGATTCTTTATTACGGAACCCAATACGGGAGATTATCTGATTCAGCTAAAAAAGGACCGCAATAAAACCACCGCCGAAGTCACAGATGAGATCCGTGCGAAGATAGAAGCTTCTGGTTTGCCTTTAACGGTAGATTTCGGACAGGTAATTTCGGATATGTTGGGGGATTTAATGAGTAGTGTACAACCTATCGAGATCAAAATTTTTGGGACTGATCAAAAGGTTATTGAAAATTATTCTAAAAAAGTAGCTGATATCGTGGGAAAGGTGAATGGTACTGCTGATGTATTCGATGGGATTGTAATTGCAGGTCCTTCAATAATTGTTACTCCTAAATTATCTGTTCTGGCTCAGTATCAAATTCCTTTACCTGATTTTCAAAGCCAGCTGCAGGCTAATCTCGATGGAAATGTGACAGGAAATATTTTCGATCAGGTTCAGTTCACCCCTATCAGGCTATTATATAACAGTAAGACCAACCAGTCTCTAAGTGATATCAACAACAGTATGATTTCTTTACCCAATGGAACTTTAAAGCCGTTAAGTGAATTAGCCAACGTTGGAATTACCAGTGGCTCAGCAGAAGTAAACAGGGAGGATCTTCAAACTTTAGGAATCGTAACAGCCAGGCTGGACAATGGTGATCTTGGGGGAACAATCAATGAAATTCAAAAACAAATTGAACAGAAGATCAAGCTTCCGGCTGGATATTCAGTGGTATATGGAGGGGCTTATGCTGAGCAACAGCGATCATTCAGTGAACTTTTGATTATCTTGGGAATTTCCTGCCTATTGGTATTTTCTGTCATGCTTTTCTTATTCCGAAACATTACGGTGGCTTTTCTTATTCTATGTATTTCCGTATTGGGTATTTCCGGAGGAATACTGCTTTTATATATTACCAATACTCCATTGAATGTAGGAAGCTACACCGGCTTGATTATGATGGTAGGAATCATTGGAGAAAATGCAATTTTCACCTATTTACAGTTTCACGAAAGTCTTGCATCCAAAACTAAAGAGCAAGCTATTATATATGCCATCAGCACAAGACTCCGTCCCAAACTGATGACTGCTTTGGGAGCTATTATAGCCTTAATGCCTCTTGCTTTGGGAATTGGTACTGGTGCTCAGATGCACCAACCTTTAGCCATTGCTGTGATTGGTGGCTTTTTGGTTGCCCTTCCACTCCTGCTTATTGTTTTCCCTACTTTATTAAATAAAATTCAACTAAAACAAACTGAAGAATGAAATTCTTAATTTTTCTCCTATTGTCAGGTACAATACTCGCCCAAAATGACAGCCTCAATAAAGCCAAAGACAGTGCCGTCACTATGAATAATACTATCATCCGAGACAGTATTTCTGCCCCAGCTCCTTTTAAACTAAAAGCGAAGCAGTTTATTATTCCTGGAGTATTGATTACCTATGGTGCTTTGGCTACAGCAACAGAACAGTTCAAAAAAATAAACTTTGATACCCGAAATGAGATAAGAGAAGACCATCCTACTTTCCGCACCACCATAGATAATTACACACAATTTCTACCTGGCGCTACTGTTTTTGCACTGCAGGCATTTGGGATAAAAGGTGAAAGTTCTGTAAAAAAAGAATTGATTGTATATGCCATGTCCATTGGGATCTCTACTGCCATTGTTATTCCTACAAAAAAATTAACCCATCAGGAAAGACCAGACGGAAGTAACAACCAGTCTTTTCCTTCCGGGCATACTGCTCTGGCCTTTGCTTCTGCCGAATTTCTTCGCAGAGAGTACTGGAATGTTTCCCCCTGGATAGGTGTAGCAGGTTATGCCGTTGCCGCTGGAACAGGGATTCTCAGAATGTATAACAATAAGCACTGGCTCGGTGATGTTGCAGCAGGAGCTGGAATAGGGATTCTCTCTACTACTCTATCTTATTGGCTTTATGATAAGATCTGGACTGGTGAGAATCACAAACATCAGGTCTTTCTGTTTCCAGGATACAACAATAAACAGTTTACAATTGGTCTCGTAAAACAATTTTAACCGATTCTTTTCAAATCAAAATAATAAAATTATGAAAGCAAAAAGCATCTCAGTAATAGCGTTCTCTCTTATATTTTCTATTGCCGCTTATGGGCAGAAGAGCTCATCAATGCAAGTTACCAACACATTTCAGATAGGAGGAGATGACAGCGGATGGGACTATTTATCCCTTAATCCTCAAAGCACCCAACTGTATATCAGCCATGGAAGCCGTGTCAATATTGTTGATCCAGCAACAGGCTCTCCCATTGCTGAAATTACAGATACCAATGGTGTTCATGGCATTGCTTTTCTTCCTGATACAGGCAAAGGTTATATTTCTTGCGGCAAACTAAACAAAGTAAAAGTCTTTGATACAACCACCCATAAAATCATCGGTGAAATCTCAACCGGCCAAAACCCCGATGCTCTATTCTACGAACCATTTACAAAAAAAATAATTGTTGGGAACGGAAAAAGTAATGATTTAAGCGTTATTGATCCCTCCACTGATACTGTAATACAAACCATAAACGTTGGCGGAAAACCTGAAGCAGCCGTGAGTGATGACAAAGGCAGAATATTTGTCAATATTGAAGATAAAAATGAAATAGTAGTGATAGATGCCAAAACGTTCACTATACTCTATCATTGGGGATTAGATAAAGAAGAAGAACCTTCCGGACTGGCCATAGACCTTAAAACCAGCAGACTTTTCAGTACTTGCGATAAAATGCTGGTGATTTTAGATTCCAATACAGGGAAAATTGTTAAAAAACTGCCTATTGGTGAAGGTTGTGACGGTGTGGTATTCGACACAAAAACCAATATGATTTATACGTCCAATGGTGAAGGAAATATCTCGGTCATTCGTGAAGAGAATGCTTATCAATATACCTCTTTTCCCAATATTGAAACGAAAAAGGGAGCCCGTACCATTGCGTTAAATAGAATGACTCATCGTCTATATCTTCCTACAGCCGATTTCAGTACAACAGAAAAAGACAGCAGAGGCAGAGCGAAGATATTACAGGGAACATTTAAGATACTGGAAGTAAGTATGAACAAACTCAAAAAATAAAAAAGGACAAGCCATTTTTATGGTTTGTCCTTCAAGTGACCCGGCTGGGATTCGAACCCAGGACCCATACATTAAAAGTGTATTGCTCTACCAGCTGAGCTACCGAGTCGGCCACTTACTTTTTCAGTAAATCCCTTTGTTTAAGGGACTGCAAAGATAGGAAAGCCCTCTTTAAATCCAAACTTTTTCAGACTTTTTTATTATAAAATTTACATCAAAAAAGTCAAACGCTTGTTTATAAATCAATTACAATATATATTTTTTTGGATAAAAAGTGCCGGGGTCATAAGATTTTAAACAGAAATTTGAGTCTTGGCATTCTGATATTCAAAAATTTTGATAACTGTATCTGCTGTTTCCTGACCCAGATGTTTTCCAATCAGATAGAGTGCGGCATCAATCCCAGCCGTAATTCCTGCTGTAGTTATTAGCTGTCCCTGATCAATATAGCGGACATTCCTGATGACATTAGCTTCAGGATTACATTGTTCTAAAGCGTCTAACAGCATACTATGAGTGGTAATATGATGACCATCAAGGATACCTGTTCCGGATAGCAGCATACTCCCTGTACACACTGTAAATACTACTGTTCCGGCATCGTGATGAGTTTTAATCCATTCCAGTACCGTTTCCTGAAAATCTCTATCCTGAATATATTTCATAATGTACTCGGGGTTTGCTCCGGGGACGACAATCATATCTGGCTTGGGACATGTATTTATATCATACGTAGGGACAACAGCCATTGTGTTCGCCTCCATAGGTATAGCTTCTTTTGTTTTTCCGACTGTAAAGCAATGATAACTATCCGGACATATAACATTCGCTTTAACAAAAACATCTAAAGGGCCATTTAAATCAAGTGCTTCTACTTGGTCATAAATTAAAAATGCCACATTCATTGTTTCCTTGTTTTTTACGTGCTTCATAATTCTATTATTTTAAGATTATTATTTTTAAATAAAGGCATGAGTCTTCCATCTGATCATTGACAATCATCAGTTCTACTATAAATCAGTAAGAGGAAAATATTTATTCTGTGGTTTTGAATGCTTTCCGGTATTGTGCCGGAGAAAGTGAAATATTTTTAAGGAATAGGCGGCGAAGTGAAGCTGCACTGCTAAGACCACACTTATCAGCAATCATATCGATACTCAAATCGGTGTATTCCAGCAGATTTTTGGCCTGATCCAGCCTCATTTTTTCAAGAAACTTGCCAGGAGTCATTCCGGAATCTTTAAGAAAGACCCTGGAAAAATTACGGGCACTCATATTCAAGGACTCGGCAATGTACTCTACTGTTATCATTCCGCCCAGTTTATCTTTCAACAAATCACGGACTTCTTTTGTAAAAGGAGACATTATCTCATATTCCGGCAATGCATTTCCAAACTGAGACTGCATTCCGGATCTTTTCAAATGCAGGACAAGATGGCGGGCAACCTCTGTGGCCAAAGGTTTTCCAAAATCTTCTTCCAGTAGTGCCAATGCCAGATCCATCCCTGAAGAAACTCCGCCCGAAGTATAAATAGGTATGTCCCGAATAAAAAAAGGATTAATATTCACCTCAAGTTTTGGATAGGATTTCTGTAATGTATCTGCAAATTTCCAATGAGTAGTCACCTTCTTTCCCTCCAGAAGACCTGCTTTGGCAAGAACAAATGCACCCACACAGACTGAACCCATCCTCCTCACCTTCGGACTTATATTTTGAAGATAATGATAGACATCAGGACTGATTTCATCCAGTACATTCAAAGTTGTCCCTGCTACAAGCAAAGTATCTATAGGAAAATCAATATCATAAATGGTATGACTGCAAGATAATGGCATTCCTGAACTGGAATATATGAACTTTTCTGAAGTTCCGGACACCAGATGAACATGATAACCTGATCCTTCTCTGCCATCATTTAAAAAACGGTTGGCTGATGTAAAAACATCCAACGGTCCTGCAATATCAAGCAGCTGTACCTGTGGCAGCGCCAAAAGCACTATATTTTTCATCCCGGTATGTTGTCTTTCTTTCTTCATATCTCGCTCTGTATGAATACAAATGTAAAGAGAAAGCACTTTGTCTGCAATGACAAAAAACATACAATTCCGGCCAAAGTACTTTTTATCTTTTTTGTGATTATAAAAGAGACTGCCCTACAGGACAGTCTCAGCACTCTACTATAAAATTAGCTAATAAGCTATACTTTTTGTTTTATTAAAAATTAAAATCTTCCCTTACGCAGGTGATAATCGGCGGGATTTCAAATAAAGGGCGGTACGGTTCAGATAAGGAAAAAGAAAAATCAACAACAATGAAACTGCAAGAAGCCCAGCCATCATTTCATAATAATCCATGGCAAAACGGACATGATCCTGAACATTCATTCTTCCAACCAATAGTTTATGGGCAGCTTTTACTGCTTTATCTTCTGACATTCCTCTGCTAATAAGTTTTGCGGTCTGATCATGAAGAAAGCTTTTGACTTCCGGATCAACAGCACTTAAATGATCCAGAAAAGCATTGTAATGGCGGCTTTTTTCAAACAGTTCAAAGAAATTGATCAGGGCTATACTCACGCAAAAACCCAGATACCGGATTGCCAAAGCTGTTGCAGCAGCTGAAGGACCAATAACCGCAGGAACCGATGAAATAATAAAAATAATCGTGGGAACCATAATCAGCCCGACTCCTAATCCCTGTATGAATAATGGGATATAATAATTAAATTCATCAGCCTGAATATCAAAAGAATAATACATCAATCCATGAAAAATCAATAACATTAAAAAACCTGGTCCCCAGATATATCGAATGTTTTTCTTTTGTAAAACCATGCAACAGGCGATAACTACACCGATAACCAGCCCGGTAAGATTAAATATATTGATATAGGAAATATGAAACGGATCCAAATGCAGTTCCGATGCAAAATAATTATTGGTAATTCCTGATGCAAACCTGCAGATGTACATCACAAAAAGGATCAGCAGACCCACTTTAAAATTTCTGTATCTGAAAACGCGCAGATCAATATAAGGTCTTTTAATGGCCTGCTGCCGAAATACAGAGATTATCCCTAAAACAACAATTCCTATTACACTTCCGAGAATCCGATTGTATTCCAGCCAATAATATTCCTGTCCAAAAATGGTAATGTATCCAATAAGCACCAGCATAGCGCTGAAGAGTCCAAAACTCTGCCAGTCGAGTTTATACAGATGAAACCTTGCATGTGTTCTGTAATTGCTCATTGCAAGAGTCAGGAAAATAAGTCCTGGCAGGTATGAGAATATGGCCGTTTTATAAACAATATTGAAATTATAAGAGTCAATAAGATCCGCAGTAATCAGATTATTAAACGGCAGGGCACAGATCAAAATACCGAAGAATACGGAAAAACTGATCTCACGTCCCCTCTCGCTGCTCAGCCGTGTAAAAATAAGAGTAAGCGAAAGGTTTACATTTCCTGCAAACAGCATTCCCTGAATAAAGCGAACCGGAAACAGAATATAAATCTCCCGGGTACAATAACATACCAGACACGCTAAAATCTGCAGTGTAGTGAACAGAAGAAAGTATTCCTTTGCCGCCAGAAAACTAAAAAATCTTCTTTCCAAACTGTAAAAGCCTACATATCCTGCATAAAACAATGCTACAGAGAACTGAATATCCGCCGGCTCACTTCCATAATATCCGGCAGCAGCATTCACATTGGTCAAAGGAAGAAAAAATATGATGATCCCCGGAAGAGTCATTGAAAAAAGAATGATCTTAATAAGCCATTCCGGTGCCCATTTTTTGAAAAAAGGCATTTGTCTTTTAACCATTGGAATGTTTTTTATCCGCATATACATTTACGTTCATCCCTACTTTCAAGACATCAATATCTTTTCTCATCCCATCCACTTTGATTCTCACAGGGATACGCTGTACAATTTTCACATAATTTCCGGTAGAGTTATCAGGAGGAAGCAGTGAAAAACTTGACCCTGTGGCGGGAGAAAGTGAAATAATAGTACCTTTAAATTCCCTATCGGGATAAGAATCTGCTACAATTTTTACATGATCTCCGATGTGCATATCTTTGATCTGTGTTTCTTTATAATTGGCCACCACCCATTTATCCGTTTCATTATTCACAATAAATGCCAGTGTTTCTCCGGCATCAATCATCTGCCCTACTTCAACGGTTCTTCGTCCCATTCTTCCATCATAGGCAGCGGTGACCGCTGTATAGCTTACATCCAGTTTATGGCGGTCCAACAAAGCTTCTAGTCTTGCAATTTCTGCGCGAACAACCGTTTTTTCAGCCTGAATATTATTAATCTTAGATCTAGAAGCAGCATAATTATCCTGAGAAGATTGATAATCGCTTTCGTTGATCTCTAAAGTTGCCTTTACATCTTCAAGACGTTGTTTGGTAGCAGATTCTTCGTCATAAAGTTTTTTATATCTGTTATAATCAAGCTGTTGTTTCCAGACTTTTGCTTTACTGGCATCTACCTGAGCCATTGCAGCGGCAGCTTCTTTTTCTGTAGTACCTGTAGTACTTTCCAACACTTTCAGTTCAGCACGTGCTTTCTGAATCGCTGCCTGAGTCTGTTTTTCCTGAAGAACATATTCCCGGTTATCAATAATCAGAAGGGTATCTCCTTTTTTAACTTCCTGATTTTCTTCAAATTTTACGGCTACAATAAATCCTCCGGCTCTCGAAATAATGGGATTTACATATTCCTGAACCTGCGCATCATTGGTCTGCTCATAGGCATAGTAATTCTTTAGCGTAAAACCGCCCCAGACTGCAAGAGCAGCAACAATTAAAAGGGAAATCCATCCTGTGATCTTTGTGATGAGTCTATCGGTGGGAGTATATTTTTTTTTCATTGTATTATAAAATGCCTGTAATGTTTTGTAATAAATAATAATTGTTTTGTGCCATAATTTTGGCGGCTTCCAGTTCAAATTTTGTCTGAAGAAGCTGTATATCCGCATCCAGCAGTTCAGTAATGAGAGAGGTCTGGCTGAAATAGGTGTTCTTAATGATCCGTGCATTCTCTTTGGCCTGAATGACATTCGCTTCCGCTACCTTTATCTGCTCAAGGGCTTCCTGATACCTTAAATAAGCTTCTTTCACCTGCTGCCTTACCTGATCCTCTGTATTCTTGTGTACCTCTTCCTCTTTTTCAAACTCCAGTTGAGCTGCTTTTACTTTATGGGTATTATGATAAAGGGAAGAAATGGAAAAAGAAGCTTTAATTCCTACTATTCCTAATGAATACCAGTACGGATTATAGGGATAAAGAAAAATCTGTGGATTGGCATAATAAAACTCGCCATACATTCCAATTTTAGGTCTTACATTGGCTTTTACCTGTTTCAGTTTGATCATGCTCAGTGCTGTCTGCTGTTCAGAGACATGATAATTAAAAGAATGATCCAGTGCCAGTTTCAAATATTCTTTGTAAGTCGTATTTTCATTCCATTGATTCACTGGAACTTCAGGAATGACGATCTGTTCATCAGGAATACCCAGAATAATATTCAGCTTTTGTGTGGCAATGAGAATATCATTTTCTATAGTCACTAAAGCCATCTTCCGTTTTGAAAGTTCAAGTTCTATTCTTAAGACATCACTTTTTAAAACAACTCCGTTTTTATACAGAGCCTGTATTTCTTTAAGCTGTGTTTTCTGATCGGCTATATCCTGTTTTATAAGATCCCTGAAAATTAATGTTTTCTGGAGTTCAAGATAAAGCGCAGCTGTTTTATAATGAATATCAGAAACCGATTGTTCTTTCTGGATATCCTTAATTTTCTGAAGGGTCTGATTCTCTTTAATCTTAAGATTCAGCTTGTTTCCATTGTAAATATTCAGATAAAAATCTGCTCCGGCTCTGTAGAGCGTATGGATAACTTCATGCTGTGTAGGTTTGGAAAAAATTCCGTTTTCATAAATAGGGATATTAGAAGCTTTTTCTAGAGAACCTTTAACATCAATTTCCGGAAGACGTTCTCTTTTGGCATCTTTCACTTCGGCTTCGGCAATGTCTACGTTGATGGTATTGATTCTGATATGGCGGCTGTTTTCCTCAGCTTTTTGCCACGCATCTTTTAAGGAGAGTCTTATCGTATCCTTTCTTGGACTGCCAGTTTGAGCTGATAGAGTATAGGAAATTCCTAGCATCAGCAATCCGGCGACATAAATTTTCATTTGAATTTTTGAATTATTGCACTGCAAATTTATCCTCAATTCGCAAATTATATTTATCTAAAATAGTCAACTTTTACATGATTCCGGCCAAATGATTATATTTGCATTCTCATTGGTATTTTAATTTTTTCTATGGGATTAATCGCTGCGCTTCCGGACATTGATAAAGACGACAAAAGTGTATTTGTTATGCACGAAAAATCGGAAAAGCTGATTCCCTTCCACAAGCATACGAAAGGACAGCTGAGCTATGTAGAAGGCGGCATTGCTTATATTACGATCAGCAACAGGACGTATGTGGTTCCGGCCCGGCATTTTTTCTGGATTCCGCAGGGAATGGAACATATTTTAGAAATCGGACACTCTGCCACAGTTCTTCGTTCTCTTTATTTCTATGCTCATGATGATATCTCAGATCCTTTCTACAGCAGGCTGGGAATATATCCGGCATCAGAACTGCTGATTCAGATGATCAAGTATACTGAAATATGGGATGAAAAACATGTTACCGTAAAAGATGAAAATTTTGAATTCTTGGTCGCTTTAAAAAAAATACTGCCAAAAACCCATCAACAGCCGTTACCCATCATTCTTCCTGCCACTCACAACAAACAGATGATGAAAATTGTATCTTACCTGGAATGGAATATCAGCGAAAAACTTACTTTGGCCAATGTAAGCACCAGATTTGGTCTGAGTGAACGCTCTATGTCCCGACTTTTCAAAGCAGATATGGACATTTCTTTTCTTCAATACCTGAAAACGTTAAGAATCATCAAAGCCATTGAATTGCTTTTAAATACAGATAAGCCCATCAATGAAATTGCTGATGATGTAGGCTACAGCTCCATTAGCGCCTTTAGTGATACTTTTCGCGAATTTACACAATCCAGACCTTCAGACTTAAGAAAGAGTAAAAAAACGACTCAAAATTCCATCGGATAGTCAGTTTATCTATGACCTTCGTCAGCTTAAAAAAATAAAAGAGTAATTTATCTTTTATTAAAAATATCTTTCTATCTTTGTATCATAAAACTCAGAAAAATGTTTTCAAAAACCTGTGAATATGCCTTAAGAGCTTTGATCTACATCGCCCAGCAGTCTAAAAATGGCAGCAGGGTCGGGATTAAAGACATTTCAAAAAGCATCCATTCGCCGGAACACTTTATCGCCAAAATTTTGCAGGACCTGAGCAGAAAAGGATTTGTACAATCTGCCAAAGGCCCGAATGGAGGTTTTTATATGGATCAGAAAAACCTGAATACTTCCATTGCTGATATTGTAAGGGAAATTGATGGTGATAAGCTTTTTTCCGGTTGTGGACTTGGACTGGAGCAATGCTCAGAAATACATCCCTGCCCTTTGCATGAACAGTTTAAAAGCATCAGACAAGATCTCCGTATCATGCTTGAAACTTCAAAAATTCAGGCTTTTGTTGATAACCTGGATTTAAAACTAACCCATCTGAAAGTGTAAAAAAATTTGAATAAATAAAAGACAAAAAAGTCTTTATATAATAATGAATTCAAAAAAATAATCTAATGCATACAGAAAATATTGAAAAAATGTCCGGACACTGGTTACTGGCTAAAATCGGTAAAAAAGTGTTGCGTCCGGGAGGTCTTGCGTTGACCAAAAAGATGTTATCAATGCTGGACATCAACGCTGATGATGATATGGTGGAATTTGCTCCCGGTCTTGGGTTCACCGCACACATGGCATTGGAAAAAAAACCTGGTTCTTATATAGGAATTGATGCGGAGCAAAGCGCCGTGGAATATCTTAACAGAGAATTTGAAGGGACATCAGCCCAGTTTAAACTGGGAAATGCCGCAGAGAGTTCTTTACCTGAACAATCGGCGAGTAAAGTATATGGAGAAGCAATGCTGAGCATGCATGCAGACCACCGGAAAGCAGAAATTATCCAGGAAGCCTACAGAATCCTGAAACCTAAAGGATATTATGCAATTCATGAGCTGGCTTTAAGACCGGAGAATCTCGACAGTAATGTAAAACTACATATTCAGAAGGAACTGGCTTTGGCTATCAAAGTGAATGCACGTCCATTAACCGTTTCTGAGTGGACCGCATTATTGGAAAAAGAAGGATTTAAAGTCCTGAAAGTAGAAACTGCACCCATGCATCTTCTGGAACCTCAAAGAATTATTGATGACGAAGGAGTTTCCGGAGCCATTAAAATTGCTAAAAATATATTACTCAATCCCTCCATCAGAAAGAGAGTGCTCAAAATGAAAAAGGTATTCAAAAAACATGAACAAAACATGTGTGCTGTGGTGATTATCGCAACAAAAGAATAAGTTTTGAAGGTGAAAATAAGGTGATAAAAGTCAGAAGAAATAAAAAACAATTCACTCTTTTATCCTGAAAATAGATTTTATATTTGTATAAGAAAAGAAGAAGAAAGTACCTTCAAAAACCGGTAAAAATTACAGTTCATCAGCAGTTCAGGATTACGATATCCCTACTCATGATATAAGTTCTGCTCCTATTTTTAAAATTTAAAAAACTAAATATTTATTGATTATTTTATAGAATTCACTTAGAAAACAATTTAATAAAAGATAAAAAGGTATTAATATCTCAAATAAAAATAAATGAAACTGAATGTTAAAAATCCTCTTGTGTTAATGATGCTTTGCCTGATGGCAGGTGTTTTTATCACGGTCAGTTTTCTGGAAACCCCCATGAAGTTTCAGGTTCCGGGAATGACACTTCCCGTAGCCCTTGAGCTGGGAATGATGATGTTCGGAATATCCACTAAAATACAATGTGTTTTCCTTATCCTTATTGTAGCAGGAATGCTCGTAAGCAGAAAAAAATATACGAAAACAGACTTTATAATAATAGTCGTTTTATTAACGATCCTGTTGTTAGAAAAATTCTGGATGCTCCCTGTCCTGGATGATCGGGCTCAACTGTTATCAGCCGGAAAACCGGTTTTATCGTCAGAAATGCATAACTATTTCATCTATGCTGAATCTGCCAAAGCAATATTTCTGTGTATAGCCATCAGCTTACAATTTATAAAACAAAAAAATGAATACTGAAGTAATTCTGCACAATGTTTACTCCAGCAAAAAAATTTAAACTATTAATTCCCTTATTATGAAAAAAACGATCGTACTCACCACAGCATTATGCACAGTGATGGTATTCAATGCCTGTAAACAAAGCACTTCACCAGATACAGTCAATGGTGTCAATACGGAGAATATAAAAACGAATGGAATAAGTGAAGAATTAAAAATGCCTGCTCCACCTCATGTTCCGGCCCCTGTTGGAACCCGTGCTGCTAAAAAAATCATTGTAAAACTGGAAACGATAGAGAAAACGGGAGAACTGGCAGATGGAACACAATATAATTTCTGGACTTTCAACGGAACAGTTCCCGGAAGCTTTATCCGGGCAAGAGTTGGAGATGATATTGAACTTCATCTTAAAAACCATGAAAATAATACCTTCCCCCATAATATAGACCTTCATGCTGTAAACGGACCTGGTGGTGGTGCTGAAGCTACTTTTGTAGCTCCCGGTAAAGAAGCTGTCTTTACTTTCAAAGCACTCAACCCCGGATTATATGTCTACCATTGTGCAACAGCACCTGTAGGAATGCATATTGCCAACGGAATGTACGGTCTTATTCTTATAGAGCCTGAAGGCGGCCTTCCAAAAGTAGACAAAGAATTCTATATCATGCAGGGGGATTTTTACACGAAAGGAAAATTCGGAGATAAAGGATTGCAGGAATTTGACATGGATAAAGCGATTGCCGAACACCCTGAATACGTAGTCTTCAATGGAAATACAGCCTCACTTTTAGGTGATAAAGAACTTCAAGTAAAAACAGGGGAAACAGTAAGGTTCTTTGTAGGGAACGGCGGCCCTAATCTTACCTCTTCTTTCCATATTATCGGGAAAATCTTTGACAAAGTATACATCGAAGGAGGCAGCAAAATAAATGATAATGTACAGACCACTGTAATTCCTCCCGGCGGGGCATCTATTGTAGAGTTTAAAGCGACAGTTCCCGGAGAATATGTGATTGTAGATCATGCAATTTTCAGGGCATTCAACAAAGGTGCTCTAGGCAAGATTAAAGTAACCGGACCAGAAAATCCGGCAGTGTATAAAAAGAATCAGTAATGAATTAAGGTTCATTGGGATTTTAAAAGAGAAACAATGAGAACTTATGTAATTATAGTAGGTCTGACAGTCTGTTCAGTAATGACATTTTGTTCCGAAAAGACGAAAAGTGCGAAAGTAAAAATTCCGGTCCAAAAACATTTAAGCCTGATTGTAAGTCAGAAAAAAATGATCAAAATACAAGGAGGAACGTATAAGGCATTCATTGGCAAAGATTCAGGAAGGATTGTAAGAGTACAGACTTTTTACCTGGATGACAGCCCTGTTACGAACCGTGAATATCTTGAGTTTCTTAAAGCAAATCCTCAATGGGCACGAAGCAAAGTACTAAGACTCTATGCAGACAGTAATTACCTGAAACACTGGAAAAGTGACTATGAAATCCCGGCAGGAATAAGCCCGGAAGCACCTGTCACCAATATTTCATGGTTTGCCGCTGAAGCGTATGCAAAAAGCACAGGCAAAAGACTTCCGGCAATCGACGAATGGGAATATGCGGCACTGGCAGATCAATATACTCCGGATGCCTCCAGGGATCCCGCTTTTACAGATTATATTCTGAAAGCTTATCAAAAAAAGGATAAAAACCAACAACCTATAAAACAAGAGCCACCCAATTATTACGGAATTTATAATATGTATGGAATGGTTTGGGAATGGACTTATGATTTCAATTCGGTAATGATGAGTGGAGAATCCAGAAAAGATAATACGGTGAATGACAATCTCTTTTGTGCCGGAGCAGCAGTAACTTCTTCTGATCTAAGAAATTACGCAGCCTTTATCCGATATGCATTAAGAGGAAGTATAAAAGCAGATTACTGCCTTAATAATCTAGGATTCAGATGTGCTAAAAACAAAAATTGACTCTTATGAAAAATATAACCCTCATGCTGCTGGCTTTGATGATGATATCCTGCAGCAAGAAAAATGAAGAGATAAGTCCTGATTCTATCTACAACGTACAGACAAACTGGGAGAAGCAGGATGGTGAGAACATTACATTCTCGGATCTGAAAGGAAAAGTACTGGTAACTGCAATGATTTTCACTTCCTGTAAAACGGCCTGCCCAAAACTGACCGCAGAAATGAGAACAATCGCCCAGAAAGTAGGAAAAACAAATCCAGAGGATATTCAGTATGTATTAATTTCCATTGATCCGGAAAATGATACTCCAAAAGTAATGAAGAGACACCTGTATGTAAACCGGTTCGATGAAAAAGAATGGACTTTCATCCGGGGTAATGAAGAAAATACCAGAGAACTGGCCAATATAATGGCTGTAAAATATAAGCAGATATCTCCTATAGAATTCTCCCACTCCAACATCATTACAGTGTATTCAAAAAAGGGAACTCTTGCTTTTCAGAAAGAAGGTCTCGATAGTGATTACGAAGCTATTGTGAGCGAAATAAAAAAACAAATACAACTTTAAATGGATAAGATTATGAAAAAATTACTTGTAGCAGTTTCACTGTTTTCACTTGCTGTAACGTCATGTTCAGATAAAAAAGGTACAGATCCCATTCCTCAGCCACAGGAAAGCAATACAATGCTGGAAGAACCAAAACCCCAGGAAGCAGCACCAGCCGCCACTCCACTTTCAGGAGCTGATGCAGAAATAGCTGAAGGAAAATCCCTTGTAGAAGGAACAGACTGTTTATCATGTCATAAAATCGATTCAAAACTTGTAGGCCCCGCCTATCAGGAAGTGGCAGCAAAGTATAAAGAAGCAGACCTTGATATGCTTGCACAGAAAATTATTGACGGCGGTAAAGGCAACTGGGGAGAAATTCCCATGACTCCCCACGCAGGATTGAGTAAAGATAACGCCAAGCTGATGGTGAAATATATTCTGTCACTTAAGAAATAGAGTAAAAAAATTTAAAATAATAAAAGATAAAAAAGTATTATATTATGAATACAAGAACAGACTTTATAGGGAATATGGTTGCTGAAGATTTCAGAACAGCAGCAATTTTTAAAAGACATGGTATTGATTTTTGCTGTAGAGGCGGAAGAACCATTGAAGATGCCTGCAGTAATAAAAAACTTGATGCTGAAAGTATTTATGAAGAACTGGAAGCACTTCCAAAAAACGAAGGTACTGCCATAGATTTCAACAGCTGGCCTCTGGATCTTCTGACGGATTATATTGAGAAAACACACCATCGTTATGTAGAAGAAAAAACTCCTGTTTTGCAGGCATTTCTTGATAAGCTTTGTAAAGTTCACGGAGGAAGACATCCGGAGCTGTTCGAAATTAACACCTTATTTAATGACTCTGCACACGATCTGGCTGCTCATATGAAAAAAGAAGAATTGATTCTTTTCCCTTTTGTACGGAATATGGTAAAAGCTAAAATATCAGGTACATCCCTTCCCCAGGCTCATTTTGGAACAGTAGAAAATCCTGTCCATATGATGGAACACGAACATACAGTAGAAGGTGAACGTTTCAGAAGAATTGCAGAAATCACCAATGAATATCTTCCACCTGCAGATGCCTGCAATACCTACAAAGTAGCTTTTGCCATGCTTCAGGATTTTGAAAATGATTTACATAAACATATCCATCTTGAAAATAATATCCTTTTCCCAAAAGCTATCCGACTGGAGAAAGAATTTGCCGTTGAATCTTAAAAACTAAAACAGAATGACACCTAAAAAACTTTGGATATGGCTGGCGGTAGTAATGGTTGCTTCGTTTGCTGTTCTTATCTTCTATGGAACTGAAATTTACAGAAAAATCCCTCCAATTCCTGACAAAGTAGTAAGCACAGACGGAACTGTTATTGCTACCGGACAGGATATTAAAGACGGACAAAACGTCTGGCAGTCTATCGGCGGACAAACCGTAGGAAGTATCTGGGGACATGGTGCCTATATTGCTCCGGACTGGACGGCCGATTACCTCCACAGGGAATCTGTTCTGCTGCTTGATGAACTGGCGAAAAAGGATGGAAAAGTTTACAAAGAACTTCCAGATGAAGGACAGGCCAAATATCAGGTACTGCTGAAAAAAGAACTTCGTACCAACACCTTTAATGAAAGCAATAACGAAATTATTTTCTCTCCCGAACGGGCCCAAGTACAGAAACAATTAGCTCAGTATTATTCAAAATTATTCATGGATGATGCTTCTATGGCAAAACTTCGTGATCAGTATGCTATTCCGAAAAATACGATCAAAGATACCGGAAGAATGGCCAAAATGAATGCTTTCTTTGCATGGAGTACCTGGGTTTGTATTACGGAAAGGCCGGGAGATGATGTGACCTATACCAATAACTGGCCTCATGATGAATCGGTTGGAAATGTTCCTCCGCCTTCCCTGCATGTATGGTCTGGTTTCAGTATATTACTTTTATTAGGATGCGTAGGCCTTTTGGTGTTTTATCATGCCGGAAACAAAGAAGAAGAAATCAGTGAAGCGCTTCCACACGAAGATCCGCTGCGAAATATGAAACCTACTCCGTCCATGAAGGCGACTTTAAAGTACATATGGGTTGTTGCCCTATTAATCCTTGTTCAAATGCTTGCCGGAGTAGTGACTGCTCATTACGGAGTAGAAGGAAGCGGATTTTATGGTATTCCTTTGGATCAGTTTCTACCACAATCAGTTTCCAGAAGCTGGCATGTACAGCTGGCTATATTCTGGATTGCTACCTCATGGCTGGCAACCGGACTTTATATTGCTCCTGCCGTTTCAGGATATGAACCAAAGTATCAGAAACTGGGCGTAAATATTTTATTTGGAGCTTTAATGATCGTTGTGCTGGGATCTTTAACCGGACAGTGGCTCGGGGTTATGCAAAAACTGGGTCTGGTAGATAATTTCCTTTGGGGACATCAGGGGTATGAATATGTAGAACTGGGAAGAGTCTGGCAGATCTTACTGCTCATCGGGCTTATTCTCTGGCTGGTTTTAATGGTTCGAGCTCTTCTTCCTGCCTTGAAGCGGAAAGATGGAGACCGTCATTTGCTGACCCTGTTTACTCTTTCATCAGTAGCCATCGCATTATTTTATGGAGCCGGACTAATGTATGGAAGACAAACCCATATGGCGATTGCAGAATATTGGCGATGGTGGGTAGTTCACCTTTGGGTAGAAGGTTTTTTTGAAGTATTCGCAACCGTAGTGGCTGCCTTTTTATTTACAAGATTAGGATTGCTAAGACTAAAATCTGCTACCAATGCCGTTTTATTCTCAACTATTATCTTTCTTGGTGGAGGTATATTGGGAACATTCCATCATCTGTATTTCAGTGCCACCCCTACAGCTGTTCTGGCATTAGGAGCTACTTTCAGTGCCCTGGAAATAGTACCGCTTGTTTTGATTGGTTATGAAGCCTATCAAAATTATCAGCTGAGTAAATCCACCCAATGGATTCAAGCCTACAAATGGCCTATCTACTGCTTCATTGCCATGTGTTTCTGGAATTTCCTCGGGGCAGGAATCTTTGGATTTGCTATCAATCCTCCTATTGCTCTTTACTATATTCAGGGATTGAATACCACTGCTGTGCATGGCCATGCAGCTTTATTCGGAGTCTATGGAATTCTGGGAATCGGATTAATGATGTTTGTTTTGCGAGGACTTTATCCTGACCGGCAGTGGAATGATAAATTAATAGGATGGGCTTTCTGGCTTATCAATATCGGATTGCTGGTGATGGTAACGATTAGTCTTCTTCCCATAGGTATTATGCAGTCCGTGGCTTCTATAAAAGAAGGGTACTGGTATGCAAGATCTGCAGAATTTATGCAGACTGATATCATGCATTTTCTGAGATGGCTGCGTGTACCCGGAGATATTTTACTGGCTGCTGGTGAACTGCTTTTCGTTATTTTCATCATGGGACTAAAATTTGGATGGTCATTGAAAGAAAAACGTTAGTATGAATCTCGTAGGATTTTTAATCTTTACAATTTGATGATTTTTACATTACTTGAACTTAATTTTTAGCGCAAAGGAATATTATCATTATGTTTATTTAAGGAAGCGAAGAAGAGCGACTTTGTCGCGGATGAAGCGTTATGGTAATACATTCGCTTAAAAATGATCAATGAAATTGATCAAACCTCTTTACTCCCTTACAATCATAAGAATTATAGATAAAGCTTTGCGTTGATAAAATGAGATTCTATTAATTCATTCTGATTTACATTAAAAAAGCCTTTAAATTGAGTATTTAAAGGCTTTTTATTTGGTAATTTATTGTGTTGCTTTCATCATTGCATCGGTAATTTCAATTTCCTTTTTCCTGGAATAAGTAGAGTCAAAAGGTTCCATCACATTGAATAAATACTGATAAAAAGGAGCAATCTGACGTACATTTTCAGATTCCTTCACGGCATTATTTTTATCCATTTGCTGCAATCTTTTTATAAAAACACTGAATTTCTTATCAACAGGTTCAATAGATTTTAAAAGGTATTCATGACCTTTTTCTCTCTGTCCTATGGTCTTGTAAGCATCCGTTACCGCTGCTACAACCAATGCATATTCCATCGGTTTTGACCTCATCTGTCTTCTGGCCATTGCTTTAAATGACGGAGAGAGATTCTGATAGTAATCATATTCTTCAAATATTTCTTTTTTAAGGGTTTCTGCCAGCTGAAGACCTTTCTGCTCCTGCCCTGCAATAATATATCCGGTAACCATTGCACTTAATGAGCGCGGATCATTGTACTTCTCTGCAGGAATTTCTTTGGCAGCAAGATTCAGTAATTCCAGCGCCTTGGCTTTTTGTCCGCTTATTACCAGTGCAGAAACAGCTCTGCTCACAGACATTCTGTAGCCCAGAATATTGGAAGTAGCCGTTTCATCATAATAAATACTGAGGTCTTTAAAGTTGCCCCATCTGAAGTTTTTCACCACCTGATAAAGAGAGTTGGCATCTACCCTTCCTTTATCTCCATCCGGACTTTGAGGTGTACGGATAGGAATCAGCCTATAGCTGAAGCCATCAAACTGAAGATAATCATCAAGATAAAAAATATTTTCACTGTCATACATTCCGCCTGAAGAGAAATTTACAGGTCGCTTCCAATCAAAATTGGCTAGCATATCAAGCATCATCAGGTTACTTTTATAAAGTGTATTTGCTTCGTAATTGATCATAATCTGATCCACAGCGTTGGGAAGATCAGCCTGATTAATGATTCCAGATTTTACGGCATTTTCTTTATTTACCGGAAGTATAAATTTACTGACCGGAAGAATATTGTATTTTTCATATTGTTTGTCCCCAAAGTACATCTTCAGCAATTCATCTTTTTCAGATGATTTTAATTTCAGGAATTTCATAACATCCTTCAAAGTCAAGGAATCCTGCGTCAGATATTTTTTAAAATCCTGGAAAGTGTTGTCCGGAGCTCCCTGTTCTTTAAGCATTTGGAAAATTCCTTCCCAATCCTCTTTTTTCATCAGATATACCTGATCATTTACGCCATCCCGATACTCTTCATGAGTCAATTCACCTGGAATTCCCATTGCATTGTATGTTCTTCTTTTTACCTGATCGATATTCCATGGAGTGGCCAAAAGGGTAAAATTTACCGTTTTTACATCATCCCTGAACCTTTCTGTTTCCTGAATTGCCCATACCGGAAAAGTATCATTATCCCCATAAATAAACATGATATCATTTTTAGGAAGTGACCGTAAAAATGAATAGGCATAATCGCGGGCTGCTGTTTTTTTGCTTCTGTCGTGAGAAGTATAATTCTGGAATCCCATCATCAAAGGAATTCCTAATAAAATAACTCCCGGAAGAATATTGGAAACCTTGGATTTCACCTTAGACTGAATCATCAAAAGGATGGCTCCTGCTCCCAGACCAATCCAGATGGCAAAGGCATAAAATGAGCCTACCATGGCATAATCTCTTTCTCTTACTTCAAATGGTTTTACTCCGGTATAGAAAACAATTCCCATACTTGTCAGAATAAACAGGGAAAAAATGGCATAAAACCGTCCAAAATCTCTGTTCAGCTGGAAAAAGAAACCAATCAATCCTACAATCAATGGAAGAAAGAAAAACTTTACGGTACTTTCATTTTTAAATTGGGCAGGCATATGATCCTGATCTCCAAGCAAAGCATTATCGATAAAAGAAATCCCTGATATCCAGTTTCCTTTGGTATTTTCCATATGGCCCTGAAAATCATTCTGTCTTCCTACAAAATTCCACATCAGATATCTGACAAAATAATATCCGTTCTGGAATGAAATAAAATAATCCATATTCTGGGCAAAAGAAGGACGCTGCACCTTGATAAGATCATAAGGTTTTACTTTCAGATAATCTTCTGCTGTGATGGAATCTCCTTCATATTTCGCCCTCAGTTCTTCAAAAATACGTTTGGCCTCCGGATTGTCTGCAACATCTTCGTTATCATAATTAAAAGTAAAATCTGGAGCTCCATATAAAGAAATATAGTTTGCCGTTACCTCTTTATCTTCATTGAACATCCTTGGCATAAAACTTATGTGCGATTTATTAAACACATAGTTGAATCTTTCTCCGGTCTTTCTGTACGTTCCGGATTTTTCATCTTTTTCGTAAATATCTCCGGTGATTTCCCTTTTGTAACTTCCGTCTTCATCTTTTTCCAGTCCGTTTTTATCAAGAAATGCGGTGTAATTCTGTCCGTAAATAGTAGGCCAGTCACCATATTGTACTCTGTTATAATAATCTCTCATCCCGATCGCCGTATCTGGATCATTAAGATTCATCGGAGGATTGGCATTGGCTCTGATGGGAATTACCAGCCAGCAAGAAAATCCAATGATCATATAGACAATGGATAAAACTACAGTTTGGTATATCTTTCTTTTGGTGTTTCTGGCATATTTAATCAGGAAATAACAGATTACTGTCATGAGGATAAATGCAGCAACCGTTCCTGAATGGAAAGGAAGCCCAACACCATTCACTAAAAAAATCTCAAGCTTTCCAAACAAGGTCATGATCAAAGGGAAAATAATCTTGAACACCAAGGCCAAAATTCCCAATGTGATTCCATTAGCCAGCATAAAACTCTTCCAGGAAAAAGTATAGTTTCTGGCATAATAGACAAGGCAGATAGCAGGAATTGCCAGCATACACATCATATGTACTCCCACAGAAAGTCCTATGATAAAGAAAATAAGAATAACCCATCTTTCGTTATCAATAGCTTTATATTCGTTTTCCCATTTGGTGATAAGCCATACCAGCAAAGCAATAAACATGGAAGCCATTGCATACACTTCTCCTTCTACTGCTGAAAACCAAAATGTATCTGAAAATGTAAAACATAAAGCTCCGATTACTCCGGAAAACAGAATCGCAATTTCCTGACGTTTTGTAAGTTCCTCAAAATCTTTATGTAAAAGTCGTCTTAAAAAATGGGTAATTGTCCAGAACAGGAACAAAATGGTAAAAGCACTGAATAACGCTGACATCGCATTGATCACAATAGAATAATTTTCAGCATTTCCCAATGCAAAAATACTTGCCACGGCTCCCATAATCTGGAATAAAGCGGCGCCCGGAGCATGAGTTACTTCCAGTTTTACCGCTGAAGAGATATATTCTCCACAATCCCAAAAACTCAAAGAATGTTCTATCGTTGAAAGATAAGTAATAAGTGCAATAGCGAAAAGGAACCATCCCAGCACGGTGTTCCATTTTTTAAAAGGCCAGTTTTTCATATAATATTTTCCAATATTCATATGACAACCAGAGGAAAGAGTTTATTACATGAAAATTTTATTTATTTTCTTAATAATTGATTGATATCAATACGTATTATTCAAGCCTCCATCCAAAGGAATACTTGTTCCGGTAAGATAGCCTGCATATTCTGAAGCGAGAAAAGCTACAAGATGTCCATATTCTTCAGGTTTTCCGAATCTTTTCATAGGAATTTTATTTTCCCTCGCCATTCTTATTTCTTCTGCCGGAGCGCCCGTTTGCTGAGCCTCATGCGCAACCAGTTTTTGAATTCGTTCAGTATCAAAATACCCTGTTAAAACATTATTTACTGTAATATTATGTTCGGCAATCTCATTGGAAAGAGTTTTTGCCCAGGCAATTACTGCAGAGCGGATAGAATTTGATAGGGCCAGGTTTCCGATCGGTTCTTTTACTGATAAAGAAGAAACATTGATGATACGTCCATTTCCCTGTTTGATCATATGTGGCAGAGCCAATAATGTTGTTTCACAAACTGTTTTAAAAAGAAGATCAAATGCTTTCTGATAATCCTCGGTATTCTTATCCTGTGCTAAACCAGGTTCCGGTCCATTGGTATTATTAACCAGAATATCTATGGAATGATCATTGAAATATCCTGCTATTATTTTCTTATACCTTTCAAAATCTGAAAAGTCAGCGACCAGATAGCCGTGTTTCTGATCAGAAGTGATGACCGGCAGTGAAGAAACAAAGTCTTTAAGTTTTGTTTCATTACGAGCCATAACGGTAACATTAGCGCCACATTTTGCCAGTTCTAAAGCAATTCCTGCTCCTATTCCCTGAGTTGCTCCTCCTACTAAAGCATTTTTTGAAAAAAGTTGAATATTCATATGATCTTTGGATATACTAATTGGTATAGGATAAATGTAAGAAAAAACCTCCAAATTATGTTTTGAAGGTTTAATTTTTTAAGCTCTGTTTCTCATTTATTTTACGGCTGTAGCTTCAAGTTCCACCTTTAAAGTTTCAAACAAACCTTTTACTTCAAGCATCGTTACGGTCTGCTGAAGCTTATGCCTTGCAATCCACTCCTGAAGAATGGGAAAGTGAGGCCAGAGCTCTTCAGTAGAGGTTGTATAGATATTTAATCTTACTATATTTCCACATTCATATCCTGCGGAGCTGATCACCTCTTCCAGATTGACAATAGCCTGTTCCAGCTGAGATTTCATATCTTTATCACTGGATATTCCATCAGGATCAATAGCTGCCTGTCCGGAGCAGTATAAAGTACTTTCAACATTTTTTACTTCTACAGCTTGTGAGTAGCTTCTCTCCTCCTGCCATTTCCAGGGATTAACTGTTCTTTTTTCCATTGTATTGAATTTGTTATCTGTTATTACCATACAAAATTGCACAACAGATACAGTAAATTCGTGTGATCCCGATCACGATTATCATGTGAGGATAATCACTTTACAGAGGCAGGCGGCTCAAAGTTTCTCTGGAAACGCCTAAATAAGCTGCTAAAAGAGACTTTGGAACGCGCTGGACAAGAGATGGATATTTTTTCAAAAGCTGGTCATACCGTTCTTTTATTCCTGTTGTCATCATGGAAATAGTACGCTGCTGAGCCGAAATGAAACCCATATAAGCTTTCTCAAGGAAGAAATGCTCCAGTTTTGGAAGTTGGGCACAGAGTTTTTTGTAATCAGCTAATGTAAGACATAATACTTCTGTATCTTCTATACATTCCAGAGACATGGTTGCTGTATTTTGTTGATAATAAGCGGGAAAATCTGTTTCCCACCAGTCTTCCATGGCAAATCCTACAATATGTTCTTTCCCTGTTTTGTCTGTATACACCAACTTCAGCAGGCCTTTCAATACAAAATAATTGTAAGGTACTGCTTCTCCTTCCTGTACTAAAAACTGATGCTTTTTATATTTTTTACAGGTGAAACAGGATGATATGAATTCAAATTCATCATCATTAAGAGGAGTTATTTTTTCGATGTGGTTTCGCAGCTGATCCAGCATATTCAGTTTCTTTACCCTATAAAATTACACTTTAAACCTAAGGTTTCTCTTTCAGCAGTTCGTCCATCTGTTTATAAAATGAATCTTTACTGTAATCTGCAAATCCTTTATGATACAAACGGATTTCCCCTTTTTTATCCAGTACAACAGTAGTAGGCAAAGAACCGCTATAAAGTACAGCAGGAATATTTCCGGCCGGCACCAGAAAAGGAACCGTAAAGCCTTCTTTCCTTAAATAAGATTTTCCTAAGGCAACATTATCATCAAGATTTACGGTAAGAAATACCATATCGGGATTGCTTTTATATTGATCATATAGTTTCTGGACAGACGGAAACTCTGCTCTGCACGGAGGACACCATGATGCCCAAAAGTTAATGAAAACTACTTTATTCCGGAAGGCAGAAATATCTATGATCTTTTCATCCTCATTTTTCAGAATAAATCCGGCATAGGAAACTTTGGTTGAATTATTTTTTGTTTCTTTTGGTTCTGATATGCTGGAATTGAGAATTCCTGTGGAAGCAACCTGTCTCATCAGCCAAACTTTTGCATCTTTATTCACTAAGATGACCATAAACAATATAGTGAGTATTGTAGTAGAAACATTTTTCCTTAGCCATGTTTTCAGATTTTCCATTTTCTTCCGCTTAATTCTTAGCCAATATAAGATTAATATTTGATCAAAAGTCCGGAAGGATTGTTTTTACATTAAAAAGCCTTCAAATATTTAGATTTAAAGGCCTTTCTCTGTGTTTTTACTTTAAGTTATGATCATGGTAAGATTCTTTAAAAGCTATATTTTATTCAACAGTTTCTCTCTGAAAATAAAAAGCAGCGAACTGAAAAATGTCAGATAGGCAATATTGAATATTGCACCTCCCACCCAACCAGAAAAAGGAAGCGGTAAGAGTCCTTTTATAGGGATAATACATAAAGTCAGTACAAATGGAGTCTGCAAAGCCATCCATCCCGGCAGCAGTGTTTTATTTAAAAGAATACATACAGCCAATGAAACCCAGCCTACCGCCAATACTCCAATAGCCATTCCCCAGGCGATATTCAGCATTTTCATAAAGCCTCTTCCTGTTTCCAGAAGATAAGGATGGGCAACAGAATCGGTATGATAAACCGCCTTATAAATCTCTCCAACATAGAAGAATCCGGCATGCCCTAAAGGCGACAAAACTGCCCCGGCCAATAAAATCCAATACACAAAGACTGCATACCATTTCTGGGTATCTTTGAAAAACTGATACACCAGCCATGTGACAGGAAGCAGCAAAGGACCAGTAAGCGCTCCGATCAAAGCTCCAAACATCAATCTGGAAGTGGAACCTTCCAACATTAAAGTGGCAAATTCAACATTTACCTGATCTGCATAGGTCTTTGAAAATAATGGATAATCTGAAGGATCCGGATCAAATCCGGCAACATAAACATCACCGATGATCCAACACACTGAAACGGCAATGGCAGCTGCAAAAGACCAGTTTATTTTGGCTGAAAATTTCATAATTTTTATATCATTAATGGTTAGCAAAAATGGTTAGCAAACTTTACATCATTCCTTGCATAGGTTCTTCATGAGGAATTAGAAAAGCTAATTTTACTATTAAGAATAATTCTAAATAATAATTATCTTTGTGCAAAACTATCCTAAACAGGTAACATGATGGGTACGTAAAACGGAATAAAAAGTCCGCAAAAAGGAAATTCTAAAAAGAGAAGCAAAATGACAGTAAGGCTATATGATGAAAACTTTGGAAATATGCTCATGGAGCGAGATTATCCTTCCTCTTATCTCTTACATGACGGAGGCATCCAGGAATGCATTATCCAGCTCATTCCTCCCTATGGAAATGGTTTTTATCACGAAATAAGTTTCGCCAACGTTCATATCAGTTTCGGAAATATTTTATTGCCGAAGCGGCTTCAGCTGTACCTGGAAAGTGATTTTGATTCGGTAGAAATGCATTTTACCCTTAAAGGAAAAAGTAAGGCGATTTCAGGTAACTTCCAGAAAACTGTAGCATTTGAGAGCTATCAGCACAATATTATTTATGCCCATCATATGGAAGGCAGAATGGAATTTGAAGGCCCGGAAATGCATTTATTTGGATAGTTCACTGAATGACCTTGCCCATCTGGTAGGAACTAATGAATTTACCCTAAAGAAAGGCTTTAAAGAAATTTTCGGGACAACCGTATTTGGATTCTGGAATGATCTTAAAATGGAACAGGCAAAAAAACTGCTTCTCGACAGCCATCTGAATATCAGTGAAATTTCCGACCATATCGGTTATAAAAATCCAAGACATTTTTCAGCAGCATTTAAGCGAAAATTTAACATATTACCCAGCCAACTCAGAAACAGATAACAGAGTCTGCCCGCTTTTGAGCCCTTTCTGATCGATTTCTTATACCTGACCATAATAAAATTCAACTCATCATCGTTAATAATTTATTTTTAACAAAATCCACTGAAAAACAACAATAAATCAATATACAATGCATAATATTATTTTTTGTGTAACAGTCTTATTTTATCCTTGCTATTACAATTTTCAAAAACATATTTTTCCAATGGATTTATTTCATAATTAAATTGTTACGTGTAACAAATCCTCTGTTCATCCAACTAATCGTACATCATCAAAACATTAATTCATATACAAGAGATCTACTACTTTAAAATAAACTAATGCAAACATCCTTTCTAAAAATTACCGCTGCCACCGCTGCACTCTGTTTCAGTACCCTGGCAATGGCCCAACAAAACTATTCTGTAAGTGGAACCGTGAAAGACAAAAAAAACGGTGAATTGCTCATCGGAGTATCTGTAAAAGTAAGCGAAGATCCCACCATCAATGTTGTTGCCAATGAATATGGCTTTTATTCCCTGTCACTGCCTGAAGGGAATTATACCCTTATCATTTCTTACCCTGGATATAGAGATTTTGAACAGCAGATCAAAGTAGACCAGAATATAAAGCTTGATCTGCCTCTTCTTCCTGCGGAGACAGAAGCAAAAGCGATTGATGAAGTGGTAATAACCGGAATCAAAAAGGATAAAAACTTAACCTCAGCGCAAATGGGAGCAGAAACGCTGAGCATTAAAAATATAGAAAAACTTCCTGTTCTTTTTGGAGAAAAGGATGTCATGAAAACCATTCAGCTTTTACCGGGTATTAAAAGTAACGGTGAAGGAAGCAGCGGATTCAGTGTAAGAGGTGGTGCTACCGACCAAAACCTGATATTACTGGATGAAGCTCCGGTTTATAACGCCTCTCACCTTCTAGGGTTTTTCAGTACATTCAACAGTGATGCCCTGAAAGATGCCAGCATCATTAAAGGAAACAGTCCGGCTCAATATGGAGGTCGACTTTCTTCTGTACTGGATGTCAAAATGAAAGACGGAAACAATAAAGATTATAACATCAACGGAGGAATTGGTCTGATCAGCAGCAGACTGAGTGTGGAAGGTCCTATTCAAAAGGAAAAATCTTCATTCATTGTTTCAGGAAGAAGAACCTATGCCGATTTGTTTCTTAAAACCAATAAAGATTATAAAGACAACAAGTTATATTTTTATGATCTCAATCTGAAAGCCAATTATCAGATCAATGAAAACAACCGTATTTACCTTTCCGGATATTTCGGAAGAGATGTTTTGGGACTGGGAGATACTTTCAATACAGATTGGGGAAATACAACGGCTACGTTGAGATGGAACAGTATCATCAGCAGTAAATTATTCTCCAATACGTCTTTCATCTACAGTAATTATGATTATAAAATCAGTCTGAAAAATGATGATACCGTATTTGATTTAAATTCAAAAATCCGTGACTGGAATCTTAAGCAGGACTTTACCTGGTTTGCCGGAAACAAACACTCTGTACGTTTCGGTCTGCAGTCTATTTATCATACCCTAACTCCGAGCAGTGCTTCCGGAACTACGGTGAGCAGTTTTACAAGAAATCCGAGATACTCGTGGGAAAATGCCGTGTACATCAATGATGATTATAAAGCCACGGAAAAGCTTACCATCAACTATGGAGCAAGGCTTTCCATGTTCAGTGTATTGGGAGGCGATACATTCAATACCTATGAGAATGGTGTGCTTACCGACAGCCAGTTTTTAGAGAAAGGAAAATTCGGGAAAACATATGTGAATATTGAACCGCGTATTAGTGCCAACTACCGCATCAACGAAGTCAGCAGTGTAAAAGGAGGATATTCCCGAAATACCCAGAATCTTCATCTTTTAAGCAACAGCAACAGCGGAAATCCTACCGATCAGTGGATAGGAAGCAGCTATACCGTAAAACCGGAAATTGCAGATCAGATCAGCGTGGGCTACAGCAGGAATTTCAACAACAATAATTATGAGTTGAATGCTGAAGTTTATTATAAAGACATGAAAAACCAGATCGACTTCAAAAATGGGGCTCAGATTGGTTTTGACACTGGATCCGATGTAGAAAGTGAACTGTTATTTGGGAAAGGAAGAGCCTACGGTCTGGAACTTATTGCCAAAAAGAAAAGCGGAAAACTGACAGGATGGATTTCCTATACGCTCTCTAAAACAGAAAGAAAGATTAACGGAATCAATAATAATGAGTGGTATAATGCCAGAATGGATAAGACTCATGATCTTTCTATTGTTGCTACTTACCAGCTTAATCCAAAATGGAGTTTTTCAGGATTGTTTGTATATAGCACAGGGAATGCGGTTACCTTCCCTACCGGAAAATATGAATTGAACGGGCAAACGATCTTCCAGTACAGCAACAGAAATGCTGACAGAATGCCGGCCTATCACAGAATGGATCTGAGTGCAACGTATGAACCAAGTTCCAATAAACGCTTACGTGGTTCATGGACATTCGGTATTTACAATCTTTATGGCCGTGAAAATGCTTACACTATTAATTTCGAGGACAATCCAGACCGTCCCGGAACTACGCGTGCCATGCAGACCTCTTTATTCCGCTGGGTACCCAACATCACTTATAACTTCAAATTCTAAATCATGAAAAATACATTTTATATCATAGTATCTCTTTTTGCATTAACCTCTTGTGAAAAGGAGATTGATCTGGATCTGAATGATCAAAGCGGGAATATTGTTATTGAAGGAAATATAACCAATCAATCCGGACCTTATACGGTAAAAATAACAAAATCAGTAAGTTTCTCAGAACCGAATCAATATCCGGCGGTCACGGGAGCTCAGGTCATTCTAAGTGATGATATGGGACAAACCGAAACCCTTCATTATGCAGGAAACGGTATGTACCAAACGACAACTTTCGCCGGAGAGCCCGGCAGAACCTATACCCTGAAGGTACAGGCCGAGGGAAAACAGTATACTGCTCAAAGTACAATGCCTGAAGTAGTCTATTTCGATGGATTGAAACAGAGTTCCTTTAAATTTGGGGATAAAATCACTTATACCCTATTGCCACTCTTTACAGATCCAATGCCACTGGGAAACCGTTATCTTTTTAGTTTTACGATCAATGATCTTCCCAAAAAATACATGAATACTTTTTCAGACAATGTAAACAACGGATTGCCTAACCAACAGCCTTTGATTCTACCTAATGACGATAATAAAGGCAGAGACCATGAAGTGGTAGTAGGTGATAAAATCCATGTGGAAATGCAGTCTATCGACACCAATATATTCACTTATTATAGTGCCTTACTTCAGATTTCCGGCGGCAATGGCGGAACCGCTACTCCGGCCAATCCTCCAAGTAACATCAGCAATGGAGCATTGGGATACTTTTCCGCTCATACAACAGATACGGAGACTTTTGTCATCCAGCCTGTTACTCCATAAATGTAAAAAAGGATATTCCCACTACGGAATATCCTTTTTTTATTCTCTGTTCTATCTTAATTTCCTTTTTAAAGCGTAATACCTGTACAGGAGTTTATCATACCTGACCACACAAAACAGCAATCCTGCAGTTGCAATCAGTGTTTTTAAACAGATCATGCTATAGACGAAACCACCCATCATACATCCCGAAAAAAAGCAGGCAATAATGACCAGTTTCAGGGTGATATTCTTTTTAAGCTG
Source organism: Chryseobacterium sp. CFS2 (assembly GCF_036543225.1). Classification (NCBI taxonomy): domain Bacteria; kingdom Pseudomonadati; phylum Bacteroidota; class Flavobacteriia; order Flavobacteriales; family Weeksellaceae; genus Chryseobacterium; species Chryseobacterium sp. CFS2. The sequence continues at coordinate 173,523 of NZ_JAZHQU010000001.1, forward strand.
ACGCCGTTCATTTTCCCGCTCCTTAAAAAACAGTTTTGAAACTTCTATTCCCAGATCGGTAAACAATCCCGTAAGATGAGTGGTTCTCACTACAGACTGGGATACTCTTGTTACCAATGAATTCTGAACGCCCATGGCAAAAAGCAAAAGTCCGGCAATAGTATAAGGTGATATTGAAATTCCGAGTGTCTTATCATCTGCTATTCCCACAAAACCCAATATCAGAATTTCGGTAATCAAAGGAATGAGATGCGGACGGAACATTCTGTGCCCGGACGAAAATTCAACCATAAAACTTGAACAGAAAGCTCCTCCCAGAAAACATAGAATGAAGATAAAGTAAGTAAAGGCTTCGCTGTAATGATCGAGAAGAATCTCTTCGGAAAAGAAGGCAAAATGCCCTGTTATATTAGTGGTAAGCACTTTAACGGATAAAACACCTACAATATTCACGATCCCGGCAACAAATGACAGGGCTGAAGCCAGTTTGAGATTGTGAAAATAAGTTCTGTTTTTCCCTCTGTGTCTGAACATTTTAAACTTCTGTAAGGGTGGTATCTCCTGCTATCTTTTATAACTTAAAAACAGCTGGATAAGATAAATAAGTAAAAAAATAAATAAGAAATGTCAGCATACAGCTGTGAAAAACATATCCGCTTAAATATTTATCCAGTGTTCTATATAGATTTACTACATCCTTTTTACCATAAAATTCTACTTTTTCGTAATAAACAATGAGTCTGCCAATGAAGCAAAAATAGCTTTTACAGGTCGTTTCAAAATGTTCTGTACCCTATTTCAGAATCAATTTTATTACTTTTGTAAAAGTAATCCGTTCAGGAAGAAAAGCTTGTGATATAGATCGGCTTAAAATGTGATTTAAGTTAAAAACTGAGTGTAGATTCAACATCCTGTAAAGAAAAATTATGATCTCAAAATTTATTTTTAATAATCAGTATCTTTTTGATGAACTCCCTGAATATGATAAGAATCTTCTTACAGGAGCAATGAAAACCAAAAACTACCGTAAAAATGAGCCTATATTTACTGACGGAACAAAACCTAATGGCGTTTACTATCTTAATGAAGGGAAAATAAAGAAATACAAGGTTGATAATGACGGAAGGGAACAGATTATTTACATTTACAGCTCCGGTGAATTTTTCGGGTATTCTGCTATTCTGAGCAATGAATCTTATGGAGATACCACCTCAACACTGGAAAATTCTGTTATCTCATTTATTTCTAAAGATAATTTTCTGGATATTCTAAGTCAGTCATCCGTTCTTTCAAGGCTGCTGCTGAAATCTTTAAGTCATGAATTCAGTGTGATGGCAAATCTTATTGCAGTTCTGTCTCATCGTACGGTACGGGAAAGAGCGGCTCTCAGTTTACTGATTCTTCACGATAAGTATACATCAAATGATGCTCCTGATGATGAAGTGTTTATTTCTCTTTCCCGAGTGGATCTTGCCAATATGGTGGGAACTGCCAGAGAAACCTTGGCCCGCATCATCAATGATTTTAAACAGGAAAAATTAATCCGATCTGAAGGAAGGAAAATACAGATCATCGACTCTAAGCGATTGATTCATATTGCTAATTTCTATTAATTTTATCTTCTTAAAAATGAACATTTAAAATTCTCAGTTCTCTACTGACAGCCTGTTGTCATAAGTGTCTGTTACCTTTGTTTCAAATTAATTCAAACAAAATACCTTATGAAACTTACCTCATTAAGACTCATCAGTAAAGACATCAAAGCAGCAGTAGAATTTTATGAACAGGCTATTGGATTATCTGCCCGATGGTATACTGAAGATTTTGCAGAACTTTCTGCTGACTCCATTACCATCGCCATTGGAAGTACCCAAACGATGAAAATGTTTTCGGAGGGTCTGACAGATTTCGCAGGAACAAAATCAATCATTATCGAATTTCTGGTTAAAAATGTAGACGAAGAATATGAAAGAATCAAAAATATAGCTTCTGAAATTATTCAGGAGCCAACAACCATGCCCTGGGGAAACCGATCACTTCTGTTCTGTGATCCGGATGGAAATATGATAAACTTTTTTACTCCTGTAAGTGAAGAGGCTGTAAAGAAGTTCAGCTAAACCTTTCTTCAATAAAAAATAAAACCTCGCTGTTCATCAACGAGGTTTTTGTTCTAATTTTTAAAAGTCAACCTTATTTCCCAAGGAATTCAATGGCTTTCGCTACAAATGTATCATGATACTGATAAAAAGAAGCATGGCCTGAGTCCGGAAATATGACCAGTTCTGCATCATCTAAATGCTGAGCCATATTTTTAGCATTCTGAACCGATACCGGAAGATCATTTTCACCATGAACAATTAATACCGGCTTTTTGATTTTTTCAATTTCCGTAAGAGCATCACCATTGGGTTGAGCCCAGCTCAAAACTGCCGTAAACTGTGCGTTGGAAGCAGCATCATTTAATGGAAGATCTCTGTCCGTAGTACGAAGCTGAACTCTTGCGAAAGATGCTTTACCTTCTGCTGTACTTTGAGCAGATTCTGTAAATCCAAATTTCAAATAGGAAGCTTCGGGGCTTAATCCGGCTGTTCCTGCAATAATATTAGGCAGATTCGATAATCCGATTGCTCCCTGCGGACCTGTTCCTGTTAAAATTACTTTGTTGATCAGTGACGGATTGGTCAGCACAATTCTCTGGGCAACAAATCCTCCCATAGAAAATCCCATGATATTCACCTGAGGCAAATTTAAAGCTTTAATAAAATCTACGGCATCGTCAGCCATCGCCTGAACAGTATTCGGGGTTGTTCCTTTTGAGGAAGCCACTCCTTTATTGTCAAAGATAATTACTTTATACTTTTTTGCCAGTCCGTCTGTCACTGCAGGATCCCAGTCATCCATTGAGCCTCCTAACCCGGGCAACAGTACCAATGGAATGCCTTCTTCTTTTCCCAGCACACGATATGCAATGGCATTTCCTTTAACTGTTATGAATTGGGTCCTGGCAGTTTGGTGGTTTCTGTTTTGTACCTCCTGTGTCGTCGTGGGAGGCTCATTTTCTTCCGTGCAGGATACGGTCACTACGGTAAAAAGAGTTAAACATAATAAGCTTACGGCTGAGATTTTTCTGATTGTTTTCATTGTAGTTTATTTTTGTATGATTATGGTGCAAACATAAAACACAAAAACAGGCAGAACACTCAAAAGCTTTATCAACAGGACATTTTAATGAGTTAATTAGACATTTTTGAAGGTGAAAGTTAAACTTCCTAAAATTGTTTTTAAAACTCTTTAGACTTTTTCAATGCAATAAGGGCTTCTATTGCTTTCTCAGCATCTTCTTCCGCAATAAAAATATGATCATGAAAATAAGCGGCAACCACATTGCAGCTGATATTTTCCTTTTTCAAGGCATTGGCAAAAGCTGCGGTGAGTCCTATGGCTTCCAGAGAGGAATGAATAGTGAGCGTGATCCATGAAGAAATATAACTATAGGGCATTTTCCATTCATCGGCTATCGTTCTTTCCAGCACAATGGTAATGGCTTCATGTTCCCGGAAGAAAAACAGAATCTTTTCCATATCCGGTATTCCGTTTAAAGTTTCAACAGTGCAAAACACAAATTCTCCGGCATTCAATACGGGTTCCATATTCTGAATCAAAACCGATAAGTCTTTTTCTCCTGACATCTTTTTTTTGATACAAAACTAAGGGATAGATGGCAGCATTCTGTTTATCATTTGATAAAAAACACTCAAACATTCAATTTAAAAAGTGAGAAAATGACTTCTCGTTCAAAAACAAAAAAGGAGACTGTCTGCCTCCTTTTTGTTTGTAATGTAACCTATCAACTGAACCTCACTATATGTGTTTGTGTTTTTTTTGATCATTTGGCTTTTTTAAGAAGTCCGTTTAAGGTTATTCATACACTTCTTTTAATTTCATCAGTGTGTATTAATTTTCATCATTTGTGTTCTTATAACTATCCGTTTATTATTTGTATAGCTATCATCATTTGTTGTTTTTTGTGTATGAAATTGTATTCATTGAAAAGCATTTCTCAGTTGCTTTTTTCATTACTTAAATTTCATAGTACAAAGGAACAACATTACAACATAAAATCTTCTATAAACCCCATCGATACATGTCGATCGACTTATAGATATTTATCGATGAAATATTATTTTCTGACAATAAGAAGTGAATAACCCCTTAAAACACTATAGCTTATGATGGGTTTTGACAAGGTCAACAAGCTCAACCATATTTTCAATCTTTAGTTTTTCAAAGATATTTTTTTTGATGGTGCTTACTGTATTTTGTTTGATATTCAGGCTGTTTGAAATTTCCAGGTTTCCATATCCTTCAGCATAAAGTTCTGCAATCTGAAGTTCTCTTTTGGTTAAACTGTTGAGTGGACTTATCAGATCCGGATTGTAAACAAACTGTACCAATAGATCCCTTAAAAGATCAGAGAAATATTCTCCTTTCTCGATAAAGGCTGTAATCGCTTCTCTTACCTCTTCCTCTTCACTCAGCTTACTCAGATAGCCGTTAGCACCGGCTTTGATAAATTTAAGGCCATGCAGTTCCTCTTCAAGTCCTGTAAAAATCAAAATTTTAAGATCTGGATTTACACTTTTCATCTGAGGTAAAATATGAAGACTGTTTCCATCCGGGAAATGAGCATCAATAACGGCCATTTCCACTCCTTTTGACTCTATGATCTCCAATACCTGATGTAAGGATGAAGTCTGATAAATCTTAGCGTGAGGAACAATATCACTGATTACAATTTCCATTCCCTGGCGTACAATGCTGTGATCGTCTGCAAGCAGGAAAATAATCTCTTTATTTTGAATTGGTGTTTCCATTTTTATTACTATTTAAATTGATCCTGAATGTCACTTTCGTTCCTTTATGCAGTTTACTTTCAACTGATATATCACCATCGAAAAGTTCAACAATTTCTTTGACCAGATTAAGTCCAAGTCCTGCTCCCAGATTATCCACCTCATCAGATACCATTCCCTGATAATAAGGGTCAAAAATTTTACCAAGATCCGATTCTGATATTCCTACTCCGGTATCTCCTACCGTTGTGATCAGGGAAATTTTATTTTCTCCAAGAGATTCTGTAGCCATCACCAGATCAATCTGTCCGTTTTCTGTAAACTTGTTGGCATTTCCGAGAATATTCATAAAAATCTGGTTGATTCTGATATTATCCGAAAATACATTCAGATTCTCCGGAATTCTGTCTGTTACTACAAACCTGTTATTTCTCGTTTCCAGATAAGGAGTAATCACTTTTACAATAGAACTGATCTCATCTTTAAGATTAAAAACTGAGGGTATAAGTTCTTTTTCAGCATTTTCATTTTTGGTGTATTCTAAGATCTGATTAGACTGCAGAAGCAATGTACTATTGGTAAATTTGATCGATTTAAGATAATCCTTTATCGTTTCATCTTCCGTCGTTCTGTGGATCTTATCTATGAAAATATTGATAATTTTTAACGGAGACCTCAGATCATGGCTCAGCATTCCCAGAATCCTGTTTTTAAAATTAAGGTTCTTTTTAATCTCTTTATTCGCAGCATTAAGCTTTTGTTCATAGATAAATGCTACTCTTGTAAAGTACATGATCAGAATGGATACAATAAACATCAGAATCATCAATCCCAATACCAGATAGCTTCTGATCTTGTTATTATTGGAACTCTGTTCATTGTATTCTTTTTCCAGTTGGGATTTAAAATCCCTGATGGCATTTTCGTACACTTCTATTAAGCTGTTGCTATACACCAGAAGTTTACTGAAATTGCTGTAAAACTGCAGGTTATTTTTCTGATTTTGAACGGCAAGCATCTGGACCTTCTTTACTTCAGCAGCATAATGCTTATCCATAGACTTTATGGTGTTGTCCATTTTGGATTTAACCTGAGAAAGATCCAGCGTTTTATTGTTGGTCATTGTGATTACCGTACTTTCTTTCTGAACATCCACTTTCCCTGTTACAGCGTCTTTTAAACGTCCGAAAAAGCCTTTCTTTTTAATGGTATCGGCGTAGGTACGGGTTTGAATTTTCAAATCTTCAAAATCATTTTTGTACTTGGCTGGTTCGTACTGTTTATCTTCAATATTTTGAGGCGGATTCAGAGAAGTCTGGTATACCGAATCTATTAATGTTTTCAGTTTTGCAGTCTTCACTGTATCCTGACGATGAAGAGACAATGTCTTTTTCAGCCTGGGACTCGTATTTTCATATTCCCCAATTTTATCAAAATTCGTTTTAAGTTTTCTCAACGACTGGAAATATAACTGTAATTCTCCGTTATCCTGAGTCGCCATATATTTCTGAAGATGTTCCTGGGCATCCAGAAAATCTTTCCTCGAATTATCTGTCAATCCTCCCAATGCACGGCTTTCCTCCAGCTGATCTTTAATAAATTTCAGCTTTTTCCCGTTAACAAATTCGTTATAAAAAAATATGGCGATAATGACCTGTATCAGTAAAATACAAAAGATCAATGAGTAATGAACAAGTTTTCTCAATTTAAAATTTAAGAATTTATATTTCATATTTGTTTATCAGTTAAATTAATTTCCTGACTACATAAGTCCATTAGATATTAGCCTTTAACAATATACCATTATTTTCAACAATTTCATAATAGCTGTATATCATCCAATTGGCAAAGTTAAAGTAATTTTTGTCTTCTTATAATAATGAATATTTGATAAAACTCACAGAATTTAATTTTTTTCTCTATCAAAACGCCATATAAATACTCAGTTTTATCTGCGTAAATCTATTTTTTTAGATCAATTGCAAAAGTTGGGGTGCTCTAAAATATTCTGCATCTGCCTGTTTTATTATATCTAGCGAATAATATATAATCAATAACGTGTGAAAAATCAATAGACGGCTACTCATCATTTCAGTGATTTTGAAGGGTCAGAATTTCTGTTTTTTTACCATTAAGTATTTCTACTACATACCACATTTGGTCATTTACACTCTAAAAACGTATACCCTCTTCTTTGTTACTTTGAAATGCTTATTAATAGTGACAATATTCAATGGGAAACCAGAATATGCACATGTACCGGCAGATTCGTCTCTATACCTAATCTATCGTAGCAGATAGAACTCAGAGCTTTTTGAAGGTCAGTAATAGTGGTACATTCCTTCCTATTGATGCCTTTACGTTCTCTGTTCTCTTCAATACGATTATAAAAAATAAAACAAATAACCTATGATTACAGAAAACTACGACGTAATCGTCATTGGCGGAGGAGCAATAGGGCTGGCTACGGCTTATCATCTTGGCCAGCGCCAGGCAAAAACATTAGTATTGGAACAGTACACTTTTGTGAATCAGCTCGGCAGTTCTGCAGGAGTATCACGCCAGTTCCGGATTCCTTATCCGGATGAATATATGGTACAAATGGCTTTGGATGCATTGCCTTATTGGGATGAACTGCAAAAAAAGACGGATACGCAATTGCTTGATAAAGTAGGAACACTCTGGTTTGGTGATCCGGAAGTACATTCTACAGAAGGAAATATTGCTGAAGCTGAAAAAGCTTTAAAAGCATTAGGGGTTCCGTATACCACGTTAACGTCAAAGGAAATTGAAGAACAATATCATTTCAAAAACCTTCCGGATAATTATACAGGCTTGTTTCAGCCGGATGGTGCCAGCATTAATTTTAAAGCAACCATTGAAACTCTTTTAGGTCTTTGCCAAAAGGAAGAAACCGTTGAACTTAGAGAAAATTCTCCGGTGCTGGAGATCAAACAAAACGGTGATCTTTTTGAGCTTACCACGCCCAACGGAGTTTATATCGCCAAAAAACTGGCTATCATTCCCGGACCTTATATCAACAGCGTTATCAACCTGCTTGATTTTAAAATAGAAGCCACTTACTGGAATATGTCTTCTGCTTATTTTAAAAAGACTGATCCTGCGATACAATACCCAACCTGGTTTGTATTCCAGAATGCAACAGGAGATAACGGCAACCAGTTTTATGGTTTCCCATCTGTGGAATGGGATCATCCGGAATACATCCGCGTAGCCCCGGATTTTGTCATCAAACCTTTGGAAGAACCAAGTGACAGAACGTTAATTCCAAATCCCCAGGAGCTGGCTTACACTTCTGAATGGGTACAAAGCCATATGACCGGGCTAAGTATTGAACCGGAATATACTTCAACATGTCTTATCGCTTTAAGTACAATTCCCAATAAAGAACTGCTGATTGATTTTGCACCACCTTATGTTCCCAACCATAAAAATATTGTGGTATATGCCACCGGATGGGCTGCCAAATTCACTCCATTCTTAGGTAAAATTATGTCGGATCTTGCATTAGACGGACATACTGATTTTGATATTACTCCATTCCGATTAGGATATAAATATTTCTTAGCACTTTAAAATTATAGAACCATGAATCAAAAAAACGTTAATAAAGATACCCCGCTGTATCAGGGAATGCAGCCCGATCTGAAAGTAGAAGTAGCCATTATCGGTGCCGGAACTTCCGGATTATATACTGCTTTTCGTTTGGTAACAGACAATAAGTACAAAGGTCATGAGGTACAGATCTTCGACATGAGTAACAGGTTAGGTGGAAGACTTGAATCCGTAATCATGCCGGGAATGAATTTCTGGGGTGAACTCGGAGGGATGCGTTATCTGACTTCTCAGGAGATTGTGACCACATTAATAGAAGGTTATCCACTGAAAGAGGATCCGAGCAAAAGAATACCCGTATTAAAGGATAAGATGACTCCTGTTCTCTTTCCTATGGGTAAACCGGAAGAACTCTTCATGTATATCAGAAAAGAACGTTTCAAACAAAATGCATGGACGGAAAAGCAAGATCAGGGCAACAAACTGATTACCCGTTATTTTCTGAATAAAAATGACGAAGGTTTAAGCTCTGACCAGCTATTCAATAAAATCATTTACAATGTTTTAATGTCGGATCCGTGGGTAGTAGAAAACTATAAAGAATTAATCATTGAAGATCCTAACGGTTATGATTATACTTTCAAGCTGACCAGCAGGGATTGGGATGCCATCAAACCAAGAATGGTTTACAATTTCCCAGGTTCTCCTTATGACAAGCGTCTGGTAAATGATATTGGTTTCTGGAACTTAATCAAAGATCAGGTTTCTCAGGAAGGATATGAATTCTTAGCGAATGCCGGAGGATACTATTCCAATACCATCAACTGGAATTCCGCAGAGGCATTTCCGTATATGGTAGGAGATTTTTCTGCCAATACTACTTACAAAACGATTGAAGAAGGCTACGACAGCATCGCTTATGCAATTGCCAATGCTTATATGGAATATGAAGGAACACGCATCTGGTCTGAAAATAAACTGATTACTTTCACCAAAGACCATCATTTAATATCCACTCATAAATATGAACTTACTTTCCTGAATATTCAAAGCAATACAACGTGGAAAGTGTATGCCAATTCAATAGTATTGGGTATGCCAAGAAAATCTCTTGAACTGTTGGATCAGAATAACTTCTTTTTCGATGCTAACAGACATCAGAAACTGAATGAAAATATCCGTTCTATCATTATGGAACCTGCCTTTAAAATCCTGATGGGTTTCGAGCGCCCATGGTGGAAAGAGCTGGGAATTGATTCCGGGCACTCCATTACAGATTTACCGATGAGACAATGTTATTATTTCGGTACTGATCCTGAAAACAACAATTCAATGTTGCTGGGAAGCTACGGTGATATGGAAACAGAAACATTCTGGAAAGCGCTTTCTGATGACAAAGTTCTGTTCAAAGTTAGAGCTAACAAGTCTACATCCATGGAAGAATTACACAAATTTGATGACGTTCAGGCCACAGAATTTATGGTCAACGAATTGATCAACCAGCTGAAAGAAGTCCATGGTATAGATATCCCACAGCCTTATATAACCTATTTCAGAGACTGGACCGATGATCCTTACGGCGCTGGATATCATGCATGGAAAGCAGGTTTCTCTGTGAAAGATGTCATGCCCTATATGAGAAAACCGCTGATAGATGAGCAGATTCATATTATCGGAGAAGCTTATTCTGACCAACAAGGATGGGTGGAAGGTGCTTTCTGTGAAGCGGAAAAAATGCTTCAGACCCATTATAAATTAGACTGGCCGTACTGGCTGGATCCTGATTATTATTTAGGATGGTAATCTTGAATACATAATAGTAAGATGATGTGTATAGATAAAGCTCCGGAGTATTTCGGAGCTTTATCGCATTCTAGACAGTAGAATTTTTCTGATTTTTAATCTATATAATCTGATGAACATTATATTCTTATTCCATATCACTACCATTAGTTTTTTCTATTTATCAAAGGGAATCTTGAAGTGATATTTTCCTAACTTTTCAGTTTGAAACGAAATAAAGAATACTCCTGATAATTTTTGGATTATCAGAACTATTCAAAACCCAATAACAGCAAAACAGCTCATCATCTTATGACAGATAAAAATTTTAATCCTCATAAAGGCTTTATATTCAGCAAGCATGTACCGGAGGAATTATCACATTTTGACCGGGTCTTTGATGTTTTCAAAGATTTGCTCACCCATACCTCCGGAGATATAGAGGAAGCTTTCGAGTGGCTTGATATGCTTGATAAAGAATATGATATCTTCAATGAAGAATATACCCTTCAGGATTTTGAAGAAGATTTGAAAAAAAGAGGTTATATCAGAGAAGAAGATCCTGAAGAAGGCAATACAGGAAGTGGAAAAGGTAAAAATATATTAACGCCTAAACTGGAAGCAGCCCTTCGTGAGTATGCCTTAGACCAGATTTTTGGAAAGCTGAAGAAAAACGGAGCAGGAAATCACCGCACCAGCAAAACAGGAATCGGAGATGAAAGAGATGGCGAAAACCGCTCCTTCCAATACGGAGATGATCTTGCAGCAGTGAATATGACTGAAAGCTTAAAGAATGCACAGATCAATAACGGAATTTCAGACCTGCGCCTGACAGAGGAAGACCTTATCGTAGAAGAAACGAAACACAAGGCACAGATGAGTACCGTTCTGATGATAGACATCAGCCACTCCATGATTCTATACGGTGAAGACCGTATTACTCCGGCGAAAAAAGTAGCCATGGCACTTGTGGAACTGATTAAACGAAAATATCCCAAAGATTCTATCGACATCATTGTTTTTGGAAATGAAGCATGGCCTATCAAAATCAAAGACCTTCCCTATTTAAAAGTAGGTCCTTATCATACCAATACGGTAGCAGGTCTGGAGCTGGCAATGGATATTCTCCGCAGAAAAAGAAATACCAATAAACAGATTTTTATGATCACCGATGGAAAGCCAAGTTGCATTCAGCTTCCCAGTGGAGAGTTTTATATGAATAGTTTTGGTTTGGATGAAAAAATTGTTAACCAATGCTTCAACAGAGCAGCACAAGCCAGAAAACTGAAAATACCCATCACTACTTTTATGATTGCTCAGGATCCTTATCTGCGACAGTTTGTAGAAGAGTTTACCGCTCAGAACAAAGGAAAAGCTTTCCTGACAGGGCTTTCAGGTTTAGGACAAATGATTTTTGAAGATTACGAAAAAAACAGAATAAGAAGAATTTAAAGGTCAGATTTCAGACTTTAAAGCATTAAAATAAAATCTTACCCGATAAAGTATTACAAGAAATGAAAAACGATATCACATTTAAAGAATTAAAAGACTCCGGTTATACCCATAAAACAATTAATGAGGAAATTCAGGCCAACTTAATTGCCAGGATTAAAGCTAAAGAACCAGTATTCGAAGGACTTTGGGGCTATGAAGACACCGTGGTTCCCCAATTGAAAAAAGCAATTCTTGCCGGGCACCACATCAATTTACTTGGACTGCGCGGCCAGGCAAAAACCAGAATTGCAAGAAGTATGGTTAATCTGCTTGATGAATATATGCCTGTTGTAAAAGGTTCCGAAATCAACGACAGCCCGTTTCATCCCATTTCAAAATTTGCCAAAGACCTCATTGATGAATTGGGTGATGAAACTCCTATTTCCTGGGTACACCGCTCTCAACGTTTCTATGAAAAACTGGCCACTCCGGATGTGAATGTGGCTGATTTAATCGGTGATATAGACCCTATCAAAGCGGCCACTTTAAAACTTCCTTATTCTGATGAACGTGTTCTCCATTACGGAATGATTCCCCGTGCTAACCGTTCCATATTTGTTTTAAATGAATTGCCTGATTTACAGGCCCGAATCCAGGTTTCCCTGTTTAATATTTTACAGGAAGGAGATATTCAGATCCGGGGATTCCAGCTGAGAATGCCTCTTGATATTCAATTTGTTTTTACAGCCAATCCGGAAGATTATACCAACAGAGGAAGTATTGTAACTCCATTGAAAGACAGAATCGGATCGCAGATTTTCACCCATTATCCAAAAACAATTGCTCTTGCCCGACAGATTACCGAGCAGGAAGCCCTGATCTCTGCTGAAGATAAAGCACAGATACAGATTCCTGATCTGGCGAAAGATCTTTTGGAAGAAGTAGCTTTTGCAGCCCGAATCAGTGAATATGTAGATGCAAAAAGCGGTGTAAGTGCCCGTTTGACGATCAGTGCAATGGAAAACTTAGTTGCAGCCGCCAAATTACGTCTGATTGAATCCGGAGCAGAGAAAACCACCATCCGGCTGCTCGACTTCATGTCTATCATTCCGTCTATTACAGGAAAAATTGAACTGGTATATGAAGGAGAACAGGAAGGAGCTGATTACGTAGCCAAAATTCTGATTGACAAAGCAGTCATGACTCAATTTGAAAGTATATTCCCCCGTATTTCCAAACTGGAAAAAGAAGGCATCAAAACACCTTATACCGATCTGATCAGATGGTTCAATAAAAACCATTTAGAACTTAATTACAACGATACAGATGAAGAATTTTATGCTAAGCTTGATAAGATAGCTCCTCTGACAGCGGTAGTGGAAGAAAATACCTCTGAACTCAACGCTGAAGATCAGAATTTCTGTAAAGAATTGGTGCTATGGGCATTAACCATCAGCAACAAAATTGATAAATCTGAAAATCAAAATGTCTTTACTTTTGATTCGCCGGGAATTGGCCAGTTTTTGCGTAATTAAAATCAATATTCGATAGATTAAATATAAAAACCTTCAGAACTGATCTGAAGGTTTTTTATTTTTTCTTTACACCATATTATCATTTTTAAGTATAGCAGCACCAAAAGGATTATCAACCAGCCACAGCCATTCTCCGTCTTCATTTCTTTTCATGATACAGGAAGTATGGCCTTTCATTTCAATCAGATGCCCGTCCGGAGCTTTTCCGGTCATTTCCCAATGGTCTAGCCACATGGCAAGATCATTCACAACGGTTACATGGGGAGTTTCACCCTGAATATCCAGTTGTAAACGGCAAATCTCATTCATTGCCAATGCGATCTGATCAAGCCCTCTCAGCTCTCTCCCATCCCTATCTATATAGACCGCTTCGGGATGAAAACAGCTTAATGCACCTACAGCATCTCCGTTTTTTATACAGTAACGGAAATAAGCTACTGCTCCCGCTTCTGTTTGTCTGTTAAACCCGTGCATTTATTTCAGGTTTCTGGAGTTTAATTCTTCTTCTAATTGTTTCTTATTTTTATTCCAGCGGCTCACAATAGAACCTACAAAAAATAATGGCAAAACAGTCAGAAATCCGAAACCGCCCGTTATGGTACTATAAATAGAAATACCAACCATTACTCCCAGAAGTACAGCATTGAGAATGTTATTGGATTTGATTTCTTTTTTCTTTTCTAATAATTCATGGTCGGTTAATTGTGATAATTCTTTTTCCATGGTTTATTTCAAGTTTTTGGGTTGTTTTTGGGTTTTTAAAATGGCAAAAATTATGGTTTTACCGAAAGCTAAAATACAACATTGCTGAGACATTTTTTTATTTCTTTTATTTGTAATTTATTTCTGAAAATTTCAAAGCTTATGGAAGACAACCTGAATTGTATTTACAGAATTATCAATTTCATGGAAAAGAACTACGATCAGCCCGTCTCTGTAAAAGAACTGGAAGATATTTCCCATTACTCCTACCGAAATATCCAGCGCATTTTTAAGTACAGTTGTGGGGAAACCATTGGAGCTTTCCAGCAAAGATTAAAAGTAGAAAATGCCTATAAACGGATTCTTTATACTCAGGAAAACCTTACCTCCATTGCTATTGAAGTAGGTTTCGCCAATATCGCTTCTTTTTCCAAAGCTTTTAAACAACATTTTGGGATTTCACCCAAAGCAGCAAGACAAAGTAAAGAACAGCTCCTTTGTGGAGACGCCATCATTCCGGTCACATCAGATATTTTGCTGGAGCCCGAAATTGTATTTTTGAAACCCATGCAGGTATATTATCAGAGTATTAACACCTATTACAACAATGAAGAAATTGAAGTTCTGTGGGAAAAATTTATGGAAAATGAGTTTCCTGATTCCGGGACAGCTTATTTTGGAGTCATCGCAGATGAACCATTGATTACCACTGAAATCAACTGTCGGTATGATGCATGTTCTTCCGTACAGTCTGCCCAAAAAAAGCTTCCTTCAAAAACAATATTGGGAGGAAAATATGCCCGCTTCACCCACGCAGGCAGCTATGACACAATTGATGAAACCTATACCAAAATCTATTCCCGCTGGATTTTTAATTCAGGTCTTGAATTCACCCACACTCCTATTATCGAAAAATATGAAAGGCATGCTGAAAATGAAGAGGACCAGGAAAAACAGCTGACTTATATTTTATTGCCCCTGAAGTAAGTTGTCAATTTGGGACAACTTTTACAGCTTTTATCGATCTAATTTTGCCCTGTTAAAAATAGATCAATTATGCAAAAAAAGAAAATCTTGTCCCTGCTCTTGCCTGCCCTTTTACTTTCCTGTTCACAGACAGATACAGTAGAGAATCCAGATACGGTGAACCCCGTGGCAGCTCTTTACAAAATGCCGGAAGAATCGGCAACACACGAAGGAACCTGGCTTCAATGGCCCCATCAGTATCAATATGGAACTACTTACCGTAACAGACTGGATGCAACATGGGTAGCGATGGCCAAAGAACTGGTACAAAGTGAAAAAGTTCACATCATTGCTTATGACGGTGTAGAAAAGGATCGTATTACAGCCCTGTTAAACAATGCCGGAGTTCCGCTTACCCATATTAATTTCAAGCTTTATCAGACAGATGATTTCTGGGTAAGAGATAACGGTCCTATCTATGTGAAGGATCAAAACGGACAGTTATTTATTCAGGATTGGGGATTTAACGGCTGGGGTAATAAAGCCGATTACAGCAAATGCAACACCATTCCTTCCAAAATAGCTACCGATACCAATATTCCAAAAATCAATCTTAACTCAGTGATGATTAATGAAGGCGGAAGTGTGGAAATTGACGGAAACGGAGTCTTGATGGCTTGTAAAAGTTCTATCCTGAATAATAACAGAAATCCGGGAATGACTCAACAGGAAGCAGAAGCCATATTTACTAAAAATCTGGGGGTAACCAAATTTATCTGGCTGAATGGAAAAGCCGGTCTTGATATCACAGATATGCACATTGATGGTTTCGCAAGATTTGCCAATTCATCCACGATTATCACTATGAATCCTGATGATCTTAACTACTGGCAGGTTCCGGATGGTGATATTAATAAGCTATATGATGCTACCACAAAAAGCGGATCTGCTTATCATTTTGTAAAAGTACCCCTCACAAGAAATGATGTAATAACAACCTATGGAAAAAATGTAGGCCGTGCTTCTTATATTAATTATTATATCGCAAATAACCGCATATTGGTACCTAATTACAACGACCCCAATGATGCTGTGGCCAATAACATTATTCAGCAGCTGTATCCTGGCAAACAGGTAGTGGGAATAGACTGCCGTAATTTATTTGCCAATGGCGGAATGGTACACTGCGTAACCCAGCAACAGCCCCAATAAATACGATTAAAAATAAAGCCTACTGAAAATCAGCAGGCTTTCCTGATAAAGAATGCCAGTCCCCAAAAATAGCGTAAATTTGTCTGACCATCTTGTTATAAGGTGGTTTTCTATTGTAAGTATTATGAAAAAAACAGCAGTTTCTTTATTAGCCCTACTTCTGAATATTGTTTGTCAGGCACAAAATTTTGATGTTATTCCTTTAGGGATATATGGCGGTGAGCAGGAAGATAATTTATCAGCCTATCTGGTAGGAGCACCGAAAGACAATGCATTTCTATGTCTTGATGCCGGTACCGTAAATGCCGGAATACGGAAAGCAATTCAATTAAAAAGTCTTGAAGGATCAGCGGAAACAGTGTTAAAAGATCAGATAAAAGGATATTTTGTGTCGCATGGTCATCTGGATCATTTATCAGGACTGATCATCAATTCCCCGGCCGACTCCAAAAAGGATATTTTTGCTATAGCACCTGTGATTCAGATTTTACAGAATCATTACTTCATCACAGATACCTGGATCAATTTTGCGGATCAGGGACAAAAACCTATCCTTGGAAAATACCACTATAATGAACTTCAGGAAGGCGCTGAAATCCCTGCACCTAAAACACCTTTCTTTATCACAGGTTATGAACTGAGCCATGTAAACCCTTATAAAAGCAGTGCGGCATTGGTAAGAAGAGATGAACACTATTTATTGTATCTGGGAGATACAGGTGCAGACCGCATTGAAAAATCTGACCGTCTGGATCATCTTTGGAATACCATTGCTCCTCTGGTTAAAAAAAGAAAACTGAATACCATATTAATTGAAGTTTCTTTCCCTAACAGCCAGCCTGAGCATCTTCTGTTTGGCCACCTTACTCCTAATCTTCTGGTTGAAGAATTAAGTAAGCTGAAAGAAAAAACAGGTCAGAACAATCTTGAAGGGCTCAATATTGTCGTTACCCATAGAAAACCGACAGGTGATAATCCCGAACTTATCAAAAAGGAATTATTGAAAAACAATCCTCTAAACGTAAATTATATTTTCCCTGAACAAGGTAAAAAGATTAGTTTACCCTAATTATCAATCAAAAGATGAGGCTCATTTCGGCTTCATCTTTTTTTTCTGCAATCATTAAACATATATAATTTAAATATTTGATATTCAATGTTTTAATTCAAATTCTTTAAAATTAGAAAGTTTTTTCATTGTTATATTAATTTAACATCGTAATATTGCAATATAAAAATAAAGGTAATGGGAGTAACTAAAACAGACATTTATACTGAAGAGCAAAACAAGCTGGCTTCTTTACTTAAAGTGTTGGGTCACCCTGCAAGGATAGCTATTTTACAGCATATCATTAATCAGAAGGCATGTATAGGTAACGACCTTGTTGAAGAACTTGGTCTTGCGCAAGCTACCATTTCCCAACATTTAAAAGAATTGAAAAATATCGGTATTATCAAAGGTTCAATTGAAGGAAAGTCGGTATGCTACTGCATCAATGAAAATACCTGGAAACAGTTTCAAAATGAATTCAATCTGTTTTTTAATCAGGATGTTACTATAAAACAATGCTGCTAAAGCATTTTTTTCATCTAATATATCGTAATATTGCAATATAACAATTTAAAATAATTACTCACTAAATTTTAATCTATTATGAGACTATCAGAAATCAAAGAAATTCTGCCGTCATTGGAAAATGTTGAATTTCAATTGGAAAACGGAACGTTTGTCCCTGAGCATTTCCATGTAACGGAAGTAGGTCAGATTATCAAAAAATTCATTGATTGCGGCGGTGTAATCAGAAGTGAAAAAGTGGTCAACTTCCAGCTATGGAATGCGGATGATTATGAACATCGTCTGAAACCGGGGAAACTGCTTCATATCATTCAGCTTTCTGAAGAAAAACTGGGAATAGAAGATTCAGAAATTGAAGTAGAATATCAAGGGGAAACCATTGGTAAGTATGATTTGGAATTTAACGGGAAAAACTTTGTCCTTAAGAACAAGACTACAGCCTGCCTTGCACAGGAAGCCTGTGGCATTCCTTCGGAAAAACCAAAGAAAAACCTGTCTGAATTATCTGTAACCTCAACATCAGCATGCAATCCGGCATCAGGCTGTTGCTAATTGATCATTATATAATACTATGTACCAAGAATTATCAAATACAGTTCAGTCTTTACAATGGGAAAATATAGAGACTGATAGAAAAGAAACTCTGGAACCACTCATCAGTTTTATCCAGCAAAAGGTAGATGATGGCAAAGAAATCAATCTGAATTTTATCTGCACCCATAATTCCCGCCGCAGCCATTTGGCACAGGTCTGGGCACAGGCCGCAGCCACTTTCTTTACGATTCCGAAAGTTAACTGTTATTCCGGGGGAACGGAGACAACAGCCGTATTTCCCAAGATTGCAGAAGTCTTAGCGAAGCAGGGTTTTACAGTCTTTAGTATTGCCGATACGGCTAATCCCGTGTATGCTATAAAATACGATGACAACCATCTTCCTATCATTGGTTTTTCCAAGAAATATGACAGCCATTTCAACCCTGTATCAGGATTTGCAGCCATTATGACTTGTTCACAGGCTGATGGAGGATGTCCGTTTATTGCCGGGGCAGAAAAAAGAATCCCCATTACCTTTGAAGATCCAAAGGTTTCAGACAATACCCCGGAGCAGGAAGCAATATATACTGAAAGAAGCCTACAAATAGCAGAAGAAATGTTCTATGTTTTTTCAAAAATCAAAAAATAATTATGCAGCCAAGATTAAAGTTTCTGGATCGTTATCTTACGTTATGGATATTTCTTGCCATGGGTATTGGAATTGCTTTGGGACATTTGTTTCCGGTTATTCCTAATATCATCAATTCACAGTCTGTAGGAACTACCAATATTCCTCTGGCAATAGGCCTTATTCTTATGATGTATCCCCCATTGGCAAAGGTTGATTACTCACTTCTGCCATTGGTATTTAAGGATAAAAAAGCAATTGGAGTCTCCTTATTCCTCAACTGGATCATTGGTCCGGTTTTGATGTTCGGACTGGCGATTCTTTTTCTAAGACACGAACCTGATTATATGTCAGGGCTGATACTGATCGGGCTCGCAAGATGTATTGCCATGGTAATTGTCTGGAATGATCTTGCTAAAGGGAACAGAGAATATGCGGCTTTACTGGTTGCCTTAAACAGCATCTTTCAGGTATTTACGTACAGTTTTATGGTTTGGCTGTTTATTAATGTGCTTCCCAATCAGTTAGGTCTGGCCAGTTTTAATGTAAATGTTTCTGTGAAAGATATTACAGAAAGTGTACTGATTTACCTTGGAATTCCTTTTCTGGCAGGCTTTCTCAGTCGTTATTTCCTGATAAAATCTAAAGGAACGGAATGGTACAACAGAAAATTCATTCCTAAAATATCACCCGTTACACTGTACGCTTTATTATTTACCATTGTATTGATGTTCAGCCTGAAAGGTTCAAAAATACTGGAGCTTCCAATGGATGTAATTAAAGTATCAATCCCTTTGGTGATCTATTTTATTCTTATGTTTTTCGTGAGCTTTATCATCAACAAATCATTAAAAATTCCTTATGATAAAAATGCATCTATTGCCTTTACAGCTACAGGAAACAATTTTGAACTGGCCATTGCTGTTGCGATCTCCGTCTTCGGTATTCATTCAGCACAGGCATTTGTAGGAGTGATTGGTCCTTTGGTAGAAGTTCCGGTGTTAATATTTCTTGTAAAAGCAAGTGTATTCCTGAAAAAGAAATGGTATCATAAGTAATCTGACCGGAAGAACCATAAAAGCACCTCTATTTTCTCCTCAAGACTTATAGCAATCTGTATTGCATGATGCTCATGAACTACAGTATCAACAGCACGTCCAAGATAGATAAAGTACCAAGTTGAGAAGAAGAATAATGGCTTTGCCATATAAGCTCAACAGTATAAATTTATATTTAAATAAAGATACATGAATAAAAGCCACCCAATAAACTATAGGTTCTTATTTGTGGCATGATTATCCTCAGGCCACGCAAAACCTACTCCTCCATGTTTATATCTATTTGTTTCCAGATAAAAAGTATTAACTCCCTGAAGCCCAACTCCAGCATAAAAAACAAACTTATCAACGTATTCCTGATATTCACCAAACTCCCGATACTCTGCATGTAAAGCCATCAAATTTGCCAATTCTTCATTATGAATACGTAAAGCCTCTGCACAAGCATCCTCCAACGAAAGATTATATTCCTGCTGCAATACAAAAACCAGATTAAAAACTTCTGTTCCTTTCGCCATTTCTTTGGGCAGAGAATGAAGGTCATTTTGCCAGGCAAC
Organism: Chryseobacterium sp. CFS2; assembly: GCF_036543225.1. Lineage (NCBI taxonomy): Bacteria > Pseudomonadati > Bacteroidota > Flavobacteriia > Flavobacteriales > Weeksellaceae > Chryseobacterium > Chryseobacterium sp. CFS2. The sequence continues at coordinate 193,936 of NZ_JAZHQU010000001.1, forward strand.
AACCAAAGTCATATGGGAAATCATCTTTTGTACAACTATATGTTCAAAAATATGCTCTGGCAAGACAAGCCCTGATTCAATCTCACCAAAAATCAAATAAGGACGCATTAGAACAGAATATTCCCTAATGGTCTTATAAAGATTCAGTGATGGCGGGCGGTTTGCTATTTTATAAGGGTATTCCAGTTCTATTCCATATCTGAAGGATTGATAGAAATAGTAGATAAAACGTTCCATCCACATATCAGGCATCAGCGCACGAAATTCATCACGAATCAATGCTATATGATGATAAAGAGCATTTTCCTCCGGGCTGGGTGAAGCACCTCTCAAAATATCAGTACAACGAATCCGTAACTGCTGAATCTCCTCGAGGGACGAGTGTTCTATCTGATCATCAAGAGCAACATACTGAAGCATGAACCTATTGCATGGAATAGCTTGTTCATAGGTTAAATGTGGCCACATACGTGCAGTACACATATGCAATTCCATTTTTTTATAAATTTTCCGTTGTTTTTCTGTCAAAAAAGTATAATCATTATCAATCCAAGCATCCATATCTTTCCCCATTTGTTCAGCATGTGGGTTAATAAGATCTGGCCATGGGTAAAATCCTTGTGGTAAATAATCTGCACTATTAAATTGTTCTGCTGTCATTTGATTTATATTTTAAAATTCTTTGTCCTTAAATAAATACGATCCTGAGCATTCAAATTTTTATTGAATTTGATTCTGTTCCAGGGTTTCTTTTAATTCTGAAGCACTCGGAAATTCAGTTCTGTTGTAACGGTCAAGTTGGGTGGATATATTTTTCCAGCCACTCAGTACCATGCTCATATAATGAACCCAGTTAACCACAGCTTCATGCCATATCCCAAAATCCGGAAGTGATGCCTGCAGTGTTATAAACTCTTTCAGGTCTTCATTATGAAGTCTCAAATCTTCCAGACATGCCTCTTCTAATGAGACATGATATTCATTCTGGATTACTTTTACAATGTTATAGTAAATACTTCCTGTAGCCTCATCTTTCACAACAGACTGCACTTCATTGAAAAAAGTTACCAAATGACAAGCTAACGCTTGCAGGCGGCGGAGCACGGGATGATCATGAATCTCAGGAGGCAGAATAACTCCAGTTTCAACTTCAGTAAGCTGCAGGAAAGGATACAAACAGATGGAATCCTCCCTTAGTACGATACATTCTGCTATTGTTGGGAACATTTTATTTTTTTTGTATTCCTGCTCCTTTTTAAGTCCGTTAAAGTATTTGCTGATCATCTGGGTAAAACGATGCATTGACTCTTGTGGAATAAACTGCTGCAGTTCCTGTTTTAGTGAAGCCAACATAGGACCAAGAGGTATTCCGGATTGCTCAGCAGTAATACCTCCGTTCAATATCGCGATCGACTGGGCATGTATGAAATCTATCTCTTCCGGAGCACATTCCTCATACAAATCATCATTGTACAAAGTCCATAGCATTAACCTGCAGATTGGCCTGAATCGTTCAGCAGAAGCTGTTGGAAACCATTGTGCAGCAATATGTGCCGTCTTAGTCTTTTTGTATTTTTTACGTACATCAGGATTGTTTTCATAGAGCCATAGATATTCTCCATCAATCCATTGATTTTCAGTAATCTCCTGAAGCTGTTCAGCATGTGGATTTTTTAGAGTTGGGAAAGGATATCTGAACTTCTGTTTGAGAAGCTCTAGGGGGTTAAATTTTTCATTACTCATGATTGTATGTTTTAATGATTATCGTTTTTTTAATCATATATTATTTTTATTAAACAAATCAATCAATAAAAAAGACTGAAAATATATCTAAAAACAATATAATTAAATAATAAACAATAAGATACAGTCATAATAACATATGAAAGATACAAATTAATTTCATACAAAAAACATAATATAAATAAAAAATAACTATAATTTTCTTTTCAATTAATTAAAATAAAATTTTAACAACAAAACACATACAATAAAGAATACCAACTACTTACAATTTTCACAAATCAACAAAAAAGTATCACAATACCAAGATTACATCTACCTCCAAATATGGAAAGAATACCACATTATTAAATACAAAAAAGTCTGTATAAGACAGACTTTAGCAACGTATTGAAAAATCAAAAAAATGAAAACCGAGGGATGGTTCATTAAAATGTTTCTCCTCATAAAAATAAGATAATCATTCTTATCGTGTGTTTTTAGAACCGTGGACATTTCAATCAATTCAATCCTAATTTCTTTTTGATTGTTTCCATTTCTGTTTCCAGTTTTTTAATTGTGACTTTTTGCTCTTCTATTTCATTCTGCTGATCCTGAATGGCTTTTGTAAGGGCGGGAACAAGGGAAGCATAGTCGACGGCCCAGGCTTCTTTTGTGTCATCTTTCGGTTTATAGACCGCCTCAGGAATTACTTTATAAAGATCCTGCGCCAGGAATCCGATTTTATGTTGTGTTTTCTGTACAGGATTTACAGCAGGTTTTCCCTCTTTAATCTGAGTATTAGCAGATAACTCGTATTGTTTCGGCTGCAATGCCATAATGGTACTGAGACCATACCCTATTTCTTTAATCTGAGTTTTTAAACGCATGTCCGAAGTATTGACAAAACCTCCTGCCGCACTCACCAGCCCGTTACCGTCAATAGTTACTTTCGTGCTTCCGTTATAACTGTATTTGAATCCTTCTGCGCCAAGATAGATCTGAGTAACAGAACCATTCAGCGTGTTGTATCCGCTTAAATCAAGATGCCCTTTCGTGGCTGCAACTTTATTTCCGCCAATACCACCAACTTCTGGTCTGTTCATATTGATATCACCATTCCCATCAATATCGAGCATGCTATTGGCATTATTGCCATAATAATATCGAAAACCTGTAGTACCTACTGTTACCTGAGCAAATGCCGGACTGCTGCTGTTTCCTTTTAACGTTAGAAGCCCATTATAGGCATTAAGAGCATTCCCTGCTGCACCAAAGGCGGTAATATCACCATCTCCGTTGAAATTAAGCTTTCGGTCTGCATTATAAAAATAATCACCACCACTGGCCTGACTTAGCTTAAATTGGGCAACATTATTATTCCCTGCTATAGTAAGAGCACCGCCTATATTATTGATTGTTCCTGCATTGACTCCTCCTTCAGTGGTTTTGGTTGAAGAATTAAGGAACATATCCATAGAACTTCCCGTATCATTAGTAAGCCTTAAAAGAGCTGAAGCATTGGTTCCGGAGTTTGTATTACTGATGGATGTAAGTCCTGATCCATTCACATTACTTCTGAAGTATAAAGCTTTATCTAAATAATCAATCGCTGTATTTTGCAAAAGTGTACCACCAAGTCTCACATCCTCTCCTACAGCAGTAAGTCCATTACTTGCTGTAATATTGGTATTTCCTGAGACTTCCCATGTAGAAACAGCGCCTGTAAGTCCGGTACTGATCAGCTGCAGGCTTTGGTTAGGTCCTATTGCGGCACTTGCACTTCCATTAATTGTTTCTGAAGCCGCAGGAGTTACCGTAACCGTAAAAGCGGTGTTATTCTTAACGGTATACATACGCCCTCTGAAATTGCCTGTTCCTGAAACTGCTGCCGGAAGGGTGAAAACAGCATTGGCCGTTCCGTTATACGAGATGTGAAAATCTCCCGAAGTCATGGCATAAGCTGCAGAGGTAACAGAAGTGTATTTTGCAGCCAAGGATCCGTTAACATCCAGTGTTGATCCGGGTTGGGCCATGTTGATCCCCACACTTTGAGCAGATCCCATATTGTAAGAAAGCAAAGCGGCCGCGATTGATAATGCAGTAAAATTTTTAAACATTATGATATGATTATGAGTTATTGATAAAGTGAATAAATCTTAGGAAATTAAACTGTATAAGGATTTTATGATACAGCAGCTATGGTAAGTTTTAGATTCTCTGTAAACAAACCGTAGATAGTGCTAGCTGGTACCCTGAAAAATCTGAATGAAGAAAATTATAAAAATATTTTTTCATTGTTTCCTGTTTTTAATAGTACAAAACTATAGGTTACAGAATCGTTTTTGAAGAAATAGGTGTAAAGAAATCTCCATCTGTATGTGGAAAAATTATGACAAGCTGTATAAGGAAGAAACAACTATTAATTTGTATAAGAAGATTAAATCCACAACTGTTTTTTAGCTCCAGAATTCTATAAATAACTATTTTACAGAAGTATGAATAATTAGGATCGGCTTTCTGAAAAGATTATCTTTATACAAATGAAATTTTTACCAATCATGAAGTTAGAATTATATCAAATAGATGCCTTTACAGATGAGATTTTCCGTGGAAATCCTGCGTGTGTTGTTCCATTAAAAAATTGGTTACCAGATGAAACCCTCTTAAAAATAGCCCGTGAAAATGCTGTAGCAGAAACAGCTTTTTTCATTGATAACGGCAATACGATTCACCTTAGATGGTTTACTCCTGAAATAGAGATGGATCTGTGCGGACATGCTACCCTTGCAACGGCTCATTGTTTGGCCACCATCTTAAATTATAAGAGCAATAGAATAATCTTTGACACCAAAAGCGGTGCATTGACTGTAGAAGTAAAAGATGGGATGTATTATATGGATTTTCCATCAAGAATGCCTGAAACAGCTACTCTTCCGGATATTATCACCCGATCTCTTACCATACAGCCTAAAGAAGTCTTCAAATCCAGAGATTATGTGCTGGTCTATGATGCTGAGGAGGATATCAAAAACATAAAAATTGAAAGATCTATTTTTGATCTTATCAATCTGGATCCGGGAGGTGTTATCGTGACAGCAGCAGGTACGGACAGTGAATTTGTCTCAAGATATTTTACTTCACAGTCCTCCATTCTTGAAGATCCTGTTACCGGCTCTGCCCACTGCTCGCTTATTCCTTTCTGGTCTGAAAGATTAGGAAAAGATAAGCTTTTTGCCCGTCAGATCTCTGAAAGAGGCGGCCAGCTTTATTGTGAAAACAAGAATGAAAGAGTGATTGTGGCAGGGAAAGCCAAAACGTATTCTGCAGGACATTTTTGGATTGCATAAAAAAGATTTCAGGAGATCTTGCAGCGCAATGATCATCATGGGATATTCAGCAATAAAAAGGCCTTGAATCAAATGATTCAAGGCCTTTCTGCATAAATAATCTTATTTTTCCGATGAACGTTCTCAAGAGAGAACTATTCAGTTTATTTCTCAATGAATTTTATAATGGTCATGTTTAGCGTTTGATTACTTTTACAGTTTTTACAGTGCCATTCACTGAATGCACTATCACCTGATAAATACCCGGTAACAGAGCTGAAAAATCAACTGTTCCTTTAGTATCATTGATTACTTTAGCAAGTACCTCTTTTCCCGCTGTATTGTAAACTGCTGCTGAAAGAATTTTCTGATCCAATGAGAGGTTCAGAATATTATATACCGGATTAGGATAGACTTTAAGCTGATCTGCATTGAATGAGGATTTATCCATGTTCAAACCTTTGTTTGCTGAAGTTCCATTTACCACTACATTATTTGCAGGACATCCAACAGGTGTAAAAATTGTTCTTTGAGTATCTCCTCCATCTCCCAGCTCTCCGTGGCTATTAGTACCAGAGATCACTAAAAGTCCGTTCGTGTTGATAGCCAATGTATTTTGAGCTCCTGCTGAGATGCTTTGCCAGTCGGTGGTAGTTCCGATAAGCATTGGAATAGATCTGTGTACTGTTAATCCATCTCCCAATTGTCCTGAGGCATTATATCCCCACGTCCAAAGCGTTCCATCTGTTTTTACAGCTATAGTGGAACCATTAGTGCCGCTGCTAAAATTTCGCCAGTCTGTTGCAGTTCCAACCTGTATAGGTAAGGTTTTATTCACTGTTGTACCATCTCCCAATTGTCCCCATCTATTATCTCCCCAGGCCCAGATTGTACCATCTGTTTTGAGTCCCATCGAATGAGTCCTTCCTCCTTCAATAGCTTTCCAGTTTGTAGCTGTTCCTATTTGCATAGGTAAGGTTTTATTCACTGTTGTACCATCTCCTAATTGTCCAAACTTGTTATCTCCCCAAACCCAAAGTGTTCCATCTGTTTTGATAGCAAGCGTATGATTGCCTTTGGAGGATACACTTAGCCAGTCAGTAGCTGTTCCTATTTTTATAGGTAAGGTTTTGTTCACTGTTGTGCCATCCCCTAATTGTCCACTCTTATTATTTCCCCAGCCCCAAAGCGTTCCATCAGATTTTATGGCAGCCATATTACCATCTCCGGTTGCAATATTCACCCAGTCTGTTGCTATTCCCACTTGTATAGGTAAGGTTTTATTCACTGTAGTTCCATCCCCTAGTTGCCCGTCATAATTCCATCCCCAAGTCCAAAGTGTTCCATCTGCTTTTATTCCTGCCGAATAAGAAAGTCCGGCTACTATTTTCACCCAGTTATCAGAAGTTCCTATTTGTGCGGGTATATTTCTGTTAATGGTAGTTCCATCTCCCAGCGCACCATCAGAGTTATCTCCCCAGCCCCATAATGTTCCGTCTTTTTTTAATCCTATGGAATGATTAAGACCGGCACTCACATTTTTCCAACAGCCTGGTTCAGTTGCAGGAAGTGTAGTAAAGGATCCGCCTTCCAGCCAAACCGCCTGGCTGAATCCGCAATCAGAGGCCACCCACCAGTAATAAGTAGTTGCAGGCAGCAAGTTTGTTAAATTGACGGTTGTAGAAGCAGTCGTTCCATTATTTCCACTCATCGCAGTATTTGTGCTATACATGTACAAATAGCCTTTGCTGGGAGCTTGGGTTGCTGCCGTCCAGCTAATAGTAGCTGCTGCCGAAGTAATATTATTTGTTGAAAACTGTGTCGGAGAGATGCAAACTTCAGGGCAGGCAATCTCTACAAACGAATCTCTTTCAATAGTGGTATCATCGCCTAACTGACCTGAGCTATTTAAACCACAAGATCTAAAAGTACCATCGGTTTTTTTTACAAGAACATGATTTTTTCCTACATAGATTTGGAGATTGTCTGTAGAAGAGCCAACTTGTGTAGGGGGAAATGTGGCACTTGAAGTGTCGTTTCCATGCCCCAATTGTCCAAAAGCATTATATCCCCATGACCAAAGGGTTCCATCTGTCTTTGTTGCAAATGCAGCTCCATTTTTAGCCCCTATATAAAGCCAGTCGGTTGCTGTTCCAACTTGCTGCGGGATTTTTTTTGAAACGTTAGTGCCATTCCCTAATTGCCCGTAAACATTCTGACCCCATGCCCAGAGTGTTCCATCTGTTCTCAGACCTAATGAATAACTATCTGCAGCGTCAACATTTTTCCAATTCGTATCTGTTCCTATTTGTGTAGGGATCTTTTTTAAAATGTTAGTTCCATCTCCATGTTGCCCGGAAGTATTAGTACCCCATGCCCATAATGTCCCGTCTGTTTTGATTCCTAAGACAAACTTATATCCTGTATCAATACTTTGCCAGTTGGTATCTATTCCAATTTGCGTTGGGGTCTTTTTTGAAATGGTAGTTCCATCTCCCAATTGTCCGGAATCATTACGTCCCCACGTCCATAGCGTTCCATCTATTTTGATTCCTACCGAAAAGTCCTCCCCAATACTAACACTTTGCCAATTCGTATCTGTTCCTATCTGTATTGGAATATTCTTTATACCGATAGTTCCATCTCCCAATTGCCCGTAATCGTTACGTCCCCAGCCCCATAATGTTCCATTATTTTTAATAGCGAAAGTCATGTTACCTCCGGAACTGATCGTTTTCCAGTCTGTAACTTTTCCTATCCGGCGTGGCACTTTTCTGGTCATCGAGGTTCCGTCACCTAATTCTCCTGAAAAATTAGTTCCCCATCCCCACAGTGATCCGTCTGTTTTGATTCCTGCTGAATGCTCATTTCCTGCATTAAGACTTTGCCAACATTGCGCAAAGGAGTGTATACTGATGAATACACCTAATAAAAGTATTTTTCTCATATTTTAATTTTCATGATATTTTCCTACTCGTATAGCTTTTCAGTTCCGCTTCGTTTACATGGTTTCTGAACTCCATACCACAAGTAATCCGAACATCCAAAAACACCTCAGAATCAGATGAATCCATAGAGAAACAGGGATATTAATCAATGAATAAGCGTTGATTTTAAAAGAATTTTGCAGATGTCAGCTCTAGCCCTTAAGAAATTTTAAGGACTTACTATTGTTTTAAATTACTGGGAAAAAAGAGCGTGTATTCGTAAAAACAAATACGGTGTAGTTTTGTTCATTTTCATGGTTTAATTAGTTTTAAGGTTTAGTTTTTTAAGGAAACAACATGATCAGTTATAATGCCTTTTATGCTGTTCAATGCAAAAATAGATTTTTATGATGACCCACAAAATACCATAGATCAAGATTTTCCGCAAGGCCGGAATATCATTGTTCTTTTTACAGGAACGATTTATACATCAAAAAGTACAAGAAAGTAAGTGTTTAAGATTCCTGAAACTTTCGCTTTTGCTGGTTCATAGATAGGCAGACCGTCTATTTTTAGAAACATTGCTTATATTTGAATGATGTCATGAGTCATCTGTTAATTTAAAAACGACCATTATTCAAAATAGAAAATGAAAATCATCATTACTCTTTTACTTTTTATCTCCGGAATTTTGTTTTCTCAAAATCAAAGATTTGTCTATGAATATTCGTTCAAGATGGATACATTAAACAAGGATAAGGTGGAAAAGGAGATTATGAATCTCGATATTACCAAAAAGGGATCTTATTTTTACAGCGCTTTGCTGATTACGCGGGATTCTCTTTTCAATGCGGAACTTGAAAAAGGAAAGGTTTCAAATACCATCCATATTGACTTTAGAAAGATCCAACATCCGAAAGCCAATTTCAGGGTTTCCAAAATGTATCCAGGCTTGGAAACAGTGTACCACACTTCTCTTAATGCCAGTAATGTTGCCGTAAAAGAACTCAATAAAATCAATTGGGAGGTTCTTCCTGAAACAAAAACTTTCGAGGGTTTTAAAGCGCAGAAGGCTACCACCCATTTCGGCGGAAGAAACTGGATTGCATGGTTTACCAATGACATTCAAATTCAGGACGGACCTTATAAATTTTGTGGCCTGCCCGGCTTGATCTTACATATTGAAGATGAAGAGGGAACTCATATTTTCAATATGGTTGGAAGCCAGAAGCTCAACGACAGCTTTTCACTTATCGATTCAAAAACGGCAGAAATCTTCCTGACAAAGGAAAAATTCAATAAACTTTGGCTTGAATACATAAAAGATCCTGCTAAAAACATCAAACTAATGCACAGCTCCTCCGGAATGTCAGAAACTATAATGTTTGATTCAAATACCAAAAATCCCCTGAGCAAACAAGAATTAATCAGAAACAAAGAAACACGCGCAAAGGAATTCTTAAAACGATTCAATAATTTTATAGAAAAGGAGTTGTACAAATAATCTCAGTATTAGATCATCTTCGTGAACTACATATTCCCTACTTTTTATCTTCATTAAATTTTGGGATTATTCTTCAGGATTAATACCTCTTTTTTCTTACTCCATCTTAGATATTATAAGCATGTTTACGCCTTCTGAAATAAATAATAGTTTCTGCTGTTTAATCTTTGCTGCCTCAATAGCTGACATCCCAACAGATCCTGTAAATATCAGATCGTATGTTTAAAATAATTGGATGGCATTACGCTACTACTTTATGAAAAGGTAAATTAAAATTTATCTTTTTGCCTGTATATTGCATTATGTTGTAGAACTGTTGTAGCACTGTTGTAGAATGTTGTATAATGCTGTATTACGTTGTAGCATTGTTGTACCAGCTTGTTGGTTTAAAATGTTTTTGTAGTACACGAATATACGTATGTAATACGTATGTTGATTTTATAGGATTGCCTGTTTTCTTTATCACTTTTGTAAAAATTTAAAACAAGTAATTTATTTACTAAAAAATTCTACGATGAAAAAATTTGTATTACTTACAGCATTTTTAATGGCCTTATACAGTAAAGGGCAGGTTGGTATTAATACCAGTAATCCTCAAGGTGTATTCCATATTGACGGAAATAAGGATAATGCTGCAACAGGAGTTCCAACAGCATTGCAGCAGACTAATGATGTTGTAGTCACCCCCACAGGAAGTGTAGGACTAGGAACCGTTTCTCCCAATAGCTCTGCAATATTAGACATCAGTTCCGGAAGTAAGGGGATTTTATTGCCCAGACTAAGCTTACAAAATCTTACTGATGGAACTACCGTTTCTTCTCCTGCCAACGGTCTGGTGGTTTACAATACCAACGCTGCCATTACCGGAGGTTCAGGACTCTATTATAATAACGGAACACCAGCGTCTCCCAGCTGGTTTAAGATGGCCAGTATCAATGATATCCCAACATTTAACACATATGCGCTGTCTGCTATGCAGGGGTTTAATGCAGCAAATACCTCTAACGGATCTTATACTTATGACCAGATGGTAGGCTCTTGTACGGCTACTAATAGCCTTTGTCCAGTCCCTTCCTCCACTGTTTTTAACCCTGTTTATACTATTACCTTTGATAAAAAAAGTGTGAATACAGATAAATATTTTTTACTGTCATTGGATTATAAACTTGCTTTTGCAACTATAAATAATATTGTTCCCGTTAAAACCCATTGGGTACAATATGATATAGAGCTCATCCTGAATGGAGCTGTTATCAGAACTTTTTCTTCTATAATTAGTATTGCGGCAGGAGGATTCGCAGCAGTAAATTCAACCAAGCTATTTACAACAAGCCTAACGGGAACTACTCTTTTAAATACTAATAATATACTGCAGGTCAGAATTAAACCCACTCAATCTCTTATAAAGTATAATTCAGGAACAGCAGATGGTAATTATGCAACAGGAAATGCTCATTTGCTGGACATAACAGTAACAGATGTATCCTTCCAGTTATTTGAGAAATAATATATCAATCATAAGGATTGTCTTTTAAAGAAAAATTCCCTATTGTTAAACTTCTGTTTTGTTTACAAAACAGAAGTTTTTTCATTCCATATGGTAGCTCTTTTATTGTTCTGAGAGTACAAAAACTGATGCTTTAAACATCTTATTTACCCCTTAGCAAGAATTTTAATGATAAAAAAGGAATTCACTTTAACGATTCTCCTTGTTCCAATAGAATATACCAAAAGAAACCGCAGGGAAACGAGTTTTCATTTATCAGCGGATTTATGGAGGATCACTCTTTCGTTAGAGCTGCTTTTTAACGGTTCTGTAAAGGATCAAAAAAAGAGATTGCCATACGAATGAAGTAAGTAAAATTAACTTAACAACAAATTACAGGGGGAAACAGAGTATATTTCTATTTTAATTTCTGGCAATATTCTGAATCCATATATACAGATCTTCATTAGAAGGAATATTAAATTTTTTGCGAATATTATATTTGCGGGTTTGCACGGTGCGAGGAGATGTAAAAGTAAATTCTGCAATATCTTTAGTAGAAAAATTAAGAAATAAATAAGCGCAAAAAGTAATCTCACTGGCTTTTGAGCGAGGGGAAATTCCCAATAATTCCCTTCTGAACTCAGGATACATCTCATTAAAACGGGTAAAAAATTCAGGTGAATTTTCTTTAGCGAGCTGTACCAATTCATCAATAGATGAAGATAATTGCTTCTTAAGAATTTCCGTTTCCTTTTCTTTCTCCATAATCAGTAGATCCTTTTGTTTCTGTCTACTTTTGTTCGTTTTATATAAAACAGCAAATAATATAATGCTTAATAAAATGACCCCTATCATGATATAATAAAAAACATTTTTTTTCTGTTTTTCATTTTCAATATTTTCATCGGTAATTCTCCTGATCGGAATATCTAAGATATTTCTTTCCACACTATTGAGACTATCATTTAATGCAGTATATTTTTCCAAATATTCATTGGCTCTTTCAATATCATTCTGTTTCTTATAGTTTTCATAAATACGTTGATAAATTACTCTCTCAGACTTTTTCAGTCCAATTTTTTTGACTACTTGTAAAGACTGGAAATAGTATTTCAATGCTTTTTCATATTCTTTCTTATAAAAATAAAGCTCTCCATAAGACAGTAAAACTCTGGATCTACTTTCGGCCGGGGCTTGACTGAAAAATAAACTGGCCTTATTCAGGTAATACTCTGCTGAATCCAGCTTTTTGCTTTTGAGATTCCTTTCAGCACGAGAAACGTATAATTCAGAATTCACAGGTAATTTACGTTCCATTGAATACACGGAATCCATTAAACCTTTTTCCGCGAAAGCAATCATTTTCTGATTGTATATATAATTTAGCCCTCGGTTTCTTTCTTCTTTATCGGATATATTGTAGGCAAGCCGAATAGCCTTATTAAAGCTCAAAAGAGATTCCTTATATAAGCCCAAACCATGATAGTTCTTACCATAAATTATATTCAACCTTGTAATCAAAACGGCCTCATTAAATTCTCTCAGCTTTTTCTCTGAAATCGAGAGAAAGTAAAAACTCTCTTTATTCCTGTTTAGCCCACATAAATAATCAGCTAAATTCATATATCCTCTGATCTCCCCTTTGGTATAATTTAGCTCCTTAGACCGCTTCAGCAATTTCTTTTCCATAGCAATTACTCCATTATAATCACCATTTTCCATTAGCCTTTTAGTCTCTTTTATTTGCAGGCTGTCTATATCTAATTCGGAATATACCTGTCCGTTCAATTTTATCGTAAAAATCAGTAATAAAAAGAAAATTATCCACCCATTTCTATTTTTTAAAATCATAATTTTAATCTTAAATATATTTTTTATAAATACATTACTGAACATCCCCTTCTAAGAGAGTAATTTACCTGCCAAAATAGATGCAGATAAGCTATAAATGGTCACTTTTCTTTTAATTTGCAAAGATATTATATAGGAGGTAATTTTGCTCAATCCTTTTATTCAAAACATAATAAAAAGTCCGAACAGAGGAGGTAAAAGCAGAATTAAATGATTTTCACAGCATTTTGAATCTGTTTTCTGTAATAATTTTTAAGCGATTTAAAAATTGCCGCACAATTGCCACAAACTTTTGGAGTATTTTTGAAAATTACAGTAATTGCTACAAATAAAAAAACCTTGAATCATTTGATTCAAGGTTTTTTGCGGAGAGTGAGGGATTCGAACCCCCGGACCTGTTACAGTCAACAGTTTTCAAGACTGCCGCAATCGACCACTCTGCCAACTCTCCCTAAACTCCGGCTATACCGTTGTTTTCAGTGGTGCAAATATAGAACGATTTTTAATTTCTGCAAAACTTTTCCCACACAAATTTTAACAAAACCTAATAATAGACTAGGAATCAGGGGAATTATTTTTTATAGAAAATAATATATAAATAAAAATTATCCTGTCTAAATAGTCTTTTGATCATACCTTACATTTTGTGGCAAAGGTAATGACAGTGTTTTATCGACAACCTTTTGTCTCATCAATGATTTTTTATTGAAATGTCTTGATATATTTTGAGATAATTCTTTAAAATTGTCTGATCCATCTTTTCCCTTATAATAAAAAATCTTTATGGATTTACAATTATTATGTTCAAATAAAGTATTCAATAATGTCCTATCTGAAAGTCCGCAAGAATGCCCCATAATATATATTTGATAATCATCAGCTTCAATCCAGTTTAATAATTTTCTATAATTAGAATTATTCAAATACATAAAAGATTTAATATTTTCAAGAAAATCATTATCATTTGTTTTTTCCAAAAACTTATAATGATCATCCATCTCATCTCCAAAACCAAAATTAATTGGGTTAATAACATCATTTAATTGACCATGAATTTGTATATGTGAAGATTCACCAAAAAATCTTGAATTTTTAAAATTTAAATTAGTAACATAATTTTCTACATTGGAAGTATAGTTGAAATCCAAAAAGAAATTTTCATAAGCGTTATTTGATTTATCGATGTATCCTTCTGAAAATAAATAATCAAAATCTTCGAGTTTTTTTCTATAGTCGGGTGGGAATTCTAAATAAAATAGATTATCCTCATTATCTTGTGATTTTAAATTTTTACACTTATACTCAAATAAACTTAAAATAGATTCACAATGAGAATAAGAAGTACTAAGCTGATATTTTTTTTCAATTTTTTCAGTTAAATAATATTCTAAAAGATTTTTTATTGAAGTGAATTCTTCGTTTAGTTGTTTAACAGTGCCTATATGCATATATTTTCCTTCGCCTGTAATTAATGATATCAAAACTTGGTAATAAGAGTTTTCAATGTCCACCCAATTAATTGCCTGTCTAACTGTTATTAATTCAAAAAATTTATTCTTAAAGGAAAATACTTTTTGATAATCTTCATCAACAGATAAAGTGTTTCTATAAAAAAGATTAAAACTTGTAGAACCATAATAAGAATCTTTAAACATATAGTTACTACTCCTATAATTAAATTTCATTTTACTACAAAAATCTTTATAGTCTTGATAACTCAGCCCGTTTGTAGACAAGTGCATTTCGTCAATTTCAAATAATTCCATAAATAATGGATTAGTTGTTGTTTGATGAAATTCCTGCCAAATAAAATTTAAAAATGAAGAATATGATGTGGGCAATCCATGTGCAAGATCAAACCCATTTCCTACAATGATTAATCTATTCATTTAATTTTAATTTTCTGTCTTAGTTTCTCTCAAATATAATTCTTTTCTTTATAAAATATAAATTACAAGAAAATTTAATAATTCTATCCCATATAGATATTGTCTTTATTTTATAGTATTATTTTTTCACTACATTTGTAAAAACACAGGTATCCTATGACAATGGAAAAACTAAGAACTTTAAGAAAGCAGAAAGGCTATACTCAGCAGCAGATTGCTGATCTTCTTGCCACCGATGTCTCCAACTATAGCAGAAAAGAAAATGGAGATGTCAGAATATTTGATGACGAATGGGAAAAACTGGCTAAAGCTTTGGAAGTTCCTGTAGAAGATATCAAAGAAGAGAAAACATCTCAAATACAACACAATGACAAGCCTACTCTAAATGATAATTCAAGTATTAATTACAATCAATACTGTAATATTCCAGAGTATTTATTAGAAAACCAGCAGGAATACATTAATCTTCTGAAAGAGCAGATTAAAACTTTAAAAGAAGAAAATGAAAAATTAAAAAAGGGATAATCTCCTCTACATAAAGAACAAAACGGCTTCCATTATTGGAAGCCGTTTTTATTTTATCCCTGTAAAAAGCTTCTATTCACGGTCTACAATTGCAATGTAGCTATTTTTTAAAAGACCGGAAGGATATACAAACTGATCTCCATCTTCACCCTTTACTACAATAGCTCCCTGCTCATCGTTCAGGCATTTGTCCAGCTGGGTCTTCAGATCATTAAGTTTTCCATGAGCAGCCTCAATGATATAAGTTCCTGTAACATGGGTGATTTTGATAACTTTGGTTTCCATATACTGTTTTGATTAGGAATTAAATGTAGGAATTTTACTTTAAGTATGAAGATATTTTCAGCAAGATAGACAAACTGACAGATACAAACTCGTTATTATAATGCCTTTCAGTGGAAGCCATTTTTCTTTTATTATTATCAAAATATCCATTTACCCCCTTCTAAAGCCCCTAAAGCCACTTCAATAAGGGTCGGGAGACCGTTCACCAACCCCCTTTACCCCCTTGGGTAAGGGGGTATAGCCCCTTCACTAAGGGGGCAGCACCCCTTCCGAAGTGGCTGGAGACCGTACATGGACACCCTGCAGAGGGTTATACAAGTCCCTTGAGCCCCTTGAGCAAGTCCCTCCAGACCCTTTCAAAGGGTATATACCCCGTCAGTCATCAGATTGTATTATATTTGTAAGGTTTCAATACTAATAAAAACTAATAATACTATATTCAGATGCTTATTCAATCCTTTATTAAAAAATCGGTTATTACCGCTTCATTAGCCATCACCTCTATGGCTTTTTCCCAAAAAATGCCTATTTCTGTTCTTCCTTCCGGCCATCTGGTGGTAGGTGCTGAAATAGATGGTAAAAAGGGAAATTTTATTTTTGACACAGGTGGAGGAATCAATCTTTTCCTGGGAAACTTTTCCAAAGGTCTGGAACCCAAAGAAACGTATAACTATTTAACCGCTTTTCGGGCAACCGGTGAGAAAATGACCATTCCTCTTTTCAAATCAAAAGAGATTATTTTTAATGGTAAAAAATTCAAAGATACCTGGTACTCCACGCATGATATGGAGATGAAAGGAATTGACGGTTTAATTTCCCTTCCAATGCTTTATGATACAGAGTTTATCATAGACTATACCACCAACGAGCTTATCTTTCCCAAAGAAAAACTGAATGGCAAGAAAGTGATGGATATCCAGCTTTCTACCAATGCAGACCAGTCGATGGATATTACAACCTATGTGCTTCTGAACAATAAATATAAGATTAACGTTCTTCTGGATTCCGGTTCCGGCAAAGATTCTTTCTGGCTGAGTGAACGCCTGATGAATACTATGAATATCAAAAAAGAAGGCCTGAATGTGGTGGAAAAGAAAAGTGAATTCAACCCTGATCTGACGACCAAGTTTTATAAAAGTGATATCGGCTCTATTTCTACCCCTTTTGCTACGGTTGAAAAGCCTAAGGTCTTTTTTGTAGACGGTCTTATTTATGAAGGTAAAACAAGCATCAACTGGCTGGGGGAAAAACTGGGATTCAATCTTAAGGAGAAGAAAATCTATATTCTGGATTAGACAGAATAATATCATAAAAAACGGTTTTCTTTAGAAAACCGTTTTTTATGATTTGCTGAGAAAACCACCCCGTCAAAAATTCTCTGAATTTTCGCCACCCCTCCGAGGGAGGGGAATGATTACGTCTTCAGTTGTTATATAGTTGGTAATACGGGTTTTCAAAAGTTTTCTGGAAAAATAACAGCTACTCTCCTGCCGGCTCGAATAATTCAATCTTATTCCCTTCAGGATCCAGGATGTGCACAAACTTTCCATATTCATAGACAGCAACCTCATCCAATACCGTTACCCCTTCTTTTTTCAGTTCTTCTACCAATGCTTCAATATTTTCTACATGATAATTGATCATAAATTCTTTGGCAGAAGGTTCAAAATACTGAGTCGACTCTTTAAAAGGGCTCCACAGCGTATATCCTTCTTTCCCGGACTCTGCGTCCTTCCAGTCGAATTTCGCTCCGTAAGGGCTGGTTGGTAATCCAAGGTGGGTTTTGTACCATTCATTTACTTGTTCCGGATCTTTACACTTAAAGAAGATTCCTCCGATAGCAGTTACTCTTTTCATTTTTTATTCGTTTTTGTTCAGTCTATAGTTTTCTGATGCAAATTTAATTTGTTTTGCAGTTTCACAAATATATTAATGTTTTGATTATCTATTTCACGAATTTATCATTGGATATTTGATATGAAGAAATATTTTTGTTGAAAAACGCAAAGACGCAAGTAATCTTAAAAAAGCTGTTATAAGGCGCAAAGATTTTATCTCCGATAAAATTGATAACGTATACTCTTTGCTGAAAATTTTCGATTTTTTTGCGCCTTAAAAAATTTACATAAAGTAGAAAAACCTTTGCGCCTTTGCGATTATCCAACAAAAAATACTGTTGGAGAAACGCAAAGGCGCAAGTAGTATTAAAAAAGACTGTTATAAGGCGCAAAGATTTTATCTCCGATAAAATTGATAACGTATACTCTTTGCTGGAAATCTTCGATTTTCTTGCGTCTTAAAAAATTTACATAAAGCAGAAAAACCTTTGCGCCTTTGCAATTACCCAACAAATTAATGATGCATTTGAAAAACAAAAAAGCGCACCCATAAGGCACGCTTTGTATTGTATATACTGAATACGATTAGTGTAATTCAGCTAAATATTTTTCTGCATCCATTGCAGCCATACATCCGCTTCCTGCAGCGGTAATAGCCTGTCTGTAGATATGATCCTGAACGTCACCAGCAGCAAATACTCCCGGAAGATTTGTTCTTGTAGAACCTTTTTCAGTAAGAATATATCCGTTCTCATCAAGATCTACCTGACCTACGAAGATATCTGTATTCGGTTTGTGACCAATCGCAATAAAGATCCCTTCAACATCCACTGTAGATTTCTCCTGAGTCTGGTTATTGATGATCACAGCTCTTTCTACCAAACTGTTTTCTCCTTCAATCCCGATGAGCTCGTGGTGGAATTTCACTTCAATATTCGGAGTGCTTTCTACTCTGTGAACCATTGCTTTTGAAGCTCTGAAAACGTCTTTTCTTACCAACAGGGTTACTTTCTTACATAATTTCGCAAGATAAGTAGCCTCTTCAGCCGCAGTATCTCCCGCTCCTACTACCACTACATCTTTTCCTCTGTAGAAGAATCCGTCACAGGTAGCACAAGCCGAAACACCACCTCCTGCATATTTTTTCTCATCATCAAGACCTAAATATTTTGCTGTAGCTCCTGTAGAGATAATAACTGTTTTAGCAAGGATTTCTTTGTTTCCTGCATATAATTTGTGAACACCGCCTACTTCCTTAGAGAATTCAGCTTTAGTGATCATTTCGTAGTGAACTTTGGTTTCAAATCTTTCTGCCTGTTTTTGCAGATCCATCATCATTTCAGGACCTGTAATCCCGGCTGGATACCCTGGGAAGTTATCAACTTCTGTAGTGGTTGTTAATTGTCCGCCCGGCTCCAGACCTGTATACAATTCAGGTTTCAAGTCTGCTCTTGCTGCATAGATAGCAGCGGTGAAGCCAGAAGGCCCGGATCCAACGATCACACAATCTAAAATGTTTTGCTCCATAATTTACTTTATTCGAAAAGATTTAATTTGAATTAAGACTGCTAATTTCGGAATTTTTAATTTCTCCTTAAAGTTATTTTAATGATACTTGTCAATATCTGATATGTTGAATTTCGATAGGAGTTGTTTTTGGGTTCGGGATTCGGGATTTAAGTTCGGGGGTTTGATGCGAAGATTAAAATTTTTGTTTTCATAACCTGCATCCAGCATCAAAGAATCATTTCATCACCACGTATCACGTAACTCATTACCCACGCATACCGTTTACACTTTCATCTTAATCTTATCTACATTGATAATTTTATATACCAATTCTCTGATCAGTTCCGCATCACCCATATTCACTGCTCCAAGTCCTTTTCCTTTCATATCAAATTCGCGAAGAATAGAAATAACCCTGGTAGCATGTTTTAAAGGATAAAGTCTTGCACTTTCTGCATAGTCTTTAATAAAATAAGGGTTCACTCCCATTTGTGAAGCAATCGTTTGTGGAGATTGCCCTGCCATAGTCTGATAGATGATAACGTTTGAAAAATAATTATACAGGCTTGCCAGCATCATGACAAAAGGATTATTCTTCGGATTTTTTCCCATAAAATGGGCAATTTTAAAGGCTGCATTGGCATTTTTAGTTCCCAAAGCCTTCTGAAGTTCAAAAATATTGTATTCTTTACTGATCCCGATATGGTTTTCAACGATCGATCCGTCAAGAATCTCTCCTTCTTTAAGAATGATCTTTAACTTGTTTAGTTCATTAGCAATTCTTGAAAGGTCGTTCCCTAAGTATTCTGCCAGAAGATGAGAAATATTGGGAGCCGTTTTGATAGACAGCTTTATACATTCATCTGAGATCCATTTAGGAAGATTATTTTCCTTTACAGATTCACTCAGGAAAAGAGCTTTGGCTTTGTCCAGGGCTTTCGCTGCTTTTTTTCTGCTGTCAAGTTTCTTATGTTTATGCGCAAAAACCAGTACTGTAGAAGGCACCGGATTTTCTACATAAGATTCCAGAATTCTGTTTTCCTCTTCATTGAATCTTAAATCCTGTGCTTCTTTTACAATAATCACCTGCTTATCACCCATCATCGGAAACTGTCTCGCCAGGGAAAGAACTTCCTGATAGGACGTATCTTTTCCGTAGGTAACCGTTTGGTTGAAAGCTTTTTCATCTTCTTCCAAAAAGTTGTGCTCAAGGGCTTTTACCGCAACATCAATAAAGTAAGCTTCTTCTCCGTGGAAAAAATAAATAGGTAAAACTTCTTTATTTTTAATATTTTTGAGGATTAAATCTAATTCTTTCATCTTACTAATGGAACTTCCAAAACTGAATTTTCAGGAAACTTTTGATTTTAAATTCAAGAAAGACAAAGATAAGTTTTTTATTTATGATTTGGTTCGTAAAACTTATCTTCTGCTCACTCCTGAGGAATGGGTCAGACAGCACTGGATACACTATTACCTTACCGTAAAATCCTACTCCACTTCTGCCCTGATTACCGAAAAAAAGATTGTGCTGAACGGTCTTACCAAGCGAATTGATCTCCTGATTACAGAAAAAACAGAACCTGTAATTCTGATTGAATGTAAAGCTCCTCAGATTAAATTAACAGAAAAGACTTTTGAACAGACAGCCAGATACAATTCTATTATCGGAGCCCGGGAAATCATCCTGACCAACGGACTTCAGCATATCAATGCTTACTATAAAGACGGACAGTATCAGTTTTACAGACCTGAATAGCACAAAATCATTTCCGTTTATCAATATTGATTGGAATGGTAAACAATTCCCATCCTTTGGAGGGGTGGCGAAAATTCAAAGAATTTTTGACGGGGTGGTTCACAAAAATACTACTTCACAACTATATTAATTATTATGAAAATAAAAAACATCATATTCGATTTCGGAGGGGTACTCATGGACTGGAATCCCAGATATTATTTCAAAGCGTATTTTAATGATAATGAAAAAATGGAATACTTCCTT
Organism: Chryseobacterium sp. CFS2; assembly: GCF_036543225.1. Lineage (NCBI taxonomy): Bacteria > Pseudomonadati > Bacteroidota > Flavobacteriia > Flavobacteriales > Weeksellaceae > Chryseobacterium > Chryseobacterium sp. CFS2. Next base: position 214,809 of record NZ_JAZHQU010000001.1, read on the forward strand.
GAAAACATCGCTCAGGATGAATGGAATGTAGAACAGGACAGAGGAAGAAGCCTTGCCGAAGGAACAGAAATTCAGGTGAAAAAATTCCCGGAATGGGAAAAAGAGATCCGCGCTTTCTATGACAACTGGACTGTGATGCTGAAAAGCGATATTCCACAGAATGTAGAGGTGCTCCGAAAGCTTAAAAATACGGATTATCATTTATTCGGACTGACCAACTGGTCTGAAGAAACCTTCCCTTATGCATTGGAAAACTATGATTTCTTCCAGATCTTCGAAGGTAAAATTGTAGTATCCGGAACAGAAAAACTGATCAAACCTGACCCTAAAATCTGGCATGTATTGCTGGAAAGATACAACATCAAAGCAGAGGAATCTGTTTTCATAGATGATAATACAAAGAACATTGAAATGGCAAAATCACTGGGATTTATTACGATTCAGGTGTTCCCGGAGACAGACTTAGCAAAGGAATTGAAGAAATTTGGAGTTGAGGTTTAGTCGTTTTAAATATTTTCTTAATTTTAATACTGCTTTTATCAATTTCTAACTCACAAACAATTAATTATGATACGTTCCATCTTATTAACCACCATGATGATCACCTCAGGAACCTTTTTCAGTCAGAAACTTAAAACTGTTTCTTATCAGGATGGTTCACAGAAACTGAATGGTCTCATTACGTCCAATGTAGGAAAAAAACTTCCGGGTGTATTGATTCTTCCCGCCTGGAAAGGTATTGATGAAGAAGCTAAAACAGCAGCTGTGGAGCTTGAAAAACAAGGCTACATTGTCTTTATCGCTGACATTTACGGAGAAGGAAAAATTCCTGCCGACAATGAATCTGCGGCAAAGAGCTCAGGGTATTATAAACAGAATTACCAGGAGTACCAGAAAAGAATTTCACTGGCATTAGAACAACTCAAGAAAAACGGAGCCATTTCTGATAAAATAGCGGTTATCGGTTATTGCTTTGGAGGTACAGGTGCGTTGGAATCTGCAAGAGGACATCTGCCTGTAGCGGGTGTGGTTTCCATTCATGGAAGCCTCACGAGAGATCAAAGCAGAAAAAATGAACCCTTAACTGCAAAAATTCTGGTTGAAAATCCGGCTGATGATAAAAGTGTGACTCTGGATGATTACAATAACCTCATCAAAGAAATGAACGATGGAAATGCCGACTGGCAGATTATTACGTATGCCCATTCCAAACATACGTTTACAGATCCGAAATCTCCGGATTATAATGCAACAATGGCTAAAAGAGCATGGAGCCATACTTTGATGTTCCTGAAAGAAATACTGAAATAGAATTACTACCCAAAATAAAAAAGGCAAATCCACTGAACTGCGGATTTGCCTTTTATTTTATAATTTCCTTACAGGTAAAACACCACCAATATTCTTTGTCCTGATCTCTCAGTTTGGTCTTTGTCTGATGACCACAACGATCACAAATGCATTCATCTTTTTCATTTTCTTCAGCTTTATAATGACACTGATAACAACCCCAAACTGTTATCCCTGAATTTTCATCATCAATGTACCATGTAAAAGCTTTTTTTTTTACAGTGAGGACAAACTTGTGTAGCCATTCATTTATTGTAATAAAAAAGCAAATTTACGAATTCGTAAATTTGCTTTTCAATTTTTTATCAGAATTAATTATGGTTTAGCTTGCAGCTCAACATCATATTTCTTTGGGGAATATTTGGTCAGAGAGCCTGTAGCAGCATCAATTCCCACTCCTATTGCTCCTCCGAGAATAATATTCAGTAAAGTGACAGCATTAAAGTTTTTGGTAAGCTTAACTTCTTTCTTCTCAAATCCTTCTTTTTCAAAGGTAATCATCTGCTTACCCAAAGCTCTTGGAATTTTAGTTGTACAAGGTGTTGTACATTTTTCTATTCCTTTGTGAAACACTTTTGCCCCTTCAGGATTTGAAGAAAAAGCTATTGAATCCTGGGTTCCTGTAAAAATGGTTGCACATGAAGTGGTAGAAAGGGCAATCCCCAGCATTAATACAATTGATAATTTGTTTTTCATAGATTTTAATTAGTTCATTTTTTTAAGTCCGCGAACTTACAAAATAATTCAAAAACAAACGCTATCAATGGATGCAAATATCTCACAAAACATAGTAACCATAAGGATTACAGGATAATAAATCACAAAAGCGCACCTCAGTGCGCTCTTTCATCAATATTAGTTTTTACCGGTACCTATTTATTTTTTTATAATGGGTAATGACCCTGTATTTCCATTACTGGAGCGCCAGTTGACATAATAAGTTCCTGATAATCCTTTTTGAAGATCTATCGGCAGTTTATTAACCCCTGATTCTATATCTATCTTATATCCATATAATGTTTTACCTGCAATATCAGTTACCATTACCGTAATGGTCTCTCTTCCTGAAGCGGTATACTCAAGTTCTGAAAATCCGCTGCTTGGGTTGGGATAAAGTTTCGCTTTGTTCTGCGCAGCTGAAGTTTTACTAAAAGTTGAAGTTATAGGAGTACATGGGTTGGTATCACATATGTAGCAGAGAAATTTAGTACATTGAAGAAGATATGTTGTAGAAGTAGTACGGGTAAGAGTTACTCCATATCCATAACTGCTATTTGAGCCAATATCATGAAATAATCCACGATCCATCTCAGGTGTCCAGCATCCCGGAATAATGGTTGTAGCTCCTCCAATTGCCATTGGGATTGGATAATAACGGCTTGCCAGACCCGGATTAGGAAAAGATACTTTGAAAGTACGTATTACAGGTGGGCTTCCTATAGTTGTAAAGACATCCGGCAGTAAAAAATTTTGAGTAGTAATCTGACCTTCTGGAAAACCTTTTGTTTCTACTATTGAACCTGTCTTAAACTGCAATGATACCGAAGAGGGAACATATCCGGGAGCATTAGGTAATGGGACCGGGGATTGGTCCTCTCTCTTTACACTTACTGTTGTACCTGAGGGGTCAACGGGAACAAACTGAGCACTTAAAACTGTACTGCAAAATACAGCAGCTACAAGAAGAAAACCTGCTTTTCTTCCTCTTAAAAATGATTCTGATGATCTAAAGATCGTTGTTAAAGTTTTTTTCATAAAGTAATATTTTGGTAATAGCGTTCTTTGTTATTTCGGGACGCTGCTTCCGATAAACAGGTACAAGTTGTCTCTTTTTTAAGTAAAAAAAAAGAACCAATGAGTAAGTGAGCAGGATAAAAACACAGGCGAGTATTTTGTCATTTTGAATGCGTAAAAAAGCTGTAAATATGATATTTGGAAGCATTTCTCATTCTGGGGAATTTTCTATATTAGCCTGAAAACTATGCATCATTACCTTCTCATATTATTCCTGCTGTTTCATAGCCTGCTGATGTACAGTCAGAAGCCACAGCTCCGGCACTATAGCTTAAGTGACGGATTACCCAGCAATACAGTATATTCAGTGTATCAGGACAGTAAAGGGTTTATCTGGTTCTGTACCAGCTGGGGAATTTCAAGGTTTGACGGGCATCATTTTGAGACTATCACCAGCAATCACGGACTTCCGGATAATGAAACTTTTCAGGCATGGGAAGATGAATGGCAGCGATTATGGGTAAGCACCTATAACGGAAGCCCTACCTATATATATAATGGAAAAGTGTATTCTGCACAGAATGACAAGCTATGCCGCCTCATGGAAAAAAGGAAAATCGGCTTTTATGATATTGCTCCAAGATGGAGCCCCTACGCTGATCAGCAGAAAAAATATAGTATAGGTAAAAACAACATTTCCAATCCCCAAGACAGTACAGCACAATCTCCATACATGCATTTTTTTGACCAAGGGAATGAATATTATATTTCTACCAAAAGTATCATAAGGAAAAATCATCCGGGATCAACTCTCATTTATACCTTTAAGGAAAAAGCAGTAAGACCCTATTTTTACTTCAAGGATCATATGTATGTAAAAAACGTTAATGTTCTGTATGATATTGTAATCAAAGAAAATAAAGCTGTTGTCAAAAGAATCGAAATGCCCAGTAATATCCTTGATGTTACAATAGGCAAAAATGATAAGATATGGATCTGTACCACAAGCGGAATTCTGGAATATGATCCTTATAGGAGTACGAATCAAAATCCACGGTATATTGCCATGAAAGGCATTGTAAGCTATAGCAGTTTTATAGATAAACAGGGCAATAGCTGGTATCCTACCAATGAGGGTGTTTATATGCAGCCCACCAATAAGACTCTAGTGTATACTACAGCAGACGGACTTATTGATAATAATGTTTTAATAGTAAAATACCTGCCTGGAGGAAAACTTCTGGCAGGATATAACAACAGTGCTGTTATGATAAGAGAAAAAAACAGCTTCAAACCATTATATACGCTGGGTGACGGACAATGGAACAGACTCCGGTATATCTTACCTATTGATGATCATATTTTCTTAGCCGGAACAGACAGAGGTTTATATCAATGCAGCCTAAACGGAAATCAATACACAAAACTTCTTGAATATTCTCAGAAATCGGCCGCCATCAGAAATAATACCATCCTTCTAAGCCAGACTGAAACCAAACCGAGAAATCATCTTCTTTATGATCTAAAAGAAGGAAAATTCAGTCAGTTGCCTGAACTGAAGATTTCCATTGCAGCTCCGGCAACGGCTATCGATGCAAAAGGTATGTATTGGCTGGGTACAATACAGGGGTTATTTTATTATAATCAATCTTTAAAAAAATTTATTCAGGATCATTCTTTAGGCAAAAACCGCATCACCTCACTGAATTTTCTGAAAGGCAGACTTGTCATCAGTACTCATTCTGATGGTATTTTTATTAGGGATGGCCAAAAAGTAATAAAGCTGAATACTACAAATGGACTCATCAGTAATATTTGTGAAAAAGCTTATATAGACGAAAGGGAAAGATTATGGATCAATACGGACAAAGGGTTATCCAGAGTTACTTTCGATGACCGTATGCACTACTCTATTTATCATTTTTCGGCAGCTGACGGAGTTCCCAGTCACATGATCAATAATATTACCTTTGGAGAAGGAAAAGCTTTTCTCGCTACATCCAATGGTATTATTGTGATCAATCAGGATCATGTCAGCAAAAGCCAGCCTTACAAAGTGTATTTCCTTAAAGCATCGTTTAAAGACAGCATTGTGTACTACCCCAAAAAGATCAGCCTGAAATATAACCAGAATAATGCTCAGATCTCCTACACCGCCATTTCTTATCTGGATGAGAAAGACATTAAGTATAAATATCTTCTGTCCGGAGCAGAAAATGACACCGTAATTACAGAAGAAAGTACACTAAATCTGGGAGCTTTAAAACCTGGAAACTATCAGCTCAACGTCTGGGCTTCCGGAAAAAATAATAGCTGGAATAAAACACCTGCCGTACTGGCTATTACTGTAAAACCACCATTTTGGGAAGAACTTTGGTTTATGGGCGGAATATTCCTGCTGCTTCTGATTTTAATTATTGTGATATACAGGCACCGCATCAATATTATCCGTAAAAAGGAAGCTGAAAAAACCGAAAGAAAAAAGATGATTGCTGAACTGGAAATGCAGGCTCTCCGGGCTCAGATCAATCCCCATTTTATCTTCAATGTGTTGAATGCTATTCAGAATTATTATGGTAAAGAGGATGAATTGAATGCCAATTATTATATGGCAGCCTTTTCAGATCTGATCCGCAAAACCCTTACCCACTCCAAAGAACACTGGAACACCATTGAGAAAGAAATGGCTATGCTGAAAACGTATATCGAACTGGAACAGATGCGTTTTAAGAATCATTTCACGTATGAAATATCTGTGGAACCAGGATTGGAGCAGTTAAAAATTCCGACGATGCTTCTTCAAACCTATACTGAAAATTCCATCAGCCATGGGTTGAGACATTTAAAAACAGGAGGAATTCTGCAAATTTCCTGCAGCAGAAGTGAAGATTCCATCATATGCATTGTGGAAGACAACGGTGTGGGATTTGAAAAAGCCCGTGAATTTGACAGCAGACCGGACGATTATAAATCCATGGGACTGAAGATTACTGCCGGCAGAATTTCCGCAATTAACGAACTGTATGGAACATCCATTTCTACAGAGATCACGGATAAAAAGAGTATAAACCCGGATGTTCAGGGAACTATTGTAAAAATAACCATTAAAAACACTCCTTTTCTATGAGCAGAATAAAGTCTATCGTTGTAGATGATGAACAGGAATCACGCGAAACTCTTCTTCGTTTTCTATCCAAATATTGTCCGGACGTTGAACTCATCGGGGAAGCCGGTTCGGTGAACGGAGCAGTGGAAGTTATCAGGGAAATGTCTCCGGAACTGGTATTTCTGGATGTCAACATGCCTGTTGAAAACGGATTTAAGTTATTTGAAAAGATATCAGACCGTAATTTTTACACTGTATTTGTGACCGCTTATGATCAGTATGCTGTGCAGGCCTTTAAACATCATGCAGTAGATTATCTGTTGAAACCTATTGTGATCCACGAACTGATCATTACCGTAAACAGGGTTGCCAGGCTTTTGGAAGATAAAAACAAAATCCAGCAGTTATCTGCTTTGCTTCATCACATTAAAAGTCCTGTAGAACAGAGCAAAATTGCGCTGCCAACCCTGGAAGGCCTCGTATATGTTCACACCATTGATATCGTACGTCTTCAGGCTGATGACAATTATACTTCTATTTTTTTCAAAGGAGGAAAGAAAATGATGATCTCCCATACATTAGCTTATTTTGAAGAAGCATTGAAAGAGCAAGGCTTTGTCCGTATTCATCATCAGCACCTCATCAATCTTCAGCATGTTGAAAAATACATCAGAGGACGCGGCGGCTATATTATTATGAGCGATGAAACTTCATTACAGGTATCGCAGAGGAAAAAAGATGAGTTTCTCCGGATTATTAAGAGAATAAAATAATAGAAAAAGGCAAATCCACTGAACTGCGGATTTGCCTTTTTATGTTTTGATTTTATTTATTCCTTATTCTTCCCTGTTGACCAACTCCATAGAGAAAGCAGGCAGGCAGATCGCAAGGTATTCACAAGGTTCTGAAAATGGGTTGCTGTAACGGATTCTCGCTCCCTTTTCAATAAGAATACTCTGTCCTTTTTCCAAAACAACAATTTCGCCATCAATTTCAAATTGCTTTTTCCCTGAAATGATATAAGTGAATTCATCAAATTCAGGCGTCTGATGAGGCTCGCTCCAATCCGGAGGTGCTACCATATGAGCGATGGAAACATTAGAATTTCCGGTAGAATTCCCCCAATGCTCTTCGATCAGCTTTCCATCTGTAGTGGGAACTACAAATGGAGATTGTTGGATTTTATATTTCTTCATGCCCAGTCATCTTTTTTAATTTCATAAACAAAATTGGTTCTTGAAGGTTCTGCGAAATACGCTACTTCTTCTTCAGCAATCTTTTGTCCTCCAAGTCTTTCCAGAGCTGTCTGTGAACGGAAATTCTCTTTTCCAATATGGAAATGAACTTTGTCTACGAACTGAAAAATATAATCCAGCATCAGCTTCTTAACCTGAGGATTGATTCCTTTTCCCCAGGAGTTTGTTCCATAGAAAGTATATCCGATGAAAATATGATTATCCTCTTCATCAAAGTCATAATAACGGCTGCTTCCTAATACATTTCCGGTAGCTTTCTCCATAATTTTGAAAGCTCCTCTACTCTCCATAGCTCCTGTAAAAAAGTTTTCAAAAACTTCTCTCTTATAACGATCTTTGTTCGGATGTTGTTCCCAAACTTTAGGATCGGAAGCTACTTCATATAAAGATTCAAAATCCCCTTGCTGTAAGGGGATTAATTGAAATTCTTCATTCTCTAAAACAGGCTGAACAGAAAAATTCATTGTTTAACTCTTTTTAGAAGAATCTGATTCTATTTTCTTGATTTCTTTCAGTTTGTCAGAAATCTTGATCACTGTATCTAATTTTGATGGCTTCAACGGAACCTCTGCCTGAGCCATATCCCATTTGATGACTAAGTTTCCTGTATTTTCGTCTGTAGGATTCAGGGTAATTTCAAACCACTCCTGTTTGTCTGTCAATTTATTAACGGGTACAGTAACATCTACTACATCCTGTTTAGGATCATAAGTATAAGCACCCCATTGCTGGAAGTCTTTATTCAGGATTACTTTCCATTCTTTTTCTGTAGGAACGATGAATAATCCGTAGGTTCCTGCAGGTACTGTTTTTCCACCGAAGTTAACGGCTTGTCCGAAAGTAATTTTTGTTGATGAGTTAGCTCCTGCTCTCCAAACCTGGCCATAAGGAACCAATTCTCCGAAAATCTTACGCCCTTTCACTCCCGGTCTTCCATAGTCGATAGAGATCTTAGACATTGAAAACTGCTGCTCAACCTTCTGACGCGGACTTGCTGCCGGCACAGAATAATCCTGAGCAAAACTGAATGCTGAAACTGAAATGCAAACTGCTATTATTAAATTTTTCACGTGTAAATTTTTGCTTAAAATTACAAAAATCAAAACAAAATAGCTTTCACAAACTTCGTTAATTTTTGTTTTACCGATATTTTTCTATGAAGATGTTTTTAATCAAATTCTTGTAAAAAGTAAATGATTAACTGTTGAACAATTTATTTTTCTTAATCGTTTTCCCCTTTCTAAGCAGTATGGCATGATAAACGGAAGGAACATCATTGGTCCATGTTTTCAGCAGTAAAAGAATCGCTATAATTTCTGCTCTCGTAAGGAGCCCAACCCAGAAACAAAGGTTAAATAAAACAATGGACTGGCATTGTAAAATAACCTGAATCAGTGTTCCAAAAAGTAATAAGGTCCAGATCTTGGCTCCAATAGAGTGTGTGGCTACTTCTTTTCGGAATCTTAAAAAGCTTACCAGATAAATCAGGATTTCAGCACCTGCAAGAATTATGATTTTATAAGCATTGGTTTTGAAAAAATCAGGGCATTGTATATAAGCGGCAACGCCTACTGAGATGAAAAAAATCTGATCAACAGTAGAATCCAGACGTCTGAGTTTTTGTGTTGAAATATTAAGATGTCTGGCGATAATTCCATCAAAAATATCGGTTAATAATCCTAAAGATAAAAGAACAACAGCGATTGTCTGATAAAACTCTACTTTAATAAGGCTTAAAGAAATAATAACAAACCCAATGATAAGTCTTGAGAAAATTAAAATAATCGGAATTTTTGATGTCATAAAATGGTAAAATAGGATTCTAATAAATAAAATCTATGCCACAAATTCTTTTGAGAAGATTTCTAAAACAAAATAGCCTTTTCAAGCTCCAATAGCTTTTGTTTTCTCCAGATTCCTCCCCCATATCCGGTTAACTGCCCATTACTTCCAATCACACGGTGACAGGGAATTAAAATTGAAATTTTATTTAACCCGTTTGCATTAGCCATCGCTCTTACAGACTTAGGGTTTCCCAGGATATCAGCCTGTTCCTGATAACTTCTTGTTGCTCCGTAAGGAATTTCTCTGAGAATATTCCAGACTTCTTTCTGGAAAGCCGTTCCTACCAAAGAAAGAGGAACTGTAAATTGAGTTCTTTTTCCTTCAAAATATTCTTTGAGTTCTTCTTCCAGCGTAGTAAAATGAGGATTTTCCCCCTGGATAATATTCGCTTTACAATATTCTGAGATACTTTTAAGTTCTGTAGGAAGCGCTTTTCTATCGGAAAATTCCAGAAGGCAGATTCCCGATTCATCAGCACAGGCTATCATCGTTCCCAGCATGGTCTCAATTCTCTTCAGGTCAATCACTTTTTCCATGCTATTCTTTTTAGGAGAAACCCCAAAAATATTTTTAAAACTCTCATTAAAACCACTCAGACTTTCATATCCTGTATCAAATGCAACTTCTGTAACTGATTCTCCCTGCTGAAGCTTTTTAAAAGCAGTATTGAGTTTCGACATCCTCTGAAAGGCATGAAAAGTTATTCCATGGTGTTTCAGAAACCATCTACGGATTGTTGCCGGTTCCAACCCTCTTTTTACGAGATCATAATCTTTAAACTTCAAGGTGGGATCATCAGCAATTTCTTTCAGTAATTCCTTGATATAGGAAGGAGTTGCGTTGAGGTTTTCCAAAGGTCTGCATACTTTACACGGACGATAGCCTTTCAACATCGCCTCTTTAGTATTGGAAAAAAACTCTACGTTTTCAAATTTAGGTTTCCTTGCCGTACAGGTGGGTCTGCAGAATATCCCTGTAGTCTTTACGCCCATCCAGAATATTCCCTCGAATGAAACATCTTTCATATAAGATGCCTCGTACATTATTTTTTCTGTGAGTTCCATGGTTCAATAAAAAGGGGTGAAAATCTTACTGCTGTTGTCATCTTCTTACTTGTTTTTTCAAGCTCTCTGTACATAAAACAGGCTAACTTTTCATGTACTTTTGCACTTTCTCCATTCCCAAAGAGTAATGGTTCTTTACCATGAGGTAATTGCTTAAAACCAATCATAATTTTTTTATTCAAAAGTAGAAAGATCATTGCGCTCTATACAACCGAAAAATGAACAACTATTTTTTAAGTTATCATGTAAAACTGAAGTTTGGGGTTAAAACAAAATTGCTTTTTCAAGTTCCAGCAGCTTTTGCTTTCTCCAAATACCACCGGCATAGCCTACCAATTCACCATTAGAACCTATTACACGATGACAGGGAATTAAAATGGCAATTTTATTGATTCCGTTGGCTGTTCCTACGGCACGTATCGCCTTCGGATTTCCTAATATTTCTGATTGCTGCTTATACGTTCTTATTTCTCCCATGGGAATTTCACGGAGCAATTGCCATACTTTTTCCTGAAACTCAGTTCCTGTGGTCAACAAAGGCGTTTCAAAATGGCTTCTTTTTCCTTCAAAATATTCTTCCAGTTCTTTTTCCAGCTGTGTGAAATGCAGATGTTCTTTCTCTACAATCTCAGCTTTCAGAACCTTTGCCAAAGCCTTCAGTTGTTTATCAATATTCTTCCGGTCTGTGAATTCAAGCAGACATATTCCCTGATCTACAGCACAGGCAATCATTTCTCCCAGTGGAGTTGGTATGTTTTTTTGGTGTATTTCCATTTCATGACAATAAAAAACCTCATAAGCTTTCTTACGAGGTTTAAATTTATATAAAAAATAATTTAATATCCATAAACAGCAGATACTCTTACATAATCATTTGAAATATTACCGGTCTTCTCCTGATAATACATTGTGAAAGGGAGATCATTATTTTGATATTGAGAAACTATTTCAAATTCTTTTTTCGGACTATCAGGTAATGAACCGAAATAATACTTTATCTTTTTACTTACATTATTCCTTGAAATTTGTGAATAATCCTGAAGTATAAAAACATTATAAGCATATTCAGGCAGTGCTAATATCCTGTTCCTGTCAATCAAAAAATCAGGATTTGTATTCTGATCGTATTCATAGGTCATCACATCTCTCAGCTTAGACAAATTTCCCTCTTCATACCTTTCAATCTTTGTTATATTCTTATTATTTATAAAGATTTTCAACATGTCTGTATTGAATGGTACTCCGGAATAACTATCAATATAGTTTTTCACAATAATGATATCTGCAGAGGGATACTCAAAGGTTCTGTAATTATTTACGTAGCCTGGATCTAAATTCTCTACCTTTATAAGTCTTTGATTATTATCATAAATAAGCTTTCTTTTTTCGCTGAATGGAGAGGCATCAGCAAGTCCGGGATAAGTGTTTCCTTCAATAGAAATTAAGGTGAGTAATCCATTGGTATAGCTAAGATTTTCAGTATAATTTCCGTTAATATCCCAAACCTTAACCAATTTATCATTGTCGTACTCAAATTTAAAATCTAGTTTCTCAATCATGGAAAGTACACCATTTACCTGCTCTTCATCTTTAATAGTAAGCGTTTTAATTTTACCTAATGGTGGATCATTATTGGGGGTTTGATTGTCTAAATCATCTGAACTTCCGCATGATAGAATTGAGAAGAATAAAATTCCTAATAAATATTTTTTCATAAAAGGTTTTTAGCTCCGCAAAACTATGAAAAGTTCATAAATAACTCCAACATTATGAACTGACTATTTTCTGAATCTGCCTCATATGCCTCACGTTGTGATAGATAACAAAACGGAAAGTATCCCCCAGTTTCAGTTTGATCAGCTTTGAAATACTGATGCTGGTTTTGGTTTTTTGCAGATCAACATTATGGGCTTTATCTAATAATTCAAGGAACTGCTGTTGCTGGAGAATAAATTCATTCACAACATTCTTATTCAAATGGCTGTGTATAGGATTCATTTCCTTAAGGGTTTTCATCTTATTCAGTTTCTCTTTGGGAAGCATACTTTTCGCAAAATAATTTCCTAGAATTCCTGGTTTGAAAATAGTTTTCGGAGAAGTTTTGGATGCAGCTATTCTGTTGGTAATTTCAGGAATATAAAAGTCTCCGTATCGATTGAGATGTTCCAGACATTCCAGCGTACTCCAGGTATTTTCTGTGACTCTGAAGTTCAGCTCTTCTTCCGTTTTTTGCATAAGCATTTGCGCATATTGAATATGCTGGCTGGTTCTTCCTTTTAATTCATCCAATAATGCTGAGGTTGAAATTTTCATTATATTTTTTATACAAATATCCTGATCTGATTATTCTTAAATCTTGACTGAACTCAAGATTTTTTAAGTCGGGATAAAGTTTCCGGGGACATCCTCAGATAATTGGCAATATATTTATTGGGAACTTCCTGAAACAGCTTTGGACTTCGTTTCAAAACTCTCTCAAATCGTTCTCCCGGAGCGTTGATCAGTAAATCTTTTTCTCTTTCCAGCTGCTGCAATACCAGATCTTCGAGGATACTGATCCAGAATTTCATGTATTCATCATCTGATTGTACAAACTCATAAAAATCCTTTCTTGAAGCCGTTTTTACGATTGTTTTTTTTATCGCCTGAATATAAAGATCCGAAGGTTTTTCCGATAAAAATGAATCAAGGCAGACCATAATATTTCCGGTATATCCGAAACGAATGATTCTTTCTTCATTTTCATCCATCATAAAAATCCGGACACTTCCTTTTTCAATATAATAAATAGAGGTATCTGTACTCCCCGAAATCTTAAGAAATTCATTTCTCCTGAATTCGTTCTTTTCCCAATGGATTCCGCTTTGAAGTAATTTTTCAACCATTTCATTTTATTATTTGCTTTTCCAAAGATAATAGGTAATTTTAAAGTTTTAAAACACTAATCACTATAATGCTCAAAAAAACAGCCTTTTTCATGCTGCTTTCCATCGGATTTTCCGGAATGAAAGCACAGCAGACCATTCCTTTCCGGATCACCAAACATCATAATATCATTGTTAAAACTCTGGTCAACAAAAAAGATTCACTGAATCTGATGTTCCAGATTGCCATGAAAGATTATTCAATCTCTCCCGAACACAAGCTGAAAGCAGGTCATATTATTTTCAATAAAGATGAAATAAGTGATCATAATACCGTAGAAATTGGAAAAATTATCCAGAAAAATGTACGTTTTTTTGATAACCAATTAACAGGTTATGAGGCCGACGGAAAAATTGGGACCGGAATTTTTGATGGCAAAGCTTTTAAAATTGATTATGACAACAATCAATTTGTGATGTATGATAAAATGCCCGATCTGAAAGGTTTCCAGCCTATTAATATCATCTTAGATCATGATGGATTCTACCTTGCCGGAGATAATATCATTGATGGAGATCACCAGCAGGAAGCCTATTTTGTCTTACAATCCGGATTTTCAGGAACAATTTTGTACAGCAACACCTTCGCAGAAGAAAAGGAACTGGACAAAAAACTAAAAGTAACCGGAGAAAAAACTTTGAAGAATTCTGAAGGGAAAAGCTTAATTACCAAACAGGCAGTTCTTCCTTATTTTAAATTGGGAAATCAGGTTTTTAAAGATGTTTCTGTAGGATTTTTCTCAGGAGAGCTGAAAACACAAAATGTAAGCTACCTCGGTGCCGATATGCTCCGCAGATTCATCTGGATATTTGATGCAGAGAGAAAAATGGCTTATATCAAACCCAGCAAATATTTTTCGGAACCTTATTACAAAATGAATTAGAATATGATAAACACCTTAATGCCAAGAAAGATAATGAACATCAAAACTGCCGCAGCACTTTTGTTTTTTCAACTGGTTATAGTGAGCTGTCAGAAAGAAGAAAAAAAAACCGCTGTCACAGAAACAAAAACTACGATTGATTCTGTAAAAACAACAAAAACTGAAGAGAAAATAGATTATACCAACTTTAATATTTTCAGTCTTTCTATTATTTCATCAACCGAAAAAGATTCTGATATGGATATTTTTATTTCTGTCTCGGATATCTATAAAGGAGAGCAGCCTATTCCTGTAGCAATTCTTAAAAATCAGAAGCAGATGACGTATGAAGAACTCCAGCATTTTGAACTGGATGCTCCCAGCAGAAAAAAACTGCTTGATGGGATTCATCTTACAGAAAATGACTCACTGTATATTTATGAGTATGGATCTAACAAGCTGCAAAAAATGGCTGTCAGTAAGTTAAAAGCAGTAGCTTACCTAAGTCCTTATAGTGATAGTGAAGATTTGGATCCAGACTCTTATATGATGGGATTCCAGGTTGCCACTCACCAAAAGACAACAGACTACGACCGATACAATAATGCCATCGCTTATTTCGGGAATAAAAATCCTTTTGTAGAAAATAAAATGAAAGCTGTAAAATGGCAAAAAGCAAATGCAGATATTTCTAAAAAATATTTTAGTCCATCAAAGCTAGCTCCAGGAAAGTCCTATCAGGCACAGTATGAAAATATGACTTACTATCTTCAGGATTATCTTGAAGAGGGAAATACCGTAGAACGTAAGCTGGCTGTTATCAATGATCATAAAGAAAAGATTGCTGAGAAAACATTCAGCCTTGCAGGAAGTGATGGCGGAGAATTTCTTCCTCTTTATGGAATAGATGCTGATGAAGCCAATATTTTCCAATTTACAGGTCATCTTTTCAAAGGAAAACCTGCGGTTATTTTTGGATTTATTGCGCAGTCATTTGGCTGTCCTTCCATTAGTTTTTTAGATAAAAAAGAGAAGGATTTCCCGATTAATTGTGATAACAGGCATTAGGAAAGGCTTTTGGAGAAAATCTGCATAGATTCTTACGGAATGACAAACTGTGTGGATAGGCTTTCAGCAAAATCTGCGAGAAAAATTAAATAGGAACGGGCTTTAGCCCGTTTTATTTTTTATGAATATTCCATTGGCTTTAGCCAAAATTTTTAAAGTTATCATCAATTAAAAAACTAATTATTTGATTTTGTCATTCTGACGAAGGAAGAATCTTATTGATAACAAACACATAAGATTCTTCACTACATTTCATTTCGTTCAGAATGACACTTGGAGATAATCTCTATTTTAACCGACAATCCATTGGCTTTAAAAAGTTATCATCTACCTAAAAATCCAGTCTGTTGGTTAACAGATTGGCTTTATTATGTTCAGTTCATTATTTCTTAGGATAATATCTGTCTTTCAGATGGATAAAATAGGTTTCAGATTCTTTGAAGCCATTGCTCTTCATAAACCTGATCACTACATTCAAATAGTTTTCTGAAGGAGTAAAATCTGTTCCCATTTTTTCGGAAAACTTTTTATAATCATCTTCAAGCAACTTTGGATTTTTGGCAAGCTGTTTTATATCGGATCTGAATCCTTTAAATATGAATTTT
Organism: Chryseobacterium sp. CFS2; assembly: GCF_036543225.1. Taxonomy (NCBI): domain Bacteria; kingdom Pseudomonadati; phylum Bacteroidota; class Flavobacteriia; order Flavobacteriales; family Weeksellaceae; genus Chryseobacterium; species Chryseobacterium sp. CFS2. The sequence continues at coordinate 230,624 of NZ_JAZHQU010000001.1, forward strand.
AAAGCCTCATAATTTCCGGGATAGGAAACCGTTCCGTGGGTCTCACCTTCGAAGAAACTATGTTTATAGTTTAAAGATCCGTTCTTTTGTATGATTCCTTTAAATTCTTCGATGGCCTGGGTCATATCGGAATTCCAGTTTTTCTGCTGTTCTTCATTATCAGCCTGAGAAACATACAAAGATTTTTTGACCGGAAATTTGTTATTCTTTTGCAGATATTCTTTTGTTTTTGCAATCATTACTTTATTATCCCACCATAAGCTAGGATCATTGGCAACATAAGCATTGAAATAATCGGGATTGGTAAGAAATGTATTAATGGCAAATAATCCTCCGAAAGAATGTCCAACCAACACCGAATAATCCTGAGTTCTGTAATTTTTACGGATGAATGGTTTCAGTTCTTCCTGTATAAACTTTACAAATTTTTCACTTCCTCCACTGTCTGCAAAAAGAATAACGTTGGGGTTTACAGGACTTTTCTTTTGTGCTTTAGTGGGCGTAAGATCTCTTGTTCGTTCTGTATTTTTAATGCCTACCACAATACATTCCGGAATATCAGCATAAGGAGTTCGGGCAATAAAATCTGTTAATCCTGTGTAATATTCGAAATTGATTTCTCCGTCTAAAAGATAGATCACCGGATATTTTGCAGGACTGATGGTGTTGTCATTATACGTTTTAGGCAGGTGAACCCAGATTTCTCTGTTTTCATTTAAAACTTTTGAAAATAAGTTTTGCTTCTCTCCAATGGTGAGTTTTTCCTGGGCTTTACCCAATGTAAACAGTAAAAATAATGGGAGGTATACAATTTTAAACCAGTTGTTCATGGTGTGAATCTTTTCTGTGTTGATGAATATTTTTAATTTCTTTATTCTTTTTAGGGGATTTATTCCTTCTTCCCCACCAGATCAGGAATCCGGTAATCGGGAGGCTGGTACAAATAATCCCGATAACGAAGGTGAATATTTTACCAAACATTCCGCCCCAATAGCCTACATGCAGGTCAAAATTCATATGCTCAATCACTTCATGCATCTGAACTTCTTTGGGATAATCTATCTCATTCCCGGTATATTTATTCGTTTCTATACTTTTGCCATTGACAAGGCTTTTTAAACCAATAAACTGAGCTATGCCTACGTGATAAACTGTAGTTGAATCATTTCTGGGAATACTCATTCTGAATTGCTTTGCTTCAGGAAACTCTTTAAATTTCTTCTCTACAAAATCAGTATAGGATAATGCTTTTTTATCAGGATCAAATTTAGGTTCATACTTTTCTGCAATGGTATCGGCATCAACAGCACCTCCGAAAGCCTGCTGGGTAAGATTCGTTAAAACCTCATACGCCATAATCAGTCCTGTAATGGTAATAAACACTGCCGGCAGCAATGAATAAAACCCAAAGACATTATGAAAATCGTAGTTTTTCCTGCGCCATTTTGTTCCTGATTTGATTTTAAAAGCTGTCGTTCTTGTGGTTTTATTCCATTTTTTAGGCCACCAGAGAATCAGTCCACCAATTAACTGGATAAAAAATATGACAGAAGCAATTCCCACCACAGTTTTTCCAAACTTTCCTGCCAGCAGCTGGGCATGGATATGCGCTACAATATAGAAAAATTCATAGCTTTTTGTGGAACCCATTACTTTTCCGGTGTAAGGGTTAAGATAATGATAAGCAAATATACCTCTTGGACCACGGCCTTTCTTTTTGGGCTTTTCTGCCTTGTCAGCATTTTTATCTTTAGGCGGTTTAGTGGCTGATGCTACTCTGAAGCTCCTGTCCGCTTCTTTATAGGTATCAAAATAGAATGCTTTTCTATCCGGAACCTGCTGGTGGAATTGGGTCAGTAATTCTTCGGGAGCCATTTTTCTGGTATTCGCCGGAGCCTGAACATATTTGGCGCTTCCTCCGCACAGATCAATAATTTCGTCACAAAAGACAAATACGGTTCCTGAAAGAGTAACCGTCAGCACAATGATTCCGGAAACCAGCCCGAGCCAGAGATGCAGCCAGCCGGTGATCCTTTTGGTAAGGGATTTTCCCTGTTTTTTTTTAGGATTAGTTTTTTTATTTTCCATATCTGTTTTCATTCTCAAAAAAATGTAAGTGTAGAAAATGCAAGGGCGCAATTGTATTTATAATGCGTGTTTGTAAAGTGAAAAGAGTTATTCCTGCTGCCATTTACTTTAGCATACTTGAAAGCATCAGAAATAGGTATGTATTATAAATCAAAGTTTTGCGCCCTTGCGGTTTTCATCCTTATATTGTATTTGTTGAGATTATTTTTTGTTTTTTATTAAAATTTGAAGGCAAAATTGGCAAGAATTTCTCTTGGCTTTTGGGGTTGTCCGTAGAAGTTCCAATAGGTTTCATTCAGGGCATTATTCATTTTCAGACCAATTCTGTACTTTTTCTTGTCATAGAAAATTGTAGCACCAACAGTGGTATAAGAAGGCGCAAGAAAATGATTAATAATATTGATATAGGTTTTATCCACGAAATTAAACCCTGCCCCAAAGCCAAGTCCTTCATAAGCACCCTCCATAATTTTGTAGCTCGTCCATAGATTGGCTACATGTTTTGGCGTCCATGCGATTCTTTTTCCGCTGTCTTTGCTACGGTCATCATATTTATTGTCGTTATAACCATATCCGGCAACGATATTCCATCCTTTGAAAGGGTTGGCAATAATTCCTATTTCCAGTCCCTGACTTTTAATATTACCATCCTGAATACTTCCTATTCCGCCTGGATCTGCAACCAGTCTGTTTTTAACATTAATATTATAATAACTTACGGTTGTCAGTAATTTTTTATGGAAAAGATCTACTTTAAAACCTGTTTCAATCTGATTTCCCTGCTCCGGATCCCATTTTGTTAAAACACCTACTTCATTTAATGATGGAGCATAATTTTTAAATCCGTTTACGTAATTGGCAAAAAATGAAATCTCATCTTTTACAATTTCATAGACCAATCCGAATTTTGGTGAAAACTGCGTCTGGCTGTACCCTGTAACTTTATTTTCGGGATATCCGTTTTTCGTAGAGATTTCTACACCGTTTACAACCGTATCATCATTTTTATAGCTGTCTACTCTCAAACTTGCCATTACCAGCAAATTATCCGTGATATTCAAAACATCAGAGATATAACCGCTGATTGTTCTGAATGTTGTAATATCAGATTCTGTAGATTTTCTCTCCTTATTCATGAATTTATTTCTTGAGATAGGGTCCCATGCTGAAGAGCTGTCGAGATTCACTTTGTCATAAGGCATGAACACATTGCTGTATCCGTTGGCTTCATAATAAGGAAACTGATATTTTGTTCTTTGCTGGAAATAATCAATTCCCACCACCAATCGGTTTCTTAAGTTTCCAATTTTAAAATCTCCTGTAAAGTTCTGCTGGATATTATCTGTTGTTACTTTAAAGCTGTCAAAAGGGCGGATCATTCTTTCTACCTGATTGTTATTCAAATATCGAAGGACTAAAAAGATAGACTCATTCTCATTGGCTTCCCCTCTTTGGTAAGATGTTCTGGAAGTCCATTGATCATTGAATTGATGCGTAACCTCAGCCATCGTTACAAAATTGGTTCTTTTGGAACCGATATCATTGCTTGTAAACGCCCTTTTATAGGCAACTTCCAGGTCTTTCATTGAGTGCAGCGTCAGTTTTTCTGAGTTTCTTACATACGCATTCAATGTTTTATCCGGTGCATGAAACTCAGTATCCAATGTTACTGTTGTTTTGTCACTTACTTTATATAAAACACTTCCGGAAAAGAATAATCCTTTGTTGTAACCCGCATCCTGAAATGAATCCTGTGAATAGGCTGCTACATTGAATCTTGCTAATGCCGTTTTTTCCTTATTCAAAGGGGTATTCACATCTGCTGTGATTCTGTTCATTCCCCAGCTTCCGGTGGTATAATTGATAATTCCCCCGAAGTTTTCCTGGGGTTTTTTAGTGACGATATTTACCACTCCACCGTAGTTGGCTAAGGTTCCTCCGAATAAGGTTCCGGATGGTCCTTTAATTACTTCTACTCTTTCAATATTAGCAATTTCAGACTGTACTCTTGGGTTTTGGGTCAGTCCGTTTCTGAAACTAGCATTGGAGCTGAATCCTCTCATGAAAATATCATTCCCGCTGTCGTTCACACTGTTGCTTACTACTACTCCCGGGGCAGAGGCCATGGCTGTATTGAAGTCCATTGCTCCCATTTCACTGATGATTTCTTTAGGAACAAGGTTGTAAACAGTAGGATTTTCCAGATTTTCCAGAGGAAGTCGTGCGATTGATTCAGATTTTTTGGTTCTGTAATTATGAGTTCCCTGTAGTGATACGGACTGGATTTCAGCCACTTTAATGGTATCCGTTTCCTGGGCACTCATCATCGTTACGGCTAATAGAGCTGCAGAAATAATTGTTTTTTTCATGTTTATAATTAAGTTAGTTCCACAAAATTATCTTATTTTTATTAATTCTAAATAAAAACATGACACAAATCATAAAATTACACCTGTGAAATAGCCCACCAATAAAGGGTTTAGCGAAAAGGAAAAAAGCATTAAATAATTTGTGATATAGGATCAATACTATAATTCTCTATTTTTAAATTTTTCTTATCTTAATGTGATTTTATATAAATCTCATTATTCATTATAATTTTCAGAAATGAACAACAATATCCAAGAGACCATTCAGCACTTTCTTCAATTTCTTTCGGAAAGAAAACTGACAGAATTAACAAACTTATTTTCTGATACCGTAGACTGGTATATCCCTGGGGATGAACAAAAAGCGGCCTGGCTGGGAGTAAGAAACAATAAACAGGAGGTATCCGATTTTTTTGAATTATTATGGAAAAATACAGAACCGGTTTCTGCAAAAATCGACCATATTTTCAACGATGATGAAAATGTTGTTATGACAGGAGAATTTGTTACAAAGATGCTGGAAACAGATCATATCGTGGAATCTTTATTTTGCATTCAGATGCGTATTCAGAACGATAAAATTATACGCTATAGATTGCTGGAAGACAGTTTGGCAGTTTCAAAGGCTTTGGATAAGTAGCTAAAGATTATCTATCTTATTGATAACAACACCCATTGGAATTGTTTAAACTTATCAAAAAATATTGGATATTTCTTAAACCATTAAGAAGGATTTAAGTAGTAAAGCATAATTAAGTTAAGATAAATCATATTGATTTTTAAGCTTAAAGCGAAGCTTATCTTAATACTCTAAACACCTTAATGCGATCTTAATGTTTCAAAAAAGTTTAAACAAGTTTATTATTAATGATATTCTTCTTTCATGAAAATGACATTGCTTTTAATTTCTACAATTATCTATCAAATCACAGCAGAAGCCATCATAGACATATAGTAATTGGCGCAATGCAGCGCATTAATTAAAACGATTTCTTTCTCCGGAAAGGTTTCAAAGGCATCAGAAGTTGTGATCTGATATTCGTAATTCAGGGAAGTCCACTTCAGATGTGGCTTTATGATCATCAGCTCTACCCCTTCCTGATCTGTAAGGACAAATGATTCTTTAAAAATCCCTCTGTGTTTAAAAAGGTAACCATTCTTTATGCCGTCAAAATAAGTCTGTACCACAATTTCACCATTCCAGTTCATCCTGAATTTCAGAAGTACTCTTTCGTGGTCTTTCAGTTCAATGGTGGTTCCCCAAAAACCTTTCGGCTCTACCTGATAGCTATGACCCTCTGCAATTTCAATGACAGCATTAAATTTAAACCAGCTTGTATAAGTAAGTTTTCCAATTAATGTCTCTTCTTTTGTGACTTCAAAAGATAAAGAATTGCTTGATTTCGCGTAATATTCTGCCATGGTTATATCTGGATTTGGTGAAGTTTTTATTAGTTTTTAGATCGCATTAACAGCTTGAATTTTAACGCTCTAATTTATAAATAATTCTTCAAACATAATCTACTTTTAAGATGATAGAATAAAAACTATTGTGAATTAATTCTGAAAATGTTTTTTATATTGAAAGTTTGCTTTCAAATATGTATCTGTACAACCTACAGCTTATTATTTGCTTCCAAACCAGTACTCCCACTTTTCATTATCAATCCCAAATTTTCCCTGCCACCATCTCGCGGGATAAGCAACATCATCATTTCTTACAGGTTTGTGTTCTCTTTCGGGATAGGTAATGTAGTGATCTGCGTATCCAAAATGCTCATCATCATGTAAAATTCCGATAATGCCTAGTATTTCCAATACTCCTGAGAATTTTTCATGGTATTAAATAAAATTTTTATTGCTTTTTTATCCATTCTTCATTGATTGTTAAGTTTTTCATAATAATGATTTAGATCTGCATTCAACATGATTTTTGGATTTTCAAATACTTCATTTGAAAAATAGGTTTTATAGACTGCTGATTGATCAAAATCTTTATAATAAAGTTCTATTTCAGGATTTATTCCATTGTATAATTTATATGTTCCAACTCCGTAAAAATTACTTTCAAACGTTTTATTCTCATACAAAGTTAAAGTGTCTGCTATATGTGGAGCTTCTACACAACAAACTGGATTATCAAAATTCTTGTTAATATACTTTCCATAAATATCCTGCTTCTTTAATGGAAAATTAATATTGAGAATAAGCATAACAACTAATATTATTATAAATACTAAAAATGTTTTTTTCATAAAATTGCTCATAATACCATCCTATTCTTCTGAACTACCATAAATTTTATAAACATAATCATTACGGATAAATTTGCTTTTATCTTTTAATGCTGCAGGATAAAATATCTTTCCATCAATCTCAACACTTTTAATCATGTATCTCCAGCTTCCATTATGGCTTTTGTAAATTTTTGTTGTTGAATTCGGATAAAGCTCAATAACAATGGAAGAATCTCTCCCTTGTATTTTTTCAAGAGTCTTTGGATCTTTAATTTTATAGAAAGAGCGCGGTGACAATATTCCATTTTCGTAATTAAATGCAAAGCTGCCAGATTCATCATCAATTGCTTTCGATACAGGATAATTATAATTGATCTTGATTATTTTTTTGGTCCCGGTGAGATTTTGAATATAAAAATCAGTCAGCCAGGAACATCCTGAAAGAACCGTTATGAAAATAAAACTTAAGAATCCTATCATCATTGATTTTATACTCATTGTATTTAAGTTTAGAGGGCTTTTGTAAAAATAATCAGATTACTTTAATTTATTAGTTTTTCTGATGAAAAAATCCCACAAGAAAATTTGTGGGATTTTGAATATTTATTGGATTCGAAATTACATCGTCTCCATTTTGAAGCTCATGCTTTCGATTACTTTTAAGATCGCTTCTACCGTATCCATTGAAGTTAAACAAGGAACACCGTTTTCCACACTCATTCTTCTGATCTGGAATCCGTCTCTTTCTGCTTGTTTACCTTTTGTAGTGGTGTTTACAACATACTGAACTTTTCCTTTCTGGATCAGGTCGATAAGATTTACACTTTCTTCTCCGATTTTGTATCCTATTTTGCAAGGAATTCCTTTTTCTTCAAAGAACTTCGCAGTACCTTCCGTAGCCCAGATTCTGAATCCTACTTCATGGAATCTTGCTGCAAGAGCTGCTGCTTCGTCTTTATGTTTATCTGCTACTGTGAACAGGATAGATCCGTGCATAGGAACTTTTCTTCCTGCTGCCACCAATCCTTTGTACAATGCTTTTTCAAGGGTTGTATCTTTCCCCATTACCTCTCCTGTAGACTTCATTTCAGGGCCTAAAGAGATGTCAACTTTCGTTAGTTTGGAGAAAGAGAATACCGGAACTTTTACAAATACTCCTTCTTTGTTTGGAACCAATCCGTTTTTATATCCTAAATCTTTCAGTTTTTGTCCCAGGATCGCCTTTGTAGCAAGGTTAGCCATAGGAACCTCTGTAATTTTAGATAAGAAAGGAACTGTTCTTGAAGAACGAGGGTTTACTTCGATTACATAGACGTTTCCTTCGAAAAGAACGTATTGGATGTTCATTAATCCGATCACCTTTAATCCTTTTGCCAATCTTTGTGTATAATCTACCAAAGTATCAATCTCACTTTGAGATATATTTTGTGGTGGATATACTGCGATTGAGTCTCCGGAGTGAACTCCCGCTCTTTCAATGTGCTCCATAATCCCTGGAATCACTACAGTTTCACCGTCACAGATGGCATCTACTTCGATTTCCTTTCCTACCATGTACTTGTCAACCAGTACAGGGTGTTCAGGGCTGGCTTCTACAGCATTTTCCATGTAGTGAGCCAATTCTGCTTCTGCGTATACAATTTCCATCGCTCTCCCTCCAAGAACGTAGCTTGGACGTACCAATACCGGATATCCGATTTCGTTAGCAATTTTTATCGCTTCTTCTTTCGAAGTTGAAGTTCTTCCTTTTGGCTGAGGAATTCCCAGTTCCTGAAGTGCTTTTTCAAATTTATCTCTGTTTTCAGCTCTGTCAAGATCTTCTAATGAAGTTCCTAAGATCTGCACTCCGTGAGAGGCTAATTTATCTGCAAGGTTAATCGCAGTCTGCCCTCCGAACTGTACCACTACTCCTTTAGGCTTTTCAAGATCGATGATGTTCATTACATCTTCTTCTGTAAGCGGTTCGAAGTATAGTTTATCAGAGATGGAGAAGTCTGTAGAAACTGTTTCCGGGTTGTTGTTGATGATAATTGCTTCGTAACCCATTTCTTTGATTGCCCATACCGAGTGAACTGTTGCGTAATCAAACTCAACTCCCTGTCCGATTCTGATAGGTCCTGAACCTAGTACGATGATTTTTTCTTTATCAGAAACAACACTTTCGTTTTCTTCTTCGTAAGTTCCGTAGAAATAAGGAGTTTCAGATTCAAACTCAGCAGCACAAGTGTCTACCATTTTGTACACCGGCATTACTCCGTTTTCTTTTCTGAAGTTGAAAACCTCACGTTCTTTTACATCCCAAAGAACAGCAATATTGATATCTGCGAAACCTAATCTCTTAGCTTCAATTAAAGTTTCTTTATCGAATTTGTTTTCAGCGATTACTTTTTCGAAGTCAACCAGTTTTTTCAGTTTCCAGATGAAGAACTTGTCGATTTTACTCCATTCTACAATCTGTTCCCAGTCGTATCCTCTTCTTAAAGCATCTCCGATAATGAACAATCTTTCATCATCACATACTCTGATTCTTCTTTCGATTTCCTCAGCAGTAAGCGCTTCCGCCTGCTTAGTTTTTAATCCTAAATGTTTGATTCCTGTTTCTAATGAACGGATCGCTTTCTGTAAAGATTCTTCCAGATTTCTTCCGATCGCCATTACTTCACCAGTTGCTTTCATCTGAGTAGAAAGTCTTCTGTCTGCCGTTTCGAATTTATCGAATGGGAATCTTGGGAACTTCGTTACCACATAGTCAAGAGCAGGTTCAAAACATGCGTATGTTTTTCCTGTTACCGGATTCATGATTTCATCCAGCGTTAATCCTACAGCAATCTTTGCAGCAATTTTTGCAATCGGATATCCTGTTGCTTTACTTGCTAGCGCTGATGAACGGGAAACTCTTGGGTTTACTTCGATAATATAATACTCGAAAGAGTGTGGATCTAAGGCCAGCTGTACGTTACATCCTCCTTCGATTCCTAAGGCTCTGATGATTTTTAATGAAGCATTTCTCAGTAACTGATACTCTCTGTCTGAAAGTGTCTGAGAAGGTGCTACTACGATAGAATCTCCTGTGTGAACTCCTACCGGATCTATATTTTCCATGTTACAAACCACAATGGCGTTGTCGTTTGCATCACGCATTACTTCGTACTCAATTTCTTTGAAACCTGCGATTGATTTTTCAATAAGACACTGAGTAACCGGGCTGTGCTTCAGTCCCAATTCAGCAATCTCTTTCAATTCAGCTTCTGTAGAAGCGATACCTCCTCCGGTACCTCCCATTGTAAAGGCAGGACGAACAATTACAGGGTAACCGATTTCATTGGCGAAAGCAAGTGCTCCTTCTACCGTATTTACGATATCAGATTCCGGAACCGGCTCGTTCAATTCTCTCATCAACTCACGGAAAAGATCTCTGTCTTCAGCTCTGTTGATTGCAGAAAGCTTTGTTCCCAATACTTCCACTTTGCACTCTTCAAGAATTCCTGATTTTTCCAATTCTACCGCCATGTTCAGTCCTGTCTGACCTCCCAATGTTGGTAATAATGCATCCGGACGTTCTTTTCTGATGATGTGGCTTACAAACTGTAATGAAATCGGCTCGATATATACTTTATCAGCGATTTCCACATCCGTCATGATTGTTGCAGGGTTTGAGTTGATCAAAATTACCTTGTAGCCTTCTTCTTTCAGAGACAGACAAGCCTGCGTTCCTGCGTAATCAAATTCAGCTGCCTGACCAATAATGATAGGTCCTGAACCGATTACTAAAATTGTTTTTATATCTGTACGTTTTGCCATTTTTCTTTTTGTTAATTAGAGTCAAGAACCTAGAGCCAATAGCCAAGATTTCCAGACTTTATTTTAAATTATTTTTAAATGAGTAAATCATTCTTTGAATTTCAGAAACTTCATTAAGTAAAACATTTACTTTTTCTTCAGCTAAAAGATTCAACTCTTTTACCAGAATCAATTGAGTTTGCAATTCAAATGCAGAACCTAAAGCGATAGCAAGAAAATGATTAAACTCTTTATTGCTATTTCTTCCAGAACCTTCAGCAATGTTAGAGGGAATAGAAATAGTACACCTTTTAATCTGTGAAATTAATCCATACTTTTCATCATTACTGATCTCTAGACAAATAATGTATACATGTTTTGCCAATGCAATTGATTTCTGCCAGAAAAGTAATTTTTCAAAGTTGTGCATATATTTTCTCTCTTAAGTCTTGACTCTTGGTTCTTGGCTCTTGAATCTTGAATCTTACTTCTTAAAGTCCTCCATCATTTGAATGAACTCATCAAACAGGTAGTTTGCATCTTCAGGGCCAGGGCTCGCTTCAGGGTGATACTGAACAGAGAAACAAGGGTGGATTTTGTGTTTCAATCCTTCGTTTGTTCTGTCATTCAATGCGATGTGTGTTTCGATAAGGTCTGTTCCTTTTAAACTTTCCTGATCTACAGCATATCCATGGTTTTGAGAGGTGATTGCTACGGTGTTCTTCTCCAGATCCAATACCGGGTGGTTTCCTCCTCTGTGTCCGAATTTAAGCTTGAAAGTTTTCGCTCCACAAGCAAGACCAATTAACTGGTGTCCTAAACAGATTCCGAAGATGGGAACTTTCCCTAATAATCCTCTGATCATCTCTAAAGCGTGTGGTACATCTTCCGGGTCACCAGGGCCGTTTGATAACATAATTCCGTCCGGATTCATCAATAGGATCTCTTCTGCCGTAGTATCCTGAGAAACCACGATGATATCACAGTTTCTTTGAGATAATTCTCTGATAATTCCCAGTTTTGCACCGAAGTCTACCAATACTACTTTGAAACCTCTGTTAGGGTTTGCGTAAGGTGTTTTTGTAGAAACTTCTTCTACCTGATTGGTAGGGAAATTTGTTGATTTTAACTCAGAAGCTACTGCAGCGTCATCTGCATCAACGTTTACAATTTTTCCTTTTACAACCCCATGGTTACGAAGAACTCTTGTCAGTCTTCTGGTGTCGATTCCTGAAATTCCTGAAAGATTTTTCTTTTTAAATAATTCATCTAAAGTAATCTGAGTACGGAAATTGGAAGGAAGATCGCAAAGTTCTTTTACGATAAGCCCTTTGATTGCCGGCTCAATACTTTCATAATCATCACGGTTAATACCATAATTTCCGATAAGCGGATAGGTCATACAAACTATCTGACCGCAATACGATGGGTCAGAAATCAATTCCTGATACCCTGTCATTCCGGTATTGAAAACTACTTCCCCTGCAGTTTCCAATTCTGCTCCGAAACCTTCTCCATGAAACACTTCACCGGACTCCAGTATTAATTTTTTCTTCATTTTTAAAAATTAGATTTTCTATTATTTTCTTTTTGTACAATGTCAGATGTAAAAGGTATACTATATCCTTAACATTTTACTTTGTACATTTTACTTTTTACAATTTACTTAAAGGTATATCCTTTGCTTTCCAATGCTTCTTTCAAAATGGCCATTCTGGCGAAGACACCGTTTTCCATTTGTCTAAAGATTCTTGATCTCTTGCATTCTACAAGGTCTGAATCTATTTCCACTCCTCTGTTGATAGGAGCCGGGTGCATGATGATTGCTTCTTTTTTCATCGCCTGCTCTCTTTCTTGGGTCAGACCGTATCTTTTATGATATTCCGAAGCGGTAAAACTCATCGCGGCATCATGTCTTTCGTGCTGGATTCTTAATAACATTAATACATCCACTTCAGTGATCAGTTCATCTACAGACATATAAGTCCCGTTGATCAGTGCTCCTTCATCAAACCATTGTTCCGGTCCTGAGAAGTATACTTTTGCTCCCAGTCTTCTTAATGCCTCAGCATTTGAATTGGCAACACGGCTATGTTTTACATCACCTACAATTCCTACTTTTAAACCTTCAAACTTTCCGAACTCCTGATAAATGGTCATCAGATCCAGCATACACTGTGAAGGGTGGTTTCCTGTTCCGTCTCCTCCGTTGATTACCGGAATCTTAATATTTTTCAGTTCTTCGAAGTATCTGTCTTTCTTATCTCGTATTACCACAAGGTTTACTCCTATACTTTCAATCGTCTTTACAGTGTCATAAAGGCTTTCCCCTTTGTTTACCGAACTGTGTGATGCATCAAAAGGAACTACCTGCAATCCCAGTTTTCTTTCTGCAAGGTCAAAACTTGTTTTCGTTCTTGTACTGTCTTCGAAGAAAAGGTTTGAGCAAAAAACTTCTCCTTCAATTTTAGCAGTTTTACCGTTCGCAAAAGCCAGTGCTTCTGTCAGTATACTGTTGATTCTCTCGGTGCTTAGTTCTGTAATCGTAAACATAATTCTAATTTTTGGGCATAAAAAAAGCGAAGACAACTATCTTCGCTTAATAACAATAAATATCGTAAAGGGCGCTTTCGCCCGGTAAATCTAATGATATAAATGCTTTTTTATTCATTAGGTGCAAAGATACAACAATTTTATGAACCTACAAAAATTATGTTTAAAATAAATTAAAAACTTCAGTCCTTCCTTATTCTCATTTAAAATTAATATTTTTGTTAAAACTCAAATTTATTCTATGGATTTAAAAGACAAAATGATTCTCAGTATTATTCAGGAAGACTCTACATTATCGGTTAAAGAAATTTCCGAAAAGATAGGTCTTACCTTTACTCCTACGTATGAGCGAATCAAGCAATTGGAGAAGCAAGGAATCATTCAGAAGTATGTAGGACTTTTAAACCGTGAAAAACTGGGTTTAAATATTGTAGTTTACTGTAATGTCCGCCTTAAGGAACAATCCAAGAAAGTATTGGAAACCTTTGAGAATCACATTGGAAAATATGATGAAGTACAGGAAATCATCAGTCTTTCCGGAGAGTATGACTATATGTTGAAGATTATTGCCAAAGACATCAATTCTTATAACGAATTTGCTGTTAATGTTATTTCAAACATTCCTAATATCGGGCAATACCACAGTTCAATTGTGCTTCATGAGGTAAAAAAATCTACCAAATTTAAAATTGATCTGGAATAATCCTTCTATTTTAAACAAAAGCTGATTTAAACTTCTTGCTGAAAATCAAGGATTTTTCTTGTGCCTTAAAATCCAAATACATTTTTGTATAATTTTTGCGCCTTTGCGCTTACCAATAAATTTTATTTAGAAAAACGCAAAGACGCAAAAAAATTGAAAACTTTATGCTGTAAGGCGCAAAGATTTTATCCCCGATAAAATTTTATGAAGTATATTTTCTTAACTTACCTTAAATCTTCATCTTCCTTTATGGTTCAAGATAATCAATCATCAAATTCAAAGAGCGGAATTACAATCCAGCCATTAAGATCACTTAAGCAGATAAGATTTAAGATTAAGGCTTTCACAACGAAAAGACAGCAGGCTATAAAATAATTTTAGAGATTCCACTGATTTTTGCTTAAGTTTTTGCTGACCTTAATGGCTTAGATTCTAACCCAATAATTTATTTTTCAGTTTATTGAACTGATATTCTATTTTATCCAGACAAAGATTACCGATACTTCCCTGATGGGTATGTTCAAGGTTTCCAGGTTCAAACTCAAACGCATTTTTTTCAATCTCCTGTCCTACTTTTACATAAGCATCACGGAAAGAACTGCCATTCTTTACCTCTTCATTGATCTTTTCTACGCTGAAAAGATACTTGTACTTTTCATCTTCCAGAATCCCGTCTTTCACCTTAATATTAGGCAAAGTATAGCTTAAAATTTCCAGACACTCCTTTAAAGAGTCTATGGCAGGGAAAAGTATTTCCTTTGTAAGCTGTACATCTCTGTGGTATCCGGAAGGAAGATTCGTCGTTAAAAGGATCAGTTCGTTTGGAAGTGACTGAATTCTGTTGCATCGTGCACGAACCAGTTCAAAGATATCCGGATTCTTTTTATGCGGCATAATGCTGCTTCCTGTGGTAAACTCTTTTGGAAAGCTGATAAAGTCAAAATTCTGACTCAGATACAGACATACATCATAAGCAAACTTCCCAAGAGTTCCCGCTAAGGTTGCCATGGCCATTGCCAGCATTTTTTCCGACTTTCCACGAGTCATCTGCGCATATACAGAGTTATAATTCATCGACTGGAAGCCTAAATTATACGTGGTACTTTCACGGTTGATCGGAAACGAAGAACCATAACCTGCTGCAGATCCCAGCGGGTTTTTATTAATGATATTCTTTACTGAAAATAACATTTCCACATCATCCAAAAGTGCTTCCGCATAAGCCCCGAACCACAATCCGAATGATGAAGGCATCGCAATCTGCAAATGGGTATATCCAGGAAGTAAAACATCTTTATGCTGATTCGCCAGTTGAATTAAAATCTGGAAAAACTCATCGGTAAGAACTGTTATCTCGCGGATTTCATCCAATAAGTACAATTTTATATCCAATAAAACCTGATCATTTCTGGATCGTGCCGTATGAATTTTCTTTCCAGTGTCTCCTAATTCTTCAATGAGAATAGCTTCTATCTGAGAATGGATATCCTCAGCATCTTTATCAATTTCAAAACTACCGTCTTCAATTTTATCTAAAATACTATTTAAAACAGATAACATCTGCTCTGATTCTTCCTGAGAAATAATCCCGGTTTCTGCTAACATTTTGCAGTGCGCCATAGAACCTTTAGCATCATATTTTGCTAAACGCTCGTCAAAGTCAAGATCTTTTCCAACGGTAAAATTATTGACTAATATATTGGTGGCAAGATCATCCTTCTGCCATATCTTTTTCATATGATTTATTTAAAATATTGATTGGTTTTGACATGCCCAGCAAGGCAATCCTTATTACTATTAACTATAAAAAAACATTTCCTTATGTAAAGCCTTCATTTCTAATTTTCTTTTTGCATAAATCTTATTAAAAACTAAACTTCTAGTGCCTGCCGGGCGGAGTCAAAACATATATTTCAGAGATTAGAAATTAGATGTTAGAAGTGAGTTATAACCTTTACGTGGTCTTTTTCTACTAATTTCTAGTCTCTAGCTTCTAGTTTCTCTTTTATAACACTTTTTCTAAAATTCTGATGTAGATTTCTATTCCTTCTTCTATTTCATGGATATAGATAAATTCATCTGCTGTGTGAGAGCGCCTACTGTCACCCGGGCCTATTTTCACTGATGTACATGGAATAATCGCCTGATCCGAAGAGGTTGGAGAGCCATATGTAGTCCTTCCGATTTCAAGACCTGCTTTTACAAAAGGATGGTTCATTTCAATCTTTGAAGAATTCAGCCTGAACGATCTTGCCGTCAATGTAGATTTCATCTGAGACTGGATAATTTCAAACGCTTCCTCGTTGGAATATTCATCCGTAACCCTCACATCCAGTGTGAAATTACATGACTCGGGAACAACATTATGCTGTACTCCAGCATGAATTCCAGATAAGGTAACCTTAACTTCGCCCAGATATTCTGAAACTTTTGGAAATTTAAAGGCTAAAATATTCTGGAGATCCTCCATACATTTTACAATCGAGTTATCATCATTAGGATGAGCGGCATGAGAAGGAGTCCCTTTCATTTCTCCATCAATTACAAGAAGTCCTTTTTCTGCAATCGCCAGATTCATCTGCGTGGGTTCTCCTACAATAGCGAGTTCTACATTGGGTAGCTGCGGAAATAAGGCTTCAATTCCATCAAATCCTGAAATCTCCTCCTCTGCCGTCAAAGCAATAACTAAATTATATTTTAAATCTTCTTTATCATAAAAATGTAAAAAAACCTGGGCCATAGAAACCAAAGAAGCTCCGGCATCATTACTTCCCAAACCAAACAGCTTACCTTCTTTCTCAATAGGAATAAACGGATCCAGCGTATAGGCTTTGTTGGGTTTTACCGTATCATGGTGGGTATTCAGTAAAACGGAAGGCTTAAATACATCAAAATGTTTATTCACCGCCCAGATGTTATTTTTAAAACGTTTAGTAGGAATCTGATGTTTTTTGAAAAAATTCTCAATTTCTACTGAGGTATTGAACTCATCTTTACTGAATGAAGGAATCTCAATCAAATTTTTAAGCAATCCGACTGCATTATTCAATAGCTCTTCTTTATTATAAACAGATTTCAGTTCCTGCATGATGATTTTCTATATGATTTTTCAATTGCGTCTCTTTAATCAGAAACACTTTATCTACATTATTTTTTATCGCTCCAAGAGCATTTTCAAGTTTAGGTAAAATCCCTTTGTGAAGTTTTCCTTCTTCTTTTAGTACCGTAAACTCTTCCTCATTTACACTTTTAATCACTGATTCCGGATCGTTTACATCTTCTAAAACGCCTTCTTTATCAAAACAATACAACAATTCAACTTCATATTTTTCTGACAAAGCCTGTGCAATCACAGAAGCAATGGTATCTGCGTTGGTATTGAAAAGATTCCCTTTTCTGTCATGGGTAATCGCAGAAAATACAGGAACAAGATCCAGCTTGATGAGTTTTGAAACCAGCTTTCTGTTCACGCTTTTCTTAGTGATATCCCCCACAAATCCAAAGTCGATTTCAGGATGTACTCTTTTTTTAGCTTTAATCAGATTTCCGTCTGCACCGGAAAATCCTATGGCATTACATTTTTTCTGCTGCAGCTTTTCAACAATATTTTTATTGATTCCTCCTGCATATACCATGGTTACAATATCCAATGTTTCTTTATCCGTAATCCTCCTTCCATTGATCATTTTCTGTTCAATACCGAGTTTGTCAGCCAACGTTGTAGCCAACTTTCCTCCACCATGAACAAGGATCTTTTTTTCCTGAATTTCAGAAAATTGGGCTAAGAATTGGGCTAACAATTCTTCATCATCAATTAAAGCTCCGCCAATTTTTATGATGTATAACTTTTCTTTCATTGTAAACGTTTTGTGATCCTTACTTCAATCCTTGTCAAGGTTTTGAACCTTGACAAGGATCAGTAATCAAGATTCCAGATTGAAAAAATTATCCGGCATTCAGTTCATCTAAAATCTCACTGAAAACAGCCTGTGCAGAGAAAATACGGTTTTTCGCCTGCTGATAGATGATAGAATTACCTCCATCCATCACCTCATCACTCAGCTCAACATTACGACGAACCGGAAGACAGTGCATTACCTTCGCTTCATTGGTATGGGCTAATTTTTCATTGGTAAGCATCCAATCCCCTTTTACTTCAGGCATTGCTGCATAATCATCAAAAGAAGACCAGTTTTTTACATAAATAAAATCAGCATCCTTTAAAGCTTCATCCTGATCATGAATTACTTTCACATCTTTTGTGAATTTTTTATCCAAATCATAGCCTTCAGGATTAGCAATCACCAATTCCACATCCATTTCCTGCATCCATTCTGCAAAAGAATTTCCAACGGCATGGGCAATAGGCTTGATATGTGGCGCCCAGGTTAATACCACCTTAGGTTTGTGGTCTTTTTTCCAGTTTTCTGTAATGGTAATACAATCTGCCAGACTTTGCAGCGGATGGCGCGTTGCAGATTCCAATGAAACAACAGGAACTTTTGCATGTTTTTCAAACTGGCTTAAGATACTTTCATTTACATCATCTTCTTTGCTCTTCATCCCTGCGAAACAACGCACTGCAATGATATCGCAATATTGATTTAAAACTTCAATAGCATCTTTGATATGTTCTACGGTGTCACCGTTCATTACAGCTCCATCAGCAAACTCTAGATTCCAGGCTTCCTGTGCTGCATTTAATGTCAAAACATTCAACCCTAGATCTTGCGCTGCAATCTGACTGCTCAGACGGGTTCTCAAACTTGAATTCAAAAATACAAGTCCAATTGTTTTTCCCTTTCCTTTTTCTGTTTCAGTAAGGGGATCTGCTTTTATTTGTAAAGCTTTTTTTATGATTTCCTGTAAGTTTTCTACATCACTTACAGAGGTAAATTTTTTCATTTTGAATTAATTTTAAAGATTTTGTTTACATATTAATTGTTGATCTAACCACAAAAGGCACAAAAGTTTTTATTAAAACACTTTAGAACACTTAAGTGCACTTCTTAAGCCTTTAGTATTTTCTTAAAATCACTTAGTGTCTAAATTCTTTTGTGACTTTTGTGGTTTAAATTTTCCCAAGCACTTCTTTCAAAGCATTGATGAAAAGATCCGTTTCCTCTTGTTTGATATTCAGTGCCGGAAGAATCCTTAAGACACTTTTATCATTAGAGTTTCCTGTGAAAATATGATGATCGAACAATAAGCTTTTCCTTATTTCTGAACAATCTCTGTCGAGTTCTATTCCGATCATCAATCCTTTCCTTCGGATGGATTTAATATGTGGTAAATCTTTAATTTCATTTTCAATATACTCACCCATTTTCTGAGCATTTTCAATAAGATTTTCATCTTTCATGACATCCAGAACAGCAATTGAAGCGGCACAAGCCAGATGATTTCCTCCGAATGTAGTTCCCAGCAAACCATTGCTTGCCTGAAATTTAGGATGAATTAAAACTCCACCCACGGGGAAACCATTTCCCATTCCTTTTGCAGTTGTAATAATATCCGCTTCTACCCCAAACTCCTGATGAGCAAAGAAATATCCGCTTCTTCCATATCCTGACTGTACTTCATCCAAAATAAGAACAACATCATATTTTTCGCACAGTTCTTTAATTTTAGATAAAAATTCCGGGGTAGGAATCATAATGCCGCCTACTCCTTGAATTCCTTCGATGATCACAGAAGAAATTTCACTTCCAAATTTTTCAAAGGTTTCTTCAAGTTGCTGCACATCGTTCCAGTCTGATTTGATGAATCTTTCTGAAAAATTAACCGGAGCCACAATTTTCGGATTATCTGTTACAGAAACCGCCGCAGAAGTTCTTCCATGGAATGAACCGGAAAAATAAAGCACTTTACTTTTTCCATTATGAAACGATGCAAGCTTTAAAGCATTTTCATTGGCTTCAGCTCCTGAATTACATAAGAACAGATTATAGTCTTCATATCCTGAAAGTTTTCCCAGCTTTTCTGCCAGTTCAGTCTGCAATTCATTCTGAACCGAATTGGAATAAAAGGAGATCTTTTCCAATTGATCTTTTAACTTATTCTGATAATGCGGATGGTTATGACCAATGGAAATTACAGCATGACCTCCGTAAAAATCAAGATATTGTTCTCCTTTGTCATCCCAAAGAAAAGATCCCTGAGCTTTAACCGGATTTATATTGAATAATGGATATACGTTGAATAAATTCATGTCTTTTAATAAATGATAATTGATAAATAATAAATGATACAGGATTCGGGTTCCGAGTTCCCATACATTTTACTTTGTACATTCTACATTATACATCAGAATGCTATTGGTTTCAGGTTCAATCCTGCATTTTCTTCCCAGTTCATTGCCAGATTCATATTCTGTATGGCCTGTCCTGAAGCACCTTTTAACAAATTGTCAATCGCTGAGTGAATAACGACAACATTTCCACTCTTTTCGATTTGAATCACACAGCGATTGGTATTGACAACCTGCTTTAAATCAATTGCCCTGTTACTTACCGTAACAAAAGGCTCCTCCGCATAAAAATCCTGATACAATTGTTCTATTTCCTCCAACTCCAAGTCCGTCTTCATGGTGGAACTTGTAAAAATCCCTCTTGCAAAATCTCCTCTCCATGGAACAAAATTCAGGGTTACTTCTTTATTATTAAATGCAACCAGCTGCTGTAAAATCTCATCTACATGCTGATGCGTTAAAGTTTTATATGCTGAAACATTATCATTTCTCCATGTAAAATGAGTGGTTGCCTGCAAAGACTGCCCAGCTCCGGTAGAACCTGTAATCCCTGTAGTAAAAACTTCATTTAACACTTCTTTTTCTGCTAATGGCAGTAAAGCCAATTGAATCGCTGTAGCAAAACATCCCGGGTTCGCAATACTTTTTGCCCCCGACAGTTGTTTTTTATTGATTTCCGGTAATCCGTAGATGAAATTTCTGCTCTCAAAGTTTCCTTCTAAACGGAAATCGTTTCCGAGATCAATCACCAGCGTTTCATCTTTTACAGGATTTTGAGTTAACCAGTTTTGACTTTCTTTATGAGGAAGACACAGAAAAAGAATATCTACATCTTCAGGTGTATCTGTCAAAACCATTTCACAAACGGTCGTTAAATCCGGGTACAGATCTGAAATTCTTGTTCCCGAATTCGAACGACTATATAAAAAACTCAATGTCACATGGGGATGAAAAGCCAGTAAGCGTATCAGCTCACTTCCTGTATAACCGTTAGCACCAATTATTCCTACTGTTTTCTTCATTTTGATTCTTACAGAATGTTATTCTGCCTTACATTACGTTCTTTCGGAACTAATTGATATTCTGGTTAATCTGGTGGTATATATTTAAAGAATTGCTTACAATCTTTGTATATCCTTTCACATCGTCGCCTGTCCACGCTCTGTTAGCTTCTCCATAACTTCCGAATTTATCAGACATCAGATCGTGATTAGACTCAATTCCATTTAAAATAAATCTATAAGGATGAAGAGTTACAAATACTTTTCCGCTTACTGTTTTCTGAGAATCTACTAAGAAAGACTCAATATTTCTCATGACAGGATCCAGGAAAAGCGCCTCGTGAAGCCAGTTTCCATACCAGTCGGATAACTGAGACTTCATCATTTGCTGATATTTTGAAAGTGTATGTTTTTCCAATAAATGATGCGCTTTGATAATCACTGATGCTGCTGCCGCTTCAAATCCCACACGTCCTTTAATCCCAACAATGGTATCACCTACGTGAATATCACGACCAATTCCATACGCTGAAGCTAATTCTTCTATTTTTTGAATGGCATATACAGAATGTTCAAAGCTTTCTCCGTTCACTCCAATCACTTCTCCGTTTTTAAACTCGATCTCCAGTTCTGAAGGCTGAGTTTCTTTAATCTGAGAGGGAAAAGCTTCTTCCGGCAGATAATTTCTTGAAGTCAAAGTTTCTTTTCCTCCTACCGAAGTTCCCCAAAGACCTTTATTCACTGAATATTGTGCCTTATGGAATTCCATTTCATATCCGTGCTCCTTCAAAAATTCAATCTCTTCCTCACGGGACAGCGCCATATCACGGATGGGAGTAATGATTTCAATATTCGGGCACATTACCTGAAAGATTAAATCAAAACGAACCTGATCATTTCCTGCTCCTGTACTTCCATGAGCAATCGCATCAGCTTTTACTTCTATGGCATATTTTGCAATTTCCTGCGCCTGAATCGTACGCTCAGCACTTACTGAAAGAGGATACGTATTATTTTTCAATACATTCCCAAAAATCAGATATTTCACACATGAATTATAGTAATCTTCCTGAGCGTCTACACACCTGTATTCCTTTACTCCCAGCTTTAAAGCTTTCCTTTCCAGTTCTTTTTCCTCTTCTTTTGAAAAACCTCCGGTATTTACAGTAACGGCATACACGTCATACCCTAGTGTTTCACTAAGATATTTTGCACAGTAGGAAGTATCTAAACCTCCACTAAACGCTAAGATGACTTTCTTTTTCATCTGGACTCTTTTTATTTTTTTTAGTTGTCAAATGGAACTCACCAAGAGATTTTTGTACAGAATACTCAAAATCCATCTGGCTTACTTCATTATATTTATTTTCAGGCTGGTTATTCACCACCTCTTTTTTTTTATCATTTTCAGGAACAAATAACATGGCTGTACACAGGCAGTTTTTGCGTTCCTTCATCATTAAAATTTCATAGTTCACACAGTTTTTGCAGCCACTCCAGAATTCTTCATCCTGAGTCAGTTCAGAGTAGATTACCGGTTTATAACCCAAATCACTATTGATTTTCATGACTGCCAGCCCTGTCGTTAATCCAAATACTTTTGCATCCGGATATTTATCTCTAGATAATTGGAAAACCTTCTGCTTGATCTGAGTAGCTACTCCTCCGTTCCTGAATTTCGGCGACACAATCAGTCCCGAATTGGCAACAAACTTCCCATGTGACCAGGTCTCTATATAACAGAAACCTACCCACTCACCGTTTTCAGTGGCTACCACAGCATTGCCTTCTGAAATCTTCTTACTCAAATATTCTATAGAACGTTTTGCGATTCCCGTTCCTCTACGCTGTGCAGAATCATACATTTCCTGCTGTATTTCACTCACATACATTAGATGTTCGCATGAGGAAATTTCTATTTCCATTTATTTATCTAAATTTTTTGGCAAATTTAAAATATAATTTCTTTTAAATCCAAATAAAAAAGATATTTTTTTTGTTTTAAAATTTTAAACAGGTAAAATTATCTTTATTGAAAAATATACATTTGCTAATTTATTATATATTTGCTAAAATAATATAGTTATGGAAAATACCTGTCCTAAATGCAACAGCACTAAAGTGGTAAAAAGCGGCATCATCAATGAGAAACAACGCTTCCACTGCAAAGACTGTAATTATTATTTTACCGTTAAAAAACTGGGGAAACAAATTGATGATTACTACGTAACCAAAGCCCTGCAGCTCTATTTAGAAGGTTTGAGCTATCGCGAAATTGAAAGAATTATCGGAGTTTCACATGTTACCATCAGCTCATGGATTAAAAAGTATAATATTACAAGACCTCCTCATTCTGAATTCCATCCCGTTTATAAGATTCTAAAACAGAACGAGTTGATCGACTATATCGCTCAGGAAGAAAACATTAAAAACTCAGGAATTATTATCACTCAGTTTGCAGATAAATATATGCTCATCAAGTGGGAACGATTTAAGAAGTAGTCGGGAGGCGAGGTTTCGGGTTACGAGGTACAGAATGCGAGATACGAGTTAAGAGATCTAATTACACTTTCAATATCAAACACTTACAAATCGATTAGATTAAAAACACGGATCACGAAACCCGAAATGTATAACATTAAACAATTCACAGCTATACTATTACCACTAATATATATTAAATTTTCATAAACAAATTATTAATTACAATTTGGCATTCACAAAAAACAACGCCAAAAATTGATAATTTATGAAGAAATTACTTACATTCATTGGATTAGCTTTAATCAGCAGTTCCGTATACTCACAAGGTTCTCCCGATTATGGCAATGGCTTAAAAATTAACCTCAACCAGAACGGTGATAAATTCATCCGATTTATTTTATGGGATCAGTTTTGGGTAAGAAATACTTCCATGAACCCGGGAAGTATGGTAGGAGGCGAACTTACTGACAACTCCTGGAGCTTAGGAAACAGACGTTTACGTGCTCTGACCTATGCACAAATCTCTAAAAGATATATGATTCTCCTTCACTTCGGAATCAACAACCAGACCTTTATCAATGGCGGAGCTTCAGGAACTTCAGGGACAGGAGGTTATGGAAATGGAAAGAAAACCCAGTTATTTTTTCATGACGCATGGAATGAATATGCAGTTATTTTACCTGGAGAAGCAGGAAAATTCAGTTTATCTTTAGGAGCAGGTCTTCATTACTACATGGGGCTTTCCCGTATGACCATGGCTTCTACCCTTAATTTCCTCACATTAGATTCACCCGTTTTTTCATGGCCACTGATTGATAATTCAGACCAGTTCGCAAGACAGCTGGGAATGTTTGCCAAAGGTAAATACGGAAAACTGGAATATCGTTTCAGTTTAAATAAACCTTTCGCTACTGATCTTACACCTGTGAATGTAACAGATCCTTCAAGGGCTATCGCAGTAGACAACAACGGAAATCCCAGTTTTTCAAAAGCAGGATATGTTGAATATCAATTTCTTGACGAAGAATCCAACGCATTACCTTTCAAAGTAGGCTCTTACCTTGGGACAAAAAAGGTTTTCAATGTAGGCGCAGGTTTTTATCATCAGGCGGACGGAACAAGAACTTCCGTGAATTCAAATATTGAGAAACACGACATTACTCTTTTTGCAGTAGATGCTTTCGCAGATATTCCCTTGGGAGAAGCAAAAAACAAAATGGCCGTTTCCGCATATGCCGGATATTACAACTACAATTTCGGACCTAATTATGTAAGAAATCTGGGAACAATGAATATCGCAGCTTCCGATCCTAATTTTATCGGAAATAAAGCCATCGCAGGACCAGGAAATCTACAGCCCACTATCGGAACAGGTAATATTATCTACGCACAGGCTGGTTTACTTTTACCAAGCCAGGCAGAAAAGCCCAAAATCAGAATACAGCCTTTTGCTGCCTATACCCACAAAAGCTTTGAAGCCTTCGATAAATCTTCGTCTCAGTTTGATGTGGGAGCCAACTGGTTCATAGACGGACATCATGCCAAGATAACAACACAATATTCAACAAGACCGGTTTATACCAGCCCTACGGAAAGCCCTTCTTCAAAAGGGGAATTTATTGTCCAGTTTCAGATCTACTTATAAAATTTGAATCATTAAGAATAGTAAAGAAATTAAGATAAGTTAAGCACCATCAAAGATGATATAAAAAGATTATCGCTTAATAAAAATCTTAAATATTCTTATCAACTTAAAATCTCTTAATGGTTTAAAAGCAATTTCAAATTAACATCCTATTCCAATAACATCAAAAACTAATCAATATGAGCGAAAATCATCACGAAAGCTACGAAAATATGACCGACAGGCAGAAAAACCGCACGATATGGAGCGTGATCACTGCCTCTTCTCTAGGCACATTGATAGAATGGTATGACTTCTACATCTTTGGAAGTTTAGCCGTTGTTTTAGCTACGAAATTTTTCCCTGCTGATAATCCTACCGCAGCATTTTTATCCACGCTGGCTACTTTTGCAGCAGGATTTGTTGTACGACCTTTCGGAGCATTATTTTTCGGGAGACTGGGAGATATTATCGGGAGAAAATATACCTTCCTTGTCACTTTACTGATCATGGGATTTTCCACGTTCCTGATCGGATGTATTCCAAGTTATGAAACTATTGGATTTATGGCTCCTGTTTTGGTTTTGATTTTAAGATTACTACAGGGACTTGCTCTGGGAGGAGAATATGGAGGTGCCGCCACCTATGTTGCAGAATACGCCCAACCTCACCGAAGAGGTTACTGGACATCATGGATCCAAACTACTGCAACTGCCGGACTTTTCATTTCATTAATCGTTATTTTAATCACGAAGACAACTCTTTCTGCAGAAGAATTTGATACCTGGGGATGGAGAGTTCCTTTCTGGATCTCGATTTTAATGGTTGCTGTTTCTTATGTCATCAGAAAAAACATGAAGGAATCTCCGCTTTTTGCCAAGGCTAAAAGTGAGGGTAAAACTTCCAAAAATCCTTTAAAAGAAAGTTTTGGAAATAAATACAATTTCAAATTTGTATTGCTGGCTTTATTCGGAGCAGCCATGGGACAAGGTGTTATCTGGTACACAGGACAGTTTTATGCAATGAGTTTCCTCCAAAAAGTAATGAACGTAGAATCCGCACAGGTTGATTCATTAATGGCTACCGCTTTATTTTTAGGAACTCCGTTTTTTGTATTCTTCGGATGGCTGTCCGATAAAATCGGGAGAAAAGCAGTAATGATGACCGGAATGCTGGTTGCTATTTTAGCCTACAGACCGATATACGACAGCATGTTCAAGAGCGTGAATCTGGAAAGTAAAACTGTTGTCACTAATGGAATTACAGAAAAAAGAACCGCCAAAATTCATAAAGACATCGCAACAGACAGCCTGGTTACTTTTCACAAAGAAACTCTTTATACAGATGGTACATTGATCAAAAAAGACAGTGTTGTTCACTGGTCACCTTCGGGAGTTGTCATGAAAGATGGAAAAGCGGAAGAACCTAAAGTTTCTCAAAGTTTAAAACTCAGTGATGACACGAAATGGTATCTGATCTTCCTGGTATTTATCCAGGTTCTATTTGTAACAATGGTGTATGGTCCTATTGCAGCTTTCCTTGTTGAAATGTTCCCTGTGAGAATCCGCTACACTTCAATGTCATTGCCTTATCATATTGGAAACGGAGTATTCGGAGGGCTTCTTCCGGCAGTGGCAACTTATCTGGTCACCACAGGAAAAGAAGCAGGACATGCAACATGGTACTTAGAAGGGCTTTGGTATCCGATTGGGGTTGCCACAGTATGTTTGGTTATCGGATTGTTTTATCTTAAAAATAAGAACAATAATCTTCACGATTAGGTACTGAATCACTCAAATTTTTATTAATTTTAAAACTACTAAAATGAACGGACTAAAAAAAATATTAGGCATTCTCTGGATCGCTATTGCGGTGATTGTAGGATATTTCGGAATTACAGTATTGGGAATCCCAAAAATTGCTTCCGGAAAACAGGAAGATCTGGTTTTTGGCATTATCATCCTTTTTGTACTAATGCCGATTATCTCAGGCGGAATGGCCATTTTCGGGTATTATGCCTTAAAAGGAGAATATTCTGACGATAAAATTTAAAAGCAATACAGATAATTGATGAATGACAGCATTCATCAATTATCTTTTATCAAAATCATTTATGAAAAAAAGGCACGAACAAAAACTTATCATACTGAGCGTAGGGCTTATGATTGCTTTCAGCATTCCTATTTCATTGCTTTTCAACAGTGACAGGGAAGTTTTAGGCTATCCTATGATTCTGATCTACCTGTTCGTGATCTGGATGATCTCCATTGTGATTTCTTTTGTAATTGTAAAAAGACATGATGAATAGTTTCGCATTATTTTTTGTAGTTCTGTTTTACCTCGCTCTTCTTTTCTTAGTTGCCCATTTAGCAGAGAAGAGAAGAAGTAAACGCTGGATCAACAATCCTTACATCTACGCCTTATCTCTTGCTGTATATTGTACTGCCTGGACGTATTATGGGAGTATTGGAGTGGCAGCTACAAGCGGATTAAATTATCTTCCGATTTACATTGGCCCTATCATGATTATTCCGGCATGGATCTATATCAACACCCGGATTGTAAGAATTTCAAGAGTCAACAAAATAAGCAGCCTTGCCGATTTCATTTCATTAAGATATGGGAACAGCAGAAGCCTGAGCGCCATTATTACCATAGTCTGCCTTCTGGCAATAGTTCCTTATATTGGTCTGCAGATCAAAGCCATTTCGGAAACCTTTCATCTGGTAACGGAAACTCCGATGTCTAAAGATATCCTAACCGATAACGCCACTTTTGTAGTGGTTTTAATTGCCTTGTTTTCCTCTTATTATGGAACACGATATGTAGATGCTTCAGAAAAACGTCTGGGAATCATCTCAGCTATTGCACTGGAGAGCTTTTTAAAACTGTTTTTTATTATCATTCTTGGGTTTTTCGTGATTTATTTTGCTTTTGATGGCTTCTCAGACATTTATGAGAAAGCCAGCAAATTTGAAGATTTTAAAGAAAAAAACACCTTCAACGGAATTGAAGGTGCAATGAACTGGATGGTTCTGTGTATGATTTCAGCAACAGCCATCTGTATTCTTCCCAGACAGTTTCACACAGCTATTGTTGAAAACAGACAGGAAAAACATATCAGAACCGCCATCTGGTTTTTCCCGCTTTATCTTTTAATATTCACTGTATTTATCTTCCCGATTGCGTGGGGAGGAAGGTTGATTTTTGACGGACAAAAAGTAAATCCGGAGTTCTACTCTATTCTGATTCCTCAGCATTTTGACAATACCTTGATCACGGTACTGGTTTTTCTTGGCGGATTAAGCTCATGCATTTCAATGATTATCATCTCTGCTATTACTTTATCGATCATGCTTTCCAACAACCTCATCATTCCCTATGGATTATTAGGAAAATTAAAATCTGAAAGTGAGGAGCAAAATACGAGAAGCATTACCAATATCAGAAAATTCAGCATTTTCGCCCTGATTATCATGGCTTTTGCCTTTTATAAGTATTTCATCCTGAAGACTTCGCTGGATTCCGTAGGGCTAATATCATTTGTTGTTATTGCCCAACTTGCACCGGCCTTTT
Source organism: Chryseobacterium sp. CFS2 (assembly GCF_036543225.1). NCBI lineage: Bacteria > Pseudomonadati > Bacteroidota > Flavobacteriia > Flavobacteriales > Weeksellaceae > Chryseobacterium > Chryseobacterium sp. CFS2. Next base: position 259,289 of record NZ_JAZHQU010000001.1, read on the forward strand.
TCGGAGCCTTATTCTGGAGAAGAGGAAGTTATAAAGGTGCTGTAACAGGGCTTATAGCCGGATTAGTGATTTGTTATTTCGGATTGATTATTCCACAGTATTATTTTTCCTATAACCAGGAGTTTAAAGGCGTAATCAGGGATATGTATGACGCTTTCGGCTTTTTCACCATTCCTTATCTGGGAAGAATTCCGCAGATCTTTTTCTGGTCAATGCTGGTGAATACAAGCCTGTTTACGATTGTTTCCGTAAGTTCAAAAGGAAATTACCGTGAAAGAAACTTTGCTGAACTCTATGTTGACATTGACAAATACATTCAAAATCATGAAAATGCTTTCATCTGGCGGGGAACAGCCTACATTTCAGATATTCAGAATATCCTGGAACGTTTTTTAGGTAAAAGCAAAACAGAACAGGCATTAAGAATTTTTAATTTAAAATATAATATAGATTCCAACACTGAAACTGCCGATTCAAGGTTTATTAAATTTTCAGAAAACCTTTTGGCTGGAAGAATCGGTACCGCTTCGGCCAAAATATTAATAGAAGGAGTGACGAAGGAAGATAAAATATCGTTAAAAGAAGTTTTAAATATCCTGGAAGAATCTCAGGAAAATATCAGTTTAAATAAAAAACTTACCGAACAGTCTGAAGAACTGCAGAAACTTTCCGATGACCTCAGAACAGCTAACGAAAGCCTAATCATCAAAGACCGTCAAAAAGACGACTTTCTGGATTCTGTTGCCCATGAATTAAGAACTCCGATTACTGCAATCCGTTCTGCAGGAGAAATCCTGGCTGATGATGACGAGATTCCCTTTGACATTAAGCAGGAATTTCTGAACAATATCGTCACAGAATCCGATAGATTAAGTGAAATCATCAACGATATTCTGTATCTGGACAAATTACAGCATGGCGAAATCTCTTTACATATTCAGGAAAATAACATTATTGAAACCTATAAAAAAGCATTAAATCCGCTCCTTCATCTGATACAGCAGAAAAACATTCATTTAAGTGAGGTTAATCTTCTGAATCAATTTATATTTGAATATGATGAAGCAAGAATGATTCAGCTGTTTCAGAACATTTGGGGCAATGCCTTAAAATTCACTGAAGAACAGGGAACAATTCAAACCAAATTATTTGAAAAAGACCAAAAGCTGATCATTACCATTTTCAATACCGGGAAACATATTCCGGAAGAGGATCTGGAAATGATTTTTGACAAGTTTTATCAGTCGAAAAACCAAAATATTTTAAAACCTACGGGAAGCGGACTGGGACTGGCCATTTCCAAAAAAATTGTACAGGCACACGGAGGAAGTATTAAAGCCGAAAACAGCGGATTAGGAGTAACTTTCACCATAAGCATTCCCGGAAAAATAAAAAAAGAGAATACCCATGAAGTTGAACATCATTAAACCACTTTTATGAAAAAGATAATCATTGCAGATGACGAACACAAAATATTAATGTCGCTCGAATACAGTTTTAAGAAAAACGGATATGATGTCTATATTGCCCGTGACGGAATGGAAGTCCTGGACTTTTTGAAAACAATGGTTCCGGACGTGATCCTTCTCGATATTATGATGCCTAATCTTGATGGTTACAGCACCCTGGATCTCATTAAGCAGGATGAGAAACTAAAAGACACCAAAGTCATCTTTCTGAGTGCTAAAAACAATCCCAGAGATATTGAAAAAGGATTGGAAATGGGAGCAGATGCTTATGTCACAAAGCCCTACTCGATTAAAAAACTGATGCAGCAGATTGAGGAAATGTTTTAAAAAAGAATCTAGAGCCAAGAATCAAGATATAAGACTTCAGACAACGACTTAGTAAAAATCTTATGTCTTCGCCTTCGGCTCGCAAGCAAAAAACAAACACACGATTATTGATATGGATACTGATATATTATTTAAACAAAGCATAGAAAATAAAGAAGACTTCTGGAGAGAACAGGCCGGACAAATACAATGGTTTGATTTTCCCCACCAGATTCTTTCCAAAGACGAAAATGATTACCCACAATGGTTTTCCGACGGGAAGCTCAACATGTGCTATTTATGTATTGATAAACATATTGAAGACGGTTTTGGAGATCAGACTGCGATCGTTTATGATTCTCCTGTAACCCATCAGAAGAAAACTTATACATTCAATCAGGCGAAAGAGGAAATTGCAAAATTAGCGGGAGGATTGGTTTCTTTGGGATTAAAAAAAGGAGATACTTCTGTCATTTATATGCCTATGATTCCGCAAACACTTTTTGCAATGCTGGCATGTGCAAGAATCGGGGTTATTCACAATGTCGTTTTCGGAGGTTTCGCTCCTCATGAGCTTGTTGTGAGAATTGATGACTGCAAACCTAAAGTTTTAATCACCGCTACTGCCGGAGTAGAAATTGCCAAAAGAATCCCCTACCTTCCGTTAGTGGAAAAGGCCATTGAACTGGCACAAGATAAAGTAGACAATATCGTTGTATACAATAGAAAACTGGTAGATAATCAGGACGAAATGTTTGATGGATTGATTGATTATGAAGAATTAGTAGAAAAATCAGAACCGGCAGACTGCATTTCTGTAGAATCCACTCATCCGCTTTACCTCCTCTACACCTCAGGAACTACAGGAAAACCCAAAGGCATCGTTCGCGATACCGGAGGATATGCTACTGCATTACAATTCTCAATGACCTATGTTTATGGAGTAGAACCCGGTGAAACCTATTGGGCGGCTTCAGACTTCGGATGGGCTGTAGGACATAGTTTTTCAGTATACGGGCCATTAATCAACAGAAACACAACTATTATTTTTGAAGGAAAACCCATTATGACTCCCGATGCCGGTACTTTCTGGAGAATTATTTCAGAATATAAAGTTTCGGTAATGTTTACCGCACCTACTGCTATCAGAGCCATCAAGAAAGAAGATCCCAACGGAGAACTGGTCAAAAAATATGATCTGTCCCATTTCAAAAAACAGTTTCTGGCTGGTGAAAGATGTGATGTAGCCACTCTGGACTGGTTTGCAGAGCATATTAGTGTTCCGGCAATAGATCATTGGTGGCAGACAGAATCTGGCTGGCCTATGCTTGGATTACTCACTCACGATGAAAACTATCAGATCAAAAGAGCGTCTGCAGGAAAACCAGTTCCGGGATATGACATTAAAATCTTTGATGAAAACGGATTGGAGCTTGATCCTCACCACGAAGGTTATCTGGTAATCAAACTTCCTCTCCCGCCCGGTGCCATGCTAGGAATCTGGAAAGATTATGCACGTTTTGACAGCAGTTACCTGTCTCAGTATAAAGGTTACTATTTTTCAGGAGACGGCGCTATTCAGGATGAAGACGGCTATATTTTCATTACGGGAAGAGTGGATGACGTGATCAACGTGGCAGGCCACAGACTTTCTACTTCTGAAATGGAAGAAATTGTTTCTTCACATCCCGATGTTGCCGAATGCGCTGTGGTAGGTATTGATGATGATTTAAAAGGACAGGTTCCTTTTGCCACGGTGGTTTTGAAGAATGGTTCAGCGATTTCTGAAGCAGACATTGAAAAAGATATCATTCAAATGGTTCGCGACAAAATCGGAGCCGTAGCTTTTCTGAAAAACGTAATGGTTGTCAAACGCTTACCCAAAACAAGATCCGGGAAAATTTTGAGAAAATTAATCAGAACGTTACTTGACGGTAAAGATTTCCAGATTCCATCTACGATTGATGACGAGAAAATCATTGATGAAATCAAGGAAAAAATCAAGGAATATAGGGCTTAAACGGGAAATTAAACATAAATTTAAAATATAATAAATTCAAATTTCAAAAAAACGAAAGGGATATGAGAAATTACTTAATAGAAGATTTACCACAATATTTTGAAGACTATAAAAAGTCTATCAAAAACCCTAAAAAATTCTGGGATAAGGTAGCGGATCAAAACTTCGTGTGGTATCAAAGATGGAGCAAGGTTGTTAAGTACGATATGAATGAAGCTAAGATCACCTGGTTCAAAAATGCAAAACTCAATATTACCAAAAACTGTATCGACAGACATCTTACCATAAGAGGAGAAAAAACAGCAATTATTTGGGAACCCAACGATCCTAAGGAAGAAGCTCAACACATTTCTTACAACGAATTATACACGCGCGTTAATAAAACAGCCAATGTTTTACGTGATATGGGTATTGAAAAAGGAGACAGAGTCTGCATTTATCTTCCCATGATTCCTGAGCTGGCCGTTACGATGCTTGCCTGTGCAAAACTGGGAGCTGTTCATTCCGTGATCTTTGCCGGATTTTCAGCTTCAGCAGTGGCTTCAAGGGTAAATGACTGCGAGGCAAAAATGGTCATCACCTCAGATGGCAGCTACAGAGGAAATAAGGTTCTTGACCTGAAAAGTATTGTTGACGATGCTTTAGAGAAAACACCAACGGTTGAAAACGTTCTTGTAGTCAAGAGGACTCACAACGAAATTAAAATGAAAGAAGGAAGAGATTACTGGATGTCTGACCTGTATGAAAAGGCTTCTCCTGATTTTGTCACCGTCATTATGGATTCTGAAGATCCACTTTTCATTTTATACACTTCCGGATCTACCGGAAAACCTAAAGGAATGCTTCACACCTGCGCCGGTTATATGGTTTACACAGCCTATACCTTTAAAAATGTCTTTAATTATAAAGAAAATGATATTTATTGGTGTACTGCAGATATCGGCTGGATCACAGGACACTCTTATATCCTTTACGGACCATTATTGAACGGGGCTACCACTGTAATTTTTGAAGGAGTTCCTACTTATCCTGAACCGGATCGCTTCTGGGAAGTGATTGAAAAACATAAAATCACTCAGTTTTACACGGCTCCTACTGCCATCCGTTCTTTAGCCAAAGAAAGTGCCGAATGGGTAGACAAACATGATCTTAGCTCCCTTAAAGTGATTGGTTCTGTAGGTGAACCTATCAACGATGAAGCATGGCACTGGTTCAACGATCATGTTGGAAAGAAAAAATGTCCTATCGTAGATACATGGTGGCAAACAGAAACAGGAGGAATCATGATTTCACCACTTCCTTTTGTGACCCCTACAAAACCTACTTATGCTACGCTCCCATTGCCAGGTGTACAGCCCGTTTTAATGGACGATAAACGAAATGAAATTACAGGAAACCAGGTGACCGGAAATCTTTGTATCCGCTTTCCATGGCCGGGAATTGCAAGAACCATCTGGGGTGATCATCAAAGATATAAAGAAACTTATTTCACAGCCTTCCCCGGAAAATATTTTACCGGAGATGGAGCTTTAAGGGATGAAGTAGGCTATTATAGAATCACAGGTCGTGTAGATGATGTAATTATTGTTTCAGGACATAATCTAGGCACCGCACCTATCGAAGACAGCATCAACCAGCATCCGGCTGTAGCAGAATCTGCCATCGTGGGTTATCCTCATGACATCAAAGGAAATGCACTCTATGGTTATGTTATGCTTAAAGAAACCGGAGAAGGGCGTGATAAAGAAAATCTGAAAAAAGAGATCAACCAGCTTATTTCAGATCAGATAGGACCGATTGCCAAGCTGGATAAAATTCAGTTTGTCTCAGGGCTTCCAAAAACGCGTTCAGGAAAGATTATGCGTAGGATCTTAAGAAAAATTGCAGAAGGTGATTTCAGTAATTTCGGAGATATCAGTACGCTTTTAAATCCTGAAATTGTAGAGGAGATCAAAAACGAAAGAATTTAATTAATCATTATTTAACCGATGATGAGCCCCCGAGATGTATTTTCGGGGCATTTTTATTTATAGATAAAAAACACTATAAATTGGAATTAAGTTAAAGTATTCTTTTCAGAAGCCTAAAAGCTTATATTCTATAAACCATAGACATTATTCAATTGTTAAAATTAAACACCCGTTCAATAATTATTCTTAAACATTGCCTCACTCTATTGAAAACAGAATATTAATTAACAAATTTTATTGCCTTAAACGCAATGATAATCAGAAAATTATTACTAACTTTAATGAGAACTTTAAAACCAATTAACTATGTCACATATATTAGCTGGAGTATTTGGTCATCACAGCGACTACAAAAAACTGGAAAGTGATCTGGAAAATTCAGGATTCGGAACTTCAGATTACATCGTATACCTTAATGACGGTTCCGGTAATTCCCAATATTTGGCAAGTGTTACCGTTAATGATCTTAATCAGATTGACCTTGCACGGAATGCATTTGTTCAGAATGCAGCATTGAAATCCTATTTATTTGAAAACATGAACATCAATGAAACCAATTATGATACTATCAAAAGGTATATTGATGCAAGAAACAGAGCTGAAATACACGCCAGCCCTGAAATTAAGATCAAAACATCAAGCGATGGTATGAATTCTGAAGTGAAATTCTAATCGATATAAAATCTAATAGCCGAAGATCCGCAGTGTATGCTGCGGATCTTTTATCTTTGAAAAAACTAAAAAATTTCGTATTTTCGTCTTATTATAGGCATGTGCACAAATGAGCTACGATTTAGAACAAGAGAATAAAGAGATCCTTGCAAGATATAAGGACCTGATTTCTAATACATACAGAACATTGGATGAGGAAAATAATAAACTCATCCGAAAGGCATTCGATATCGCGCTGGATGCCCACAAGGATCAAAGGAGAAAATCCGGAGAACCTTACATCTACCACCCTATTGCTGTTGCTAAAATTGTAGCAACAGAGATTGGTCTGGGAGCAACTTCTATTGCCTGTGCCCTGTTGCATGATGTGATTGAAGATTCTGATTATACCTACGAAGACCTGAAAAAAATCTTCGGAGAAAAGATTGCCAATATCGTGAATGGACTGACCAAAATCTCCATCATGAACCATCAGAATATTTCTGTACAGTCTGAAAATTACAGGAAACTGTTATTGACATTATCTGAGGATTTCAGAGTAATTCTGATTAAAATTGCTGACCGTCTTCATAATATGAGGACTCTGGAAAGCATGGCTCCGGATAAGCAGAAAAAAATTGCTTCAGAAACAGTTTATATCTATGCTCCGATGGCTCACCGTCTTGGATTGTATAACATCAAATCTGAGCTGGAAGATCTTTCCTTAAAATACAACAGCCCCGAAGTATACAACGAGATCACGGAAAAATTGGAATTGGCCAAGGAAAGTCGTGAAAGATATATCGAAGAATTTAAAAAAGAAGTTTCAGAAAGGCTTCATGAAGAAGGCTTGAACTTTAAAATCAAAGGCCGTGCAAAAGCCATCTCTTCCATTTACAGAAAAATGCTGAAGCAGGGAGTTTCCTTTGAAGAGGTTTTTGACAACTATGCCATCAGGATTATTTATAAATCAGATGCAAAAAATGAAAAATTTCTCGCCTGGAAAATCTACTCTATCGTTACGGATGTTTACCACAGTAACCCTTCAAGAATGCGTGACTGGATTACGCAGCCCCGCTCTACAGGGTATGAAAGTTTACATTTAACGGTTTTAGGCCCGGACAGAAAATGGATTGAAGTACAGATCCGTTCCGAAAGAATGGACGAAATTGCCGAAAAAGGAGTTGCCGCTCACTACAAATACAAAGAAGGTTACAAACAGAGTTCTGATGACAGAAATTTTGAAAAGTGGGTAACCGAGATCCGTGAAGTACTGGAACAACAGCAGAACCTTTCTACTTCGGAGCTTTTGGATAATATTAAACTAAACTTATATTCCAAAGAAGTATTTGTCTTTACCCCGAAAGGAGAAATTAAAATTCTGCCAACCAATGCTACGGCTCTGGATTTCGCATTCTCTGTTCACTCCGATTTGGGAATGAAATGTTTAGGAGCAAAAATCAACGGAAAGCTGGTTCCTATTTCCTATATTCTTCAAAATGGAGATCAGGTAGATATTCTTTCTTCACAGAATCAGAAACCCAAATCTGACTGGCTGGAATTCGTAGTGACTTCAAAAGCCAAATCAAAGATTAAAAGTTATCTGAACTCTCAGAAAAACCAGTTGGTAGAAGAAGGAAAAGAAATCCTGCAAAGAAAACTTCGTCATGCAAAAATTAATTTCAATGATGACGAAATTAATAAACTTCAGAAATTCTTTAATTTAAAATCATCTCAGGAGCTCTTCCTTAAATTCCAAAGTAATGAACTAGATGTAAGCAGCCTGAGAAAATATATAGAAAGTAAAAACGTATTCAACAACTTACTTTCAAGATTCAGAAAATCACCTTCAAAAAACCAGCACTTCGAGGAGCCGAAAGAGGAAAACCTTGACATGATTGTCTTTGGGAAGGACGAAGAGAAGCTTAACTACACCTATGCAAAATGCTGTACAGTAATTCCGGGGGATAAAATCTTTGGATTCATTACCATTTCAGATGGAATCAAGGTGCATAGTGACAGCTGTCCGAATGCCATCAATCTGAGAGCACAGTATGATTACCGTGTCATCCCTGCCAAATGGGTGAATGCGGAAAGCTTCAAAAACAGAGTGAAAATTGAAATTGAGGGACTTGACAGAATGGGAATGATCAATGATATTACAACGGTCATCAGTGGAAGTATGGGAATGGATATGAAAAGTATGTCTATTGAATCCAACAATGGTGTTTTCACAGGAAATATCAACCTCGAAGTCAAAAATAAAGGTCAGTTAGAAGAAACCTTTAAAAAACTTAAAAATATTAATGGTGTTTCCAGAGTGAGACGAGTACAATCATAGACATGAATTTATCTCTTTATTTTAAAAAATTTTTCAACAACAGCCAGTCCTCAGGAATTATTCTTATTTTCTGTGTACTTATTTCATTGCTTATTGCCAATTCATCCGCTGCAGAAAACTTTCAGCATTTTTTAGACAAGGAAGTAGGCACTCATCTTTTTGGATTGGAATATCCTGTCAGTATCTGGATCAATGACGGACTGATGGCCGTATTCTTTCTTTTGGTGGGACTTGAAATAAAACGTGAACTTGTAGAAGGTGAACTTTCATCCTTTAAAAATGCCTCTCTCCCAATTTTTGCAGCCGTAGGCGGAATGCTTATTCCCGCTGTAATCTACAGCATTTTCAATACCGGAACGGAATACAGCAATGGCTGGGGAATTCCTATGGCTACAGATATAGCCTTTTCTCTGGCAATCATTTCCATGCTGGGTAAAAAGATTCCTAATTCTATCAAGATATTTTTAGCCGCATTAGCTATTGTAGATGATCTGGGGGCTATTCTGGTGATTGCCGTGTTCTATACAGACCAGATTCACTGGATCTACCTTCTCTTATCTTTTGGAGTAACAGCCCTGCTTTTTATTTTAAACTTCTTAAAAGTAACCAAAATTATATTTTATATTATTCCGGGACTGTTTTTATGGTATTTCCTTCATCATTCCGGAATTCATGCTACGATAGCAGGTGTTTTGCTTGCATTTTCCATTCCTACCAATGCTTCCAATGTAGAAATTTCACCATTGGAAAAACTGGAACATCAACTTCATATTCCGGTAAGTTTTCTGATTATGCCGATATTTGCTTTAACGAATACCAATATCACTTTTTCCAGCGAAATGGTGGCCGGAGTTACGAGTACATTAGGATTGGGAATTATCTGCGGATTGGTATTGGGTAAGCTGATTGGAATCAATTTATTCTCATGGATTGCCATCAAATTAAAGCTGAGTTCCCTTCCGCAAAACAGTAACTGGCTTCAGATGATCGGAGTAGGTTTATTGGCAGGAATCGGGTTTACCATGTCCATATTTATTGCACTCCTTTCCTTTAAAGGGGAAATTCCTATTCAGGATGAAGCGAAGTTTGCCATTTTAATTGCCTCTTTTATTGCTGCAATTGCAGGATTTACCATTCTAAGTGTAAGCTCAAAAGAAAACCCTGAACTGGAAGAGAATTAATCTTTCTTCTGGTTCTCCAGCTTTCTTTTATGTTCCTCATCACCCTCAAAATCAGGTTCAGCAATCTGGGCATGATATCCTGAGGTTTCTTTCTGGATCTCATCAGACAGCAGCTTTTCTATTCTGAGTTTTCTGATCGCCATATTCAGTTCGTTTCCGAATAAGAGGAGATATACGTTTACATTCACCCAAACCATCAGCAGGATCATACTTCCTATGGATCCGTACAGAACGTTATATCGTGCAATATCCTTTACATAAATGGCAAAAATATAAGTGGTAACCACAAACAGAACAGTTGTTAAAATAGCGCCGGGAACCGCTTGTCGGAATCTGGTAATTTTCACAGTACCCAGCCAGTAAAATAACGTTAAAAGTATAAAGTAAAAAAGCGGGAAAGAAACGAATCCAATAATGCTGGAAAGGTTATCTACAAGCCACGAAACATCATAAGCCGGTGTAAAAAGCTTCATTACAACCTCTACATAATATACTCCAAAAAGCGCTAAAAAAACAATGGTGATAAAGCCTATCGTAATAAAGAATGAGAGAATAAATTCCTTTACATCACTCAGCTTCTCATCAGAATTCTCATTGAAACCATTAATGAGAGAAAAGGTACCATTGGTTGCAAAGACAAGCGCAAGAACGATTGTCAGATTACTGATCCCTTTCATATTCGGGATAATATTATTCTCTATATAGCCTCTTACATCACCTTCCATATTCGAAGGAAAAACATTATGCATCAGCACATCAAAAATATAGAACTGCAGTTTATCATAATGCGGCATATAAGGTAAAACGGAAAGTAAAAACAGAATAAACGGAAACAAACTTATGGTAAAGCTCCAGGAAATTGCCGCCGCTTTTCTTCCTATTTTTCCTTTGAAAATCCCGGAGATATAAATCTGAAACATCTGCCAAAGCGATATTCCCAAAACAGGAATATGGATGCTGTCAAAAAACTCTTGAATCTTCAAAATAAATTTAGGAACCTTTACACTCATCGATCTGTTTGTCTTTATACAAATGTAGGGGAATTAAATTAAATAGGGAAAAGATAGGGGTAGATGTTAGGTAGCAGGTGGCAGGTTTTAGGGATTAGGAGTTTGAGTTTGAGTTTGAGTTTGAGAGTTTGAGAGTCGGAGGGCTTTAAAGTTTAAGGTTTAAAGTTCAAGGTTCAAGGTAACCCGCAACTAATATAACTTGCAGCTTGAATCCCGAAACTCACAACCAAACAACCAGCAACAAAATATACTCGCAACTCGCAACAAATAATCTTGCAACCCGCAACCAAAAAACCAGCAACAAATTAACCACGAAACCCTATCTTTGCGGTCTGAAACTTCTTACAATGCGAATCAGTTTACTTTGTATCGGCAAAACAGACGATAAGGAAATTACCTCTTTAATCAATTATTATCTTAACCGTTTACCCAAGCACTGGAATTTTGAAATTACTGAAATTCCGGATGTTAAAAATGCCAAAAACCTGTCCCCTGATCTTCTTAAAAAGGAAGAAGCTAAATTGTTTTTAAATCATATCGATAAAAATGATCTGGTTGTGATTCTTGATGAAAAAGGAAAACAGTTTACCAGCCGTGAATTTTCACAGAAAATTGATACCTGGATGAATTCTTCTGTAAAAAAAGTACACATTCTTATTGGAGGCGCTTATGGTTTTTCTGAAGAGATTTACAGCAGAGCAAATGAGAAAATGTCTTTATCCAAAATGACCTTTACCCATCAGATGATCCGACTGTTTATAGTTGAACAGCTCTACCGTGCTGATCAGATTTTACAGGGTAAACCTTATCATAACGATTAATAAAAAACCCTTCCGATTCAATTCAGAAGGGTTCATATTTCTTTTTTTTGTCTATTGAAATCTGTTATTTCAGACCAATCTGTCTCTTTGCTTCTCCCACCACAAAAGCAACGGAATTAGCAATATTAAAACTCCTGATTAATTTAGACATAGGAATTGTTAAATGGTTTTCAAAACGATCCAGAACCTCTTTGCTCAACCCTACACTTTCCTTTCCGAAAACCAGCCAGTCTCCATCCTGAAAATCAGTTTCCAGGTATGACTTTTCAGCATGTGAGCTCATTAAAAAAACGCGCGACTGATCAGGAATCGTTTTAACCCATTCATCAATATCCGCATATTCAGAAACATCGAGATGTACCCAATAATCCAATCCCGAACGCTTCAGATTTTTATCATTAATTACAAATCCAAACGGATGGATCAGGTGTAATCTGCTTTCGGTTCCTACACACAATCTTCCGATATTTCCTGTATTATTAGGTATTTCAGGTTCTACAAGAACAATATTCAACATCTCTCTATCTCTTTATTCGTTTTTTAAACTGTTAGGTAAGGATTTATTTAAATGATTGGGTGCTTTTATTTATTTCTTGATACATTTAGCGTAAACATCCGTCAATACTGCTTTTTCATACCCAAGAGTTACTGCTTTATCGAAATTTTCGCAGGCTTCTTTAAGTTTGGAGGTATCCATCAGAATCATAGCTTTGCTCACATAAGACTGAGCAAATTTCGGATCTATAGAAATCGCTTTGTTGGCATCTGCAAGAGCTTCCTTATATTTTTTCATTTTAAAATAAACATCTGCCCTCCCGTTATAAAGCAATGATTCCGGTTTTTCGGCAAGAAGCTTATTATAATCTTTTAAAGCGCCGTCCAGATCGCCATTATTTTTTTTCAGATTGGCAAGTCCTGTTTTTGCAAAAAGATTATCAGGAGCAAAGGTCAGAATCTGATTAAGGTCTTTGATGGCCAGATCTTTTTTTCCCTGACTGTCATAAATTTTGGAACGCGTAAGATATAAATCCGGAGTTTCAGCATTCACCTGAAGTCCCTTTTCTATATATTCCAATGCTCTTATCTTATTTCCTTTCTGACTGTAAAGTGATGAGAGGTTTGCATATACAGAAACCGACATAGGATTTGCTTTCAATGCAGATTCGTAGGATTTAAAAGCCTGAGTCGTTTTTCCAAGCCTTCTCTGAGCTGTACCAAGGTAGTCGTAATATTCCGATTGAAATTTTTGAATCTGTTCTTTCTCTGCCAGTTTTAAATACTGCTCTTCAGCACATTTATAGTCAGCTTTGTTAAAACATTCTTCAGCCAGTTTTTTATCCTGGGCATAAGAACTAATGAAGAAACAGAGGGAAGTTACTGCTAATAAAGTTTTTTTCATGAAGTTATAGTTTGTTTGTTGATGACTTTTTTGGCGAGTGCACCAAATATCACTCCCAATAAAGATCCAACAAACGCCCCCACCAAAATATCTATCGGGAAATGCACTCCTAAATATATACGGCTGTAGGAAACTACTATAGCCCACACAAATATAGCATATGGAAACCATTTAAGTTTATTTTTTAATAAAATACTTAAAAAGGAAGCCAAAAAGAATGTATTGGAAGCATGAGCAGAATAAAAGCCAAACTGTCCGCCACACTTCACAATTCTCATGTGATGTTCCAACGTAGGATCATGACAGGGTCTCAGCCTTGCCACACCATACTTGAAAACACTGGCCAACTGGTCAGAAACCGTTGCCCCGATAGCCAAAAATATAAGGATAAAAACTAAAGATCTTAGTTTATAATTTTTGTATAAAAAATAAAGAAATATAATGTAAAGAGGCACCCAGATCCAGGTACTTGAAATCAGCATCCAAAACTGATCGAAAGATGAATCCCCTAGATTATTAAGGTAAAGAAATACCTTCTTATCTTCCTGAATAATTTCCTCCATAGATTATCTGCTTACAGGTCCTTCATAAGTCTCATCATCTGCCGGCTTCGGTTTTGGAGGCTCATTAGAAGCTACAGAAGTAGGTTCTGTCAGAATATCTTTCTTGATATCATTCATCGGGTTGAAATCCTTTGCAGCATCTTTTACCTTTTCAATCTCACGTTTGATTTCAGAAACAGGATTATCTGTTTCCTTCATGATTTCTGTTTTAATATCTTCCACTGCTCCACGCATTTTTCTAACGCCTGCACCTAGGTCACGCGCAATCTGAGGCAGTTTATCCGGACCGAATAATACAACGATTGCAATGGCAATGAGTGCCATTTCTCCAATGCTTAATTCCATGGCGTAAAATTACAAAAGATTATTGCATTTATGGACTGTAAACTAAAAATTTAAACAAATTTTAAGATTTTATAAAGTTCTGGGCGTTCGGGTTAAGAGGTTTATTTTGTTGCTGGTTGCTGGTTCCGAGTTTTTGATGTTGGTACGGGTTTCAAATTTATTTTGTTACGAGGTAAGAGTTGCGTGATTGAGCGTTATTTTGTTGCTGGTTGTTTTTGTTGCTCGTTAACTCAAAACCTTAAACCCTGAACTTTAAACTCTCTAATCCCTAATCCCTATAACATAATCCCTATAACCTATAACCTGCTACCTAACATCTGCCACCTCCTACCTACGAATTAACAAATATTTAATTCAAAACAATGAGAATTACACAACAATTATGTATATTTATAACACACAACCAAATACATATTAATTATGAAAAAACTAGTGACTACCTTTAAAGTTTTCGCCGTGTTATCGGTATTGGCACTCAACAGCTGCCAGAATGAAAACAACGAAATGAGCCAGCAGGAAATAGTTCAGGCTAAGGTAACGGTAGATGAACTGAAAAAAGAGATCACTTCTCTTCCTTCACAGGCTGTTCCTGAAGCGGTACAAATTCAATTGGATGAATCCGGCAAAAATCTTGAAACCTATTTAAAAAATGATTTACAGATTGTTGGTGTAACTGTCCTTGGAAAAATTTCAGACCAGAAAGGTATTGAGCTTTCCAAAAGCCTGATTACAGATAAAGATCAGTTCATTGCATCCGGAAACATACTGGATCCATCCTCTGTAAAAATCGGAAAAATTGGAGATTTATATAGCAGAGATGATCTGACAACCGCCCAGCAGGGATTAAAAGAGGTTATCTCTGAAGAAGTAAAACCAGGCATCAATGTGATGGAAGTAACATGGAACAGCAAAAGCGGGAAATTTACCACATTATGTTTCTATGGTGATTCGGGAATTATCTGGGATAATATCTTTGGAGGTCTTGTGATGATGGATACCCGTGGGCATTCTGAAGCATCCGACGAAGCTTCTAAAGTAGCATCTAAATGGTATAAACAATGGTGGACAGCCAACTGGCTATGGGGCTCTAAGAGAGGTGAAGCCGGGTATCAGATTACCATTTATTACTCCGGTTCTACAGTTTCCAATGCAGATGTAAGTGATTGGGGATATATCAGTTTAGGAAAAGCAAAAAGCGAAAGTAAGATTACCAAAAAAACAGGCGCTTACGGGCAATGTCGTTATGCGTTAGGACTTTGTACGCCTACAGGTTCTTTGAGCTTTAATTCTACTAATTTTTCTGTATCATTCTCTGGATTAGGCAGTAATATTGTAAGTAACGGGACAAAATCCCTTTATCCATAATTTTTCATAAAAATCAGATTTCAAAAAAACGGGAAGCTCGCTGAGTTTCCCGTTTTATTTTATACAAAGGCTGTATCACAGCCTGCTAAACTCCGGCTTTTGATTTTAAAGCCTCTATTGCATTTTCTTTTAGTCCAAAAGTATTAGTCAGTATTTCATACAACTGCATATCATTTTCTATCGATATGGATTCTTTTTCACCATGATCAGACCGGATGTTCAACACATGGTCTGTATACGTATAACGGACATTCTCGTCTACTTTTGAAAGGATCAGTTTGTTCTTAAAATGAGAATCCGGATGAGTAGATAAATACCAGTTGGAGATCTCAAGATCAATAGGCTCTACATGCTCAGGAATGAAGCGGTATACCGGAAACCATTGTTCTTTTAACATCCAGAGGGTATAGGTTTCTTCTCGATGGGAAACTTTAAATATTCCGTTGGGAGTTTGCTGCTGTTTTTCTTCATTTAAAAGAATCGGTGCCGTAAGGGTAGCCGTTCCAAATCCGCAGTCTATGATATACTTTTCTCCTTCAAAATCAACAATAAGTAACAAATGGGTTTGTGCAGCAACACTGTCTTCCTGTCTGCCCCATACTACCCTTCCCAGCTGAAGCTTTACGTTGAATCCTAAATATTTTAAAACTTCGCTTAAAAGCAGATTTTGTTCATAGCAATATCCACCGCGAGATTCTATAACCAGTTTTTTGAAAATATCATCTAAATTCAGAGAAGGAACTTTTCCTGTATAAGAATCAATATTCTCAAAAGGAATATACTTAGGATGAAGCTGATGTATTTTTTTCAATACCTCCATACTCAACTCCGGAATTCCGGTGAAATGAATCCGTTCAAAATATTTTTCCAGGTCTACTATATTCATAATTTGTTTCTTTGTTTTAAAAGTGAGCAAAACTATTTCTGTAAAATTATTGAATAGATTAACCCAAAGCAGTAGACATGTTCAGAATAGAACAAATCTATTGTTAATGAAAATCTTTTTTCGATGCTAAATCAACTCCATCTTTCCTTTTTTTCTGAAAAGCAGAATACGTAATCACTACGCTGGCAGCCATTAAAATAAATGCTAAAAAGAAAGGTGCTCCGGAAAACTTGAATGGTGCTTCATCGTGGGTAAAATAGTAAAACAGATTCGTCATCATCGGAGGTCCGATAATAGAGGTAGCACTCATCAAACTCGTCAATGCTCCCTGAAGCTCTCCCTGTTCATTGGAAGGAACACTTTTTGTGATGACAGACTGTAAAGCCGGTCCACAAATTCCTCCTAAACAATAAGGCACCAAAAATACAAACATCATCCAGCCTTCTGATGCAAAAGCAAACAACAACATTCCTACCGCATAGAAAGCCAATCCGTAATAAATACTTTTCTGCTCTCCCAGCCTTGGTGTTGTCCACCGGATAAGACCACCTTGTACAAGGCCTACCAATAGTCCTACAACTCCTAATGAGATTCCCACCATTCTTTCCGTCCAGCCGAACTTATACATGGTAAAGAAACTCCAGTTACTTTGTACAGCGTGACCTGCAATATAAATTAATATCAATGAAACGATCATTCCGGAAATTTCAGGGTGTTTCCCTAAAAACTTAAATGAACCTATAGGATTGGCTCGCTTCCAGTCAAATTCTCTTCTTTTATCTTTATCCAAACTTTCAGGAAGGATGAAATACCCATAAAGGAAATTAAGTAAACATAAACCTGCTGCAGCATAGAAAGGAACTCTGGCACCATAATGTCCAAGAACTCCGCCCAGAACAGGTCCTATAATAAATCCAAGACCAAAAGCTGCCCCTATCAGTCCAAAATTTTTGGCTCTGTCTTCATCAGTGGAAATATCTGCGATATAGGCACTGGCCGTTGTGACACTGGCACCCGTAATTCCGGCAATAACCCTTCCTAAAAACAGCCACCAGATGGTAGGAGCTAAGGCAAGGAAGATATAATCTACCGCAAATCCAAAAAGAGAAATCAGAATAATAGGTCTTCGTCCGTATTTATCACTCAGGTTTCCGACAAGCGGAGAGAAAATAAATTGGGTAAATGCATAGGCAAATCCCAGCCAGCCACCATATTTTGCAGCTTCGCTGATATCTGCATGAATGAGCTCCTCAATCAATTTAGGAACAACGGGAATGATGATTCCCCATCCTGTAATATCTATCAGTAAAGTAATAAATATAAAGCCTATAGCTGCTTTTTTCTTTGAATTTTCCATGATGGTGCAAAATTAATCAAATCTGGAAAATAATGATTCTAAATTATGAATAGTTAATATGAATACTAAAAAAATGTAAAGCCAGTAGGATCATAAATAGCTGATCGTAATTTTGACTTTGACCTTAAAAAAAGACCGTTTCTTTTGAAACGGTCTTTACTAATTTATTGTAGTTTGTATTACTTTGAAGCTAGCTCTTCTTTTGCAGAAGTAGACTTTCCATGTACCTCTTCTTCTTTTCCTGTTTTCAGGAAGTCGTAAGCAATTGCAGACGCAACAAAGATAGATGAGTAAGTACCGAATCCAATACCAATTAACATTGCAAACATGAATCCTCTCAGGTTATCACCACCGAAAATGAAGATGGCAAGGATAACCAAAATCGTAGTAAATGAGGTGTTGAATGTTCTACCTAATGTACTTGAAATAGAGTCATCAAAAAGACCTGCTAATGTTAAAGATTTTTTCTCTCTCAGGTATTCTCTAATTCTGTCGAAGATAATTACCGTATCGTTGATTGAGTATCCCAATACCGTAAGAATCGCAGCGATGAAATCCTGATTGATCTCCATGTTGAATGGCATATATTTGTGAAGCAATGAATATGCTCCTAAAATAATTACCGCATCATGGAATAGAGCAGCAACCGCTCCAAGGGAGAACTGCCATTTTCTAAATCTTACCAAGATATAGACAAAGATCATTGCTAATGCAGCTAATACCGCATAGATACCGTGAGTCTGAATATCATCAGCTACAGAAGGTCCTACTTTCTCAGAAGAAACAATTCCTGCGTGGTCTTTATCAGCAGATTTGAAATCTTTCAATGTAGTTCCTGCCGGTAAGTTTGATTTTAAACCTTCAAATAATTTCTGTTCAATAATCTGGTCAGCTTTTAAAGATTCATCTTCGATAAGGTAATCTGTAGAAATCTTTAATTGCTTATTGTTTCCGAAAGTTTTAGCTTCTACAGAAGAGTTTTTACCATCTTCCGTTTTGAATAATGCTACTAATTTGTCTTCAACATCTTCAGCTTTTACATCTTTATCAAATCTTACCACATAGTTTCTACCACCGGTAAAGTCGATACCGTATTTGAAACCGTGAGTTGCAATTGAAATGATACAAATAACTGTAAGAACAGCAGAAACAATGTATGCATATTTTCTCTTTCCAATGAAATCGATCCATGTATTTCTGAATAGATTCTTCGTAGCCGGAGTCCAAACAGAAAGTCCTTTCCCTTTATTTAATCTTGAGAAGATCATTACTCTTGAAAGCAATACGGACGTAAACAAGGTCATTAAAATACCGATCATTAACGTCAATGCAAAACCTTTGATAGGTCCTGTTCCGAAGAAGAACAATACAACCGCCGTTAAGAATGTTGTCGTGTGACCGTCAATAATCGCATTCAATGCATGTTTGAAACCATCTTTATAGGCTTCAAGAATACTTTTTCCTGCAAATAATTCTTCTTTGGTTCTTTCATAAATGATAACGTTCGTATCGACCGCAACTGCCATCGTAAGAACGATACCCGCGATACCTGGAAGCGTAAGGGTAAAGTCACCCGAATCCATAATACCGAAAATATAGAATAAGTTGATTACCATTGCAATTACCGCATAAACACCAGCTCCACCGTAGTAGAAAATGATATAAACAATAATAATTGCGAATGCAATAATAAACGACATTAAACCAGAGTCAATAGCCTCCTGCCCTAAAGATGGACCTACAACGGTAGCCTGAACTACTTTTGCTCCTGCAGGCAATTTACCAGCCCCTAAAACATCTACTAATTCTTTAGCTTCTTCCTGAGAGAAGTTACCAGAGATCTGAGTTCTACCGTTAGGGATAGCATTTACAACGTTTGGAGCGGTGTATACTCTGTTATCAAGAGTTACTGCAACAGGTTTCCCTACGTTTTTCTCCGTTAATGTTTTCCATTCTTTTGCTCCTTTGGAGTCCATCTGCATGTCTACCACTACTCTGCTTAGTTCGTCGTAGCTGATATTTGCAGTTTCTACAGCACCGTCTACCGGAGCTTTTTGGTTAATGTTACCTCTGATTGCATACAATACTAAGCTTTCAGCATCTGTAGCTTCAGGTTTGTAACCCCACATGAACTGTGTATATTTAATGTTAGCCGGACGTAAAGACTGACCTACTTTGCTGTTTAAAATTTTATTTACAACTGCAGTATCAGATAATTTTACGTTAGCAACACCATTCGTTCTTAATTTGTCAAGCTGTAAAAGGCTCATGAAGTTCACATTTTTTGCTACTCCCATAGAATCTCCTTTTGCAGCAACCATAGTGGTCAACGTTTGGAAATAAGGTGCAATTTCAGGAACCTGCTGTACTTCCCAGAACTGAAGTTTTGCGGAAGTCTGAAGCATTTTCTTCACTTTGTCGATATCCTTCATACCAGGCATCTCCACAGAAATCCTTGCCGTACCAGGTACTCTTTGAACGTTTGGCTGGATGGCTCCAAGCTTATCAATTCTCGTTCTGATAACCTCAAAAGCTGTTCCTACAGACGCATCAATTTTTCTTTTAACAATGC
The DNA here is from genome assembly GCF_036543225.1 of Chryseobacterium sp. CFS2. NCBI lineage: Bacteria > Pseudomonadati > Bacteroidota > Flavobacteriia > Flavobacteriales > Weeksellaceae > Chryseobacterium > Chryseobacterium sp. CFS2. Next base: position 279,545 of record NZ_JAZHQU010000001.1, read on the forward strand.
TTTTCACCTGCTCATCAGGAGTGTTGTACTTCACCTCAGTAAGGGTTGTGTTTCCGAAAATTTCCGGATCTGCCAACTTAAGGTTTGTTCCTTTAGCTTTGTTAATTACATCGAACTGTTCGAAGAAATTGTCGATGTAAGGTCTTGTAGAATTCTTCTGTGCTTCATCAGTTTTGTTTAAAGCCTCAATCAGAACAGGATTTGTAGAATAATTGGTTAAATCATTCACAAGATCTCTTTGGTTAATCTCCAAAAGAACGTTGATCCCTCCTTTCAAGTCAAGACCAAGTTTCATTTCCTTGTCTTTGGCTTTAGTGTAATAAAGTTTTGTGAATCCTAAATTCAAAGTATCCTTAGAAAGTCTTGCGATTTCTTTTTGATACTTCTCCGGATTGTCTCCTGCAATAGCAGTTGCCTGCTTTTCAATTTTGCTGGCGTACCATGTTGGTAATAGCTCGTTTAAGCAAATCAACCCTAGTACAATAGCGACAATTGTAATAAGTCCTTTTCCTTGCATTTTGTTATAACTACGTTAAATTAAGTCGGCAAATATAATGATTTTCTTGTATTTTATGAATTTTTAACAACAGAAATGGTTTATTTCCAGATATATTGGTATTGTGATTTCTATTTAAGATTTAACAATTTTTTCATGCTATCATAATGAAGTTTTCAAAATATGATTGGTATAAAATTTTCATTCACTTCACCAACACACTAACTATCACAATATTATGAGAAAACTACTTTTTTGCATCAGTACTTTTTCTTCCTTAATTGTTAATTCTCAAAGCCTTAATTTGGAAGAATTTGCCACGGGACTTACCAGTCCTGTAGAGATTACGAACGCCAATGACAGCCGGCTTTTTGTTGTACAACAGAACGGTATCATTAAAATTATTCAACCCAATGGGACAATTAATCCCATTAATTTCCTGAATATCGGAACGAAAATTGTTTTTGGTGGCGAAAGAGGCCTTCTTGGCCTTGCATTTCATCCTCAATATCCTGCTAACGGATATTTTTTTGTGTATTATAACAATCCTTCAGGAAATATTATCGTCGCAAGGTACAGTGTAAGTTCAACAGATCCCAATGTTGCCGATCCCGATTCAGAAAAAATCCTTCTGAATATTCCCAAACCATTCGACAATCACAACGGAGGAAGCATTCATTTTGCTCCTGACGGAAAACTATGGATCATCACCGGAGACGGAGGAAGTGGTGGCGACCCCAACAATAATGCTCAAAACAAAAATATTCTGCTTGGAAAAATGTTGAGAATAGATGTAGATGCTACTGGTCCTTACAATATTCCGCCAGACAATCCTTTTGCAGGAGCCGGAGTAGCTGGTGCCGATGAAATATGGGCATATGGCCTCAGAAATGCATGGAAATTCTCTTTTGATCTGACTACCGGAAATGCAATGATTGCCGATGTAGGACAAGGAGCTATTGAGGAAATCAACAAAATGCCGATTACTCAGGCTGGCCTGAACTATGGATGGCGCTGTTATGAAGGAAATGATTCTTACAATCCAGCAGGATGCGCTGCACAGTCTACCATGACCTTTCCTATTGCAGTTTATGATCATTCCGGAGGAAAATGTTCTATAACGGGCGGTTATGTCTACAGAGGAACTCAATATCCTTCACTTCAGGGAAAATATTTCTTCGCAGATTACTGTTCTACCCAAATTGGAATGTTGGATAGCAATAATGCCATCACCTGGACGACTCCTTATTCCGGAAATAACTTTTCTACTTTCGGAGAAGACTATCAAAAAGGATTATATGTAGCCGCCGTGAACAGTGGAAAAATCTTTAAAATATCAACGGGAACTCTGGCTACTCAGGAAAATACGTTAGCCAGCATTAAAATCTATCCTAATCCTGCTTCAAAAGAGATTTTTGTTGAGGGTATGAAAGATAAAAAAGCAACCCTGGAAATCATCAGTGCGGAAGGAAGAAAAGTACTGGAAACCAATCAGATTACGAATGGTAAAAGTATTAATATCTCCCATATCCCTGCCGGAGTATATTATATCAATCTAAAATCCGGAGAAATGAAATCTTACAGTCAGAAATTGATTATTAAATAGTAATACCTGGATGTAAACGCAAATGGAACGCAAAGGTTTTTAAAATTCTATGAAAAAGGATCGCCAAGGTGTTTCACTAAGCAAAAAAATTTCACTAAACACAATGGGCTTGCGAACAAAAAGATAAATCAAATTATAAAATCTTTTCGAACTTTGTGTTTAAATAAAATAAACCCATAAATCAATAAAAAAGCGGTTCAGATCTGAACCGCTTTTGTTTTATATTGTCATTGAGAAAATTCTTGTTTCCGGCTTATTCCTCATCATTCTTAGGTCAAAAACCATTGCCACATTTCTTGTGAATGCTCTCCCGGCTTCTGTAATTTTAACTTCAGTTCCGTTGATCTCAACCAACCCGTCATTTTCCATTTCTTTCAACATTTCCAGTGCATTTTCAAGCTCAGGGAAAGAGTTGTTGATATCAAAAGTGGTTTCAAGCTGACACATCAGATTCAGAATATGTCTTCTTACGATCAGGTCTTCTTTACTCAGAACGTGTCCTTTTACAACAGGAATTTCACCTTCTTCAACCATCTTCTGATATTCTTCCACAGTTTTTACATTCTGTGCAAAGGCATACCATGAATCTGATATTGCAGACATACCAAGCCCTACCATCAGCTGGGTTTTACTTGAAGTATAGCCCATGAAATTTCTGTGAAGTTTTTTATGAATCAAAGACTGGTACAGATCATCATGTTCAAGAGAAAAATGATCCATCCCTACTTCAATATATCCTAAATCCTGAAGAAGTTTTTTACCATCTTCATACAAACGGCGTTTTTCTTCACCGCTTGGCAGGTCATTTTCATCAAAACCTCTCTGTCCCACTCCTTTTACCCATGGAACGTGTGCATAAGAATAAAAAGCTAATCTATCAGGTTTCAATTCCATTGTCTTTCTGATCGTGTGTTCCATAGCCTCCCAATTCTGGTGTGGCAATCCGAAAACCAGATCATGGCTGATTCCTCTATACCCGATTTCCTTGGCCCATTCAGTAACGTTTTTTACGTTTTCGAACGGCTGGATTCTGTTGATTGCTTTCTGAACTTTAGGATCATAATCCTGAACCCCAAAACTTACTCTTCTGAAACCAAGATCATACAATGTCTGAAGATGTTCTTTTGTGGTATTGTTAGGATGTCCTTCAAAAGAAAATTCCGGGTGTTCTGCAATGTCTACTGTTGAGAAGATTCCTTCTAACAATGTTCTTAAGTTTTCAGGAGAGAAAAACGTAGGAGTACCGCCTCCCAAGTGTAATTCTTTCAGTTTAGGTCTTTCGTTGAAAAGATCAAGATATAATTTCCATTCTTTTAAAACACTTTCCAGATAAGGAACTTCAACACTATGTTGTTTTGTAATACGCTTATGGCATGCACAGAACGTACACAAAGCCTCACAGAAAGGTAAATGGATATAAATAGAAATTCCCTCCTCTGCATTGCTCTCATGAAAAGACCTGATTACGGTTTCCTTCCATTTTTCCGGTGAAAATGTTGATTCATCCCAATATGGAACGGTAGGATAAGAAGTGTAACGTGGTCCGGGAATATTATACTTATCTATTAAAGAGTTCATTTTGAAAATTAAAATTTTATAAGGGTATGAAATTTTACCTCATTAAAATTTCATCTTACAAAATTAACCATAAGTTATGAATTTTAACCTATGAATTATATTAGGTTCTATTTTATAATGAGTCTAAATACGTATGATCAGGCTTTTGACCAATAGTGATAAATTCTATCTCTGCTATTTAAAATTTTAATTTCATAACAGCAATTTTATTATTTCCGGCAAGAACAACCTTGTTACCATCAATCCATTGGCAGACAAAGAAGCCTTTCTCATCAGAAATTTTCTTCCATATCTTCCCAAAATCAGAGGAATAGCTGATATGTTTGTCTCCCACTGCAACAATCTCTTTCCCTTTGGAACCCGGTTTTATTTTCACACAGGTTGTATAGCCTGCATTCTGCCCTGAAGCCTGAATCTGCCAGGTTTCACCACCATCATTTGTGGTGGCAATATTATTGATATTGGCATCTTGCTTTGTATAATCACCTCCTACAGCAATCCCGAAATGGTCTTCAAAAAAATCGATGGAATATATTCCCTGTGAAGACTCTCCCTGAATGAAAGGGGTTTCAATAATCTTCCAGTCCAATACTTTCTGCTTAAAGATCCTGGAAGCCTTCCCACCTGTTGCAATCCAGAGGATGTCCTTGTAGGAAGCAATATTGGTATTGCTGGCGGCAAATGCGGCTTCACCTTCCTTTAGTTTTACTTTCTCGTGATTACCCATTGGAGGATTCCATGTCTCGTACATTTTCTTATGAGGGAATAACAATGCCAGCTTCATCAAAAGATTTTTATCAGGATCACTGAACGTTATCCCGTATCCATCCTTTACAAAATGTAAAGCATCATAAAAAGCCGTTTTAGCAGTATCTTTAAAGACAATCTGTGATTTCAGATCTTTTTTATCAATTTTAAAGAAGTAAGCAGGACTTTCAATGTTGATGGCATAGAAAGAGGTTTTATCCTGTGCCAACGTCCTGAACTGAAGTTTATCTTCGGAAAGTTTTATCTGCTTCTGATTTTTATAATCTTTCAGATCTACAAACCCGAATTTGGAATCTGTACCGCTATACCAGACCTTATTGTCATATAACTCAAGCGCTCTGATACTGATTTTATCAGTAAGAATTGTTTCAAGGCTTTCCACCTGTTGGGAAAATGCAGTAAGTCCTAAGGACAGAAATAAAAGGGTGAAAATATTTTTCATATTATAATCTTTGGGACAAAAAAAACCGCCGAAGCGGTTTATATTATTATTAATCTTGGTTCTGATATTTTTCAGGATTGTTCAATTTACTGTTTGATTTTCCGTAAAGGAAGTATACTAAACCTCCTAAGAACAACCATACTGCGGAAAGTTCCAATGCATGAGCACTTAGGTTAAAGATCAAGTAAATATTGATGAATACACCCAATGCGACTACTATTTTATAAGCAGGAACTTTGAAAGGTCTGATCAAATTAGGTTCTTTTTTTCTCATTACCCAAACAGCAATACAAACCAGTGTAAACGCAAACAGGGTTCCGAAACTTGTCATATCTGCCAATGTCGAAATTGGTGTAAATGCAGCGATCAATGCGACTACAACTCCTAGCAAAATAATTCCTTTATAAGGGGTTTTTGTTTTTGGATGAAGATCACCAAAGAATCTAGGAATCAATCCGTCTTTTGCCATTCCGATGAATATTCTTGATTGTCCCATCATCATTACCATTACTACAGAAATTAATCCTACAGTAGCTGCAATTGTGACAACGTTACTCGCCCAGTGTTTTCCGGCAATTTCGAAAGCATACGCTACAGGAGCTTTAATAGCATCAGGATATTTCCCTTCAGGATTAAAGTCTGTATAATGCATCATCCCTGTCAATACAAGAGATACACAGATATACAAAGCCGTACACACTAATAATGAAGCAATAATTGCAAAAGGAACATCTTTTTTAGGATTAATAGCCTCTCCAGCCTGTGTAGAAACAGCATCAAAACCAATATAAGCAAAGAAAATAGCGGCTGCTCCGGAAATAATACCTTTAATACCATAAGCGGAGACCAGATCACCTTCAGAGTTTTTAATCTGTATTGGATCTGGAATAAAAGGCTTCCAGTTTTTAACACCATCTACAGCGTTATAAAGATCAGTATTAGAGAAAATAATATACACCCCAGCGATAATTACAAAGATAACGGCAGAAGTTTTCATTAATACGATCAGGTTATTAGCTCCTGCTGCTTCTTTAGTCCCTTTTACCAATAATGCTGTAATTAAAAGAACAAGAATGAATGCAGGCAGGTTCATTGAAAAACCATCTCCGGTATAACTTGAAGGATCCGATGTCAGATAGGCAGGTAAATGAATATTAAAAATTTTCAAAAACTTGTTAAAATATCCGGACCAACTCACGGAAACGGCCATACTCGCCATGGCATACTCGAGGATGAGGCACCACCCCATGGCCCATGCAAAAATTTCTCCTACAGTTCCATACGCATAAGCATAAGCTGAACCTTCTACAGGAATAATGGATGCAAACTCTGCATAACATAATGCAGCAAAAACACAGGCAATACCTGCAATGATAAAGGAAATGGCAAGTGCTGGTCCTGCATGATAATAGGCTCCCGTTCCCGTAAGAACAAAGATTCCACCACCGATGATAGCACCCACTCCAATTGCTGTTAAACTCCATTTTCCAAGGACTTTTTTCAGCTCACTTTTCTTCATATCTGCCTCATAGGCACTTAGTGGCTTTTTAACCCAAATTTTCGACATGTTTTTTTATTTATTAAGGATTTACGAAAATATAAAAAATTTAGAAACTCTCACGTTAATCGTTAAAATTTCATCATTTATTTTACATTAAAGACTTTAAAAACCTGACCAGCACCTTATTCATAGTATTTCACCAACATGAAGTTTTCCCGTTCTGATTCTCAACCACAGAACCAGGAAGTCAGTAATAATACAAATATGCCGTAATCTATATTCTTACAAAAAAAAAGAATGTAGAGATATATCATGATGGTTGTAGTTTGAAAACGTCGGTAATGTCATTATAATCTTACAACTTCTTTACCGTCCTAAATAAACAGAATTTCTCAATAATCATCACTTCCTCATTGAATTTTCACAAATCGGGAAACTTTGCAGGAACATTATTATATTTGATAACCTGTAAGGAACTTCTAAAAAAAAGTAAAATTTCTTTATTTTTGAGGGTATGAATTTATATGATCTTTTCATAAAGCCTTATGAAGGCTATGATACTTTACAGATTATGTTGGAAACTTCGGCAGCCATCTTAGGAACTCTGAGTGTGTATTTTTCGATAAAAAAGAACATCTGGGTATATCCTACCGGCATTATTTCTACGCTGATCTATGTTTATATTCTTTTCAATTTCGGTCTGCTAGGAGACTGCCTGATCAACGTTTATTATACTGTAATGAGTATCTACGGATGGATTTTATGGGCCAGGAATTCAGAAGATCATATTCATGTTGATGTCACCTGGGCTCTCAAAAAAGAATGGATCTATGCCGGCTTGCTTTTTATACTGAGTCTGGCACTTGTTACCCTTATTTACTATTACAAACCTTATATTGATAATCAATTTTCGATGGAAGGAACCAGTCTCGGATTGTATCATCTGGACTGGGCAAACTGGATGGATGTTTTCACAACCTCAATATTTTTGGTAGGAATGTGGTTGATGGCCAAACAGCGCATTGAGAGCTGGATTTTCTGGATTATCGGGGATCTAATTTGCATTCCTATGATGATTTTTAAGGGACTTGGAATCACTTCGGTGCAATATTTGGTATTTACTATAATGGCTATCTTAGGATACGTCAATTGGAAAAAAAGTTTTAAAGAAAAAAAAGTACAATAAAGTCATGAAAAATTTATTTAAAATAGCAGTCAGTATTTTTGCTATTACCAGTTTAACATCTTGTTTAGCATATACCGACGGATACGGAAGCAATAATGGAGGTTACGGTTATGGTGATCCTTACTATAACAATGGGTATTATTATGCTCCTTCCGGATATTACGGAAATGGAGGATATTATGGTAATGACGGCTATTATTACAGAAACAACGTTAATTACTACTATGATAATGGAATTCCTTATTACTATGACAATTATAATAACTCCAGAAGAAAAGTCTATGTAGAAAGAAGATCTTCTTCTTCTTCAAGACCTCAAAACGGATTCCAGAATACACGTACAACGAACAGTAACGGTTCATATAATAATAGCGGAGGATTCAATAATAATAGAAACTCCAACAGCAACAGTGGATTCAGAAACCAAAATAGTGGTTCTCAAAACAATCAGGGTAATCAAAACAACAGCGGATTCAGAAACTCCAACAGTAACAGCGGATTCAGAAATCAAAGCAGCGGCAATCAGAGCAACCAGGGAAGCCAGAATAACAGTGGTTTCAGAAATTCCGGAAGCAGCAGCAGCAGCAGATCAGAATCTTCCGGTGGTGGATTCAGAAACAGCTCAGGCAGCCAAAGCAGCAGTTCCAACAGTTCCAGCAGACAGCAAAGCAGTGGCGGAGGCTTTAGATAAAACGATTATAAATAACAAAACGAACAGTTAACACTGTTCGTTTTTCATTTAAAATATAGTAATTTTGCTGCTTCATTTAACAAAAAAATATGGAATTTTATAAATATCAGGGAACAGGAAATGATTTTGTAATGGTAGACAACCGTGATCTGCAGTTTACTAAAGATAAAGACATTATTGAAAAATTATGTGACAGACGCTTCGGAATTGGTGCTGACGGTCTTATTCTATTGGAAAACGATCCTGACTATGATTTCAAAATGGTGTACTACAATTCCGACGGAGGAGAAAGCACCATGTGCGGAAACGGAGGAAGATGCCTTGTTGCTTTTGCTTTTTTCCTGGACATTTTTGAAGATAAATGCAAATTCATTGCAACAGACGGCGAACATGAAGCTGAAATCCATAACGGAATCATTAAATTAAAAATGATCAATGTAGATACCGTTTCACATGACGGAAATGACTTCGTTCTGAATACCGGATCTCCACATTATGTAAAATATGTAGAAAATCTGAAGGATTATCCCGTGTATGGCGAAGGATATGGCATCAGAAATTCTGAAAAATATAAAGAAAAAGGAATCAATGTGAACTTTATAGAAAAAATTTCCGATAATGAGATTTTTGTAAGAACCTATGAACGAGGCGTTGAGGACGAAACTTACAGTTGTGGAACAGGAGTTACAGCTTCTGCTTTAACTTTTCTGCAAAAACATAATCTAACCTCTGTAAAAGTTAAAACTTTAGGCGGAAATCTTAAAGTATATGCTGAAAAAAGCGGTGATGCTTTCCAGAACATTTGGCTGGAAGGTCCTGCAAAGCAAGTTTTTAGAGGTAAGACAGATCTTCTTTAAAAACAAAAAACTTTTAATCAACATTTATAAGAATGAAAAAAGCAATTCTCATTGTCATTCTGCTGATTTTTGTAGTCGCAGGATTTTTTGGTTTGAGATTTTATAATAAATATTTAGGGAATAATGTAGAAAAGGACGGTTATGTCCTGATTCCTCACAGAGCAGGCTTTAAACAGATCCTAGACTCTATTGCTCCTTATATTAAAGACAGGGAGTCATTTGAAGCGGTAGCTAAAGAGAAAGGTCTTGATACCAATTTTAAAGCAGGGCGTTATCATATCGAAAGGGGAACAGGCAACAAGAACCTTGTCAATATGATCAAAGCAGGTAACCAAGCCGCAAATTCTTACAGAATCGGTGATTTTGGGGATATGTATCAAATGATCGGTAAGGTGACTAAAAAAACAGAAATTGATTCACTGCATTTTGTGAATGATCTGGATGCCGTTGCGCAGGAGAAAGGCTATAAAAATGTTGAAGATTTAAAAAAGTATTTTTTCATTGATACTTATAATTTTTTCTGGACGGTAAGCCCAAGAGAATTTTTTTCCAAGTTCGAGAATCAGTATAATGATTTCTGGACGAGCGAAAGAAAAAACAAAGAACAGCAGTCTGGCCTTACAAGAGATCAGATTTATGCTTTGGCTTCTATTGTTTATAAGGAATCCGGAGGAAAAAAGGATGAAATGAAAACGATTGCCGGATTATATTTAAACCGTTACAGAAAAGGAATGAAGCTTCAGTCTGATCCTACGGTAATCTATGCAATCAATAAGCAGACTAATTTTAAAGAACCTATAAAAAGGGTATTATATAAGCATTTATCTACACCATCACCTTATAACACGTATGCCAATGCTGGGATTCCTCCGGGGCCTATCTGCGTAGTGGATAAAAATTCAGTAGATGCTGTTTTAAATGCTGAAAACAACAATTATATATTTATGTGTGCTGACCCAGCAAGATTTGGATATCATAAGTTTACAGCAAGTGCAGAAGAGCACGCGGTGAATGCAAAAGCTTATCAGGACTGGCTCAACTCAAAAAATATAAAATAAGTTTAGAAAGCACCTCAAAATTTATACAGTTAGTAAAAAACATAAAACCATAATGTTTTGAAGATCAAATTGATATGGATATTCAAAATATTATGGGTTATTCTTTCACGATCTTATACAAAAAAATAACCTATGAAGAATAAGACAGAAATTGTCAATATTTTCACCAGAAAAACGTTAGGACTTACATTAGTACTTTCAGCAGCAGCGATGGCTTTTGCACAGGAGAAGGCTGGAGTTTCAGGAATCATTGTCAACAAAAAAAATCAGCCGGTTCCTTACGCTTCTGTAACTTTCAGTAATAAAGCGAACAAAACGTTAAGTGATGCTGTACTGACTGATGAAAAGGGACAGTATCAGCTTCAGCTTATGCCGGGAGATTATGATATTACCGTAGAAGCGATTGATTACAAAAAAAGTGTAGTCAGCAAAAATATTGCTGCAGCAGGGAATATCGGGGCGCTATCTATTGAAGCAGAGCCTACCTCTACTGTGGATGGTAAAACAAAAGAAATACAAGGTGTTGTTATTACCGCTTCAGCAGCCAAACCTTATAAAGTAGAACTTGACAAAAAAACATATGATCCTTCACAGGACATCGTGAGCAAAGGAGGAAACCTTCAGGATGTTTTAACGAATGTTCCTTCAGTTTCTGTAGATACAGACGGAACCGTTTCTATGAGAGGAAGTACCAATGTAAAATTTCTGATCAATGGTAAACCTTCTGCCCTATTGGGAATTGACGATGGAGCCAATGCATTACAAAGTATTCCTGCTGACCAGATTGAAAGAATTGAGGTAATTACCAACCCTTCTTCTAAATTTGAAGCGAGTGGAACATCCGGTATTCTGAATATCATCCTTAAAAAAAGCAAAAAAGTTGGATTTAACGGAAGCGTGGTAGGATCGTTAGGATATTTTCCAAGAACTTCTCTTAATACCAACCTAAGCTGGAGAAAAAACAACTGGACCTGGTTTCTGAACGGTGGCGGTGGCTACACAGAAAATAAAACCAAGAATAATTCGGAAACGACTTATCATAACCTTACATTCCCTAAAATCCTTCCTTTTCAGCAGCCCAACGATGTTCTTGCACATCAGTTGCAGAACTCAACCAATAAAACTTATAATAAAAATTATAATGTAAGTGCCGGTTTTGTACATGACTTATCTGATAAGACATCAATCAATTTCACAGGATTGGTGAGAACATTTGAAGGAGACGGAAATGAACTTCTGGATACTTATGACAGCTTTTACAGGTTCTTCAGAGATTCCCCGGACCCAAGCACTATTGCAGGGCAATGGAATTTATTAAACCCTACCGGAAGAAGAGATTCTAAAAGTGTATTCAATAATCTTGCTTTCCAGGGAGATTTAGGATTGGATCACAAATTTGATGATAAAGGACAGAATTTAGCCGTATCATTGAGCTTGCAAAAGAACAGAAGTAATAATAATGCAGACATTCTTGAAACCTATGACCTTCGTCCTGATGTGCAAGATGTTACACGAAGACATTCGTCAAGCAAAACAATCATTGGTAAGGCTGATTATGAACTACCAATAGGAGAAAAATCAAAGCTTGAAGCAGGATACAGATTGGATGTCAATGATAATACGTATGATAACTTTGTAAGCAGTACTTCCAACAATCCTTATATTCCTAGTTATAACAACAATACTGACTATAAGGAAGTTTTCAATGCTTTCTATTTGCAGTTTAAAAGTAAAATCGGAGAGAAATTTGCTTATCAGCTGGGATTAAGAGATGAGCTTTCAAATGTAAGCATCAATTATATCAATCAAAATCCTAATGACAAAAGGATCGATAAAACTAAAAACTACAATAATTTATTTCCGAGTGTATTCTTAAGCTATGATGTTTCTAAAAACAATCAGATTTTGCTTAATTATTCCCGCAGAATAGACAGACCAAGATCATTCTTCATGGTTCCTTTCCCAAATTACAGCAACAGCCAGAATATTTTTGAAGGAAACATAGATTTGAACCCATCGTATGTAGATTCATTTGAAGTAGGATATAATATTACGAGAAAAAAGTTTACCATTAATCCTACCCTATACTACAGACATGCCACTGATGATACTAAAATGCTAGTCTACAGACCTGATGAAAGCCTGGGAGTATTCTATACAAAACCTATCAACTTAGGAAGTGATGATCGTTACGGTTTGGACCTGAACTTCACCTACGATCCTTTCGCCTGGTTGAAAATAATGGGAAGCCTTGACATGTTCGGATATAAAACCAGCGGAATTGCTTATTATGATGCTATTGATAAAAATAAGCAGCAGCAAACCCGTAATATGGATTTTACAGGAAACGGATTTTCTACCAGAGCACGTCTGAATACAACATTCAGGCTTGACAAAACGTTAAGCGTACAACTGCAAGGATTCTATAGAGGGGCACAGAAATCGGCCAACCAAAATACTCAGGATATGTATGCGCTGAACCTTGGTGCTTCTAAAACAATCTGGAAAGGAGACGGAACAATTTCCTTCAATATTCAGGATATATTCAACACAAGAAGCAGAGAAGTATTCAGTTTCAATGAGGATTATACACGAAGAAACTATATGCAATGGCAGCCAAGACAGTTTGCTATATCATTAACTTACAGATTCAAGCAGGGAGAAAAAATTGAACAGCCTAAAAAGAAAAAGGATATCAATTCCAATGCAGCAGGAGACGACCAGCAAGGCGGTCCAATGTAATACAACAAAAAATCCCGAAAGTAACTTTCGGGATTTTTTTATTCCTGTTATTTTACAGGTTCTGCTTTCGAGTATTTTTCTTTTTCAGCTTCGTAGATTCTTCTTCTCAGATCACTGGTGGAAAACCTATGGTCTCTTTTGTTGTAAAAAAGCTCAATTCCTTTTTCTTCACAGTATTTTTTACCTGTAAAATCTCTGTCCATATAATCATCTCCGATAATTCTTACATCAATTACAAATGATTTAAGAATATCCAAAAGATCTTCTTCTGTATAATAAGGAATGATCTCATCTACAGCATTCACTGCTTTCAGTTGAATATATCTTTCAACAATAGTCTGGCTTGGCTTATTTTTGTTGGGACGATCGTGTGACGGGTCGATTTGAAGCCCCACGATTAAATAATCACATACCGTTTTAGCTTCTTCAAGCATTTTGATGTGACCTGCGTGTAATAAGTCAAATGATGAAAATGTAATACCTATTCTCTGTGTCTTCATATTAATTGTAAATTAAAGCTCCGCTGAAATACATGTTCTTAAAAAATAAAGCACTGAATTTCAGGGAAGGTGTTTTGTAATTTGTTTTATTATCTTTTAAATTATTGTTTCATACAACATTACGATTTCTCAATACGTATGTTTATGAATTTCTACTGTTTAAATATTTCTGCCATTCCCAAACGGTTCTTAAAGATTCTTCCAGAGACGTTTCAGACTTCCAGTTAAGTTCTTTCTCCGCTTTTTCAGGATTGGCATATGCAATAGTAATATCCCCTTCTCTTCTTGCGCAGATCTGATAAGGCACTTCTACATTATTGGCCTTTTCAAATGCCTTTACCACCTCCAGCACAGATGATCCATTTCCTGTTCCCAGGTTGTAAATATCAATCACAGCATCCGTTGATGGATCTTCCATCAGTTTTTTTAATGCTGCAACATGTGCCTTCGCCAGGTCTACAACATAGATATAATCACGAACGGCCGTTCCGTCCTCTGTAGTATAATCGTCACCCCAGATGTTCAGTTTTTCACGTACTCCTGAAGCCGTCTGCATCACATAAGGTACTAAATTATTAGGAATCCCTATCGGCAACTCTCCCAGTTTTCCGGAAGGATGCGCTCCGATTGGATTAAAATATCTTAATAATGATACTTTACTTTGATAGGCTTTGGCAAAATCAATCAGGATCTGCTCTCCCATTTGCTTTGTCTTCCCATATACACTTTCAGGTACTTTCAACGGAGTGTTTTCATGTATCGGCATTTCATCTGCCTGTCCGTATACTGTACAAGATGAACTGAAAATAAAATTAGAAATCTCTCTTTCCTTAAATTCCTTAAGGATATTAATCAAAGAGAACAAATTATTCTCATAATAGTCCACAGGTTTTACCTGGCTCTCACCTACCGCTTTGGAAGCAGCAAAATTGATACATCCATCAATCTGATGAGCATCAAAAACCTGAGTGAGAAGTTCTTTTCTTCTCAAATCAAAAGGATAAAAAACCGGCTTCTTACCTGTAATTTCCTCAATATTTTTTAAAATAAACCTCTCCGAATTGGATAAATCATCTACAATAACTACTTCAAAGCCGTTATTAAGAAGTTCTACTACAGTGTGAGAACCAATATATCCAAGTCCGCCGGTAACAAGTATTGCCATTTTTATTTTTTAATCTTTGTGTTTCCCTATATCTTCTATTTCGCTTTTTGCCGGATTATGTTTTAAATAATTAATTAAAATTGCGGGTCCGATAACCAATACTGCTATTGTTATTAAAAGTGAATAAATAGACTTTACTGAAGTCTCTCCCAACTTGGCATAAAAAGTAACCAACCCTGCAATCATTATTAAAAACATAGAGATATTAAGATACAAGAACATTTTATTTGATTCTTTAAAAATACTTATAAAGGTCATAATTAATAATGTAAATATTATAAATGTTAATGAATAATAGGGTATTTCAAATCCAGTATATTCATCTTTTACTCTGTATCCTTTAAGCAGAATATTAATAACTACTGCTCCATAATAAATAATCCAAGCAAAAACGAAAATAATTGTAAAAAAATAAGCGAACTTATGCTTCAATATTCTTTCTTCGTGAAGCATATCTATTTCATAAACTCAAGCACTGCATCTGTAATATATTTCAGCTGCTCTTCATCTAATTCTGTATGCATAGGTAAAGAAATTACCTGATCCAAAAGTTTGTCTGTATTCACAAAATCTGCATCATTACTTTCCTGATAGTAGGCTTTTTGTTTTCTTAATGCTACCGGATAGTAGATCATTGCAGGAATTTCTTTTTCCGTCAAAAACTTCTGAAGCTCATTACGTTTTCCATTCAGAATTCTTAAAGTATACTGGTGGAATACATGTGTAGAATTTTCTGCCCTTTTGGGAGTAAGAATATTTGGATTTCCTCCAAATGCTTCATCATAAAAGTCTGCAGCTCTTCTTCTTGCTTCGTTGTAAGAATCCAGGTGAGGAAGTTTTTTTCTTAAAACCGCAGCCTGAATACTATCCAAACGGGAGTTTACTCCTACCTCATCATGGTAATATCTTTCATACATACCATGGTTAACGATCCCTCTCAAACGGTGAGCAAGCTCATCATTATTGGTAAAAATAGCACCTCCGTCTCCGTAGCATCCAAGATTCTTTGAAGGGAAGAAAGATGTTGTTCCTACTGTAGACATTGTTCCTGCCTGCTTTACGGTTCCATCAGAGAATGTATATTCTGAACCGATTGCCTGAGCATTGTCTTCGATAACATATAGGTTGTGCTCTTCAGCAATTTTCAATATCTCTTCCATATTGGCACACTGTCCGAAAATATGTACCGGAATAATTGCTTTTGTTCTTGGGGTAATTGCTTTTTTAATCTGTTCTGTAGAAATCGTGAATGTATCATAATCCACATCCACCAATACAGATTTTAATTTAAGCAGGTGAATTACTTCTACTGTTGCAGCAAAAGTAAAATCAGCTGTAATAATTTCGTCTCCTTCTTTCAGATCTAAAGCCATCAGGGCAATCTGTAATGCATCTGTACCATTGGCACACGGGATCACATGTTTTACTTCTAAATAAGACTCCAATTCATTCTGGAAAGACTTTACTTCAGGACCGTTAATAAATGCCGCAGAATCCATTACATTCAACACTGCATTGTCTACATCATTCTTTATTTTGTAATACTGACTTTGCAAGTCAACCATCTGAATTTTTTTCATATAATAAATATTTCTGTAAAAATAAGGAATTTAAAATCCTATCAAAAATTTTATTGATTTTGTTTTTATCTTTATACAAATAAATTTCATGAAAAAACTTTTACTCTTTTGTTTCCTAACAGGTTACCTAACCGTTTCAGCACAAACGGAGCTCGTTTTTGTTTACTTCACGGATAAGCCTAATAAAGCAGCTTTTTATGCAAATCCGCTGTCAGAACTCAGCCAGAAATCACTCAACAGGCGTACCGCACTGGGAATACCGCTCAATGATCAGGATGCCCCTATTGAACAGTCTTATCTCCAGAATCTTCAAAATTTAGGATTTACGGTTACAGATTATTCAAAATGGCTTAACGGAGCTGCAGTAAATGCCACTCCAGCTCAAAAAACGTTGTTGCAGTCTCAAACCTTTGTTTTGTCTGTAGAAAGTTTTGCAAGAAACAGTTCAACAACCGTAAAAACAGCACCTGGAAAATGGAAAGATGATGCCAGTGTCAATAAAACACTCACGAACTTTAATTATGGTTCCGGTTCTGCACAAATTGACCAGGTTAATATTCGGCCGCTTCATCTCGCAGGTTACACCGGAACAGGAATTTCTATAGCGGTGATTGATGCCGGATTTCCCACAGTGAATACGGGAACTGCTTTTGCAAGATTGTGGACAAATAATCATATCAAAGCATCTTATGATTTTGTTACCAAAACCGGAGATATTTACAATACAGCGCTAAGTCCTCATGGTTCTGTTGTTTTAGGAGTTATCGGCGGATATCTGCAAGATGTTTTTGTAGGAGCAGCCCCTGATGCTGATTTTTATCTTTACCGCAGTGAAAATGCTGCTGTAGAAATTCCTGAAGAAGAACTCTATTGGATTGAGGCTGCTGAAGAAGCGGACAGAAAAGGAGTGGAAATTATTACATCATCATTAGGTTACAATGTTTTTGATGAAAGCCGTTACAATTATACGTATGCCGATATGAACGGAAGTACTTCTTTCATTGCACGCGGAGCAGGCATTGCTGCTGAGAAAGGGATTTTTGTACTTGCTGCTGCAGGTAATTCCGGACAACAGCCATGGCATTACCTTTTGACACCTTCTGACAATGCAAAAGTATTCTCTATTGGAAATGTAGATGCTGCCGGAAATGCCTCTCCTTCTTCTTCTTATGGGCCAAATGCTCTCGGGATCGTAAAACCTGATGGAAGCACTCTAGGAACTGGAACTACAACCGTTTATGATAATGCTACCTTAATCGTGAACGGAACTTCTATTGCAACGCCTATTGCTGCCGGAGGAGTAGCCTGTCTTATTCAGGCATTTCCAACGATGAACAGGGAACAGATCAGAACAAGACTGAGACAGACCGCTTCACTGTATCCTGCCCATTCAGATCAGATAGGATATGGTATTCTTAATTTCGGAAACTTATACAACCTCGTTCTGAATACCTCTGAACTTGTAAAGAAAGAAAAATGCTCTATATTTCCGAATCCTGCTAAAAATATTCTAAACATTGCTTCAGAACAGGAAATACTGTCTTTAGAAATTTATGATAATCTGGGAAGACTCGTCAGAAAAAATTATAATCAGAAATCTATAAAAGTGGAGGATTTTCCCAAAGGAACCTATTATCTTAAAATTCAGACGAAGGATAAGGTTTTGTATGAAAAATTCTTAAAGGAATAACTATTTTATCTCTCGCAAATTAAACAGATTAAGCAGATTCTGATACTGCATGTAATGTTGAATAGGCGAGAGATATTCTTCTACAACCACATACAATATATTTTGGCTAAAGCCGATGGATTGATTAATAAAAAAAAGAATGGGCTAAAGCCCATTCCTATTAATATATTATTGTACAATATGTACAAAACATTTGTATAAAATAACTTAAGCTGAGTTTCTGCTTGCATTGATATTCCCGAATAAAGAACGGGTTACCAGCTTTTCATAAACTTCTTTATTTCCTTCTCCTTTTTGAATTTTCATTAAAGCATACTGCTGAATACTCAATAACGGCAGAACAATCTTTTCACGGATTTTCACAGACTTTCTGGACAAAGGATCTTCTTCCTGAAGCATTTTAAATCCTGTCAACTCGAGCATGATATCTCTGGAAAGTTCATATTCATTGAAAAGAACATTCCAGAATGCTCCGAATTTCGGATTGTTTTTAATATAATACGTCAAAGGGAAATAAGACTTATTCATACTCATCATCGAGTTCAAAACCAAGGTTTTAAAGAAATCCGAACCTTTGTACAGCTCTCTTACTTCTTCAAATCTACCCTGCTCTTTCATCTTTTGCATAGCATATCCAAACCCAAAGAATCCAGGCACATTCTGTTTTAGCTGTGACCATGAACCTACAAATGGTATGGCTCTCAGGTCTTCAAATTTCAATTCGCTGCCATTTCCTCTTTTTGAAGGACGGCTTCCTATATTGGTTTTTCCATAGTATTCAAGCGTACTCATTTCCTGAAGGTAAGGAACAAACATTGGATGTGCTTTTAAGTCTGAATATTTTTGATAACTGATATCTGCCAGTTCTATGATCAAAGCCCTTTCCTTTTCTGTAAGGTCTTTTTTTGCGTTTTTGAACACGTCATTTTCCACTCCGGCTGTCAGAAGTTGTTCAAAATTGTATTTTGCCTGTTCTTTATTTCCAAAAATACTGGTAATAGTTTGCCCCTGGATCGTAAGTTCAATTTTATTATTGGCAATCGTTTTTCCTTGAGAAGCATAGAAATCGTGGGTTTTCCCTCCTCCTCTTGCAGGCGGACCTCCTCTACCATCAAAAAACACAACTTTGATATTATTCTCCTCGGAGAGTTTAGTCAATACTTCTTTCGCTTTATAAATTTCCCAGTTGGCTTTTAGATATCCACCGTCTTTCGTTCCATCTGAGAATCCAAGCATAATCGTCTGCTGGTTCCCTCTTTTTTCAAGGTGTTTTTTATAGACAGGATTATGATACAGTTCGTTCATTACGTGCTCTGCGTTGGCAAGACCTTCCATAGTTTCAAAAAGCGGAACAATATCCATATTGATTGCTTTATCTTTATAACCACAGATTTTAAAGAATGCATAAACATTCATCACATCCTTTACGGCATCAGAATTGGAAATAATATAGCGGTTCATTCCCCGAAGCCCGTTTAACTTCTGAATTTCTGAGACCTGTGAAACAGTTAACAGGGTGTCTTTTACAATATCTTCAAAATCTTCAGCATTTACCGTTTCTGAAACCTGAATCAGTTTATTGAATTTCTCTTCATATTCAGCCTTTTCATTTCCGTACACTTTTGCGTATACCTCATCAATAACTTTCTGATGAATTCTACTGTCCTGGCGTATATCCAATGTTGCAAAGTGAGTTCCGAAGATCATCACACGGTCTCTGAAATTTACCAAAAGATCTAAAAACAAAGAGTTATGTTCGTTGATTAATATTTTTTCCGCTTCATTAGCTTTCGTTAAAATATCTTCTGCTTGAATGCTTTTTCCATCAAAAATTGCAGCATATAACTCTTCACTTAACTGTGTTAAAACTTCAGCTACCCCACGGAAACTTAATCTTCTTCTGATAAATTTCAAATGGCTGTAATAAGATTTGAGGATTGCTGAACGAAGTTCTTCCGCTACTCTTTTCGTTACATCCGCAGTGACAAAAGGGTTACCATCCCTATCTCCTCCAGGCCAGAAGCCCAGTTGGATAATATCTTCATGAAGGTGAAAATGCCCGTTCCCGAAAGTCTTTTTGATTTTCGTAAACAGTTCACCAATGGTATCATAATACACATATCTCAGGTAGGAAATAATACTCAGCGCTTCATCTATCGGAGTAGGTTTTTCTTTGTTGACAAAAGGAGTCTTCCCCAACTGCTGCAAAAGCATATCAATCTGTGTCACCGAATCACCGATAATGGCTCCTCTTAAATCCTGGATAATCCTTTGTACTGAACTCGGATAAAACTGAGTAGGGTGAGCTGTAAATACAACCTTTACACTAAAATCCTTTAATTTTTCACGTACCTTTTCAATTTTATGATCCTGAAAAGAACGTTCAAAGAGGTTCGTCACCGTCCCATTATCACTTTCAGAATGCAGGTTTGGAAATGCTGCATCTTCAATACTGTCAAACAAAACAACCTGTCTTTCTATATATTGGATGATCTTAAAAAGCAGTTCCAATTTCTGCTCTTCATTCTGAAGATCGGTATGATTTTTAAAGAATTCTTCGACGATATCTTCAGGAGTCTTTCCTGCTTCATATCCGGTTCTGCTTTCTTCATAGAGAAACGGAAGCAGCATCCCGATGTTCGTCATTTTATCATAAGGCAGGCTCATAAATAATGAATTGTAGATCTGGAACTTATTTTCCACAATCTGCCTGAATTTTTCTGCGCGTTGGTCGTGTATCATAGTAACAAATGTAAGTGATTTTGAAATTAATTTAATTGACAAATGACAAAAATTGAGACCAAAATGCAAAAAAATAATAGTAATTTTACTCTTCACACCATCCATCATCCATGAAAAAAATATTTACCTTTCTACTCATAGCCCTTCTTTTCATCTCATGTGAAAAAGATTGTTATAATGCACCTCTTCCAGTCCTTTTTAAGTTTGTGGATTCTAATGATGAAAATCTTATTGCCAATGGAACATTGACCACTTATTCAGTTCAGGACGAAGATAACAATAGCATCCAACTGTCCAAAACATCCGACAATATGATCATTGTAGAAAATGTAGGTGCTTATAATGGAACAAAAAAATATAAATTCTTTTCTAATATTAAAGACTTAGACTTTTCAATACAATCATCGGAATTTAATGGAGGGTGTGATGGCTATCAAATTAATAAATTAACGTTTACAGGTATAGATATTGATGTAACTGCTGAAAAAGGATATTATAAAATTGTATTGGAATAATTCTCTTTCTTACATTTGCACCGGAAACACATTCTCTATGAAACTCATCATCGCATTTTCCCTGATTCTCTCTAATCTGCTTTACAGTCAGGCCAAGGTTCCCGATGATTATAAAAAAATTCCCGATATTCTTGACACCGTAGAATATCTCTATCCCTTCATTGTGCCGGATAAAGACTATGCTTACTGGCGCGTTCTCAGCAATGACTTGGATTATGAAAAAGCCATAATTTATGAAAGTCAGGCTCCTGATTTCATGACCATCAATGAACCTGTTCCGGAAAGAGGTTTTTTCCAGAAATGTATAGGGAACAACTGTTTTTCATACGTTCTTGCATGCAAAAACGAAAGATCGGTTTATTTTTCCAATGAGCAGCAGCTGAGAGATTTTATCGGAACGGTAGACAATCTTCCTGAAGCTATTTTATTGGCAAAAACGTACGGCTACTCCGTTGATACCACCAACAGATTTACCGGAACTTATAAGATAGAAGACCGCCATATTTCCATGTATCTTATGCAGTCTAAGGGTTGTCCGGCCGTAAAAGAATCTTTTTTGGTAAAAATCAACAGAAGGACCGGAAAAATTGAAGCGAAGAGCAACGGTATTTATGCAAAAGATGAAAACTGTTCTTCTTTGTAATGATTTTTGGGAAAAATAATAAAGCATAAATAGTTTTCATAAAATTGAATAATAGCAATTTTAAAATTTCATTAACTCACATTTCCTTTTTCATTCCGTAAATTTGACTTAAAATAAATTTAGAACAATGCTTAATTTCGAGTTTAAAAACCCAACAAAAATACTTTTCGGGAAAGGCGAAATCGCTAAAATTTCCAACGAAATTCCTAAAGACGCAAGAATATTAATGATTTATGGTGGTGGAAGCATCAAAAACAATGGTGTTTATGACCAGGTAAAAGAGGCTTTGAAAGATCATGAAGTGTATGAGTTTGGCGGAGTTCCTGCCAATCCTGAATACGAAGTTTTAATCAATGCTCTGAGCTTTATCAAAGAAAAAAACATTACTTACCTTCTTGCTGTAGGCGGTGGATCTGTGATTGACGGAACGAAGTTTATCTCTGCAGCTGCGAATTATGATGGTGAGCCATGGGATATTCTGAGAAAGTCGGTAAGAACATTTGAAGGTCAGGGAATGCCTTTCGGAAGTATTTTAACACTGCCGGCAACGGGGTCAGAAATGAATTCCGGTTACGTAATATCCAGAAGGGAAACCAATGAAAAATTATCTTCAGGAGGACCCGGACTTTTCCCTCAGTTTTCTGTATTGGATCCGGAAGTTATCCGATCTATCCCAAAAAATCAGATCGTGAACGGAATTACTGATGCTTATACCCATGTTTTGGAACAATATATGACCGCTCCTTCTTCTGCTGATCTTCAGGAAAGAATTGCAGAAAGCATTCTGATCAGTCTGCAGGATACCGCTCCAAAAGTATTGGCCGATGATTTCAATTATGATGCTGCAGGAAACTTTATGTGGTGCTGTACCATGGCTTTGAACGGATTGATCCAGAAAGGAGTCATTACGGACTGGGCAGTACACGCTATGGGACATGAACTGACTGCTTATTTCGGTATTGATCATGCAAGAACACTGGCTATTATTGCGCCTTCTCATTACCGTTACAACTTTGAAGATAAAAAGGGCAAACTGGCTCAGTACGCTGAAAGAGTTTGGGGAATCAAAGACGGAACTGTAGAAGAGAAAGCTGAACTGGGAATCAAAAAAATGGAAGAATTTTTCCACAGCCTTCATATCAAAACCAAACTTTCTGAATATACAGAAGACTTCAAAGGAACTGCTGAAAAGGTTGAAAAAGCCTTTACAGACAGAAACTGGTTAGGGCTTGGAGAATACAAAAAACTGACTCCAAAAGATGCTTATAAAATTGTAGAAATGAGCTACTAAAGATTTTAAATTCAAGGTTTAAAGTTTGAAGTTAATATAGCAATTTATGATTCGGCCAAAGCCGGATCAGCCATTAATTTATATAGAAAGCGGGTTTCCACCCGCTTCTTTTGATTTTAGCAGTTACTATACTCTCTTTACCTTTTTAAAATCAATTTTTCATTTCCTGAGTGATTTATATCAGTTAAAATACCGATAACCTTCTCAAAATTATTTAATTTACAAACATTTGTTTAAAAAATCATTATTTCATTATAGATATTTCAAATTTATTTATATTTTAGCATATTCTTAAATTTGTGAAAATGAAAAAACAGCTACTTTTATTTGCCTTTTCTGCCCTGGCACTTACTTCTTGTAAAGATGACAATCTCGAAGCTTACGACATGGATATCATGAAGGGAGATTGGAAGGAAGTTAAAAGGGAAGTAATTTCCGGAAAAGATAATAAAACAGTGCTTTATACTGAAACTTTAACAGGATGTGCAGCTAAAAATACTCTTTTCTTAAGAACAGACTATTATGTAAGCTACACAGCATATACGGGAACAGGTGCAGATTGTACCCCATCGGAAAAAACTGAAGGAAGATATACCTACGATGCTGATTCAAAAGTGATTGGAATTAAACTTGGTGACGAAGGTTCTGTAAACTACAGAATTGATGTTTTGACAGGCAAAGAACTTAAACTTGCCCAGCAATCAGGGATCTTTGATATGGATGGAGATAAAATTCCTGACATTCCTTACGTTACTTACAAAAGATAAATCATATACTCCCGCTAATCGGGAGTTTTTTATTACTTTTATATCTAATTTAAAACTGAATATAATGAAGAAGATTCTATCAGCATTTCTATTGCTGTACTTTGCTATTGCCTTTTCTCAGGAAAAAAAACCGATGTTCTGGCAGGATATCCAGGAGTTTAAAAAACTGGATCAGCAAAACCCGCCTCAAAAGGATGCCATCCTGTTTCTGGGAAGTTCATCATTTACAAAATGGACTGATATAGCAGATTATTTTCCCGGCAAAACAATTATCAACAGAGGATTCGGAGGTTCAAGACTTACTGATCTTAATGATTTTGCAAATGATCTTTTAGCTCCTTATCAGCCCAAACAGATCATCATTTACTGTGGGGAAAATGATTTTGCAGACAATCATCAGCTGAAAGCAAAAGTAGTGGTGAACCGCTATAAAGCTTTTTATAAAAAAATACGTGAAAGATTTCCTAATATTCAGGTGGATTATATTTCCATTAAATATTCTCCGAGCAGAGAAGTGATCTGGCCACAGATGAAAATTGCCAACAAAAAAATTGCTGCTTTTATGAAGAAAGAGCCCAATGCTGAATTCATTGACGTAACGAAAGCAATGGAAGATGCTGACGGAAATGTAAGAAAAGATATTTTTGTAGAAGATATGCTTCATTTTAAGCCTGAAGGATACAGAATCTGGACGAAGATCATTACTCCTTATCTGAAATAAACTACAACCCATGATAAAAAAACCAATAACCACTTTATTTTTTATTTTACTGTATTCTCTTTCATTTTCTCAGAAAAAACCTAATGAAAAAACGATTCTTCAGGAACTCTCAGAAAAAGCCTGTAAATGTGCTGATTCTATTGCTCTGTCAAACCGAAAGAAGGAAGATATCATAAAAGATGTTCATGAATGTATTGACAAATATACAGGAGCACTTCAGATATCAACCCTTTTGAAAGGAGCAGAAAAACAGGCAGAAAAGACAACGGAAGTGAATGGAAAAAAAGAGATTAACCTGACTTTTAATACGAATAAGAATTCACAACAGTATAAGGACAGCTATAATGAGCTTGAGCGTTATCTGATGCAAAACTGCGAAAGCGTACAAAAAGCTACCCAAACTACTGAAACCAGCTATGACAAGTTCTCAAAGAATGATACAGCAATTAATTTCTACCAGAAAGCCGTTGACGCATCCAAGCAAGAAAACTGGAAGGAGGCCATTCAGAATTATGAGCAGGCCGTAAAGATTGATCCAAAATTCATTTATGCATGGGATAACCTGGGAATCTGCTATAGAAGAGTTGGAGAATATGATAAAGCTCTTAATGCTTATAAACAGTCATTGGCTGCCGATCCAAAAGGTAAAATGCCTTTACAGAACATAGCAATAACGTATGTTTATAAGAAGGAATATCAGAAAGCTATCGATGCCTATAACGATTTTGATAAAGTATATCCCGGTGATCCGGAAGTTTACTATGGGATGGGACAAGTCTATTTTACTCATCTGAAGAATAATGAGAAAGGTCTTGACAATATTTGTAAAGCCTACAGGCTCTATTCCGAACAGAAATCTCCTTACCGATCAGATGCTGAAAAAATGATCGGATATATTTACAAGAGTATGAAAGAAGAAGGCAAAACAGATAAGTTTAAGGAAATTTTAAAGAACAATAACATTCAATTTGATTAAAAAATAAAAACTCCCACTCTAGATTAGGTTGGGAGTTTTTATTTTATTTCTTTCTTTTCGATTTCGATATTGCTTTTTGCTGAGCTCTATTGGCTCCAAACTTCTTAGGTGTTTTTCTTTTGGAAGGACCACCCCAGTTTTCTTTTGTATTTTTAGCCTTCTTCTCATGGAATGCACCTCCTCCATCATTCAGTTTTACCTGAGCAGGATTCTTCATGACAATCTGATCTTCTTCAGCTGCAATCTTTTTAGGATTGATCTTAACGTCTTCCGGGAATTCATTATACTTCAGCTCCTTATCCATCAATAGTTCAATGTCAAGAATCAAAGGTTCTTCTTTTTTAGTAACAAAAGTAATTGCCTTTCCGTCTTTGTCTGCTCTACCCGTTCTACCAATTCTGTGGATATATTGCTCCGGAATATCTGGCGTTTCAAAGTTGATCACATGGGTAATGCTTGAAATATCAAGACCTCTTGCCATTACGTCCGTAGTAATCAAACCTCTTACTTCTTCGTTCTCAAAGCTTTTCATAGCCTTAAGTCTGTAGTTTTGAGATTTGTTGGAATGAATTACATCAAACTGACCAGGGAAAAGCTCATCAATCTTAGTAAAGAGCAGGTCGGCATGCCTTTTATTATTATTAAAAATCAATACTTTAGACATATCTGCATTATTTTTCAGCAAATGTTCAAGTAAATTGATTTTGGTATTAAAGTTTTCAACCTTATAGGCAGTCTGTTCAATTTTTTCAAGCGGAGTTCCTGATTTTGCCAATGAAATTTCTATTGGATTTGCAAAATATACATCCAACATTTCATCTACAGCTTCCGTCATCGTTGCAGAGAAAAGAATATTCTGTCTCTTCTCTTTCATCATTTCAAAAATATGTGTAAGCTGTGGTCTGAAACCTAAGTTAAGCATCTCATCAAATTCGTCGATGATCAGTTTCTGTACTTCTTTCAGAGAGATGGCGTTGTCTATGGAAAGGTCCATCACTCTTCCCGGTGTTCCTACCAAAATATCACAACCATTGTTGAACAATAGCTTTTGCGTGTTGATATTTTTCCCACCATATATTCCGATTACTCTTGCCGTAATGTTTTCTGTCAGTTTTTCAAGGATTTCAGTTACCTGAACCACCAATTCTCTTGTAGGAACAAGCACCAAAACAGTTGGATTTCCTGTCTTGCTGTATTTCCATGTTTTCAGAACGGGTAAAAGATAAGCTAATGTTTTCCCGGTTCCTGTTTGGGCAATTCCCATAACATCTCTTCCTGAAAGAATAGGTTTTATGCTCTTCTCCTGAATCGGGGTAGGTTCAAATAATTCCAAATCCGCTAAAACATCAAGAATTTTAACCGGAAGGTCAAAATCCGCAAAAGTGAGTTTTTCCATTTTGCAAAGATAGGCATTTAATTAGAAGTTGAAAATCAGAGGTGGCAGATATTAGTCAGCAGGTTATAGGGAGCAGCTCTCTGATTATAGGAAATCACTACCAAATATTGATATTTCCAGCAACAAAGAACAACCAGCAACAAGTTAACATTCTAATTTACCTTAACACTTTTACTGATAACTTTAATGTCATCATCGATCCATTTACTGGAGGTAACAATAACATAACCTTTCTTTTTCGGATCTTTTTTGATGGGAAACTTATCCTCTTCCCACTGATTACAATGTGTTGAAATAGGTGATAATAATGGTTTCCAGCTTGCTTTACTTAAAGTATACACGTAGAATGGATGCCAGCAACTGGTACACCAATTGGGATAAAAACCAATCTCATCTTTCCCGTCACCATTAAGGTCTCCCAAATTGTACAAACTTCCCTGATTGGCTGGCGAAACAATTATAGAGGCTATACTTTTATCGCTGAAGTAAATAGTGGTCTCACATTTTCCTTCACATTCATCACCGCAGTCACTTACTTTTGTATAGGCATATTCTTTTGTTCCGTTTCCGTCAAAATCTCCCTGGACTTTTTCTTCATTTCCTTGCTGAGCAAAACAATACGAACTGAAGAAGGTTATTGCAGTTATAATAAGTGTTTTCATTGTAGGTTTTGGTTTTTATATGCGGCTTACTTTCTTGTAACTCTTAGCAAAAGTATCAGAACTAATATCATTGAGAAAATAAAGCCCAGAACAGCCACCAAAGACAACTCCCCGATTCTTGGTCCGGATTCTGAAGAAAAAACAATAGCTGTTGCAATGATATTGGCTCCTAAAACCATAGCCAGAATCAGATTGACAACACTTGATTTGATCAGCTGGTTGGTTTTGTCTATATTTTTGATCTCACTGGATACTGTAAATTTGTTTTCATCTAGTTTTTGAAGCACAGAACGAAGCTCTTTCGGGATTTCATCTACATTATCCGTAAAATTCATCATCCGGTCCATCCCTGTTTTTAAAAGATTCTTAGGGTTTATTTTCTTGGTGAAAATCTTTTTCGTGTAAGGATGAAGACTTTTCACGATATCCAGATCAGGATTAATACTCCTTCCAACTCCTTCTATCAGGCTTATCCCTTTGAATAAGAGATAGAAATAATCCGGCATATAAAGTCTGTTGTCCTTCAAAATATCTTTCATCTTGTTAATGATCACCTGCACATTAATATCCTGTAATGATGAGCTGTGTACAAAATTCAGGATTTCTTCCACATCATTTTCAAACCGTCTTTCATCGGGGATCTCATAACTGATGGCCATTTTTTTGAGGGAACGAACTATTTTATGTGAATTTTTGGCTACAAAACTTACGATAAGACTTTCAAGAATTTCTTTATCATTGGGCTGAATTTTCCCAACCGCCCCGAAATCAATAAAAACGATTTTACCATCTTTCTTCACCAGAATATTCCCGGCATGAGGATCGGCATGGAAAAATCCGTAATCTAAGATCTGAGAAACAAACAACCTTAATCCTGCTTCAGAAACTTTTACAGGATCAATACCATTGGCTAATAGAAGGGATTTATCTGTAACCTTGATCCCATCAATGAATTCCATACAAAGAATATTATTGTTGGAAAACTCTTCGTAGACTTTTGGAACATAGGTTTCTTTATTATTTTTAAAATTCAGTCGGAACTGCAGGATATTGTTCCTTTCATTAGTCAAGGAAACTTCTTCCAGTAAAGATCTTTCAAAGGTAGAAATAGCCTGCTTCAGATTCAGTTTTTCTCCTATTTCCGAATAGGCAGATATCAGCTTTTCAATGTCTTTGATCAAAAGTAGGTCGTCTTCAATAACAGATTGTACGTCGGGTTTTCTCAATTTTAAAATTACCGGGCTGCCATCATTCAAAACAGCTTTATACACCTGGGCAATGGAAGCTGTAGCGATAGGTTCTTTCTGGATTTCACGAAAATAATCTTTCACGGAAATATTGAATTCACTTTCGAGCGCTTCTTCTACGTCCATATCTACTGTTTCCACTTTATCCTGAAGCTTCTGAAGCTCCTGGATCAGTTCCGGCGGTAAAAGATCTTCCCTGTTACTGAATGTCTGGCCAAGCTTTACAAAGGTAGGGCCCAGTTCCTCAAGAGCCAGTCTTATTCTTTCATAAACAGTTCCTTTAGAAATAATTTCATCCGAATTGGCAGTTTCGTCCTGCTTGTTTCCTCCATTCATCCTTGCCAGCATATCTTTGAATCCATATTTACTCAGTACGGAAATCAGTCTTGCGGATCTTTTCAGTTTTCTTTGCGGCTTGTCAAACATAGTCTATCAATAGTAAGTGCAATTTACTCCAAAAATTGTTCCTTTATGAAAAGAATCGTGATAACAACATTACGTCACAAAATTAAAAATCAAAACACATAATCAACATTTTACAGATAAAACAACAATCATAATATCAAAATTCAATAATTAGTGATAAAATTTAATATAATTATCTATATTTACAACGTACAAATAAAACAAACCAAAAGTATTAGAACATGAAAAATTTACGTAACAACAAACTTTCAAGAGAACAATTAAAAGGGATTGCAGGAAGCGGAATCATTATTGGAAACTGCTCATACCAATGCTGCCCTACAGACGGAAGACCAAAATGTCCAGGATTGATTTGCCCTGCTGTAGTATGCCCTCAGTATATGTAAAATCAGATTTTATACAGAATTATACACTACCCGAAGAAATATTCTTTGGGTATTTTTTTTGCTCCAAAAAATACCTATGTGCCAGAATGTATGGCACGTTATTTCTATCTAAAACAATAAAAACACACACACAAATATTTAACTATCAAACAATTACATAGAAATCCTTTAAAACGAGAATTAAATTCATAATCATATTCAATTAACAACAAACCATTAATTTAATTACAACACTATGTTAAAAAAAATTATTTCAGCTGGTCTTATACTATCAGCAGTCGTGTTTACAACACAAGTAAAAGCTCAGGTAGCATCAGCTCATTCTATTGCCGAAGTCGCTACAAAAGAAATGAGTTATTTAGGCCTTACAGAATCGCAGATGGGTAAAATTGAAGAAATCAATAAAACTACCGCAGATGCGCTTATTGCTCTTGACAGCAAAGCCGGCGATAATAGCAGTTCCCAAAACAACAAAGTAATTGCTGATGAGTTTGTAGGTATCATTGCCCAGCGTCATCAGGCATTGGGACAAATCCTTACCCCGGAACAGATGGCAGTGGTAAAACAGGACAGGGCAGAAAAGATTGCGCTTTTCAGAACATTGCTGATGGTCCCGATTCTGGATCTTACTGAAAGACAAGTTGAGCAGGCCTATGAAATCAACTTCAAAGGAGTTCAGGAAGTTCAGAAAGATTTTGGAAAGCGTCTTAATAAGAAAAATGCAGGTCCTGCAGATGCAGACAGCAATAAGGCAAAAAAGGTTATTATCAGTGATTTTAAAGCACTGGATAAAGATTTTAAAAAGATCTTAAGTCCTGAACAATTTGAGGTTTATAAAAACAATCAGGATTTAATTAGAGAATCAGCTAAGAAAGGATAGTTTAATCTGTTTGAATAATTAAAATTCCGGGGCAGCTAGCTGCCCCGGAATTGTTTTATTTAAGGTAAGTTTCATAAAGATCTTTTCTGCGGTCTTTCATTACCTGAACAGAACCGTTGTGATGAAGATCTTTCAGTAAATTCAGATCAACATCAACAATCAGAGTCATTTCTGTATTCGGAGTCGCTTCTCCTTTCACTGCATTGGACGGAAACGCGAAATCAGAAGGGGTAAATACCGCAGCCTGCCCGAACTGAATATCCATATTATTTACCTTGGGAAGGTTTCCTACACAACCTGCAATGGCTACATAACATTCATTTTCTATGGCTCTCGCAGCAGCACAGTGACGCACTCTCATGTAGGCATTCTGGGTATCCGTAAGATAAGGAACGAATAAGATTTTCATGCCCTGGTCAGCTAAAATCCTTGGTAATTCCGGGAATTCTACGTCATAGCAGATCACAAGACCTATTTTTCCGCAGTCGGTATCAAAAACTTTGATTTCATTTCCTCCTTTCATTCCATAATATCTCTTTTCGTTCGGGGTGATATGAATTTTCCGGTATTCGTCCACGCGGCCGTCACGGTGAAGAAGATAACTTACATTATATAAATCATTATTCTCATTATCAAAAACAGGCATGCTTCCTGAAATAATATTCACATTATAGCTGATCGCTAATTCTGAAATTTTATTCTTGATCTGTTCGGTAAGCTTAGCCAGTTCTATCATACTGTCTCTTTCGGAAAGATTATTGAAAGGAGCCAGTAAAGGGGTATTGAACAGTTCCGGGAAAAGAACAAAATCTGATTTGTAATCTCCCATCACATTCACAAAGAATTCTACCTGTTCATAAAAAGCATCAATATCTTTGAAGGTTCTCATTTGCCACTGTACCAACCCAAGACGGATAATACTGTCCTGCATGGTATTCGGTTTTCGGCTGTAATAGATATTGTTCCACTGCAAAAGAACTGCATTTTCTCTCGATGCTTCATCTTCAGGAAGGTATTTTTTCAGGATTCTTATCGGAAGAAAATTATTGGAAAGCTGGAAAGACAATACCGGATCATAGATCTCTTTATCTCTTACTTTTCGGATATATTCTCGTGGAGAAAACTCGTGGCTGTATTTGTGATAATTCGGGATTCTTCCGCCCAGAACAATAGACTTGAGGTTTAGTAATTCACAAAGTTCTTTTCTTGCATCATACAACCTTCTTCCCAGACGGAGTTCACGAAATTCCGGATCTACAAAAACTTCTATTCCGTAAAGGACATTTCCCGTTGAAGTATGGGTATTGAATGTATAATTTCCGGTGATATCGCTATAGGTATGATCATCCCCGAATTCTTCGTAATTAACGATAATAGAAAGTGCTACAGCAGCTAGTTTACCGTCTACCGTAATACAAATCTGTCCGTTGGGGAACATTTTTGTCAGTTTATCAATACTTTTTTTGGACCAAATGGACTCCGACATTTGCGGGTAAGCCCTTTTCATCGTTTCCGCCAGTTCATCATAATCCTGAAGGGTCAGGTTTCTTGTTTCTATTTGCATTTGATGTAATTTTACTTAAATTTAGGAAAAATATTTTATTTAAATCCTTATATAAAAGTACTTTCCAACCATTTATATAAAAATTAACAGTGGATATTACCGAAACTTTACAAACAGCAGTTCACTCAAATAATTACTGGAAACATTCTGATTTCAGCTCTGTAGTGGAGGTACTTTCATTTCATTATGACATTCATATAGAAATGGATACAGAAAAAATTACGGCTCTGCACTTAGGAAATAAGCCCATAGGATATATCTGTTTGAATTATCCTCTGATTTTCATAGAGAGTCAATATGCTTTACAAGTAAAAAATCTTCTTCATACATTTCATGATATAGAATACATTGTGGTCAATACTCTATCTCATCCATATCTGTCTGTAAATCCTGATATTTATAATGCTTATTTTGATTTTATGGAAAACTTGAATACTTTTTCTGCTGAAGATTTTTATTTTTACAATGTAAATTAAAAATCATTCTTGTCCGATTAAATTAAAGCATAATTAGCAGGCCGCTCCTCTGGAGCTTTATTTTTATGGGAACTTCTTTTTTTCTACTAACAGCAGATCCCAACGGGATCAAATCCAGCTCCACTAGGAGCTAAGCTGTTAATAGGACATATTTGTTTTAAAATTATAGCTCCGGAGGAGCGGCCTGTTAATTCATGCTGTAAATATTGATATTCTCAATATATTTATACCTTTTATCGGAGAGTAATGATTATATTAAATTTTTATTAGTTGATGAAACCATACGCAGTAACTTTACTCATAAGCATCACCATTATTTTTATTCTAAGAATTTTTTATTCAAATTCAATAGTCAATCTCTCCCATAACGTAAACTTATTTTCTGTATCTGAAATAAAAGCTCAGGAAGTTAAAACCTTTGTTTATTTCTATTTAGCCGGATTAGTATTTTTAAATTATCTTATCTTCCACAAGCATATACTCTTCAAATTGGTATATTGCTTGCTAATTGCTTTAAATATTTTACTGATCATTTCTTCATTAAAACAGTTTTAACAAAAAAAATCCCACCCAAAGCGGGCAGGATTTGTATTTAAAATTCAAGTCAAAAATTATTCCCACTCAATAGTTGCAGGTGGTTTGCTTGAAATATCGTAAGCTACTCTGTTGATTCCTCTTACTTCATTGATGATTCTGCTGGAAACAGTATCTAAGAACTCGTAAGGAAGTCTGCTCCACGTTGCTGTCATAAAGTCGATGGTATTGGCAGAACGAACTACAGCTGTGTATTCGTAAGTTCTTTCGTCTCCCATTACTCCTACAGATTTTACCGGAAGAAGAACTACAAATGCCTGAGATACTTTTTCGTAAAGGTCATTTTTATATAATTCTTCGATGAAGATATCATCAGCTTCCTGAAGGATTCTTACTTTTTCAGCATCTACAGCGCCCAATACTCTGATTCCTAATCCAGGACCTGGGAAAGGGTGTCTGTATACCATGTGATGAGGAATACCCAATTCTTCTCCTACTCTTCTTACTTCGTCCTTGAAAAGCTCTCTCAGAGGCTCTAATAATTCGAACTCCATATCTTCAGGAAGTCCTCCAACATTGTGGTGAGACTTGATTACTGCAGAGGGTCCGTTGACAGACTGGCTTTCGATAACATCCGGGTAAATAGTCCCTTGTGCAAGGAATTTAGCGCCTTCAATTTTGTGAGATTCTTCATCAAAAACGTGGATAAATTCGTTTCCGATGATTTTTCTTTTTGCTTCAGGATCGTCAACACCAGCTAATTTTGTAAGGAATCTTTCCTGAGCATCTACCATTTTAATGTTCATATGGAAATGTTCTCCATACTGATCCATTACTTTCTTCCCTTCATCTTTTCTCAATAATCCCGTATCTACGAAGATACAAGTTAACTGATCACCGATAGCCTTGTGGATCAAAACAGCAGCTACAGAAGAGTCTACTCCTCCTGAAAGACCAAGGATTACTTTGTTGTCTCCTACTTTCTCACGGATTTCCTCTACTGTTTTTTCGATATAGTTCGTCAGTTTCCAGTTTTTCTCTGAGTTACAGATTCCGAAAACGAAATTTTCAAGCATTTTCCCTCCTTCTTCAGTATGAGAAACTTCAGGGTGGAACTGAACGCAGTAGATTTTACTTTCTTCATTAGAAATGGAAGCAATTACTCCTGATTTTGCGTTTAATTCAAAACCTGCAGGCAATTCTCCTACTTCATCAAAGTGGCTCATCCAAACAACAGAGTTCTGAGTCACTCCTTTTAATAAAGAGCTTTCTTTAACGATCTCAAGGTTGGCTTTACCATATTCTCCTTTTTCTCCTTTATTTACTTTTCCTCCTAAAAGGTGAGCAGTCATCTGCATTCCATAGCAGATTCCCAAAACAGGAACTCCCTGTTCGTATAATTCTTTTTCAACCAGGTGAGCATTTTCTGCATTCACAGAACTTGGTCCACCGGAAAGGATAATTCCTTTTGGCTGTTTTGCTAAAATATCTTGTAATGGTGTATTGTAAGGTAAGATTTCAGAGTACACGCCCATCTCACGGATTCTTCTTCCGATAAGTTGGTTGTACTGGGATCCGAAATCTAAAATAATAATACCGTTGTTCATTTTGAATTATGATTTATAAATTATAATAATGAGGATTCTTTTGATTGTTTAATTGTATTAGAGATTCACAGTACTCTTGTCATTCCGTAGGAATCTCAACAATAAGAGATATGGAAGGTTAGATTCCTACGGAATGACAAAGCCTGTATCATATCTATTCATCAAAATATTCGCTCAAAAACTTTTTAAGCAATTTATTCAGGTTCGGGCTAAAGCCCAATTCTATTGATGGAATATAAAACCTAAAAAAATCTGCGGCTTATTACTAAAGCCTGTTGTTTATTCAAACGTTTTACAAAAAAAGACTTGGAATGTATCCAAATCTTTTTTCGTGATTTTTATTAAAACTTTCCGATGTCGTCTCTGTAGAAGCCGTAATCGAAATGTACATGACCTGCATCTTCGTAAACTTTTTTGCGGGCATCTTCGTAGGTAGCTCCTGTAGCCACAATGTTCAGTACTCTACCGCCATTGGAAACCACTTTATCTCCTTTACTAACTGCTCCGGCGTATAATAGTTTACTATGTTTCAGCTTCTCTTCTCCTGTAATTTCGAAACCAATTTCGATGTTTCTCGGATAACCTCCTGAACACATTACAAGACAAACAGCTTTTTCATCTTTAAATTTAAGTTCAATGTCTTTTCCTTCCATACAGTCCTGGATCACATCAAGAAGATTGTTTTCCATCAATGCCATCAATACCTGAGTTTCAGGATCTCCGAATCTCATGTTGTATTCAAGAAGGTAAGTTCCGTTTTTCGTTACCATCAATCCAAAGAAGATGATTCCTTTAAATCCGAAACCTTCAGCTTTAAGACCTGTAATGGTAGGTTCTAAGATATTTTTCTCAAAATCTGCATAATGTTCCTGAGTAAATTCCGGGCTTGGTGCTACGGAACCCATACCTCCTGTATTAGGTCCTGTATCTCCGTTTCCGGCTTTTTTATAATCTTTTGCTGCTACACACGGGAATAGTTTATCACCGTTAGAGAAAGCAATGATAGAAGCTTCAAAACCTTGTAAATATTCTTCAATAACTAAACGAATACCAGCATCTCCATAGATTCTTCTGATCATGAAATCATGGATGGTAGCTTCAGCTTCTTCAAGGGTGTCACAAATAACCACCCCTTTGCCACCAGCTAAACCACTAGCCTTGATTACCAAAGGATACTGCTGTGTCTGCACATATTCTTTAGCTTCGTTATATGAATCAAATACTACAGCCTTCGCTGTTTTGATATCATAGGTCTGCATAAATTTCTTAGAGAAAGCTTTACTTCCTTCCAGGCTCGCTACTTTTTGAGTAGGCCCGAAAACCTTAAGATCATGCTTTTTAAATTCGTCCTTGATACCCGCTACAAGAGGAGCCTCCGGACCTACGATCGTAAGATCAATCTTTTCTTTAATAGCGAAATCTCTAAGTTCTTTGATTTCTGATAAATGAACATTTTTCCCTATTACATCGGTAGTAGCATTCCCGTTGGCAAAAAACATTTTAGAAATTCTTGAGTCATTCTGAAGCTTTGCCGCTAAAGCAGATTCTCTACCGCCTTCACCTATGATTAATATTCTCATACTTTATTTATTATCTAGTCTTATTTTACAAATATATAATTTTGAATGCTAAAAATACAATCCCTAATTATTTTTTAATTCTATTTTAATTAGTGGAAAAAGTGTCTAACCCCTGTAAACATCATTGGAATACCGTGCTCATTTGCAGCTTCTACGCTATCCTGATCTTTTACACTTCCACCTGGCTGAATAATCGCCTTGATACCTTCCTGAGCGCAGAAATCTACCACATCACGGAAAGGGAAAAATGCATCTGAAGCCAATACTAAATCTCCGGAGAATTTCTCTTTTGCTCTTTCGATAGCCTGCTGAGTCGCCCAGATTCTGTTTACCTGTCCGCCACCGATACCGAATGCCTGAATTCCGTTGGAAACTACAATTGCGTTTGACTTCACATATTTTACTACTCTCTGAGAGAAAAGTAATGCTTTTTTCTGCTCTTCTGTAGGCTGTACTTCTGTAACAACTTTAATATCGTCAGAGAAGTGAGTATCATTATCCTGAACCAGGATACCACCGTCTACTTTCACCCAAGTCTGTTTGTCAGAAACAGGGTTTACGATTTTGATGATTCTCAGGTTTTTCTTTTTTCTTAAAATTTCAAGAGCTTCTTCATCGAATTCAGGAGCCATTACAATTTCAAGGAAAGTTTTGTTTAATTCTTCCGCTGTTGCTGCATCAATTTTATAGTTCATTGCAACAATTCCGCCAAAGATAGAAACCGGATCACATTCGAATGTTTTCTGGTACGTCTCCAATGCTGAAGTTCCGATAGCCACTCCACAAGGGGTAGAGTGTTTTACGGCACAACAAGCCATTTCTTCTTTGAACTCAGTCACTACTTTCCAGCAAAGGTCCATATCACGAAGATTGTTGAAAGAAAGTTCTTTACCACCCAGCTGTTCAAAGTCTTTCATCGCTCCATTCTCGAAAGTAGAAACGTAGTAAGCAGCTGTCTGATGAGGGTTTTCTCCGTATCTTAAGTCAGCAACTTTTTTATAAGACGCATTCAGGTAAGTAGGATATTCTTCATCTAAAAGCATTCTTGAAATTGCGGCATCATATGCAGAGGTAAGGTTGAATACTTTTCCTGCCAGTTTTTTACGGGTTTCAATGTAAGTATCCCCGTTTTGCTCCATTTCGATTTTCACTGCTGCATAATCTTCAACATCAGTGATTACCGTTACAGAATCAAAGTTTTTAGCTGCAGAACGAAGCATTGAAGGGCCTCCGATATCGATAAACTCTACTTTTTCATGTAAAGAAATGTCTTTGTTTACATTTTCAAAGAAAGGGTAAAGGTTTACGATTACCATGTCAATCAGACCAATTCCGTGTTCCTGAACGGTTTTCATGTGCTCTTCGTTGCTACGAACAGCCAACAATCCTCCGTGAACTTTTGGGTGTAAAGTTTTCACTCTTCCATCCAACATTTCAGGGAAATTGGTTACCTCATCAATCTGAATAGGATTTAAACCAGCGTCTTTCAAATGTTTGAACGTTCCTCCTGTAGAGATCAACTCATAATTCTGAGCTTCCAAAAACTGCGCGAATTCAATTAATCCACCTTTGTCAGAAACACTGATTAAAACTCTCTTTTTACTCATTTTACTTTCAATTTTTTACTTTTTACAGCTATTTCAAACTGTGTCCGGGTCTTTCACCTCCGAACTTACTTTTATTTTTACTTAGATTTCTTTTTATTAATGTAACAATGTATCAATCTAGCAATCTAGCAATCTAGCAATCTAGCAATCTAGCAATCTAGCAATGTAACAATTAATGATTGGTAAATCGGTACATTGTTATATTGTTACATTATTTATTTCCCAGGACCTTATTGATCGCTATAGGAAATATCTCATATTCAATCTGGTGGACTTTCTGAGCCAGTGTTTCAGGAGTATCATCAGCAGTCACTTCAAAAGACTTCTGAAGAATAGGTTCTCCCTCATCAATGCCCGGCGTTACAAAATGTACAGTCGCCCCACTCTCTACTTCTTTAGCTTCAATCACAGCGTTATGAACATGATGTCCCCACATTCCTTTTCCTCCGAATTTCGGAAGTAATGCCGGATGAATGTTGATGATTTTTCCATTCCAGTTTTCACAAAACTCAGGTTTCAGAATGGATAAAAACCCTGCCAATACGATTAAATCTGTATTTTCCGGGATGATTTTACTCAATTCGCTACTGAAGTTTTTCCCTCTCGGAATCAGAACGTTTTCTATGTTATGGTTTTTTGCTCTTTCCAATCCGAAACATTCTCTGTCGGCAATCACTAAAGATACTTTTGCATTCTGGATTTCTCCATTATCAATGGTATCAATGATTCTCTGCAGATTGGTTCCTGAACCGGATACGAGTACAACGATGTTCTTCATTATTCAGATGTTAGATGTCAGATTTAAGATTACAGACTTACAGCCTGATGTCTAGAGTCTGAAATCTGATGTCATTTAAAATTTCAAATCTATCTTTTCTGCTCCTTCTGTGATTTCTCCGATTTCGTAAGCATCATCTAAAAGGTGTAATACTTTTTCAGCATGTTCAGCATCTACAACGATTACCATCCCTACACCCATATTGAATGTTCCGTACATTTCCTCACGGGCTACTCCACCTCTTTTTTCCAACTCAAGCATTACGCTAGGAATTCTGATTTTTGATTCGTCAATAGAAGCACAAAGTCCTTCAGGAATAATTCTTGGAACGTTTTCATAAAGACCACCTCCTGTAATGTGAGCAATTCCGCTTACTTTTACTTCTTCCAATACTTTATGAATATCTTTATAGTATAATCTTGTAGGAACAAGAAGTGTTTCATATAAAGGTTTTCCTTCAAACTCTTCTTCAAAGTTCGGGAATACTTTTCTTACTAAAGAGAATCCGTTTGAGTGGAATCCTGAGCTTGGCAATGCAATAATTTTGTTACCTGCTTTGATGGTAGAACCGTCAATGATCTGGTCTTTTTCTACGATTCCTACACAGAATCCGGCAACATCATAATCTCCAGGCTGGTACATTCCCGGCATTTCAGCAGTTTCTCCACCAATCAGTGCACAGTTGTTATCCTTACAAGCTTCCACCATTCCTAAAACGATTTCTGCAGCGATTTCTGAATCAAGTTTTCCACAAGCCAGATAATCTAAGAAGAATAAAGGTTTTGCTCCGTGGCAAAGAATATCATTGGCACACATTGCAAAGCAATCTACCCCGATAGAATCATATTTTTTAGTATCTAAAGCTACCTTCAGCTTTGTTCCTACTCCATCTGTTCCTGATACAAGAACCGGATTTTTATATCCACCGATTTCATAGAAAGCACCAAAACTTCCCAAATGATTCAATACATTGGAATTGTGGGTTTCACCGACCGCTTTTTTGATCTTGTCAACCGTTTTGTATCCTTCTTCTTTGTCTACTCCTGCTGATTTGTAAGTGTTGCTCATGTCTGCTTAGATTTTTAGATTTCAGATTTCAGATTTCATACTATTTATGATCTAGTAACGGCTTCTGGAGTCTTCTTATCTTTTAATATTTCAATTACTTTTATACTCGATTTTAGAAAACAAAAAAGCCGACAATCTTTTCAGATTATCGGCCGTTATTTTATCTCAGAATTTCAGAGCCCACAACTTTCCCTTTATGAGAAAAACATTGTTTATAGGAGGTCTGAATTTTCATCTCTTTTCTTTTTGCAAAAATAGTAATTTTAAATGAATATTCAAATTCTATTTTTCAAGGATGGTTTCAATGGCCGCAATCTTCTTTATTTTTTCTTTTAACTCATTGATTTTCTCTTCATTAGAAATCTGCTGAGTGGTTTTATCAAAGTTATCATTAAAGAAAGGAAGTGAAAAAGTTTCCACCACATTTCCTCCGTGGAAAGGAAAACGCTTTGATGCAGCATCTAAAACTCCTGCTCCACCTCTACCTCCCGGAGATGTAGACATCAATAACATGGGCACTTCATTCCAAACTGTTCTGTCTTTGATTCTTGATACCCAGTCGAACACATTTTTGAATGCTGTAGAATAGGTTCCATTGTGTTCTGCCAAAGCGACCAACAATACATTCGCACCATCAATTTTAGCTGCAAATTCATGAGCTTCCTGAGGAACTCCACCTGCTAATTCTCTTTCATGTTTATAGATTGGCATTTCGAAAGGGTTCAGATCCACTACTTCTACTTCTGCATTTTCAAATAATGTAGATGCATAGGCAACCAACTGTTTGTTCATTGAAACGTCTGAGTTACTTCCTGCTATTGCTAAAATTTTCATATGTGAGGTTTATTTTTAAGATTACAAATTTAGTTTTTTATTTAAGATAAGACGGCAGTTCCATTGGAACTTCCATTAATAATACTTCAGTATCTTCCACGGCTTCGATATTAAAACTCTGAGTATCCCAGATTCCTAATCCGTCTCTTTCATTCAGAACGCGGTCTCCTATTTTTGCACTTCCTTTCAACACAAATGCATAGACTCCGTTTCCTTTTTTGTTCAGCATATAATTTTTACCGTTTCCTTTTTTAAAGTTGGCCAGATTAAACCATGCATCCTGATGAATCCAAACTCCGTCATC
Organism: Chryseobacterium sp. CFS2; assembly: GCF_036543225.1. Lineage (NCBI taxonomy): Bacteria > Pseudomonadati > Bacteroidota > Flavobacteriia > Flavobacteriales > Weeksellaceae > Chryseobacterium > Chryseobacterium sp. CFS2. The sequence goes on from NZ_JAZHQU010000001.1 coordinate 320,409, forward strand.
ATTTTTATTTGGAGATAAAATCTGTTGAAATCCATTGATTTTTTCACCTTCTTTGATGCTTTTCTGATCGTATCGTGGCTCAACATTCTGTTCTTTTGGAAAAACCCAGATCTGAAGGAATTTCACCTCCTCATCTTTATTTTTATTGTATTCGCTGTGCATAACACCGGTTCCTGCACTCATCACCTGAATTTCTCCTTTTCTGATCACCGCTGTAGTTCCCATTGAATCTTTATGTTCCAGGTCTCCTTCCAAGGGAATTGAAATAATTTCCATATCCCTGTGTGGGTGTGTTCCGAAGCCCATTCCCTGAGAAACGGTGTCATCATTCAATACTCTTAAAACTCCAAAGTTCGTTCTGTCTCTGTTTTGATAGTTGGCAAAACTGAATGTATGGTAAGAATTTAACCATCCGTGGTTGGCATGGCCTCTTGAATCTGCTTTATGATATACTGTTTTCATTTTCTGTGATTATTTATGGTACAAATGTACGGGATGTATGTGTTTAAAAAGTTGATGTAGGTTAAGAAAGGAAATTAGAGCAGTAAAAGGTTGAGAAAGCCTGGGAAAATAGAGGTCATTTATAGGTTAGATTACGCAAAGACGCGATTTTCATATTCTATATTGTTTTTAAGGCACAAAGATTTTATCTGCGATAAAATTTTATACTGGATATTTTTTCTTCCAATGATTGAACTGATTATATATAAGTGCAAAGATCTGTGTTATCTGTGAAAATCTGTGGGAGATTATTATATTCTGAAGATCAAAAAACCGAATAAATATGAATGATAGATTTTAAGTTATGGCTAAAGCCAATGGAAAGACATCTATAGAAAAGCAGGCTAAAGCCCACTCTTATTGAATTTGTTGTTCTTATTTTTTAAAAAGAATTGTGGTATAATCTGTATTATAAGTTCTTGTTTCAATATTGAGTTTATTTAGAAGCATTTCGGCTTCAAGTCTTATATTTTTCCAAGTTTCATGATGGTCTAAAAAGTCCCAGTCCCAAATTTCCACAGGGATATCATCCACTTTCTTTTTAAAATTCAGGAGGTCTTCCTTAAAAGAATCGTCAATGAGTTTATTTCTGAAAATGGTATTAAATAAAACAGGGAGGAATGCATAATCAAGCTCTTCATACAGTTCTGCCAGAGGATCTATTAAAATGGGAGCCATTTCATCCAATTGGTCTACATTATAGGTATAAAGAATCAGTGAATTGATCATATAAGTATAATAGAGATGTACGTGCTTATCGTATTCAAGTAACTCTTCCTGAGTGAAGCCGTTATCTTCTAAATTTTCAGTGACATCTTCATTTTCAGCCTTATCCTTTTGTTTTATAGACGAAAAAAACTTAGTCAAAAAATTAAGCTTCATGATAAACAATTTTAGTTTTAAAAAAATTACAAAAAAAAGATAGGTTTTAGCTAAAGCCAATCAATAAATATTGAAAGAGAAAACGGGCTAAAGCCCGTTTCTATTGAATTTTGCTATATTTTTTTATATTTAAATTAAAGTTTTCAGCGCAACTAACTTCTAACTTCTAACTTCTAACTTCTAACTTCTAACTTCTAACTTCTAGTTTCTAGTTTCTAACTTAAAAATGCACCTGCTTGATTTCTTCTTCAATTTCCTTAGGGGTTTCATCTTCAGATTTAACAAAAATCATGGTTACTACAGCTCCTATCAGCATACAAACGCCTCCCACGACCACATAATCCATCGCCTGTTTTCCGAAAATACCACTTACCACAGGACCTCCAAATAAACCATTGATAATCTGCGGAATAACAATAAAGAAATTGAATATTCCCATATAAACTCCCATTTTTCTTTGTGGAATTACTTCAATAAGCATTGCATAAGGCATCGCCAGAATACTTGCCCAGGCAAAACCTAATCCGATCATGGAGATCCATAGATTGCTGACATCCTTAATGAAATACATTGAAACAAGTCCCAATCCTCCACACAACAAGGCTAAAGCATGGGTTTGTTTTTTACCAATCAGTTTAGCAATAGGGGTCAACAGAAAAGCAAACGGAATTGCCCAAAGGTTATACATTCCGAAAAGTTTTCCGGTAAGATCTCCCGCGTCATTAAATGCCTTGGAATGGGTATCTTCCGGGGAAAGTCCAAAATGATGGGTTGCCAGGGCACTGGTCGTAAATACCCACATGGTAAATAGTGCAAACCATGAGAAAAACTGAACAATTCCCAACTTTTTCATTTGTGCAGGAATCGCAGCAAAATCTTTGAAAATATCTGAAAACTTAGATTCCTGCTTTTCAACTTCTTTTCCATCTTCAAAATCAGCAAATTCCTGTGGGGAATATTCCCTGGTTGTCATGATGGTGTACAAAATTGAGATGATAAGTAATCCTGCACCTATATAAAAGGAGTAAATTACGTTATCCGCTACAAATCCTGCCGGTGCTTCATTGGAAATCCCCATTTTTGTAAGCCAATCCGGCAGATAAGAACCCAATACCGCCCCAATTCCAATCAGAATGGTCTGTACTGAGAATCCTATTGTTCCCTGATGTTTCGGGAGCATATCTCCTACCAACGCTCTGAAAGGTTCCATGGCAATATTCACCGATGCATCCATCATGGCGAGGAATATTACAGCTAACAAAAGCGCATTGGCGGCAAACATCTGGGTAACGGAAGCGGCATTAGGAAGTAAAACCAGCCCTATTGCACACAAAACAGCTCCAATCAGGAAATAAGGTTTCCTTCTTCCTAACGGACTCCAGGTATTATCTCCCATATGTCCGATAATAGGCTGAACAATCAGTCCTGTAACGGGAGCAACCAACCAAAACCAGGATAATTCGTGTACATCAGCTCCTAAATTTCCAAGAATACGGCTTGCATTTCCATTCTGTAATCCGAATGCCATTTGAATTCCAAGGAATCCCATACTCATGTTAATAATCTGGAGCATGGATAAGTTTGGCTTTTTTCTTTTTCCAAATGGCCCCGAATCATATCGCCCTACCATTTCTGCCATTACGACTTCAGTTTTTGAATTAGTGCATCTTCGATAGGGGCTTTTTCAGTCACCACTTTATCTACCACCTCATTAGGAACCGTCACAGAAAGAACATATTGTTTAACCTTCCAGTTTCCGTTAATTTTCTCTACCACTCCGGAACCTCTACAAATTTTCATTTGAGTATCCAATAATTCATCAAACCATGCCAGTTTCCCATCTTTACTGAAGTAAATATTTCTTTTAAGCGCTTTAAAATTCCAGGTTTTCTTTTTGTCGAAATAAGGTTTTGCCCAGACCATAAATGCTTTTTTATCCCAGATTTCTGTAGCATCTGTTCCAATGAAGGTAGATTCATCTGCAAATAGATTAAAATAAGCGTTGTAATCTGCTTTTGCAGCAGCTGTGTTGAATGTATCAAGCATGGTACTTATTTCCGATTTTTCTTTTTCAAATCCGGTCTTCGACTGTGCGGTAAATGAAGAAAATCCCAGTAAAAAAAGGATCAATGTATAAGCAGTCGTTAGTTTTTTCATAGGTAATTATTATTTTTCTAGTTCAATAATAAATGGTGTTTTCGCAGGAATATTCATGCTGTTTTGTAATAAAATGTCTTTTCCTGAAATAATGTCTTTTCCTTTTGTAAATCCATTAAGTGATTCTGCAAAACGTTTCAGATCTAACGGCTGATCTTTTTCATTATTGTTGATCACTACCATTACACTTTCTTTTTCATTATATCTGAAATACACAAAAACCCCGTCCTGAGGAACGAAATTTTTAGTTTTCCCGGTATGAATCACCTCTTTACCCTTTCTCCAGTTCAGAAGTTTCTGAGTAAAATGGAAAAATTCTTTTTGCTCCGGGGTTTGAGAGGATGAATTGAAAGCATTTTGTTTATCAGACTTCCAGCCTCCCGGAAAATCTCTTCGGATATCTGCATCACCTCCCTTCTTCTTATCTCCTCTCATTCCTATTTCTGATCCGTAATAGATCTGTGGAATTCCTCTTACTGTGGAGATCATAGCAAGTCCTATTTTATAAGCATCGGGACTTGCATTGAAGATTTCATTCCATCTTTCGGTATCATGATTTTCAAAGAAAACCAAAATATTATTGATATCCGGATAAAGGAAATCGCTGGTAAAAGAATCGTAAATGCGGATCATTCCTTTATCCCAGCCTTCTTTTTCTTTAAGAGCTTTGGGCATATTTTCAAAGAGCATAAAATCCATTACCGAGGGTAAATTTGAATTGTATCCTTCTATCTCTCCTATTTTAGAATTTTTCTGCCAAGCTGCAATTTGTGCAGCTGTATATAACCAGGTTTCTCCTACAATATTGAATTTAGGATATTCATCAGTGATCGCCTTAGCCCATTTTGCCATGGCCTCTTTATCATTGTAAGGATATGTATCTACACGAAATCCTCCCAGTTCAGCATATTCAATCCACCAGATTGCATTTTGGATTAAATACTTCAGGACTAATGGATTTTTTTGATTGATATCAGGCATGGTCGTATCAAACCATCCGTCCAGTGCATATTTTTTATCAATGTCTGAAGCATTGGTATCAAATTGCGTTGTTGTTTTATAATTAGAACGTTTAAATCCTTTTTCTCCTTCATCAAACCAGTGTATCCAGTCTTTGGAAGGAAGATCTTTAATCATCCAGTGTGAGCCTCCCCAGTGATTGGTCACATAATCCATCACCAGTTTCATATTTCGTTTATTCAGCTCCTGAGATAGAGTTTTATAGTCTTCATTCGTTCCGTAACGGCCATCTATTTTATACAGATCGGTCTGGGCATAGCCGTGATAGGAATACACTTTTTCGTTGTCTTCATTCACAGGAGTAAGCCAGACAGCGGTAGCTCCCAGATTCTGAATATAATCAAGGTTGTTAAGGATTCCACGGAGATCTCCACCATGTCTGCCATTGGGCAGGCTTCGATCTGCTTTTTCAGTCAGTTCCGGTTTTGAATCATTCTTCTCATCCCCATTGGCAAAACGATCCGGCATGATCAGATACATGAAGTCTTTTGAAGTAAAAGACCCGCGGTTTGCAGATCCCGGATTTCTTTGTTTCAGTTCATAGAAATATGAGCCAACATTCTTTTTACCTTTTTTAATATTGATGGTAAACTTCGGAACGTTTATTTCGTTGGTATTGACTGTAATAAAAACATAATTGGGATTATCCACTTTCCGGATATCTTTGATCTGAATTCCATCTGAAAGCGTAATCTCATTATTCCCCACTTCTTTTCCGTAAACAAGAATCTGAAGCTCAGGGTTTTTCATCCCTTTCCACCAGAAAGCCGGTTCTACTCTTTCCAGATTTTTCTGGGAAAAAGCAACGGAAGCTATCGAAAGGGCGAATGCTGCATATATTGTCTTCATATTAGTGTTCAATTTAGCATTAAATTTTCATATATACATTCAAAAATACAAGAGAAAGTCTCTTTTTTGATCTTCATTCATGTTAAATTTCAAGATTAAATATCCTTATTTTAATTTTTATAAAGAATAATTAACTTTTTCACAAAAAATTCATGTGAAAAATTAACTTTTCATGCTTTTTATCTTTAGTTTTATAGAAAAAATGTTGGAATTCAGCAATATATTTAAAACGGAAGGACCGGATGTTGTTTACACATGGACAATTCCTGTGTTTGCTACAATTATTTTCTTAGAAATGGCCTACAGCCACTTTAATAAAGAGAAAATTTATGAGACTAAAGATGTAGCAACAAACGTTCTTTTTGCTTTGCTTAATTATGGATTAGACATCATCATGAAAGGTTTTTCTTTATTTGTTATGATGTTTTTTTACCAGCATCGTCTTTTCGACTGGCAGGAGGGAATATGGTATTGGATTGCGGTATTCCTTGCCCAGGATTTCGCCTATTATGTTCATCATTATGTGGATCATCATTCCCGTGTTTTCTGGGCAGTACATATTACCCATCATAATTCTGATTATTTCAATATCAGTACGGGATTCAGAAGTCCTGTATTTCAGCCGTTATACAGGTATTTATTTTTCTCTCCATTAGCTTTCATGGGTTTTCATCCATGGCATATTCTGGTAGCCTACTCTTCTATACAGATCTACGGCACATTTGTACATACCCAATCTATTAAAAGTATGGGATTTTTAGAATATATTCTGGTTACTCCTTCCCATCACAGGGTGCATCATGCCTGCAACATCAAATATCTGGATCGAAATATGGGAATGGGACTGATTATCTGGGATAAAATTTTCGGAACTTTTGAAAAAGAAGATCCTGAAGTTCCTGTGAAATATGGGGTTTATCCTAAAATAAAATCCAAAGATCCTGCTACCATGCTTTTCTATGAATGGAGAAGAATAGGAAAAGATATCAGACAGCCGGGAATTTCCTTCAAAGACCGCATACAATATCTTTTTAATTCCCCGGGATGGAGGCATGACGGTACTGGAAAAACCGTGAAACAGTATCAGAAAGAATATAAAGAGAAAATAAAAAGCGGAACACCTCTGAAAGTAAAAGAACAGATTTCAGAATCTGAAAATCAATATTCCCAACTCATTCAACAGACAGAGGATAAATAAAAAATACCCCGGAACATTAGAAATTAATGAACCGGGGCACCTTAGTGTATCTTTACAATTATTTTACTGGTTTAATTGAAACTGCGAAACCACCGCTTCTTACCATTTTAAAATTAATTTTTGACTTGCTTGTAATCTCTTTTTTATAGATGTTATAGCTTTGAGGATTATCAATATAATCAGCATCTTTTCCATCTTCATAGATGGTTGCCTCATATTTTTTTCCTTTGTCTAAGAAAGAGAAATCTACTGTGTATTCACGTTTGTTTTCATCGGTAATACCTCCTACAAACCAGTTTTCAGTACCTTTTGCTTTTCTCGCTGTAACTACATAATCACCAGGTTCTGCTGATAAAATTTTGGTATCATCCCAATCTGCCGCCACATCCTTGATAAACTGGAATGCGTCCATATGCTTTTTGTAGTTTTCAGGAAGATCTGCAGCCATCTGAAGCGGCATGTACATTGTTACATACAGAGCCAGCTGTTTTACCAGCGTAGTTTTTACAAAACGGTTATCTCCAGGGAAATAATAGTCTAGCTTCGTCTGGAAAATTCCCGGTGTATAATCCATAGAACCTCCCATCCATCTTGTAAACGGAAGAACCGTCTGGTGATCAGGCTTATTTCCTCCGAATGCTTCATACTCTGTTCCACGGGCTGCTTCTGCAGAGATATAATTCGGGTAAGTACGGCTTTCTCCTGTAGGACGTACAGATTCATGAGAATTAACCATAATTTTATAGTCATTTGCTTTTTCTGCAATTCTATAGTAATGGTTGATAGTCCATTGAGAATAGTGATGTTCTCCTCTAGGAATAATATCTCCTACATATCCGGTTTTCACTGCATCATATCCATATTTGTTCATCGTTTGGAATGCTTTGTCTGCCCATCTTTCGTAGTTCGTTGCAGAACCTGAAGTTTCATGGTGCATGATCAGTTTAATTCCTTTTGAATGTGCATATTCATTCAACATTTTGATATCAAAATCCGGGTAAGGAGTAATAAAATCGAAAACAAATTCTTTTGAGTGTCCAAACCAGTCTTCCCAACCTACATTCCAACCTTCAATCAATAAGCCCTGGAACCCGTTTTCTGCAGCAAAGTCAATATATTCTTTAACTTTTGTATTGTTGGCTGCATGTTTTCCGTTGGGAGTCAACTTCGCAAAATCAGTCTTCCCTAAATGAACGTTTTCAGCCGTAGAATAAGCCCATTGTGATTTTCCGATAATCATTTCCCACCAAACTCCCATGTATTTTGTAGGATGAATGTAAGAGGTATCCGTATATTTTGTAGGCTCGTTAAGGTTAAAGATCATTTTAGAATCCATCACCTGTTCTGCTTTCGGAGCTACAATAATGGTTCTCCATGGGGTTACTGACGGAGTCTGAATATATCCTTTCGCTCCTTGTCTGTCGGCAGTTAAATGCGTTTTGAATTTAAAATTCTGTGCATCTACTTCCAGGTGTGAAGCCGGATAATCCAGCACTGCAGCTTCTGCAACATTGATATACAAAGGTTCTTTTCCTTCTTTTTTAAGCATTAAAGGAGACTGAACTGCATTTTTCACCAAAGACTGGGAAGCATTGGCATCAAAAGCTTTATCCCATTTTGCCGGAATTTCAGAAACTTTAGTTTCCTGATACTGATATTCCTGAGAGTCATAATCTGCTACCATCCACCAAGCCTTCATATCGGTAGGGAAATCAATTTCAGAATCTTCTTCTCTGATCACAAAATAATTAAGGTTCTTTTGCTGCGGGAATTCATATCGGAACCCTAAACCATCATTAAACAATCTGAATTTCACTACAATACTTCTGTCTGTAGAAGCCTGATTCAGGGTAACTGCCAGTTCATTGTAATGGTTGATATAATTTTTCTTTTCTCCTAAAACCGGTTGCCAGGTTTCATTTTTGGAGTCTCTTTTTTCATCTGTCTTCGCAAAACCGTTGTTCAGATCGTATTTTGCATCTTCTGGTTTGGCAATCTCAGAAGCGAATTTTATGGCTGTGTCTTTAAATAATCTCAATCCCAATTTAGAATCTTCTACTACTACTGCACCGTTGTACTTCAGGTTATAGTAAGGAACTCCTTCCTTCAGCTGAAAATTCATTTCGAACTTCCCGTCCGGAGATTTTAAAGATTGGGCTTTCACACCTGTAAACATCATTGAGAGCAAAAGGGCTCCAACTGTAATTTTCTTCATAATGACTATTTATTAACTTAAAAAATAGATAAAGTGCCGCGGTAAAGCAGCACTTTGCTTTATTCTAGTTTGATTTACAATTTTGTAATGGTTAACTTATAATATGCTGAATTGTGCAAATCAAGTTCAATTTTATAATTTCCTGCCTGTGAAACTTTATAGGCAGGATCTCCTGTTACCGTGTTCTCTGCACTTAAATAAGACTGAACAGCAGTTCCGGAAACCAGAGTCTGATCTGCATCTTTTGGCTGAAATTTCATTGCCCAATCATCATTGGCTCTGAATTTAAATACTCCGGTACTTGATAATGCAATAGAATTGATCACAAAAGTTTTGGTTGCAGGATTATATACAAAATCTGTATCTGATCCCCATCCCGTAGGCGTTGCATCACCAATAACTCCGAAGTTTGCCAACACGGAAGAATAAGTATTTGCTGCCCAATTTACCTTAATGTAATAAGCTCCTACTGCAGGTGCTTTTACGTTCGCTCCATCTAGCTTCAATTTTCCGGTATTGGTTCCATCGTCTCCTTTATTTCCAGGCCAATCCTCGTTGATAGAGAATTTATATTTACCATCATCATCACCAGAAACAGTATTGATCCAGATAAACCCTCTGTATTCATCATTTTTTCCTGGAGAAAACAAGTTCGGTGAATTAGCAGGAGTCCAGTTTGCATACCCTGCTGCTCCGGCATAACTACCCGGAACATTAATTTTAGGATATACCAAATCCGGATTTGGAGTATAAGGAGTTACTTTAAGTGCAATGACATTGGAATAAAAAACTGCTGATCCTACAGAAGTCTTTAATCTTACCTCGATATCATTTACAACATCCGGTGTAGCTCCAATAGCAAACATAGCGGCATTCATTGCTGCATGAGTAACAGAGCCTGAAGTCATATCATTGGAAAAGTCCACAGCAGCACTTTTCTTGAAACTGTTCCCCTTGATTCCGAATTCTACTTTCTGATTGGGAACTACGGCAATATTAAAGGTTGGCTTTGTCCATGTAAAACTGATTACTGCAGTATTGGCATTAAGCTCATTCAGGACAATTGCACTTTTATCGGCAGCTATTTTACCTGCAGATGTTTCATTAATAATGGCCTGATCCTCGTCTTTTTCACAGGAAAAAACTAAAAGTCCGGTAAAAACCAGGGCTAATATTTTGAATAGATTTTTCATTTTTAACAGGATTTTAAATTAATATCCAGGATTCTGAATCAGATTAGGATTTGCTACGATGTCTTTAGCAGGGATCGGGAAAAGGTTTCTATAACTTTCCACTGCTTTACCATCTTTTACATTTCCTTTCCATGGCCATAGATAATCTCCCGTTGTATACTTGTTGAAACGGATAAGATCACTTCTTCTGGTCATTTCCCAAGATAACTCTCTTCCTCTCTCATCTAAAATAAAGTTGAGATTGATAGAAGATACATCTCCACTTGTATTTCCATAGGCACGTTCTCTCAACTGGTTAATATAACCGATTGCTGTAGCCTGGTTTCCGCCAGCTCCTCCTCTCAATACAGCTTCAGCATACATCAGATAGATATCTGCTAAACGGTATAATGGGATATCGGCTTCAACCCAGTTGGTGTGAGCTCCGACAGATCCGTTACTTTTAACATTTTTAAATTTGATAAAAGCATAACCATCTGTAAATGAACCTAAATCATTAATTTCCAAATTCTGTCCTGAAGTAAAGAATCTTCCTCTTTTATCACTTCCATTCGTTGGAAACAGGCCTACAAATGCTTTTGTGGTTCTTAAACCACTCCATCCCCCATTCACTCCAAAATCAGCAGCTTTCATATCTCCGCCTATTGCAGCATGTACCAGATAAGTAGTTCCTCCATTAGTCTGTGTATTGATTCCGTCAAAATTGACACTTAAAATCTGTTCAGGATTGTTGATATTATTATCCGCAAGGAATAAATCGTCATATTTTGGTTTTAAAGAATATCCTGCTGCAATTACTTTATTACAGTAGGTGATACAGTCTGTATTTCTTTGAGTTCCTGTATAGACTTCAGCATTTAAGTATAGTTTTGCCAATAATGACCATACGGCTGCTTTGTCAGCTCTTCCATATTCATTGGTTTTAGGATCTTTTAATTCTCCTGCTACAGCAAGTAATTCAGATTCAATATAATTAAATAATGCTTTTCTCTCTATTCTTTGTGGCGGATTGATAGAACCTGGTAAATAGGATTCATCTACAAAAGGAACATTCCCGAACATATCTATAGCATGGAAATACGATTGCGCTCTCAGGAAACGGGCTTCCGCTCTCATTAATTTTGCCTGGGCAAGATTATCTCCTGTAATATTATTGGAAGCCAATTTTTCATCTGTTACGTTTCTTAGAAATTCATTACAAAATGCAATTTCTGTATATACTCTATAGTACATCGCCGCAATAAATTCGTTGGAAGCATCCCAGGTCATTTTATGAAGGGTATGAAGGTTTCCGTCATTCCATCCAATCACAGCTTCATCGGTTGTGACAACGTTCAGGGTGTACATTAATCTGGTATATTGGGAAAAACCACCATTAATTCCGTTAATATCACTATCCGGCTGATCACCATCTCCACTTACCTGACCTCCCATAGCAAGTCCTCCGTAAAGTTTTGCCAGAACATTTTTATAATTGGCAAAATCTTTATAAATACTGGCTGAAGTAACATCTGTGATAGGTTCTCTTTCAAGATCTTTCACACAAGAAGCTGCTGTCAATAAAAATACTGCCGAAAGAGGCAATACTATATTTTTAAGTTTAATTCTATTTAGTTTCATTGAATTCTTATTTAAAATTGGAAGTTAAGACCTAAAGAGTAAATTTTAGGCATTTGATAGTAACCGTTATCTATTCCGCCAAAAACTTCAGGATCTACGCCTGAGTATTTAGTGATCACAAAAACATTCTGAGCCATCGCATATATTTTCAGATTGCTTCCTTTCGAGAAAATTTCCCCGAAATTGTATCCTACATTGATATTATCCAGCCTCAGGAATGAAGCATTCTCAACATAAATATCAGACTTGTACTGAGGAACAGCAAACTGATACTGAGGTGCTGTAGAGAATACGTTTTGAAGATATTCGTTGGTAGATGCTGATTGCAGTGAACTATTTGAAGCAGCATTATTATAGACATAATTTCCTAATACAGCTCTTGCGCTTAATGCAAAATCCCAGTTCTTATGAGATACTTTGGTAGAGAAACCTAAAATGGCATCAGGTGTAGTAGATTTGTAATAATACATATCTTTCGTATTGATTGCTCCATCTCCGTTTCTGTCTACAAAGGCTCCATCAACAGGTTTTCCATTGTTATCATATACCTGCTGGTATACCCAGAATGAATTAGGTGCATATCCTACTGCATGAGCCTGAATTCTGTTCCCTGAACCTCCTTCAATACCTCCTACTTCCATATTAAATGATTCATCAGCTCTGTCTTTAAGCTTAGTGACCACCGGTTTATAGTGAGTAGCATTAAAGCTTACTTCCCAGGTTGTATTTTGGTTTTTAACCGGGATTACGGTAATACTTCCTTCAATCCCTTCATTTTTCATATCACCAACATTCTGCCAGCTTGCATTGCTTAAGCCTCCCGCAGGTTCGTCAGCATATACCAAAAGATCTTTGGTATCTTTTCTGAAGACATCTATTGATCCTGTAATTCTGTTTTTATTAAAACCAAAATCTAATCCTAAGTTCTTGGTAGTAGTTGTTTCCCAGGTAAGATTCGGGTTATAGTTAGCAGGTCTGAACATGAAATAGAATTCATTTCCAAACTGATATCCTGCTCCCTGATAACTTGGATTGTACGCTGCAAAGGCCGGGTAATTGTTCGGCTTGTTACCATTAAGTGCAGGTAATTCCTGCTGACCTGTTTTACCCCATCCTGCTCTCAGCTTTAATGTACTGATAGATGATATATTTTTGATGAAGTTTTCTTCATTAAGCTTCCATGCCAGGGAAACTCCCGGGAAAACACCCCATACATTATCTCTGGTTCCGTTAAAGAATCTTGAAGAACCATCTTTACGAACTGATCCTGAAATAACATATTTATTATCTATGGTAAAAATGGCTCTTCCATAGAATGAAATCAATGTATTTTGAGTTTCAAAGTTCAAGTCTTGTGAATTGATCCCTGTTCCTCTATACGTTATAGCTCCGGGAAGTAAAATATTGAAATCCTGATAAGCATAACCCGCGGTAATATCCACCCCTGTTTTGATGGCACTGATGTTTTTCACATAATTAAAATAGGTTTCCAAAAGCTTATTTTTCTTTTCCATAGAATAGAAATTTGAGCTTCCTTTATCTTCGAAACCTGGTCTCAGGCGGGCATCTTTAAATTTATGACCGTCACTTTTGGTATAATCATATCCGGCGTTCACATTGAAATGCAGGTCCGGAAGAAAGTGAAACTTATAATCTAACTGAATATTACCCAATCCTCTGAGTACAGAAGACACATCTCTAATCCCATTGATCAGTCCAAGCGGGTTGGAGTTGGCGTTTACATTATATCCTGTTGCAGATCCGGAATCCAGCCATTCATAATAACCGCCATAATTAGAGTTTCCTGAATATACCGGTTGAGTAGGATCAAAATAAGTAGCGGACTTAATTACTCCTCCGTCTACAAATCTGTTATCGGTAAATGTTCCTTTTGCGTTTACATTTACTGATAGATGGTTATCAAAGAATTTAGGATTTAAGTTCAAACCTACGGAAGTTCTGCGGAAAGAATTTGATTTTACGATACCGTTCTGCTCATTATACCCTAATGATAAACGGTATGGCAAACCTTTAATACCTCCTGAAAGGGCTACGTTATTATCTGTACCCCATGCTGCCTGATAAATTTGATCCTGCCAGTCGGTATTGGCATTTCCAAGTTTCGTTTTATACCCTGCAGGTGCATAAGTATTAACAAAATCTCTGAACTCCTGAGCATTTAATACATCTACTTTACCCATTTTAGTAGAAACGGAAGTCACTGTTGAGAAATTTACTTTGAACTTCCCTGCTGTTCCTTTCTTAGTGGTAATGAGAATAACCCCGTTCGAAGCCCTGTTACCATAGATGGCAGTTGCAGAAGCATCTTTCAGGATATCAAATGTTTCAATATCATTAGGGTTAATTAAAGATAGAGGATCCGAAACACCATTCATTCCTACGAAATCCTGAGGAACACCATCAATGACGATCAACGGAGAGTTTTCTCCACTTAAAGAAGAAGTCCCTCTGATTCTGATTTTTGTTCCGGAACCTGGCGCTCCACTGTTATTGGTAATCTGTACCCCTGGAGTTTTCCCCTGGATCAGCTGCCCGGCGGAAGTAGCTCCCCCGTTGAAGTCTTTAGCAGTGACGGAAGTTATAGAACCGGTAAGGTCAGATTTTTTCTGTTTTCCATATCCGATCAAAACCACTTCTTCAATTTTCTTCTCCTGAGGAAGAGAATCCGTTTTCTGCGCATGCATTACTGTACTTGCCAGTAAAAAAGCAGGTGCGATTTTTAATACTGTTGCAAAATTCTTCACAATCTTATTTTTTTTATAGTTTCGTTTTCAGTCTTATTTTAGCCTAAAGCCAGACTCGCAATTTAAAAAAAAATTAGAATTATTATAAATTTAATATAATTTTAGTTAAAATTATGTATATTACGAAACCGATTTTAGTTAGTTTTTTAAAATCCAATAATTTAGAACGTCCTATGCATTACATAATATTTGTTTTAAATTAAGAAAAGGTTAAACAACCGTTTAACTTAATTTCATATTCAGCCTTTGAAAATTGCTTTCTTCGGCATAATAATACCTTCAATAGCGGTATTCAACAGATATTCCTTATCTTTGCAGTCAAAACTTTACTATAAATGTCAAACAGAAAGATGATTACGGCAGCTTTGCCTTATGCAAACGGTCCGGTTCATATAGGACATTTGGCAGGTGTTTATATTCCTGCGGATGTTTACGCAAGATTTCAGAGAAGATTAGGAAAAGATGTAGCGTTTATCTGTGGTTCAGATGAGCACGGAATTCCTATTACCATAAGAGCCAAAAAAGAAGGAGTTACTCCTCAGGATATCGTTGACAAATATCACGAGATCATTAAAAAATCTTTTTCTGACCTTGGAATTTCATTTGATGAATATTCAAGAACAACGTCTAAAAACCATTATGAAACCAGTCAGGATTTCTTCAAGGTTTTATACGAGAAAGGAAAATTCACGGAAGAAATTTCTGAGCAGTATTTTGATGAGCAGGCAGGAGAATTCCTTGCTGACCGTTATATTGTAGGAACTTGTCCTAATTGTGGCAACGAAAATGCTTACGGGGATCAGTGTGAGAAATGTGGTTCTACCCTTTCTCCTTCTGAGCTGATCAATCCGAAATCAATGCTTAGCGGAAATGTTCCTATCCTTAAAGAAACAAAAAACTGGTATCTTCCATTAAACGAATACGAAGATTTCCTCAATGAATGGATCATTGAAGGTCATAAAGACGATTGGAAACCCAACGTATACGGACAGGTTAAATCTTGGTTGAATGATGGCCTTAAGCCTCGAGCCATGACCAGAGACCTTAACTGGGGAGTTCCGGTTCCACTTCCGAATGCTGAAGGAAAAGTATTGTACGTATGGTTTGATGCTCCCATCGGTTATATTTCTTTCACTAAAGAATGGGCAGAGAAAAACGGAAAAGACTGGAAAGATTACTGGCAGAGTGAAAACAGTGACCTGGTACATTTTATCGGAAAAGATAATATTGTATTCCACTGTATTATTTTCCCTTCAATGATGAAAGCTCACGGAGATTATATCATGCCTAAAAATGTTCCTGCTTTTGAATTCCTGAACCTTGAGAACGATAAAATCTCAACGTCAAGAAACTGGGCGGTATGGGCTCATGAGTATGTGGAAGACTTCCCTGGACAACAGGATGTTTTAAGATATGCTCTTCTTTCATCAGCTCCGGAAACAAAAGACAACAACTTTACATGGAAGGATTTCCAGACTAAGAATAATTCTGAATTGGTAGGAATCTTCGGAAACTTCATCAACAGAGTTGCCGTTCTTATTCATAAATATTATGATGGTGTTATTCCGCAAGGTGATATCAACAGTCCTGAATTGCAGGAAATAAGTAAGTCTGCAAAAGAGATTTCAGGATTCCTTGAAAATTATGAGTTCAGAAATTCATTAACGGCATTAATGAATCTTGCTCGTTTTGGAAACCAGTATCTTCAAACAGAAGAACCTTGGAAAACCATTAAAGATAACCCAGAAAAAGCGGCTCAATCTTTATTCGTGGGGGCACAAATAGCAGTTGCATTAGCTCAGCTATCTGAACCTTTCATGCCTTTCAGTTCGGAAAAGCTATTGAACATGTTCAATGTTGAAAAGAAAGACTGGAATACGATTGAAAATCAATCCGTATTAATTGAAACTGGTCATAAAATCAACGAATCCTCTCTCCTTTTCTCAAAAATTGAAGATGATGTTATTGAAGCTCAGATCCAGAAACTGGAAGACACCAAACAAAACAATAAAAAAACAAACCCTAACGCAAACCCTATGAAAGAAGAAATCACATTTGATGACTTTACTAAAATAGATCTTAGAACAGCAACCATTACAGAAGCTGAGAAAGTAGAAAAAGCAGATAAATTATTAAAACTTACTGTAGATACAGGAGTAGATGTAAGAACTGTTGTTTCTGGTATTGCAGAAAGTTTCACTCCGGAAGAAGTAATCGGTAAGCAGGTAATGATCCTGCTGAACCTTGCTCCAAGAAAGATCAGAGGAATTGAATCTCAGGGAATGTTATTATTAACAACAAAACCAGACGGAAAATTATCTTTCGTAACACCGGACGACAGCAATGTTGAAAACGGTATTGAGATCGGATAATTAAAATCCTTATAAAGATCAAAGGCTGTTTCACTAGAAGCAGCCTTTCTTTTATATACAGTTTATGGTCAGTAAAAATGTTTTAAGAAAGCTTTCCAGTCAGGAATTAGAAGGATATTTAAAAGAAGGCAACCGCTTTGTTCCGGAAGCCGTTCAGATGGCTTTTGAAATTCTGGAAGAAAGAGGACATGTTTTCAATGAGCAGGAAAAAATAGCTGTTCTGCAATTGATTCAGCGTAAAAAAGACGCAGAAGAAGCGAAACGTACAGAAGAGGCAGAAGTCTGGAGAGATCATATTACAGAAGATCCTGATGCCATTAAGCTTTATTCAAGATCAACTATTCTCGTGAGCAGTATTTTGTTTAGTCCGATTCCTGGAGCGATTTTATTATCTCTGAATTTAATCAAACTCAAAAAATACCTTGCCGCCTTTTTTACGCTGGTATTTGGTTTTCTTTTTTTTGTATTTCAAAAATACGTTCTGATTTCCCATTTTGATTTCGGTATAACATCCAGATACAGTCCGGAAATAGGAGTTCTTTCAGTGGGAGCTCTAGGCTTACTTGTCATAAGCGTTTTAGCCACTCCCAAAAAACTTCCTTATCGTGCAGAATCTTATGTCTTTCCCGTAATTTTATGTGCTGCAACTGCTGTTCTGATGTATTTCAATTTTCAGGAATGGTTTTCTTATTTTCCGTTATCAACGGTTATTCGCTTATTCAGATCATAATCAGAAGCTGATTCCCGCTATCCACTTTTACTCCTCGCGCCCACGCTGCCACCCTGAGCTTAGTCGAAACTTTCCAATCCTTGCTGTGGGGTAACCGTTTCTATCGGGGCTAGGAAAGAAGCACAAAAAAAGTCATCCCGGTTTACAGAATGACTCTATTATTTTGAGATTGCTTCGCTTTCAGCTCGCAATGACTTCTTGTAAATTATTTCTTAGTCAGTTTTGCCAGATAAGAATCTTCATCTTTCAAAACTCTTTCTATTTTGAAGCCGTTATTTTGAGCCGCATTTTTCAATGTATTGAAGTCAAGATACAGCCAGGTAATCGGTTCTTCAGACTCTCCTTTATAATGAACCACATACTCCAGTTCTCCGTAGTAGCCTCCTGCTGGAATATACACTCCGCCATCCTTATCACGGTCGAACATATAAAGGATATCCGTACTGTCGATCAGGATTTGCCCTTTATCATCTAACAACGTGTACAGTTTCTGAAGATAAGTATCAATTTTCGCCAGGCTTTCAAAAACTCCGGTACCGTTCATCAACAATAAAATGGTATCAAAATTTTCTCCGGAAAAATCAAGCATATTTTCACAAACGGCCTTTTTAATTCCTCTCAGTTTACAAACCTCAACAGATTTTGGTGAAATATCCAATGCAGTCACATCAAGGTTTCTTTCGTTTTGAAGGAATAAAGAATGAGAACCGGCTCCTGCTCCGATATCCAGAACTTTTCCTTCGGATAACTCCAGTGCTTTCTGTTCAATATCATTCATTTCGTCAAACTCTCTGAATAAATAATCCACCGGAAGTTCATCCAGCTCAGAAATTGACGTTTCAGTCTGCAGATCCTCCGGATTTTCATTGTGATAATAATCCCAGATCGCTCTGCCCATTAAATCTTTCATAGTGCAAAGATACAGCTTCAGAAACTAAAGTTCAAAGTTTGTGATTCAGGTTTTCGAGTTACCGGTTCTTGTTGTTTTTCATAATAGCGGTTGGGTGCTATTATTATAACGCAATAGATCGCAATTTTTTAAGGATGCGCGTATTCTTTAAGATCGCTAAGGCGTTTCACTCAGCAATGAAACAGTAATATCTTAGCTAAATGAAATGCCTTTGCGAACGAAATTATTTTCAGGTCGGATTAAAAAACTTTGCAGTCTCAGCGTTAAAAGAAATTTACGTTATGCCATTGATTCCTACCCTGTTGAAATTTTAGCCATAACTGATTTTTTTAATTAAAATCCGGTTTCCGATCAATATCAGAAACCGGATTTGAAATACAATATGTTTTCAGATCAAGGCATTTTTACCTTCATCTTATTTTCTAGAATTCAAAAGTGTAAGAAAGGTTGAATGTTCTTCCTCTTCCTTTGTAATTAAACAGTTCCGGAAGTCCGTACGTAGAATACAATACCTGGGAACGCTTGCTCCAGATGGTTTGATAATCGGTATTAAACAGGTTCTGGATTCCCAGATTGAATTTTCCCCAGTTGAATCGGTATCCCATCATCAGGTCTGAAGTATTATAACCTTCCACAACATTATTAAGCTCGTCTTTCTGTTTGAAATTCTGCAAAGACTGGAATCTGAATGACCAGTTTTTAATGTTATATCCGATATACGTTACCAATTTTGAAGGAGAGGCATTGTAAATTTCCTGTTTCTGCCATTCTCCTTTATTATCTACTTCAGATTTGATCAAAAGTCCGCTTGCTCCAAAATAAACTCCATTGTTTAGAGCGTAAGAAACCTCAGCTTCTATTCCCATGTTTCTTAATTTCAAATCATTCACAAGAATCTGGAAGGTCTTTTTATCAACGGCAACCGTTTTATCAGAATTACTCAGGAATCCCGCAATCTGAGCCTTTAATCCACCTCTGTTGATACGATACCCAACTTCAAACTGATTGGTTTTGATCGCCTGCAGAGGCTGCTCTTTTACATTGATGCTGGATACCACATCCCAATTTGTTCCCACCAGTTTATATTGCCCGATTCCATAAAACTTGGCTGGATCAGCTAAGCTTGCTCCCTGAGAAAATGTTCCCCAAATCTGATGCTGTTCATTGAATTTATACAACAATCCGGCATTGGCTAAGGTTACATTATAAGAACTTTCACCTCCCGGAATTGCAGATGCTGAGCTTCCATACCCCATCGCCATCTGTGTCTGCTGTTCTGAACCGACAAACTCATCCATTTTTACATTGATATGCTGATAACGGATTCCTGCATTCAGTTGTAATTTCGGCAGGATATTATATTTTGCCTGAACATATCCGGCATAACTCTGTGAGTGATTGGTTGGGTATCTTCCCAAACTATATTTGGTCTCGTTGACTAAGCCTCCGCTAGACATTGTTTTTCCAATATCATAAACAGATTGTGTTCCTTCAAACTTTTCAAAATCGAAATCGGCTCCATAGGTAACATTCAGTCCTCGCCATGATTTGGATAGTAAAGCTTTAATCCCAGAATAATAGGTATCCTGCTGCGAAGAGGACATATAAGGTATTTTTCCTGTCTGAAGGGTAACATTTCCAGGAAATGGGTAGAATCCTAACTTTTCACCACGGGTAGCCAATTGTACATACAAATCCTGTCCGCCTAAGATTCCGTTTGCATTATACGCTACAGTTGCCATATAACGTTCTGTTCCTACATTTTTATCGGAAGAAAAGCCATCTCTCATTTCCAGCAATGAAGCATTTTTTGTAGTAAATGCACTCAGGTTTTCCCCTAAAAATAAACTTCGGTCACCATTAAATTTAGAATTGTAATACTGAAGGGAAGCTGTTATTTTATGTTTATTATTAAACTGATATCCTCCTGTAGCCAAAATGTCAATCGACTGGTTATACTGAAGGTCAGTCTGGGTAATATCTGTGAAGAGCTGTTTCTGATCGGCGCCATAGACACCACCATTCTGCTGATAAGCTACTCCCAATCTTCCGAAGAACTTATCCCCTTTGGCCGCAATAGACTGAGCTGCACGGAAATCATGGTCGTCTTTGCCCATAAATCCGGTACGCACTCCCAGTTCTGTCTCTCCACTGATTCCTTTTTTGGAAGGGATTTTTGTAATAATATTGATGATCCCACCAGTCGCATTACCTCCATAAATTGAGCTTGCTCCTGAAAGCACCTCTATTCTTTCAATATTAAAGGGATCAATAGCATCCAGCTGGCGGCTGATGGCACGGATGCTGTTCAGAGAAACACCATCGATCATCACAAGCGCAGAACGTCCTCTCATATTCTGCCCGTAATTGGTTCTTCCCTGTGGACCAATATCCATAGAAGGAATAAGAATCGACAAAATTTCTTTGATGGGAACTCCGCTTTTAGCCTGTTCCTGAATCTTTTCTTTCTGTACTACCCACACTGTTCCCGGAACTTCAGAGATTTTTGTAGGTTTTCTGGAGGCTACAATCACCACATCTTCAATACCTTTAGCGACAATAGAATCTTTAGCGGTCTGGGAAATCATCACTCCCGAAACCAAAAGACCTATGAATGCATACTGCTTTTTCATTCTTTCTACTTCAAAGTTTTATAATCTCACAAAGATAATCCTTATTTAGAAAGAATAAAAATAACAAAATATATAATTTTAATTTTTTTAAAGATCGAAGCTGGAAGAAGGGAGCTGGAAGTTATTCACGAACTGTAGATCAATAAAAGCTATAAGAATCTCTTTTGGAATAAAGATGTTAAATAAAAACAAATAGTAATAAACCGTATTTCACCACTCCCATCTTCCAGCATCCAGCTTCCCTACTAAAATGTAAAACCCCAGCCCAATGAAGGACCAGGATTTTACTAGTGAAAAACAAGGTATCTTTTATACTGCAGGCCCTGCAGCATCTTTTATGTCTTCTAATAATTTTTTTCTTTCTCGAAGTCTTCTTCTTGCAATGACAGATTTACCTCCAAGAACTCTTACAAATCTGAAATACTGAAAACGTTTGGCTCCAAAGTGATGGGTAGTAATATAAATCATCACTCCAAATCCAACTAAAATGATATATCCGAATATTTTTTTGGTCGCAATGATGATGGCATTCAACTGAATTGTTTTCATATTGGCAGCTACATTCTGAGGAGTAACGGTCATTCCGTCCATATAAACGGCAAGATCTCCAATTGCTGTCACCTGAAATCGGTACTGAAACCAAGAATAGAGTGTTGAAAAAATTCCGACCGCAAGGAAAGTTCTCCAAACCAATACAAGTCCGATGGCAGCCAGCATTTCATCCATTTCAAGCTTATCCAGTGTATAAAACCATACGGAGATGAACAGAGAACACATTCCGTAACCTTTCAAAAACATAGGCAGATACCAGTTGTCATAACTGAACTCCAGTACCATAGAAAAGTACATAATAATGGCATATCCGATCATTGCGGCAAAACCGGAAAGAATATACATTTTCAAAGGTTTTTCTTTTTTAAACCAGAAAATTGCAAGAATTCCGGCCAGAATAATTCCGGGAATCATAAGTAAACTCAGTCTGGTGTTGGTCAATTGATCATATCCCAAAACTCCCACTGCAAAAGTATTCTGTATAGAGGCTGTTCCAAGAAACATTCCCAACCAGAAAAGCATGAACAAACCGTGCTGTACGTTATTCTTTTTAAAAATTTTGAAAGAAATATACGGTCGTTTTAAGGTTAGCTGGCGGATAGAAAGCAATGCAAAGCTTACAAAAGCGGCGATACTGGCATTCATGATATTCTTCGAATTGAACCAGTCCTGCTGTCTTCCAAAAGAATAAACGTATGCTGAAAACATGAACGTTGAAATGAAAAGCAAAATACTCAACCAGTCAATATAATGAAGAGGAACTTTTAACGCAAAATATTTATTGTGCATAAAAATCCAGTGTATCAATGCTAAAATAAAGCATAAAACTGCTGTAAACAGATAAAACTGCTGCCAGTTATAAACCAGGGCAAACTCTGCGGCATAATAAGTAGCCACCTGATTCATCACAAGAACGAATGTATAGAAAGCGCCATAAAACATACCACGGTTTCCAATCATAACCATGAGTGGCAGGAACAGCTCTATGGTGACCATCATCTTCATAAAACCAATGAGTAAAGAAGTAAATATGAAGATCACTGGCTGTAAAGTAGTTCCGTTCACATAGCTAAGCAGCCCTAAAAGTACCAGAAGCAAAACCATCTTATCCCTTACTTTGAATCTCATTTTGATTCTGAGGACAACAGGCATACAAGCACCCATACCAATGGTGGTAGCATAATTGGCCCATATAAAATATTCTGTCATGGCGCCGGTACCACTTACCAGAGAACTGATATTCCCCGTATACACTCCACCGATTGGCATTACCACAGCAAGCAGTAATACAATCAGCAGCAGCTGTATGGGTTTCGGTACCCAATTGTTATATAATCCTTTGTTGTACATGTTTTTTTAGGTAATAGATTTCAGATATCAGATAGCAGACTTTCAACATTCAACCTAGGTTTTCCATACGAACATGGTCTGAAATCTGATATCTTCCGTCTTTTAGTCTTTATTAGTATTCACGTTCATATTCATTCCGGCGCTCAGTTTATCCAGATCTTCTTTTTTATTGGAAGCTGTAAACTCTATTCTCACTGGTATTCTCTGCTGTACTTTAATGAAGTTTCCGGTAGAGTTATCCGTTGGTACACTTGAATATCTTGATCCGGTAGCCGCAGAAACCGCTGTTACCACTCCTTCGAATTGTTTACCTCCTAAAGCATCTGCTGTCATGGAAATTTTTTCTCCAATTTTGATATTGGGCATCTGACTTTCCAGGAAGTTGGCCGTTACCCATTTCTGACCATTCAGAACGATGGTTGCCACCTGTTGCCCCGGCTGGATCAACTGACCTTCGGAGATGGTTCTTCTTCCCATTACTCCATCATAAGGTGCAGTGATCACCGTGTACGAAAGGTTGATTTTTGCCATATCCAGAGCAGATTTTGTTCTTTTAATTTCAGCATCATTGATTCCCAGCTTACTTTTCACTTCAGTCGTAGAAAGGTTTGCAGATTGTTTTTGGTTTACCAGAGTTTCATAAGCTGCTTTTTGAGCATCATATTCTGTTTTTACCTGATCATATTGCTGTCTTGTAACTGCCTCGGCCGTCAAAAGATTTTTATATCGGTTTAAATTCTGTTCAGCATTCCATAATCTGGCTTTTGCTCCCGCAATATTAGACTGCATCACATTGATATTGTTGGAAACAGTATTCACGGAAGAACTTGTTGCTGTTTTTTGAGCCATCGCATTCTGATATGCTGCTTCTGCCTGTCCCAGCTGGGTAAGAATTTCACGTTCGTCAAGGATAACCAGTGTATCTCCTTTTTTTACATGCTGATGTTCAATAAACTTAATTTCTTTGATATAAGCAGAAACCCTTGTATTAACAGGATTGATAAATTCTTCTACCTGTGCAGCTTCTGTATAGGTTTTGCTGCCAATATGGAAATATTCACGTATTAACCAGAATAATCCGAAACCGATCACCAAAAAAACGATGATATTGGAAATAATAGCTCTGATTTTATTGGTTTTATTTTTCTTTTTCTTGTTTTCTACAGCAGATGCTGCTTGAGTTGATGTAGTATCTTGAGTAGTTTGTCCCTTGTTTTCCATTGTGTTGATTTTCAGTGTTAAAAATTAAAGTGTTCCTGTAGATTTCAAAAGGTTGTAATACTGATACAAAACATTGATCTCAGCATTGGCATAATCGAGTTCTGACTGCAGTTTCTGGTTCTGTGCATCAATCATTTCTGCCTGTACAGCCAGTTGATTCAGATACTTGGCTTCTGTAATCTTGTAGTTTTCTTCTGCCAGCCTTTTGGAATCATTAAGAATATCTGCCTGCTGAATGGCTTCCTGATATTTTGTATAGGCTGCATTCACTCCCATATCTACATTCTGCTGTACCAGAGTCATTGCATCATTCGCCTGGTTCTTTTGCAGCTCTCCTAATTTTACTTTTTCTTTCGTTTTATACAGCGTATCTATGTTATAACTCAAAGAAACCCCTGTCTGCCATCCTCCTGAATACATATCCAACACAGGATTTCTGGTTGTAATCGGTCTTTGCAGCGTATATCCTCCAAATCCAGCCAGTGTAGGTGCATTATCCGTTTTGATGATCTCAATATTTTTATCTGCAACCGCAATATTTTTTTGGGCAGACTTCAACAATGGATTGCTTTCATGGGCAAGATCTGTATAGTATTCCATGCCTATTCCGGATTCTTTGTTTTCTAAACTTTCTGTAGGAATAATTTCCGTGTCAGAAGATAGACCTAAAGCAATATTCAGGTTATAATTAAGGATTTTTTTATTGTTTGAAAGAGTAAGAATCCCCTGATCCAGGTTTTTGATGGCCAATTCTCCACGAATCACTTCGTTTCTGGTTACCATTCCCTGCTGATAGAATTTCTGGATATTTTTAAGACGTTCCTGAGCCAGCTTCTTATTATTCTGAAATACCTCTTCCTGATTGATGATTTTATAGACATCCAGATAATTGGAAATTACTAAAAATTTCACATCCTGCTTATTTTTCTCAAGATCCAGTTCAGAAAGCTGCTCACGAAGTCCTGCCATTTCGATAGACTTATTCACCAATCCTCCCTTAAAGATCAGCTGTGTAGCCTGTACCGCATAGGAACTTCCATAATGTGGCATAGGAACATTTGTAGAATTTGAAAAATCTTTATCGATGGCAACTGCATCTCCTAGATAGAACTGGCTTGTAGAAGCGGTAATCGTAGGAAGTTTCTGAAGTTTAACAACATTCGTGTTTTGCTTTGCAATACCGATGTTCTGTGCAGACACTTTGAGCTGCTGATGGTTCTGAACAGCGAGTTCCGCTACCTCACCTGCGGTCATCTGCTTAATCTGTTGTGAAAAAAACAGCGCAGGAAAAGCTGCTATCAATACAGATAGTGCTGTTTTTATTTTCTTTGTCATTTTACCTTGTTTTACAGATGCAAAGTTAGGTCAACAACAAAATCAATCAAATGTTTGATTTTTGGAAAAAGATGTTCAAATGTAAGATTTTAGTTTTCAAACTGATGTCTGTACTGTGTAGGGCTAACCTCCAGATGCTTCTTAAAAAAGTGAGAAAACGAGTATTGATCGCTAAATCCGAGAATAGAAGAAACCTCTGAAACCGGTTTACTGGAAGAGTTTAAGAGTACCTTTGCCTCATTGATCACAATTAAAGCAATGATTTGGCTTGCAGACTTTCCTGTAATTGTCTTCACTACTGCAGAAAGATGTCTGGTTGTAATTGATTGTCGTTCGGCATAAAACTCAACAGTTCTTTCTGTAAGATGATGTTCCGAAAGATCGGTGAGAAATACAAATACAATTTCTTCCTGTCTGGACATCTGGTTCATAGAACTGTTATCTTCCTTGGAAATGATTCCTGCCATCTGATAGCAAAAAACAGAGAAAAGATGCTCTACCATTTCTTTCTTGTAAAGCATTTCCGTATCAGAATCCAGGATATATTTCAGGAAATTAACACTTTTCCAGACCACTTGCATTTCATCTTCAGGGAAAGGAACTCCTTTATTCATCTGCTGCCTGAAATACCGGTAAGTAATCAAACGGTTAAACTTCAATGATAAGGCCGAAATAAATCCTCTTTTATAAGAAACCATCCTGGACTGAAAATCGTCTGTCACAGAAACTACTTCATAAATAGTTTGCGGATCGGTTACCATAAACATATTGGCGGAAACTTCAAGATCACTGAAATGCTGACGCAGTTTTATCGTTCCTGATTTAATAAATATAAATGCAGGATTATCAGGACGGAAAGGCTTGTCGACAGCAATTCTCTCGAAAATATTTTTTTCCGTAAAAATATCAACTCCGAATTTTTCTAGGGCAGACATAAGACAAATGTAAGCAATCTTACCAGTGATTACAAAATTTTATTATTTTAGCATTCATCCAATTCCCTTCAGCATGAGAAAGGTCGATTTATTATTTGCCGAATACAGTAAAAGTCACAGAAATGCGACCAACAAGCTTATTCACTGGATTTGTGTACCCTTAATTTTCTGGACAATTCTAGGTTTTGCATCCCTGATTCCCTCCCCTCATTTCTGCGCTTCCTACTTCGGATGTGCCAGTATCATAAGCATTATTGCGATTATTCTGATCACGCTGTTCTATATAAGACTGTCTTTTCGGATCGCCATTGTGATGATTGTAGTAATGCTTATTATGGAGCATTTTATCTATCTCACCAATATCAATGTCGGAAGACAATCATGGATGGTTTACCTTAGTGTATTTATTATCACCTGGATTTTTCAGTTTATAGGTCATAAAATTGAAGGAAAAAAACCTTCTTTCCTTAAAGATCTGCAGTTTCTTCTGATAGGACCAATATGGCTTCTAGGTTTTATTCTGAAAAAAACAGGAATCAAATATTAATCCTCCAGAGCATATACAGCAAAACTTGCCAGCCAGTGGTCTCCTCCATAATTTCCCTGGAAAAGCAAAGGCAGTCCATTGGCAAGAAATACGTCAGCCGTTTTCCTGAAATCCTTTTTCAAGGGATGATTGGCAGGAAGAGCATTTGAAATTCCTTTCATACACCATGCTTTGGAAAAAGAAAGTCCTACCAGGTGAACCGTCTGATAATCGCTAAGATCACTTACTACAGGAATTTTTTCAACATTCTCCAGGCTTCTTTTTTCATAAAAAGCATTCAGCCACTGTACAAATTCTTTTTGAGGGAGAACTCTTCGCATCAAATCTGCAATTTCAAGACTTGGCGAAAAGAAATCTGACCCGTCCGGTTCAAGATAAGCAGGTGTTTTCTGATCTTTTAAGAAAAAGTATTTCGCCTTTTCCATCAGCTGTTTTTCAAACTCTTTATCTTTATTGGCTCTTGCCCAATCTATGGCAAATGCCATTGCAAATGCCGTATTAGGATGAACTCCGGTTCTGTTCGGATAGGTTTGTTTTGGAAGATATGTTTTCCATGACTTCAGAATCTGATCAGTGAGCGGTTTCAGGTTTTCATGCCATATTTTAGCTTTTGGATGATCCCAGTTGGTCAGTTCTTCGTCCAGTTTTAAGATCCATGCCCAGCCGTAAGTTCTCTCAAAAGTTCCTGTAAGCTGATATTTTGTAAAATAATCTGCTTCTGTCTGCAGTTTTTCCTTCTGAAAAGATTCATCTAAAATTTTTTCAATCTCTCTAGCACGAGAAAGATTAGGTTTTGTTTTCAAAAGTCTTGTCAGCATCCAATGTCCATGAACAGAGCTATGCCAATCAAAACACCCATAAAAACTAGGGTGAAGATCTTTGGGAGTCAGAGGAACTTCGCCAGCATTATTGATAATATGGGCTGTTTTATTTGGATATTCCTGATTGATACAGTGAAGAGGCTTGTCGGACAATTTCATGGCCATTTCGTCTGTAAGTTTTGGAGCTTCCTGGGCATACATCAGAAATGGTGAAAATACAAATGCTAAAAGACTTTTTTTCATGAATTAAAAATAGAGATAATTTATCAGTCTCAGCAATTTTTCAGCCCGGTTTTAAAGCCATCTTATTATTTTTTGATCTGCTCTTACGTTTTATTTCATTTTAATTTTTTAACAATTTTAAAATATGAACATTTTTAAGCACACTTTTTGATCATATCCACAAAAAACTAACCCATGAAAAATATTATTCTCATTTTATCAGGACTTATTCTTATTAATTGTAATAAATCAGGAGTGGCAAAACAGGAAGTTAAAGCTGATCTGATGGAAGTTATCACTGAAGATAATGCATCTGCTGCTGTGGCTGTACCTCCACCTCCACCCCTTGCTGTTTCAGAGAAACTGCTTCCCGATGAAAATATATCTAACAAAGATCTGTACAACACAAAGAAAACAGATACCATCTCCAAAAAAATCATCAAAAACGGAGATATGAAAATTCAGGTTGGTGATATTAAAAAAGCACAGAGTCAGGTCAATGAAATCATAAAGAAAAATAATGCCTATATCCAGAAAGAAGAGTTTCAAAATACGGACATGGATGATAACCTTACCCTGATCATCAGAGTTCCTCATAAAAATTTCGATGCTCTTGTCAGTTCATTTTCAGACGGAGTAGGCTCGGTTTTATCCAAAAATATTTCATCCAATGATGTCACGGAAGAGTACACTGATATATCGATAAAACTGGCCAATAAAAAAATCTATCTTGAAAAGTATCGTAATATGCTCAAAAGTGCTGCTACCACAAAGGATATGCTGGAAATTCAGGAAAATATCCGAGAGCTGGAAGATGAGATTGATGTTGCTGAAGGCAGACTTCGTTTTATTGATGACCGTGTAAATTACAGCACTTTAACGCTCAACTTATACAAAGAGAAAGTAAGAAGCTCAGCCACCTCAAAAATCGGTTTTGGAAGTCGGTTTATGGATTCTCTGACAGAAGGCTGGAACAGTTTTGTAAGCTTCCTCCTGGGATTGGTTTCGCTATGGCCGTTCTTTTTGCTTATTCCCGTTATGGTTTTCCTTTGGAGAAAATGGAAATCAGGAAAAAAAAATAAAAATTAATCTGTTAAAAATCCGGGCATCTCTGATGCCCGGATTTTCACTGCATTATCAACAATTTATACTGTTTCCAGTATAGGCTTTAATAACAAGAATAGTGCAATAATCTTGTTAAGAGCTGTTAAATATTTTTGAAAAAAGAAATTGTCTCAAAAGTCAAACAATTTGTATTTTGTCATTCTGACGAAGGAAGAACTTTATTTGTAATTTGTAATATGAGATTCTTCACTCCATTTCATTCAGAATGATACTTTTGAGACCACCTTTTTGTTTATTATTTTCTGATTGTTTTAATGATACTGCGTCCATCTTTGTAAAGAATTTTTACAAAATATATTCCAGACTGAAGGCGGCTGATATTCATATTGTTCTGCCCAGGATTCATGAAAGTCATGATCTGAAGTCCCTGAGGAGTAATGACATCTACTCTGCTTATTTTACTGTAAGCGCTTTCAGGTATGAAACTGATCAGATGGTCAGATACAACTATTGAAAAACCAGCTTCTTTATTGGTAAGCCCGGCAGTACAGCCTGTTCCTTCATTACAGTCACTTACCACCTTCCAGACCGCATTACTTCCCGGTGCTTCTCCCGGATTTGCATACCATTTGTTTTCCCAGATTTTACAGGCATGAAAAACCTTTGTTCCTGCTGCTGGATAAGTTTTTACCGGATTATATTCCTGTGCTCCACAATAGGTCACCGGCCCGCCCGATTCACAGCCAGGACCTTCGGCACAAGCACTTACTTCCTCCCATACCATATTTGTTCCTGGCAGTTCTCCCGGATTCGCATACCAATTATTTTTCCAGATTTTACAGGAGTAAAAAACTTTCACTCCAGCTGTAGGATATGCATTAGCAGCATTGTACTGCTCTGCTCCACAATACAACTGACCATTACCAGGTGTTACTTTCTTTGTTCTGACTTTTAATTCATTACTCATATCAGAAAGCTGATCATTCACAGCAACAGATCTTACCGTATAACGATATTCTGTATCTTGTGCCAGTCCTGTCCTTGAAAAGCTTGTTTGAACAGTTTCTCCTACTTTAATCCCATTTTCAAATACATGATAATTTTTAACGCCTTGGGTATGGGTTGAGGCCACCCACATCAGGGAAACAGAATTTTCAGTAACTCCCATTGAGTGAAGATTTGATGGCGCTGTGGGTTTTTCAGGAATACCCTCACTATTCGTTTTTACACTGAGCGGAGCACTTTTCCCTGATGTAAGTCCTGAAGAACCTTTGGCCTGTATTTCATAAGTATAAACTGTATTAGCCGTTAACCCCGTATCTTCAAACTGAGCTCCATTCACTTGCTGCAGACTTTGTCCGTTGCGGAACACAATATAAGATACGGCATCTGACTGTGGCGTCCAGCTAATTTTAGCAGAGGAACCGGTAACTCCCAGCTGTGTTAACCCTGTAGGAGTGGCTGGTGCCGAAACTCCTGTTCCTGAGGTTACGTTCACATCAATAACATTATAAAATGCATTGGTAGTATCTGCTACATCCCAGACTGCTAAAATAATATGGTAGCCTGTACGATTAGCAGGAACTGTAATCTGATGAGAAACATTATCCTGTGGTGGGGTTCCATTATGCATCACTGTACCAATGAGTTCAAGATTCTGACGGGTAAGCGGCTGATTGGGATCCCAACCCTGCTTGGTCATATAATAATGCCATTTTGCCGTCGCATGATAAGCTGTATATTTCCAGATAAACGCATTTATACCGGTAGTGATATTGGTTTTCTTCCACCGGTTAGCATTTTGGATATCCAGGGTAGTATCTCCTCCTATACTTCCATTAGCGGACGCAATCTTTCCATCCGCAGGCCCAAACGCAGGAAAGCCTTTTGGAGCTTCCAGAGAAGCGGGTTCATTAATTACAGATCCATAGATTCCAAATGCGGCAGAATAACCCAATGCAGCCTTATCCAGGCTTCCCTGATATCCTCGTGAGGCAGGACTCATTACATATCCATGTGCGGATACATGAATTAAAGAAGGTACCAGTATGGCCAGCATCAGCAATACCGGAAAAAAAATTTTACGTGTCATCATATTTTAATATTTTGGTGTTGATTGGGCTGAATTGATTGTAAGCAAAACGGAACTTACATCATCAATAATTCAAAAAATACAAGCGATATTTACCTGCAGCGTTTAAAACAATTCAATTATAATATGTATAATAAAAAGCCAAACTATATAAAACGACATCATGAATATTATTAATTACATTAAAATTGTAAAATTCATAATGCGTTATATTTAAATATAAAATTAGGGTATTTTATATTACAAAAATATATAAATCCCATGATAATTATCACTAATAGTTGAAATATTTTTAGTTAAAATTATTCATGAATAAATGAAAGGACAAAAAAAAGAGGAGTTTACAAATCCTATTTATAATATTCCAGACGATTTTAAATAAAAAAGAAAAGGCCATGAAATATTCACAGCCTTTTTCTATTTTCTCAACAGCTCTCATACTTATTATCAAGCTACAGGAGTATAGTTTATTTCCCCAGTACAAATACCGCAGGAATTTTATGCAGTTCCGGCTTTTGTTTTTGCCAGTCTTTTATTGATTTTGTTTTGATGAACTCATGTTCCGGATCGTTGATATTGGCAGCGATACAAAGCTTTGTATTCGGCGATAAAAATTTACACAGATCTTCAAAAAGCTGATTATTCCTGTACGGTGTTTCCATGAAAATCTGTGAATATCCGGTTTTCTGAACAAGCCCTTCAAGGTTCATGATCTGTTTCTTTTTCTCTCCTTTATCAATTGGAAGATAACCATGAAAAGTAAATTCCTGCCCGTTGAATCCACTGGAAATTAAAGCCAGAATAATGGATGAAGGCCCTGAAATTGGGATCACTCTGATGTTTTTCTCATGACACCATTTTACAATCAGGTTTCCGGGATCTGCAATACAAGGCAATCCGGCTTCCGACAGCAATCCGAAGTCCTGCCCTTTCATCATCAGTTCCTGAGCTTCCTTGATATCTGCATTTTCAGTGTATTTATCCAATAAGAACAACTTCAGATCGGCCTGTTTTTTTTCAGGAGCAAAAAATTTCACAACCTTTCGCGCTGTTTTCTCATTTTCCACAAAGAAATAATCTGTTTGCATGATATAATCCTTCAAAACAGGCGAAAAATGATTGATAGAGGTATTTTCTGATAAGTAAGCAGGGAGTAAAAAAAGCATTGTATTATTTTTTAGTTCTTTCGTTAAGTGTAGGTTGAGGGAAGTATTTTGTAAGGTCCATGGAAAAAGTAACAGAAGTAATTTTCCAGGTTCCGTTGATCTTCATAAGTGTCCAGATTTCTTTTCCCCAGTTTTCCATTTTGCCATCGTACCAAAAGCTGTAATCGAAATTGGCAGAAGCAACAGCTCCATCTTCCACTATCTTAATATTGTCAAATTTTTCTTCAGATTTATCATCTTTAAAACTTTTGATAAAAGCTTTATAATCATCTGCAAAATAGTAATCAGCCTTAGGATTTTTCTCCAGACGCTTAGCCTGTGTTCGGTCTTTGTATATGCCGGTCCAAAGCACAGGTTCCTGGAATAAAGAAAGATATTTGACCTCGTCTCTGGATTTAATACATCCCATAAAGTCATCCATAACTTTACGGATTTCTGTTTCATCTTTGGTTTGAGCGAAAGACAAACTATAGCTAAAAACAAACAGTAACAGCAGTTTCTTCATGGTTATTATTTTGATATTTGGTTTCTGATTGCGTTGCATCCTTTATCCAAAAGCTGGTAAACCATTTCAAAATCTTTTATATCTCCCCAATAAGGATCCGGAACCTCAGCATTTTTGTGGTCTCCCAATACTTCTAAAAACAATGATACTTTCTGCCGTTCTTCTTCATTTTTAGTTTTAGAAACTACATCCCCGAGTACATCAATATCCATGCAGTAGATTTTATCAAAGGTTTCAAAATCTTTTCTGGTGATAGGTCTTGATCTCTGTTTTGATATATCAATATCGTGATTAGCAGCAGTTTTAATGGCTCTTTTGTCAGGATGTTCTCCTTCATGCATGGAAATGGTTCCGGCTGAATCTACCGTATAATGATCCGGCAGTTTTGCTTTCATAATTCCTTCTGCCAGTGGGCTTCTGCATATATTCCCCAGACAAACCATTAATATTTTCATATTCTATGTATTTAAAAAGAGTCTTTTATCACGACAAAACTAAATAAAAAATGAAGAATAAAACTATCCTTCATTTTAATTTATTTAAGCTCAATGCTATTTATTGTTTGATTCTTTCCGTAAGATCTTTTACGTACTTCTTGATTTCTTTATCAATTTTAGAAACATCTTTGATGGTATCACAAGCATACATTACTGTAGAGTGATCTTTTCCTCCCATTTCTTCACCAATTTTGGTAAATGTAGAATTAGTGAATTCTTTCGAGAAGTACATCGCAAGCTGTCTTGGCAAAGCAATTTCTCTTTTTCTTGTTTTAGAAAGCAACTGCTCTTTTTTGATTCCGAAATAATCACATACCACTTCCTGAATGTAAGGAATATTGATGATCTTTTTCTGGTTGGCTGCAATTCTGTTGATAGTCTCCTTAAGCAATTCAAGACTAAGGTCTCTCTTATATACTGTAGAGTAAGCGATTACCGAGTTAATTACTCCGATAAGTTCTCTTACATTGGTTTTCGTTTCCACAGCAAGGAAGTCAAGCATATCTCCCGGAAGAACAATTCCGTCTCTGCTTAATTTATCTTCGATAATCTGTCTTCTTGTGGACAGATCCGGTGATTTGATTTCTGCAGAAAGTCCCCATTTGAAACGGGAAACAATCCTGTCCTGAATATCCATAATATCTGCCGGTGCTTTATCGGAAGTAAGGATAATCTGTTTTCCATTCTGATGCAGGTGATCAAAAATATGGAAGAAACTGTCCTGAGTAGCTGATTTTCCAGACAGGAACTGAATATCATCAATAATCAGTACATCTACCATTTGATAGAAATTCGCAAACTCAGTTTGTTTATGTGCTTTGGCAGCAGAGATAAACTGCTGGATAAATTTTTCAGAAGACAGATAAAGAACTACTTTATCCGGAAACTGGTTTTTTACTTCAAGACCAACCGCTTGTCCTAAGTGTGTTTTTCCAACTCCATAACCTCCATATAAAAATAATGGGTTGAAAGCTGTTGCACCAGGTCTTTTTGCAATAGATCTTGCCACAGTTGCTGCAAATTTATTGCTTTCACCTTCTACATAACTATCAAAAGAATAGTCAGGCTTCAGGTTAGAATCTATATTTACTTTTCTAATTCCAGGAACTACAAACGGGTTTACAATATTAGCAGAAAAACCTTGTGGCATTGTTTCCTGTGTTTTCGGAGTAGGAACGCTTTGTCCCTTGATGTTCATGGTAACAGGTTTTTCTTCACCTTTTGGTCTGTTTTCCATTACAGAATACCATAATTTCACTCCTTTTCCAATATTTTTCTTCAGGGCAGCGGAAAGCAAGGACAGATAATTGTCCTCTATATATTCCTTGTAAAAATCGCTCGGTACGATCAACGTAAGGTTGTTGGCCACCAATGAAAGCGGCTGAACCTTATCGAATAGCATATCGAAAGATTTTTCAAGTTTTTTAAGGTCAGAATTGTCTTCAGCAGCGTTGAGGTTATCGCGCATAAACTGAAGGCATTTCTGCCATATCATCATTAAATTGTCATCCATTTTTTAAGCCCCGATTATTCTTTGTTTGTACTGTGTTTAGAAGGAAGACAAAGGTCCAATTTTTTCTTTTCAAAAAAAAATATTGCAGGTATTGATTATTTAAAAATATATTTGTATGTATAATTTAACACGTAAAATGATACACACAACACGCTCAATACGAGTACGTTACGCAGAAACAGACCCAATGAAATATGTATACTACGGAAACTATGCAACGTACTTCGAAGTAGCGAGAGTTGAACTCTTCAGAAGCATAGGAATTTCATACGATGAAATTGAAAACCAAGGAATTTGGCTGCCCGTTTCCGACTATAAAATTAAATATATCCGCCCAGCTTTATATGATCAAAAATTAGAAATTCATACGTATGTAAAAAAAATTCCGGGTGTAAGAATTGAATTTGAATATGAAATTTACAATGAAGAGCATATTAAAATAACAGAAGCTTCCACTACTCTATTCTTTTTGGATGCAAAAACCAACAAAGTCATCAAGTGTCCGGAATTCCTGATGGAAATGATTGAGAAGAGTTGGAAGGAGGGGTGATAGGTAGTAGATATCAGGTAGCAGGAATTAGGGATTAGGGAGATATCCTGTAAAATATTGATGAAAGGCCATTGATGCCAATGGTGAATTTTGCTTCGCAGGTGAAAGGTGAATTTTTTAACGCAATTAAGATATTTATCTCTACTTACCCAATAACAAAAGAAACCAGCAACAAAAAGAAACTAGCAACAAAAGAAACCAGCAACTCTCAACCCGTTAACAAAACAAACCCGCAACACGCACTCTATTTATGAATTAATTCGCACCTTTGTACCTTTATTTTAATCATCCCTTATATTATATATTATGAAGATTGCATTTTTGGGACCTCATGCCAGTTTTACACAGCTTGCCGCTGCCCAACTATTTCCCAATGAAGAGTTATTACCACAAGCCAGTATTCTGGATTGTTTTAATGCTGTTGAAAACGGAGAAGCAGTAAAAGCGGTTGTACCTTTGGAAAACTCTATTGAAGGAACCGTATCTATGACGCTGGACTATTTATATAAGACTCCGTCCATTAAAATAGAAGCAGAAGCAGTAATGCCTATTGCCCATCACCTGATGATTCATCCGGAAAACGCCATAGAGAATATTGAAAGAATATACTCTCACCCGCAGGCGCTTGCACAGAGCTTTCATTTTCTGGATACTCACTATAAAGAGATTCCGAAACAGGATTTCTCCTCAACTGCCGCTGCCGCTAAATTTGTTTCTGAGAACCCTGACGCTCCTATTGCAGCAGTAGCCAATCAGTTTGCCGCCAATTTGTATGGTTTAAAAATCATCAACCGTAATATTCAGGATTTTGAACAGAACCACACCCGATTTATCATCATTTCCAAGGAACAGAATACATATCAGAATGATCAACTGGAAACACTGGGCGAAAAATCAGGAATGCTGATCACCCTTCCGGAAGATCATCCTGGTGGACTGCATCAGGTTTTATCTGTTTTTGCGTGGAGAAAAATGAATCTCAGTAAAATTGAATCCAGAACTTTAAAGACCGGATTGGGAAATTATTTCTTCTTCATCAATGTTGAAGGTCCATGGAAAGAGGTCTTGCATGAAAACGCACTAAAAGAACTGGAATCCCTCAATGCCAACGTTGATTTTCTTGGAAATTATAAAGAATTTCTTCTGGAGAGCTAGAAAAAATCAATAAACCTATACAAAAAACATCGCCGTTTAGGCGGTGTTTTTTCGTTTCTGCTCTTAAAAACACAAAATTCAAAAAAAAAAATCTACCTAAATAACACACAACAATTCCCTTTGTTTAAACAAAAAATAACCCACACTACAGAGAGAATTATCTTTTTATAAAGCACTAATAAACAATACGTTAAATAAAAAGTAAATATAATAAGTCGTAATTAAATTATGCATAAATATCAATCAAAATATAAACATATGTTTAAATATATTACATCATATTAACATTAAAATTGCAAATATCACAATGTGGAGTATAATTTTTATTGTATATTTGCTTAGCAACTAATTAAAAATCTTGATCATGAAAACTAAACTTTACAGCTTAATGTTAGCCTGTGCAACGTTACCATTATTCTCACAAGTCGGTATCAATACAGCTACTCCATCTGCAACTTTAGATGTTAACGGAACAATGAAAGTTCGTGATACCCCTGCAGCTACAGCGCTACCCGGATATCAAGTTTTAGCAATTAACCAGGGAACCACTCAGGTTTATAGTGTTGATCCAGCGCTATTAATAGCAGCATCAGGAACGAATACTTCTGTATATGCCGCGAAAAAAACAACGGGCATCAGTCTTCTGAGCGTAGGAGCTTTCCCAGCATCTTTCCAGCCTGTCAACTTTTTAGCAGCCGACCGAAACATTGGTAGCTCCGCTTTATTTTCAGATAGCGATGGTGCTTATAATATCCCATCAACCGGTGTATATGCTGTGGGATTTGCATTCAGATATGGAACAGGATTGCAGGCATCCCTATTATCAGGAACTCCGGGAATCGGTATCGCAAGAACCAGAACAGGAGTATCAACAATAATAGACAGCCGCCCTTTCAGTGGGGTTAACCTTGCATTGGCAGTTAACTTAACACTTTCTGATTCCAGCATCCACTCTTTGTATTCATTCCAGGCAGGTGACAAAGTATCATTCGGACTTACCGATGCCGGTGTTTTCACTGTAGGATTATTGGGATCCAGTATTGCATCATTCTACATTTACAAAGTATCAAACTAGTAAAAACATATTGTTAGTTATCTATACCATTTAACCCATCGCTTATACCGTGATGGGTTAATTTTTTAAATGAGCATATCAAACATTTCTTTATATTTGATAAAAACTAATGAAATGAATGAATTTGTTGCTGTCATACTCCTTATAATCATCTTCATTATTTTCAACAACCTGAACACCAAAATCAGAAAGCTTGAAAAGGAGATCTCTGATCTTAATAATAAAATCAACAATACTTCTCCGGCTCCAACTGAAGCCACTCATAAGAAAATATCAACAGAAGAAACTTTTATACCACAACAGGTAGAACCTCAGCAGGTTCATTATGAAGAGGCAAAGCATCATGAAGATAATGAAAAGACCTCAACACCAGTTCAAAAAGACTGGCATACTCCTGTTCTTGATTTTTTAAAACAAAATGCACTTACCATCATTGGTATTTTCACCCTCGTTCTTGGAATTGCTTATTTTGTGAAATATGCTATCGATAAAAACTGGATTGGAGAAACCGCAAGAGCAGGAATCGGTTTCTGTACCGGAGCAGGAATTATCATAACCGGACATTTTCTGAGAAAAAATTACCAAGCCTTCTCTTCCATCATTACAGGAGGTGGAATTGCCGTCTTATATTTTACAGCCACAATCGCCTTTCGTGAATATCATCTGTTTACCCAAAACACAGCCTTTGTCATAACTGCGCTGATTACCGCAGCCTCTATCATCTTATCCTATTATTATAAGAGTGAAGTATTGATTATTTTTTCCCTGATAGGCGGTTTTGCAGCTCCTCTGATGATCAGTACAGGACAAAGCAATTATGTTTTCCTTTTTATTTATATTACTCTTTTAAACACCGGAATGCTGGCAGCCTCTTTTCTGAAGCACTGGAAAAGTGTGGGATGGACCGCTTATATTTTTACAACAGGCTATCTTTTCTTCTGGACCGATGAAAGTCCCGAACTTTTAAGCATTACTTTTTATCTGATCAGCTATGTGATTTTCTACATTTTTGCCCTGCACGACTATTTCAGAAAAAGCATACTTTCAACCTCTGATATTTTAATACTCGCCCTCTCAAATTTATCGAGTATTTTAGGACTGCTTTATATTTTTGATACCCTAAAATATGAACCTCCGATTATTTTTCCTCTTATTTTTGCTGCTTTAAATTCCATCCTTCTGTTTAGGGAATATACCCGCAAAAACTTTGGGGTTGCTTATTCTGTATTCGCAGGGCTTGTTACCAGTCTTATAACCATTGCGATTGCTATTCAGTTTAAAACCCATCTCATCACCAGTATTTGGGCAATAGAAGCTACTCTCCTTCTTTTTATATGGAAAAAAACAGGTCATAGGATTTTTAAAATTTTCTTTTACATTCTGTTTCCATTAGTTATGATCGCACAACTTGTAACCTGGACAGAGTATTTTGGGACAAAAGATTTCAATATTATATTCAATCCTCCGTTTATTACCAGTTCGTTTACCATAGTTTCCATCATGATTAATTTATATTTATTAAGGAATACGGCAAAAGAACTACAAGGGAAAGCCAATAACATTGTTGAAGATCTTATTACGGTCATCAGCTACGGAGTTATTTATATTACTTTCCTTCTTGAAATCACGTATCACATTTCGGAAATGCCATGGTCCGCGATTACCAGCGTGGGACTTTTATTCAGTATTTATTATATTTTCATCTTATTACTTTTCAGAAAACCGCTGAATATCAGAAATGACATTCAGACTCTCCTGATTTATTTGTTTTTTTTCCTGCTGATTATTAATACATCCGTTTCTACACCTCCCGTCATCACAGCTATTTTAACAAAAAAATTACATATAAGCTTTTATTTTTTACATCTGATACAATGGATACCTTTTATCTATATAGGTTATAAAATCATTCCTTCTTCTGTGTTTCACAAACAACAGATTTCATACTGGATACTGTCTTTGACACTTATCATCTCTGTAAGTTATGAACTGCACCATTCTTATATTGTAATGGTTTCCCATAGCCTTGCCCAGTCTTATGAAGCAAGTGAACATTTTAATATTCTTTATCTTCCTATTATATGGACAATTCTTGCCAGTATTTTTATTTATAATGGTTTGAAAAAAGATATTCAGGAATATAACAAAATTGGTTTTGCACTGATAGGGCTCATGGTATTAAAACTTTATGGTTATGATGTATGGCAAATGGACAATATTTCAAGAATCAGCGCATTCATTGTACTCGGAATTATTTTATTATTGAGTTCTTTCACTTTCCAGCGCCTGAAAAATATGATCAAAAATATGATGGATAAAAAAGACAAAACTGAAGAAAGCGCAGACTGATAATCAGGGTAAAAGTTTTTATTTCTAAATAAAATTTAAAACAATTCAAGATTTTATTCAAATTTTATAAAAAATAACTATATTTATCACGTTTTTAACAGTTACATATTCTGATTATGAAAAAATTACTCTATTCTTTTTTAATACTATCCTCCGCTACTTTATTTGCACAGCAAAAAAATCCTGCTGTGAAGTTTGCAGTGGCTGACAACGCTATTGGAACAGTAGAATTGTTCAATACAAGAAAGAACGTATTGCAGGTTTCAAAAGTATACAATACTCCGGCAAGCCTTCCGCAAAGTTTTAAAAAATACAGTTCTGTTTTTACAAAAGGGTTAACTGAATATAAATTCAAAAACGGAGAAAATATATTTGACAGAATGCCATTATCTGACATCAATGTACAATATAATATCCCGGCAAATAATCCTGTATTTATTGATGGGTATGAATTTACAGACACAAGTACCGTAATTTATCCTGAAATCAAGAAAAGAACGGAAACAAAAGATTACAATGGTAAGAAAACATTATTTATTTACACTACCGAAAATTAATACCATAAAAAAGGATGCTTACAACAGCATCCTTTTAATTTTAATATTTATTGTTCCACTTTTTCTTAAGCTCTTCATAAATTTTCTTTTCTGTAGAATTATTACCAGGTTCATACAGTTTCACATTCCTGATTTCTTCCGGAAGGAAATCCTGTTCTACAAAGTTCCCTTCATAAGAATGGGCATATTTATATTCTTTTCCGTAATCCAGATCTTTCATGAGTTTTGTTGGGGCATTCCTCAAATGAAGTGGCACAGGCAGATTTCCTGTTTGTTTCACTAAAGCCAGCGCTTCATTGATAGCCATATATGCTGAATTACTTTTGGGAGAAACCGCCAGATATACGGCCGTTTCACTTAATATAATCCTTGCTTCAGGGTTCCCGATTACATTAATCGCCTGAAAACAATTATTGGCAACCACCAAAGCGTTTGGATTAGCCAGCCCCACATCCTCAGCTGCCAGAATAAGCATTCTTCTTGCAATAAACTTGATATCTTCACCTCCTGCTATCATTCTCGCCAGCCAGTACACCGCTCCGTTCGGATCACCACCACGCATCGATTTGATAAAGGCTGAAATAATATCATAATGCTGCTCTCCGTTTTTATCATACAGTGCCATAGTCTCCTGAAGGACTTCAAGAACATCTGAATTAAGAATTTCCTTTGTATCAGAGTTTTTAAATTGATTCAAAACCAATTCTACAGAATTAATAAGTTTTCTGGCGTCCCCACCGGAATATTGAATGAAAGCTTCTTTTTCAAGGATGGTAAAATCTGTTCCTTCATCTTTATTGTATCTTTCAGAAGCAATATCGATCAATTCTTCAAGCTTTTCGTAACTCAAAGCCTTTAAAATATACACCTGACTTCTTGAAAGCAAAGCCGAAACCACTTCAAAGCTTGGATTCTCTGTAGTGGCTCCAATCAAAACAATCCAGCCTTTTTCTACTGCATGCAGTAATGAATCCTGCTGAGACTTATTAAACCTGTGAATTTCATCAATAAATAGAATCGGTGATTTTCCTGAAAACAGATTCTGCTTTTTGGCATCCTCGATCACATCACGCACCTCTTTCACCCCTGAAGAAACCGCAGACAGTTTATAGAATTTTCTCCCCGACTGCTCCGAGACAATTTCAGCCAGCGTAGTTTTCCCGGTTCCCGGAGGTCCCCAGAATATCAGTGAATTCAAGGTGTTGTTTTCAATCATTTTTCGGATTGTTCCCTTGTCTCCGGTAAGGTGCTCCTGCCCCAATACATCATTCAGGGTTTTGGGTCTTAATTTTTCAGCTAATGGAATATTTTGGTTCAAAGTAATTCTATTTTTTAAGATCAAAGTTCCGGATTTCTGATCTCCGAAACTTATAACAAATTTAAACTAATTTTCATTTTTTTACCCTATTTTTGCATTGTTTTGAAACTTACATTCCATAAAATCATTACATTTCCACTGGTAATTCTGATCAAATTTTACCAATGGTTCATCTCGCCCTTACTTCCCAAAAACTGCCGCTACGAACCTACCTGCTCTCACTATATGATTGAGTCGCTCCAGGTACATGGTGTCTTTAAAGGTTTCTGGCTGGGATTTAAAAGGATTTTAAGATGCCACCCATGGGGAGGAAGCGGTTATGACCCTGTTCCACCCAAACATAAATGTCAATAATCAAACTATTAAATCAATAGAAAAATGAATACTATCTTTTTCAGAATCTATCTTGTGCTGTTTGCGTTTACAACGCAGCTTTTTTTTGCACAGGAATACCCTGGAGGTTTATCTGACGGAACTTTAGATATCAATGGAAGCAATGTTCCTGTAAAAATCTATTCTACTACAGAAATGGGAGACCTTACGGCTTTTCCGGACAGAGAATCAGACAAGAACCAATCTTTTGTTGTGATCCTTAATGAATCCAGTTTTGAACCTGCTTATTATAACTATGGTGCTTCCACTTTAGCGAAGTACAAAGATTCAAAGTACCAGTTTTTTGATAAAAACTTCAAACTTATTGATACTGCAGTTACCCAAGAAAACATTACCACTTTCAAATACGCTGTAAAATCAGTAAAACCCATCACTGATGCTGATAAAGTAGAACTTAAAACTTCATTTAAAATATGGGATCCTTCGAAAGGTATTCATATCGGATCATTTACCCTTCATTTTTATAGTTTAATGTTTGTATTTGCCTTTGGTTTCGGATATATTTTAATGACAAGAATCTTTAAGATTGATCATGTTAACCAAAAATACCTGGAACCTTTGTTCACATGGACATTAATCGGAACTATACTTGGAGCAAGATTAGGACATGTTATCTTTTATCAGCCGGAATTATTTAAAGAGGATTTCTGGAGTGTATTTTTACCAATAAGCACAAAAAATGGTTTAAAATTCACAGGGTTTTCAGGTCTGGCGAGCCATGGTGCAACGATCGCTTTGATTTTCACCACGCTTTATTATTCATTCAAAATCATTAAAAAAAATCCATTCTGGGTATATGACAGATTGGGTATTGTAGTTGCTTTGGGAGGAGCATTTGTAAGAATGGGGAACTTTTTCAATTCTGAAATTGTAGGTAAACCAGCTGATCCAAATTCTCCGTTTGCTTTGCTTTTCCCACAACAGAGCAGTGAGTATGGGCTTACTGTACCCCGTTATCCAAGCCAGTTATTTGAGGCGGTAGGATATGTTCTACTATTCATTTTATTATGGATACTTTACAGAAAAACAGATAAAAAATATCAACAGGGATGGTTATTCGGGCTGTTCTTTATCATTCTTTGGGCCATCAGATTCTTCGTTGAGTTCCTTAAAGAGCCACAAGGCGATGAATTCATCCAGATAGGCGGTCTTAATACAGGCCAGGTTCTTTCTATTCCATTTATGATTGCAGGAGTTGTCATTATGATTGTTTCCAAGAAATTTAAGATCACTCAGGCTGAAAACGAGAAGCCGGAATAATCGTAATCAAAAAGACCAACATATAAAAAGGCAAATTTGTAGAAATACAGATTTGCCTTTTTTAATATCTTAAAAATTATTTCGCTGTTGTCTCATTACAGGTTCTTCTCCACCCTTCTGTTCAGCTCTTCAAAAACAGTCCCTAATTCATCAATGACATCTGTAGGCAGCATAGATTCTTTTGAATGTTTTTCAGAAGCAATATCGGCTGCTCTACCATGTAACCAAAGACCCAGAATACAGGCTTGCTCCGGAGAATATCTCTGCGCTAAAAGCGAGGTCAGAATTCCGGTAAGAATGTCTCCACTTCCTCCTTTTGCAAGACCGGCATTTCCCGTTATGTTATAAAACACATTTCTTTGTGGAGTAATGACTTGTGTGTGATGATCCTTTAATA
This sequence comes from Chryseobacterium sp. CFS2, assembly GCF_036543225.1. NCBI lineage: Bacteria > Pseudomonadati > Bacteroidota > Flavobacteriia > Flavobacteriales > Weeksellaceae > Chryseobacterium > Chryseobacterium sp. CFS2. The sequence continues at coordinate 364,329 of NZ_JAZHQU010000001.1, forward strand.
CAATATAAATATCCAGTTCCTTTGCTTTTTCCCTTGCTAGTTCAAGCCTTTTAAAAGAATGATCTGTACTTCCAAAAAGCCTTTCAAACTCTTTCGGGTGAGGAGTAATAATGGATTTCTTAGGAATTAATTCTAAATATTTTGGATCTTTTGAAAGGATATTCAAGGCATCGGCATCCAATATCAAAGGTTGGGAGTAGTTTTTCAGAAAATTCAGAAAGCTTTTCTCAGTATCGGGATGAGTTCCCAGGCCAGGCCCTATGCCACAGGTAAAATCCTTGTCAAATTCAAAATTTGTCATGACCTTCTCTCCTCCTTTTATAAACATGGCTTCAGGACATGAAATCTGTAAAATTTCGTAGCCGCACTCTGGAGCCAGCGTAAAAGTAAGTCCTGCTCCGGTTCTTAAAGCTGATTGTGTTGCCAACACTGCCGCACCTATTTTTCCATAGCTGCCTCCTATGATAACCGCCTTACCATAGCTGCCTTTATGGGAAAATTCCTGTCTAGGAATAAATATGGATCCTACCTGCTGATCATCAATAACTGAATATTCAGAATCAGTTGTATCAGCGTATATCTGACTTAAATCAATATCCAATACTTCTACTTTTCCGGTATACTTTCCTGTTTCCGGATGTAGAAAAGTGCGTTTCCAGCATTGAAGAGTGAGCGTATAATCGGCTTTCAGAATAACAGAATCATTGGTAAACATTTCATCAGCAGATAACCCGGAAGGAATATCAATGGATATTTTAATATTCTTTTTGGTATTCAACTGTTCAACAAGCGTTTTGTATTCTCCTTCCAACGGTCTGGACAATCCTGTTCCGAAAAGTGCATCTACAATAATTGTTTTATCATCAAAATTATAATATTCATTTTGATCAAACTTCCTGACTGAAATTCCTGACAAATCCCGGAGTCTTTTCAGATTAACAGAAGCATCTTCCGAAAATTTTATTTTAGAATCGCTTATAAACACATCCACATCAAAACCTTTCAGATAAAGTATTCTTGCAACAGCCAATCCATCACCTCCATTATTTCCTTTGCCACAAAATACGGCCAGTTTTTTATGGTTTTTACAATGTTCTGAGATCCAATGAGCCAAAACCATTGAAGCCCTTTCCATTAATTGAATGGAAGAAACCGGCTCCTGAGAAATCGTAAACTGATCCCAGCTGCGTATCTGTGCTGCAGTGAAAACTTTCATAGGCAAATCAACTTTTAAGCAAATTACAAAAGATTTTTCATTATGATATCACGTCATTAATAAAAATAAAAAGTCATCATTAATGAAATAAGATATTGATACAAAGCCAAAATATTCATTAAAACAGATCATAGAAATTCGGCATAAAATTCAATATTTTGGGAATAAAAAACTATAAAACGTAGTGTTCTTTACGTTTTTTAATTATATTTTTGTGTATATACTAATTAAAAAAAATATAAATTATGGGATTTGTAAAGGAATTTAAAGAGTTTGCCTTTAAGGGTAATGTTCTCGATCTTGCTGTCGGTGTGATCATTGGGGCAGCATTTGGAAAAATTGTTTCGTCTTTGGTAGAAGATGTAATCACGCCTCTGATATTAAATCCGGCATTGAAAGCAGCCGGTGCAGAAAACATCGCAAAACTTACATGGAATGGTGTTGCTTACGGGAATTTCCTTTCAGCAGTAATCAGTTTCCTTTGTATCGCAATGGTTCTTTTCTGGATCATTAAACTGGCTAATAAAGTAAACAAAAAAGAAGCTCCGGCTCCTGCAGGACCTACGGAAGATCAAAAATTACTGACTGAGATCAGAGACTTATTGAAAAGTAAAAATATATAAGCTGTATAAGCAGTTTTACAACACAAAAGCACCTCGATTGAGGTGCTTTTATTAGATTATATCATTTCAAATTATTGAATCTGTAAGATACTTGAAATCTGCTCTGCAAGAGAAAGCCCGATCCTATCCTGTGCTTCAAGGGTAGAAGCTCCAGTGTGAGGGGTAAGAGAGATTTTAGAATGAGTAAGAATTTCCTTAGAAGGAGTTGGCTCATTAATGAAAACATCTAATCCGGCAAATCTTACTTTACCTGAATCTAAAGCCTGAATTAAAGCTGTCTCATCAATAACTCCACCTCTTGAACAGTTGACAATAGCCACACCGTCTTTCATTATTTCAAATTCATTCTGACCAATCATATAACCGTCTTTCTGTGCCGGGACATGCAGCGTAATAAAGTCTGAATGTTTTAAAACTTCCTGTAACGGTTCTGTTTCTATGTCAACATTGATGAATTGGTTGTTGTAAAATTTCACCTTAATACTTGCTTTCCCAACATTATTATCGGCTGCTACAACTCTCATTCCAAGTCCTAAAGCAATTCTTGCCACTTCCTGTCCGATTCTTCCCATTCCAACAATACCAATTGTTTTTCCTCTTAATTCAATACCGGCTGCATAAGCTTTTTTAAGGCCTCCAAATTCAGTATCTCCTACCAAAGGCATTTTTCTGTTGGAATCCTGAAGAAATCTTGCTCCTGAAAACAAATGAGCAAAAACAAGTTCAGCCACCGATTCTGAAGAAGCTGAAGGCGTATTGATAACATGGATCCCTTTTTCTCTTGCATAATCTACATCAATATTATCCATACCAACACCTCCTCTACCAATAATGTCTATGGATGGGCATCCGTCAATAATATCTTTTCTTACCTGTGTAGCACTTCTCACCAGCAGGGTGCGGATTTTGTGCTCGTTAATATAATCTACTAAAAACTCCTGTGGAACTTTTGTAGTGATAACCTCAAAGCCTTTTTCTGTCAATGCATCTATTCCAGATTGATCAAGGCCGTCATTTGCTAAAACTTTCATAAAATATCAAGTATATTAAAAAATGAAAGATTTAAAAATTAAAGGAACTGATTTCCATTTAATTTTTAAATCTTTGAATTATATTTTTATTCACCGTCTTCTTTGAATACTTCAATGGTTACTTGCTTTTCAACCAAATCCGTAAATCTTCCTTTATATCTTGTAGCTCTTACCAAGTGGTTGTCTATCCAGTGATAATTTCCGCCTCTTGGTTTTCCGCAAAGCACGCTATGGTATTTGAAGCCATGCTTATCCAGCCAGTCGATAGTGATTTGTTTTAGATTCTCGGTTCTTGAAGTAAAAAAGCAGATCTGATGTCCTTCGTCATACCATCTGTTGATTGTTTCCAGAGCATCAGGATAAGGTTCGCAGGTCACCATTCTTTCGGGCTCTTCGTTGGGAACATCATCAGTAATGGTTCCGTCGATATCTATTAAGTAATTTTTTATTCCATCCTTTAGAATAGGACTAATGTGTTCAATGTATTCTAATTCCATTACTAAATATTAAGTAACAAAGTTAGCGTTTTTACAACTATCAGGCACGTTAATCTTAGTTTATGTTAATATTATACTACAAAAACTATTATTTAAAGAATAATATCAATATTTTATTAATTATTTCCTTCGAAATAGTTAAAATTTTTCGTTTTGCGTTTTCTTTTTAAGCTGAGAAAGCTGAGATTGTAAAAAACAGATCAGCCAATTGATCAATTTATCGGCAAGCTTTCTTTACTTTATTACCATTATTATAAAAAGCATGATGTTTATCTAAAAATTTCCAAAATACATTTATTACTCTTACATTTGTAGGAATGGAAGAATATGTTGTTTTAGTAAATCCTGAAGATGAAGTTTTAGGACTGATGGAAAAACAGCAGGCTCACATCAATGGCCTGTTACACCGTGCTTTTTCTGTATTTCTTTTTAACAGTAAAGGAGAAATGCTTCTTCAGAAAAGAGCCTCAGGAAAATATCATTCTCCTAGCCAATGGACTAATGCTGTGTGCTCGCACCCACGAGAAGGGGAAACTTATCAGGAAGGAGCTGTGCGCAGATTAAGAGAAGAACTGGGAATTGAGGCGGAACTTTCAGAAAAATTCAATTTTATTTACAAAGCAGATGTGGGTGGCGGCCTTTGGGAGCACGAGCTGGATCATGTATTTGTAGGAAATCATGAAGCAGATTTCAATTTAAATAAAGAGGAAGTGGAAGAAGTACGATTCATTACTCCTGAAAATCTGGATAAAGAAATTGCTGAACATCCTGAAAACTTTACTGAGTGGTTCAAAATTATTCTGGAAGAATATAAACACCATTTTTAATAATGAAAAAAATATTGTTTTTTTCTGCGCTTTTAACGGGAAGTCTGTTTTTTGCCCAAAAAGCAAAAGTATATGAAAATTCCAATTACTCCATTACGATTCCGGAGGGCTGGAAATCTACGAATGACAGTGAGATTATTAATATTTTCCCTACCAGCCAGATAGGTGCTGTTACCATTTCGGAATATCATGATCTTCCCCTTCCAAAAGATGAAGTGAAAAAATTCATCCTTGCCCTTTATCAGTCGAAAGATGAAGAGAAAAAAGTAAAAGAAAAAAAGAGCCAGAAAGGATATACAGAATATCTGTATGAACACTTTGATGAAAAGGAAAAGCTTTTCTGGATCACCAAGGCTTTTCAAAAAGACAAAAACTTATATTTAGTTTCCATCAACTGTGGCCAGAAATTCTGGAACGGAAACTATATGACCCTATTCAATGAGACTTTTAACAGTTTTAAAATAAAGAAATAAAAATTAAATATGAAGAAAACAGCCTTGTACGACAAACATGTTTCTTTGGGAGCTAAGATCGTACCTTTCGCAGGTTTTGAAATGCCTGTTCAATATTCAGGGGTTACAGAAGAGCACTTTGCAGTAAGAGAAAAAGCAGGATTATTTGATGTTTCCCACATGGGACAGTTTTTCATCGAAGGGCCAGGATCAAAAGATCTTTTACAGTTTGTAACTACCAATAATGTAGATGCACTAGAAAACGGAAAAGCTCAGTATTCTTGTCTTCCTAACGAAAACGGCGGAATTGTAGATGACCTTATCGTTTACAAAATGGAAGATGACAAATATTTTGTAGTAGTTAATGCATCTAACATCGACAAAGACTGGAATCATATTTCAAAATACAATACTTTCGGGGCTAAAATGACCAATGCTTCTGATGAAATGTCATTATTAGCAGTTCAGGGACCTAAAGCTACTGAAATTCTTCAGAAACTTACGGAAGTAAACCTTTCGGAAATTCCTTACTATCATTTCACAGTAGGAAGTGTTGCCGGAGAAAACAATGTGATCATTTCAAACACAGGATACACAGGAAGCGGTGGTTTTGAGATTTATTTCAATAACGAAAGTGCTGAAAAACTTTGGGATGCTGTAATGGAAGCAGGTAAAGAAGAAGGAATTATCCCATGTGGATTAGCTTCCAGAGATACTTTAAGACTGGAAAAAGGATTCTGTCTTTACGGAAATGATATCGATGATACTACCTCTCCTATTGAAGCTGGTTTAGGATGGATCACTAAGTTTGATAAAGACTTCGTTTCTAAAGATGTTTTCGCAAAACAGAAAGAAGAAGGTGTTACAAGAAAATTAGTGGGTTTTGAACTTACAGATAAAGGAGTTCCAAGACATGATTATCCTGTAGTGGATGCTGAAGGGAATGTAATCGGGAAAGTAACTTCCGGAACACAGTCTCCAATGAAGAAAGTTGGTTTAGGTCTTGCTTATGTAGACAAACCTCATTTCAAATTAGGTTCTGAGATCTTCATTCAGGTAAGAAACAAAAACATTCCTGCAAAAGTGGTGAAAGCTCCTTTTGTATAAGTGTTTTAAATATAAGAACAAAAAAAGAGTCCGTGATAATCATGGACTCTTTGTAATTTAATAGCAGATACAGCAGATCTTTCTATCCGGTGAACAGGCGTCACCTACTCCGGGGGTGTTCGAAATTACTCCACCAGCAGGCCCACATAACGTAAAGCAGTTTACCAGAGGAGGTCTTAGTCCTCCGTTGATTTCCTTTAAGGCTGATCTGTTAAGATTCTTTGTTTTTGAAAAGTTTGTTTTCATGATGTAATTTTTGGTGATTATAAAGTTAAGTATTTAATAATTAACCAATTGAAATAAATCACAAATTACAGATAAAATTTATTTTGGAACATGTTGAAAGCAATAGTCATTACCAATGCTGGTATAGTGCTTACATCTGGTTCCTTTTTTGGTTGTTCCCAAGCATTGATTTCCTTTATTGATACCATTCACTTTTTTAGGGCTGGAAACCATTCCATATCCTGATGTTTGACCAGGATTGCAGATCTTACAAGGTTGAAGTCCAAGTTCCAGAGCTTTATTTACAGACAGGCTGAAAGAAACATTTTTCACCATTCTGCACGATGATGTATGAAACTTTGTACCCGAAGGAGTTCTGTAAACCGTCTGTCCTTTTACACTGACGGCAAGACAAAGCAATATGGAAATCAGATATTTCATTCATGTACACCAAAGAATTTCTGAAGTTCTTCTACATTTTTCTTATCATTTCCTACGAAAATCTCCTTATCTGTAATAAAAACAGGTCTTTTCAAAAAGGTATAATGATCCAGAAGCAATTCTTTAAAGTCTTTTTCTGTCAAAGATTTTACATCCAAACCTCTCAATTTGATCTGAGTAGATTTTTTGCTGAATAAAGCTTCGTATGATTTTGTTTTTTTATGCATTTCCGCCAATTCTTCTTTCGTGATCGGCTCTTTTTTAATTTCGCGAAGCTCCCACTCTGTAAGATCAAATTGCGCTAAAATTTTTCTGCAGGTATCACATGTGTTGAGATAAAATACTTTCTTCATTACGGTTTCTAAATCTGTTATTGTTAAAATTCTCTTTCATTGAAAGTTTCGTCTTTCAAAAGTAGGATTTAATCTAAAACTTTGGAAATTATTAAATAACTTTATTCAAATTTTATAAAGATGCAGAACAAGCCTATTACTTTTCAGTTTATTTCGGAGCCTTCAGATGTTAATTACGGAGGAAATGTACATGGAGGAAGTGTTATGAAATGGATTGACCAGGCCGGTTATGCATGTGCGACGACCTGGAGTGGGAATTATTCTGTCACCGTGTATGTAGGCGGAATCCGTTTTTATGATCCTATTAAAATCGGTGAAGTGGTAAAAGTTGATGCCCAGGTAATTTATACAGGAACTTCGAGCATGCATATTGCCATTAATGTCTTTTCAAGAAACCTGAAGCAGCCGAACTTTGAGAAAAAAACACATTGTATCATTGTTTTTGTTGCCGTAGACGAAAATGGAAAAAAACTACCTGTACCGAAATGGATACCGGAAACTGAAGAAGAAAAGCAGCAGGAATTATACGCTAAACGCCTGATGGAGCTGAGAACACAGATTGAGGATGAGATGAAACCGTTTTTATAATGGAAAGAAAAGATTTCATTAGACTTTCTTCATTGGGATTTTTGGGTTTGTATTCCTGTGGGGTTTCAAATTTAAATATGAATAAAAAACCAATAGCCATTCAACTGTACACTGTTCGTGATTCCATTTCTAAAAATCTAAATAAGACTTTTGAGAAACTGGCAGAACTTGGCTTTACAGCATTTGAAATCTATGGTTATGACGGAAAATTTTTCGGAAAAACAGCAAAAGAATTTAAACATATTTTGTCTGCTCATGGTTTAAAGGTGATCAGTTCACATCACCAAACCGGAATTACAGACCTGAAAGATGGAACTCTTTTGAAAAACTGGAATACAACGTTAGATGATCTCAGCATTATTGGTTCAACATATGCAGTTTGCTCCTACCTTCCCGAAGCGGAAAGAACACTTGAAAATTATAAAAAACTTCCAGATATTCTTGAAAATGCAGGAAATCTCTCCAAACAAAACGGAATTCAGCTGGCTTATCATAATCACGATTTTGAATTTCTAAAGATGGATGAAAAGAATAATTTTTATGATTTCATTTTAGAAAATACTTCATCAGATGCTGTTAAGATGGAACTGGATTTATATTGGATTTCAAAAGCAGGTTTAGATCCGTTACTTTATTTTGAAAAATATCCGAAAAGATTTCCATTGTGGCATGTGAAAGATATGAAGGCAGAAACAAAAGACTTTGCAGAAATCGGAAACGGAACCCTTGATTTTAAAAAAATTTTCGAAGCCAGAGAAAAAGCAGGGTTGAAACATTGGTTTTTGGAACAGGATTCCAGTGATAAAGATATTTTTGACAGCATAAAGATGAGTAAAAAGTATATTCTTGAACATTCCTATTTTAATGAAACCTGAATCTAAAGATATTTAATCATGAAAAAAATTTTACACCTCTTTTGCTTACTGATTATTATTTCTTTGAACTCACAAACGCATCGGTTTATTTATGAGCTTCAATTAAAAATGGATTCTACAGAATCTGAATATCAGAAATTCAACATGATTTTAGATATTAATCCGAAAGAGGTAAAATTTTACGGAAGAAATCTTCTTATCGCAGATTCTTTGAATAAAAAATTCGGAAACATGGACAATAAACACGTTGACATGACCGGACAGGTAGTAAAAAGAAAGATAAACACTACTGAAAATGAAAACTTTATCAATATAAAATTTGGATATTATTCTTTTAAAACCAATGATAAAATAAAGTGGAATATTTCCAGCGAATCCAAACAGGTTCAGCAATATACATTACAGAAAGCAACGGCTAAGTTTGGTGGAAGAAGCTGGATTGCCTGGTTCAATAAAGAGATCCCATTTAATGAAGGTCCTTTTAAATTTTCAGGGCTTCCAGGTTTGGTATTTGAAATCTACGATACAAAGAAAAATTTCATTTATCATCTTATCAAAAGTCAGGAACTGGCAGAGACATATGCTACCGATAGTTTTCTTGAATCCAATTTCGGAAATAAAGCTATTTCCATCAATGAAAAGCAGAAACATAAGCTTTCCATGGAATTTTACAATGATCCTTTTGCTTTTGAAAGAAACAATTTCAGCAAATCCAACAACGACCTGAAAATAAATATTAACGGAAAAGAGATCCACAACGTAGATGAGCTGAACACTCAGACCAAAAGCATGCAGGAGGTGATAAGAAAATACAACAATCCGCTTGAGATTGATAAGGCCATACATTATTAAAAACATAGAAGTTGTTTAGCGACAATATCTTTTATCTTTTATCTTTTATCTTTTATCTTTTATCTTTTATCTTTTATCTTTTATCTTTATTCATATATTTGCATGAACAAAAGGAAATGGTGTTCTTCCTTACCCAACCGCTTTACAAAAGCTGATGACGCCTGATTAAAAGATTATTAACAAATAACTAATCAGGATTATCATGTCAAAAAAACAAAGAACATTAGGTAAAAAAGCAATTTTTCACACTCATTTTTTCTTCAGAAAGTTTCCGGCTCTGCCCTATATTTTAAAATGGCTGTGCATCAGTACAATTATTGGAGCTTTAGTGGGAACAGCTTCTGCAGGGTTTCTTCAATCCTTAGAATGGGCAACGAACTTCAGGGAAAATCACCTGTGGCTGATTGCTTTGCTGCCAGCAGCGGGATTCCTGATTGGGCTTCTCTATTATTATTTCGGGAAAGATGTTGAGGCTGGAAACAATCTGCTCATTGATACCATCCATGAACCAAAGGGAATTATTCCGTTTAAGATGGCGCCTTTTGTTTATCTCGGAACCATTGTCACCCATTTCTTCGGAGGCTCTGCAGGCCGTGAAGGTACGGCACTTCAAATGGCAGGGGCTATCGCGGATCAGCTTACCAGACCTTTTAAGTTGGACAGAAATGAAAGAAAAATATTAATTATTGCAGCTATTGCGGCCGGATTTGGCTCTGTATTTGGAACTCCACTGGCAGGTGCCGTTTTTGGACTTGAGGTTTTTCTGATCGGAAGAATTCGTTACAATGCCATCTTTCCTGCCTTCGTTTCTGCAATTCTGGCCGACTGGGCTACCAATCTCTGGAATGTAAAGCATACCCATTATCATATTGATTTTATTCCAAAGCTTGAGTTTTTGCCAGTTCTCTACAGTATTCTGGCCGGAATAGCTTTCGGAATATGTGCCGCAGCTTTCAGCAAAATGATCCACTGGATGAGCTCCGTTTTCAAATCAAAAATCAAATATCCTCCGTTTCGCCCTGTTGTGGGAGGAATTATTATTGCGCTTGCTGTTTTTGCGATGGGCACAACCCGTTATATAGGGCTGGGAGTTCCTGTGATTGTAGAGTCTTTTGAAAAACAGCTTCCTTTGTATGATTTCGCTTTAAAAATGATTCTTACCATTGTGACATTATCCGCCGGATTTAAAGGTGGAGAAGTGACTCCCTTGTTCTTTATTGGCGCTACTTTAGGGAGTGCTTTATCTCTTTTTATTCCGCTTCCGTTCGGATTATTGGCAGGAATGGGTTTTGTAGCGGTATTTGCCGGAGCTACCAATACTCCTTTAGCGTGTATGCTGATGGGAATTGAATTATTCGGAGCTGAATGTGGTGTCTATGTAGCTATTGCCTGTGTTGTTTCTTATCTCCTTTCCGGTCACAACAGTATTTATACGAAACAGAAAATCGGAGAAGCAAAAAACAGACGATTTGAAAGTCAGCAGGATAAGTCTGTTTCGGATTTTTTATAAGTTGGTTTTGGTTTGCTGGTTGTTTTGGTTGCTTGTTTCTAGTTTCTAGTTGTTTTTGTTGATAGTTACTTGGTTACCTACAAATTTAAACCCCGAATCCCGTATCTCAAAACACAACCCCAGCTATACTCAAGCCCTCCCACTCTCAAACTCACTAACATCTCCTTCGCCGTTTCCAACTATAATTCGTAATTTTACCCCATGTTCGATTACAGATTAAAAGTTTTCCATACGGTAGCTTCCCGATTAAGTTTCACGAAAGCTTCAGAAGAGCTTCATATTTCCCAGCCCGCTGTTACCAAACATATTAAAGAGATTGAAACTCAGATAGGTGCTAAGTTATTTGACCGAAAAGGAACTTCTATTCAGCTGACTCAAAGCGGGAAAATCCTGTTTGAACATGCAGAGAAGATCAGAAATATCTACCGTGATATGGAGTTTGAGATCAGCCAAATCAATCAGCAGCATAAAGGAAAACTGATTATTGGAGCCAGTACAACCGTTGCACAGTACATTTTACCTGAAATTTTAGCCAAATTCAATTCTTATTATAAAGATATCAAGATTGAGCTTCTTACGGGAAATACAGAAACAATCTCAACACTTTTAAAAGAAGAAAAAATTGATCTGGGTATTATTGAAGGCGAATCTCAGTCTTCTTACTTTGAATACAGGACTTTTAAGCCTGATGAAATTGTTTTGGCAGCAAAATCCGACCACGCTCTAGCCCATAAAACCCTAAATTTAAAAGATCTCTATCAGCTTGATCTGATTTTCAGGGAACAAGGTTCAGGTACTCTTGAGTTTATACACAACAGACTCAAAGAAAAGGAAATCAATATCCATGAACTGAATACCGTTATGCAACTTGGAAGCAGTGAAAGCATTAAAAATTATCTTCTCCATTCTGAATGCATGGCATTTCTTTCTATCAGCACCATACTGAATGAGCTGAAAAATAATATTCTGACGGTTATTGATATTAAAAATTTCAGTATTGAAAGGGATTTTCATTTTATCCTTCCTAAAGGCGAGCAATCTGAACTGATCAGCCTTTTCCTGAGATTTGCAGAGTAAATCATTTGTATAATGTACAAAGTATTCATGTAAAAAGTATTAATAATTTGCCAGCTACTATAGGTGCTTATCCGAAATACTTTTTACTTTTTACTTTTTACTTTTTACTTTTTACTTTTTACTTTTTACTTTATACTTTTTACTTTATACTTTATAACTTTTGGTTATTCGTTATAACAAAATACGATTTACTTTGTAATACTAAATTCCGGAATTTTGATGCAGATTTTAAAAGTTCGCATTATGAAAGATTTCATTCAAAATGAAATGACACGGAAAGTATTTTTTATTGTTTTAGCAGTAGTATGTCTTACTCCGCTTATCTCTTCTCCTATAGCTCTTGTATTGGGATTTGGGCTGGCTGTTTTTATCGGAAATCCTTTTGAAAAACATCTTCATCATTATATTCATTTGCTATTACAGATATCAATTGTAGGTTTAGGATTCGGGCTGAAGCTGAACGAAGCTCTTCACGCCGGAAAAACAGGTTTACTCTTAACGGTTGTAAGTATTGTTACAGTAATGGTTTTGGGATATTTTCTGGGAAAAGTATTTAAACTGGAAAGGCCTTTAGCTTATTTGCTCTCTGCAGGAACAGCTATTTGTGGAGGGAGTGCCATTGCAGCCGTATCCCCTATTATTAAACCCAGTACGAAACAGATTTCCCTTGCGTTAGCTATTGTTTTCACGTTAAACTCTATTGCATTGTTTGTCTATCCCGCCATAGGACATTTTCTGAATCTGTCACAAGAACAGTTTGGACTTTGGTGTGCCGTAGGAATTCACGATACAAGCTCCGTAGTAGGTTCTGCCAGTAAATATGGGGATGAAGCATTGAAAATAGCAACTACTGTAAAACTGGCGCGTGCTTTATGGATCATTCCTGTTTCATTGATCACCATGTTTATTTTTAAAAGCAAAGATTCAAAAATAAAGATTCCCTGGTTTATCGGGTATTTTATTGTGGCGATTCTGTTGAATACCTATTTTCCTTTTCTGGATCGTTTCAGTGCTTCCATCACTGTTTTGGCAAAATCCGGGCTGAATCTGACTTTATTTTTCATTGGTTCCACCCTTTCTATTCAAACACTGAAATCAATCGGATTAAAACCTTTAGCTATGGCAGTTATCCTGTGGATAACCATAAGTGTTGGCAGCCTTCTTTACATTATTCATTAAAAAGAGCAGCACCCTTTTGATATCAAAAGGGTGCTGCATATTAAATGTGGAAATGTTTATTTCTAATTGAAATAATTTTCTTTAGATTGCGGCTTCACCACAAGTATATACCTGCGGGCAACCGATATACTGTACACAATACCAAGGTCCTGTTACAGATCCTGAGCAGCTGCATCCACAAAGAGATAAATCCGGATTACCGCTTATTCCTCCTGTAATATTTTTCAAGTCTTGTTTTCTCAGTTTTTTAGCGTTTTTCATAATGTTCGTGAGATTTAGTTTTAATTAAATAATTTAGTTTTAGTTACCTTCCAAAGTTAAACAAATATTAAATACTCGCAACAAAAAACAATACAAAAGTTAATAATTTATTGATTATAACTTCATTATTATATTCAAAATAAGGAATCCTCTATGTATTTTTTTTAAACAGTTTAAATTATTCTGTAAATTCAAGGTCTCTGTCATGGGTTTCAGATATTGTAAGTGAAGAATAAAAAGCAAGCCCAAATACTACGAGTCCTACTATCGCAGCACTTTCCACAACCGGGAAATGACCTTTAAGAGTATCAAAAGCAAATATCATTACAGGCACCAGTCCTCTTACCATATTCGGAACTGTTGTGGTTGCAGTATTTCTGATGTTGGTTCCGAACTGTTCGGCTGCCAGTGTCACAAACATCGCCCAATAACCTGTTCCAAAGCCAAGCCATACACAGAACAAATAGTATTTTGTTTCTGTATTTGTGTTTCCAAATAACATAATAGCTACTCCAATCAAAGTGAAGATCAGCATATAAAAGATGGCCATTTTACGTGATTTTAAAGCATGGGAAATAAAACCACTCAGTAAATCACCTACAGAAATACCTACATAGGCCCACATAATTGCTTTTCCGGGGTTGATCTCTGTAATACCTAATTCAGGAGCAAATTGATTGGCTAAAACGGCCAGAATCCCAATGCAATACCATGTGGGTAATCCTACTGCGATGCATTTTAGATATCTGATCAATCGGTCTTTATTGGTAAAAAAAGATAAAAAATCTCCTTTTGAAACATCTTTATGCTCTATATTCTTATAAATTCCGGATTCTGATACGCTTATTCTTAGTATCAATAACATAATTCCCATGATCCCACCGATGATGTACGAAATGTTCCAGCCTCCGGCCAGTTCTACGGTAAGCTGAGCCACTACAGCCCCCATTAATCCGAAACCAGCTACCACCGAGGTTCCGATTGCCCTTAAATTCTTCGGCAGACTCTCAGAAACCAGTGTAATTCCCGCTCCGAGCTCTCCGGCAAGCCCAATACCCGCTATGAACCTTAAACCGGCATATTGATACACTAAATGCTCTTTCGGAAAATATGGAAGAAAACCACAAGCAATATTAGCTAATGAATAAACCAAAATAGATCCAAACAGCACAGAAAGTCTCCCTTTTTTATCTCCGAAAATCCCCCAGAACACGCCTCCGATGAGAAGGCCTACCATCTGACAGTTCAGAATAAAGGTTCCGTCTGCATCAGGATTAAGTCCCAATGCCTTTAAACTGGGAATTCTTACAATCCCAAATAGAAGGAGGTCATAAATATCTACAAAATAGCCTAAGGCAGAAATAATAACGGGAATAGAGAAAATGTACTTCAGTTTTGAAGACAGAGACAGTTCTTGCATTTTTAAGTTTTGATAAAAATAAAAAACCTTTCAATTTCTTGAAAGGTTTTTATTAAATATCTTTTTACGATTATTATCTGGCAATATTCACAGCTCTCGTTTCTCTGATTACTGTTACTTTTACCTGTCCCGGATAAGTAAGCTCGTTCTGGATTTTCTCAGAGATGTCGTAAGAAAGCTGAGAAGCTACTTCATCATTTACTTTTCCACTCTCTACCATTACTCTTAGCTCTCTACCCGCCTGAATTGCATAAGCACTGGATACACCATCAAAGCTTAACGCTGCAGATTCAAGATCTTTCAATCGCTGGATGTAAGATTCCAATACCTGTCTTCTTGCTCCCGGTCTTGCGCCTGAGATTGCATCGGCTACCTGAATGATCGGAGATAATAATGACTTCATTTCAATTTCGTCGTGGTGAGCTCCAATTGCATTTACTACTTCTGGGTTTTCACCGTATTTCTCTGCCCACTGCATACCTAAAAGGGCGTGTGGCAATTCTGATTCCTGCTCAGGAACTTTACCGATATCATGTAAAAGACCTGCTCTTTTTGCTAATTTTACGTTTAATCCTAACTCAGCAGCCATTGTCGCAGCAATATTTGCTACTTCTCTTGAGTGCTGTAGTAAGTTTTGCCCATAAGAAGAACGGTACTTCATTCTTCCTACAATTTTGATCAATTCTGGGTGTAATCCGTGGATTCCTAAATCAATGATGGTTCTCTTACCTACTTCAATGATTTCCTCTTCGATCTGTTTTCTTGTTTTTTCTACTACTTCTTCAATTCTTGCCGGGTGAATTCTACCATCGGTTACCAATCTGTGAAGGGATAGTCTTGCAATCTCTCTTCTTACAGGGTCAAAGCATGAAAGAAGAATGGCTTCCGGAGTATCATCAACAATAATTTCTACTCCTGTTACCGCTTCTAAAGCACGGATATTTCTACCTTCTCTACCGATAATTCTACCTTTTACCTCATCAGATTCGATATTGAAAACGGATACTGAATTTTCGATAGCCTGCTCAGTTCCGATTCTCTGAATTGTTTGGATAACAATTTTTCTCGCTTCATTTTTAGCATTCATCTGAGCTTCTTCCATGATGCTCTGAACGTGCGCCTGAGCTCTTGTTTTAGCTTCAGCTCTCATGGTTTCTACCAATTCTGCTTTCGCTTCATCTGCTGTATAATTCGATATTTTTTCAAGTATTTCTACTTTCTTAGCAGTAGCTGTATCTAGCTCCTGCTGTTTTCTTTCCAGAATTTCATTCTTCTTAGCGTAATCTGCAATCTGCTTGTCTAGATCTTTTTCAAGCTTTCCAGTCTTGCTAAGTTCATCATTCAGCTTATGCTCTTTGTCTTTCGTTCTCTTTTCAACTTCCTGCATTTTCTTTTCACGGGACTGAATATCTGCATCATGCTGTGATTTCAGTTCCAGGAACTTTTCTTTAGCCTGAAGGTTCTTTTCTTTCTTTATGGATTCAGCCTGTACGTTAGCTTTTTCTATAAGGTTTTCGGCATTTTTCTTGGCATCATCTATGATGAATTTTGCTTTAGTATTCAGAGAACTTCTGGAAAAAAACATTCCCACCACGGCTCCGATTACCAAACAAACAACACCGACTATAACTTCTATCATAATATATATTGAGTTTTAATTGTATTCATATTCTTTACATAAAAAAAGCCTACAATAATCCAGAGATTGAGAGTAAACTCCTAATCAACACGATTTGAACTGATTTCCACTGTCTGTAATCCGGAAGTCCGGCACGCCATTCGATGGACATTTGTTCGGTAATTGTTTAGCGTTGAGTTTACCTTTAATGTGTTAGAATTATTGTAGGCAGTAATTTTTCAGGAAAAAAAATCTATTTCCCGATTTCATTCAACGACTGATTAATCTGCGTTAACCTCTCGTTGGTTGAATTAATATTTTTCTCGTAGTTAAGAGAAACTACTTCTGCATTGGTTCCCAGTTTAAGGGCACACATAGCCAAAGCATCCTGTTTATCTCTTACATCGAAGTTTTGTTCAAAATCTTTAATCATATTCTCGATCTGCTTCCCTACTTTACGCAAAGTTTCTTCCTCTGCTGCCGGTACGTTCAGCGGATACACTCTTCCTGCAATGTTGACGGTTATTCTCCTTACCTCCATTATAATCCACTGTTTTGAAGCTGAGCAATACAGAAATCAATTTCTTTCACCAATCTGTTGATATGGTTCTTCATTAATCTATTGTGTTCAGGATTTCCTGATATTGCTGAATAAAGTTTTATATTTTTTTGTTCTTCTGCTAATACCTGATTCTTTCTTCTTTCCTCATCATACTTCTTCTTCAAGTCTTCATGCTCAATATTTAATTCTCTTAAATTTTCCGTAAGATTTTTATAGTTCTTTTGCAGAGTCGAAATCTTTCTCTCTAATTCTGAAAAATTGTTTTCTAAATCTTGAAGCATTTCAGGTTTGTATATTCTAACTAAAAGCAAAAATAAAAAAATAATAGCACTAACAAAAATAAAACGCTCTATATTTTGAAATACAAACAAAAAAGGAGGCGCCAGCGCACCTCCTGTGTATTTTTCAATGAAATATTTTTTTATTCAAATTTCAGAACGAACATTACCGCTCTTGTCTGCAATGTAGAAATAGCAGATGACCAGTAAGGAGGTGTAGTAGCGTTATCTGCCACCTTCTCATTGTTCATGAAGAATGTTCCTCTTACGGCAGGAGTCAGTTTAAATTTGTTGAAATAAAACTGAATTCCCATTTCTGCAGACCATGCGAAGTTGTGAGTGGTAGATCTGTAAATCCCCTGCATGTTATCATCTGTAGAAGTTGCGTTAGACTGAAGGTTCACCACATAATTCACCCCTGCTGCCACATAAGGTCTTGAATTGTACCATCTTTGTCCGTGAAGTTCCAAAAGTACCGGAATATCGATCAATGTAGATTTAATTTCTCTTACTTTATCCTTTTCCTGTAAAGGGAATGGCATAAAAGGAGGATTCGTTAAAGATCCACCTGCATAAATGTCATTGGATTGAGTATTAAAAGTCAACTGTCTTTGTGCAAACTGTAAACCTGGTTCTATTCTTACATCAAGATAGTCATTCAGTCTCCATTTTGCAATAAGCCCGGCACCGAAACTATAACTTTCCTTGGAGGTAACAAGGTTTTCATTATCATTCATCCCATATTTCGGATGCAAAACAATGCGGTAATCCAGTCTGTTCCCGTTCAAATAAAACCCCCAACTGAATTTCTGCTCGTCGAAATCTTCCAACTTATCCATTCTGTTTCGGGTTCTGAATTGCGCGTTTGCAAAAACGGCAACATTTACTGAGGTTAAAACCAGTGCTTTTAATAGAAATTTATTCATAGGTTACTTTGTTGCTTTATAAATTGTGGCTATACCTAAACTTAATTTTTTATATTCAACTTTCTTAAATCCCGTATCTAAAAGAATTTGCTTCATCTTCTCCCCGAAAGGAAAAGCATTTACAGAATCCGGAAGGTATGTATACGCCCTATTATCCTTAGAAACCAGTCTGCCAATGGCAGGTAATATATTTTTAAAGTAAAACATATAAAATGGCCCCATGAAACCCTCAACCTTTGAAAACTCCAGTATATAAACACTTTTGTTATCTTTAACTACTCTTCTTAACTCTGCCAAACCTTTGGTAAGGTTTTCAAAATTCCTTACTCCAAATGCAACGGAAACAGCATCAAATCTATTATCCTCGAAAGGTAAATTTTCAGCATCTCCTTTTTGCATGGAAATTTTGCCGTCTAATTTAAGTTTTTTTATTTTAATAACGCCAACATTCAGCATTTGTTGTGATAAATCTAATCCAACTACTTTAGAACCGGTTCCTTTTTCAATCGTAATTGCCAGATCTCCCGTTCCTGTAGCCACATCCAGCACTTCCTGCGGATTATCATTTTTCATCCATTTTACCAGTTTATTTCTCCACAAAATATCAATTTTCATGGATAAAACACGGTTCAGAAGGTCATACTTCGGCGCAATATTGTCGAACATATCCTCTACCTGGCTTTTTTTTGTAGCCTCTGAATTGTAGGGAGTAACTTTGGTGATATCTTTTGTCAAAACTTAAAACTTGTAATATTCTTTATAATAATTTAGGTAATCCTGCTTTCTGAAGATTTTAGATCGTGATTCCACTTTCTGGATATTTTTGATCACTTTGTCATAGTCTTCATCTACATTGTAATAAAAATCTTCTGTGTAAAGCTTATTGAAGCGTTTCGCTCCTCCGTAATAATCCTTTCCGTCAATAACTGTTTTATCAAGGTTTGCCAGTAACGAATCTTTTTTAAGATTATATCCGTAATACTGATCATTTACGTAGTAATCCTGATGAGTGATATTAATCAGACCCCGAAGTTTATTCACTTCAAATGCAGAATCATAAAGCATTTTTTTGTTCTGATCAAAAACCTGAATAGAGTTTTTACCCTTATTCAAATCCACATGCACAAACTGTCCCGCAGAAATAATGCCTTCAGACCCGTTATTGATCTTAAAGTAATACGTATTCGGGGTAGGATTATCTACAACATAATAATTCTTCTTAGCTAAAAAAAGGAAGTAGATCCCAAAGGCAACGATAAACGCCACAGCTGCAATAAGTAAGCCTTTTAAGGATGAATTGTTTTTCATAGATTGTAAAGTACAATTTTTGCAAATTTAATAATATTTTTAATTCTCCGTTATTAATATTAATTATTAACTTTGCATCTTTAAAAAAATCATATAAACGAATGCCTAATACGATCATTATTGGCTCTGGATCTTATATTCCGAACAGAGTTATTGGTAGAGATTACTTTATGAATTCCGAGTTCTATACTGAAGACGGAGTAAAGATTGAAAAGCCTGTGGAAGAGACCATTGCGAAATTTGTAGAAATTACAGAAATCGAAAACAGGAGATTCATTGAGGATGATCTTTCCAACTCTCAAATCGGTTATGAAGCTGCAAAAATTGCCCTTGAGGATGCCAAAGTAGACGGCGAAGAATTAGATTATATCATCTATGCAAGCAATTTCGGGGAAGTTACCGAAAACGGATATGCTGATTTTATGCCAACAATGGCAGCCAGAGTAAAGAATAAACTGGGGATCAAAAACAGAAAATGCGTAACCTATGACATGGTTTTCGGATGTCCGGGATGGGTAGAAGCAATGATTTTATCTGATAATTTAATTAAAGCTAAAGTAGCAAAAACAATTCTTGTCATCGGAGCTGAAACATTAAGCAGAGTGACTGATCCATATGACAGAAACAGAATGATTTTTGCCGATGGTGCCGGAGCGGTAGTGGTAAAAGCAACTGACGAAGAGAATGTAGGAATTATTGCCCACAACACGATCTGTGATAATGGACCTGAATTAAACTACCTTGAAAATCAACCTTCTATCAATAAAGAAGCAGATCAAAAGCGTCTTTATGTAAGAATGTTAGGAAGAAAGATTTACGAATACGCTCTTAAAAACGTACCGGATGCTATCAAGGACACCATTACTGATGCAGGTCTTTCTATTGAAGATATAGATAAAATCTTAATTCACCAGGCCAATGCTAAAATGGATTACGCCATGATTGAAAGACTTCACAGGCTTTATGACGTAAAAGAATACGATCATGCCATCTCTCCTATGACGATCCAGGATCTTGGAAATACTTCAGTAGCAACAATTCCTACCATGTATGATATAATAATTAAAGGAAAAATGGAGGGTCAATCGTTTAAAGAAAAAGGTAACATTGTGATGACTTCGGTAGGAGCCGGAATGAACATCAATGCTATCGTTTACAGATTTCCTTAAAAATATTTAATAAACAAAAAATATAAAGCACAGGGAAGTTATTCTTTGTGCTTTTTTTGATCAGAACATGCAAAAGAACCTTTTAATCATCGCCGGAATCTTCCTTTTTTTGGAAGTGTATATTTATCAGGCTGTCAGAACACTTACCGATAATTTCTGGATCAGAACCGGATATTGGGTAATATCGTTAGCCGTATATGGAATTTTCGCCTATGAAGTCAATCATTACCAACGATCAGACCGAAGTATGGTAAGGACTCAGATCATGATTTCATTATTTTTAATTTTCATCCTTCCTAAAATTTTCGTGGTCCTGTTTTTATTAATTGATGATATCATCAGAACCGGAGGCTATCTGATTGGCTTTGCCAAACCCACTGAAAATTTCTTCCCGGAAAGAAGGAAGTTCCTGAGTCTGGTAGGACTGGGAATGAGCGGGGTACTTTCAGCTCTTTTCATTGACGGAATTACGTTTGGGAAATACAGGCATACAGTAAGAAGGGTAAGAATAAATTTTGCCAATCTCCCCAAAAGTTTCAAAGGCTACAAAATCATCCAAATTTCTGACGTTCACAGCGGAAGCTTCTCAGATCCAAACAAATTACAACATGCTATCGACCTGATCAATGAACAGAAACCCGACCTTGTATTATTTACCGGAGACATGGTAAATAATGTTGCTGATGAATTCAAGCCATTCATTCCTTTGTTTTCAAAAATTCAGGCTAAAGATGGCAAATTTGCCGTTTTAGGAAACCACGATTACGGAGATTATGTAACCTGGGAATCCCGTGCTGCTAAAAAAGAAAACCTTGAGACATTGATTGGCTATGAAAAGCAGGCTGGTTTTGACATGCTGAGAAATGAGCATAGAGTCATTGAGAAAAATGGAGATAAACTCTATATTCTGGGGGTTGAGAACTGGGGACTGAAACCATTCCCTCAATTCGGAAGAATAGATGATGCGTTAAAAGGCGTACCGGAATCTGCCACTAAAATATTAATGAGCCACGACCCTACCCATTTTGATTACGTGGTAAAAAAACACCCTGGAAACATCCATTTAACCCTTTCAGGACATACCCATGGAATGCAGTTTGGACTGGATCTTAAAAACGTAAAATGGTCTCCGGTACAATACAAATACCCAAAATGGGCCGACTTATATGAAAGCGAAGGAAAATTACTGTACGTAAACAGAGGATTTGGCGTATTAGGATATCCGGGAAGAGTGGGTGTATTGCCAGAAATCACTCTTTTTGAGCTAAGCTAGAGTACGGGTTTCGGGATGCGAGTTATTAGTTGCTCGTTGTTTGGTTACGAGTTGCGGGTTTCTTTTGTTTCAAGTTTACTAGTTGCTGGCTACACAACTTTAAACTTTAAACTTTAAACTTTAAACTTTAAACTTTAAACTTTGAACCTTGAATTCTCCCTAATCCCTGCCACCTAACACCTACTCCCTAAAAAATATAATCTTTCATACGGGAAGTAGCCATTTCCCTGTCATTGAGAAAAGTAAGGAGGGCATCTAATTTGTCCTCCATTTTTTTGCCCGAAAATAAGCTTCGGTAAAAAGGAATAGCAAAACGGTATTTCTTGAAATCTGTAAACTGCCATGTATTGAGATAAATCAAAACAAACTCTTCGTTCTGCAAAGTTTCCAGCACCATATTCTGATAATACTTCATTGGCAGAATCTGAAATACAAAATCATTATAAGGCAGCTGGCTGTAAGGAGAGATACTTTCCGGAACAATACTCAATCCGTCCTCTTCTGTAATTACCGTATCTCTTTTGAGTCTTTTGAAAGGAAAAAGAATATTGGCATTATCGATATTGGAAACATAATTAAATTCCATCAGCTTCAAAATTTCCTGTGAAACTTTTACATCTTTCTGACGAATTCCTCTAATCTGTTTTTCCAGAAGATCCTGAATATTCTTCTTGGCATTTTCAATTTCTTCCGGATTTGATCCTTTATTATAAAAAGCAATTTCATGCCCTTTGGATGAAATTGCTTTTATTAAATTCTGAAGTTTTTCGATGAGAGAAACCTCTACAAAAAAACTTGATTTGATATCATGAATATCTAAAATTCTAAGAATTGCTCTGGTATTATTTTCTATGATTTTCAATCTCTCATCATCGGTAATAGAAGAGCCTTTTTTTACTTCAGCCTCAATACAAGTGATGTTAAAAGTCAATAATACCATTTAAATTAAAGTTTATATAAATTCTATAAAATATTAAAAATCAGATGTTAAAAATAAAACTAATTAAAGTATTACTTTATATAATTAATTCTTTCCTAATTTTACTTTCAAATTCTTAATCATGTCCTTTGTCATTTCAGAAATTCCGAAATCATACGTCAGACCCCAGTCTTTTTTAGCGACTGAATCATCAATAGAAGCAGGCCAAGAATCTGCAATTGCCTGTCTGAAATCCGGGTTATAATCAATTGCAAAATCCGGAATTTCTTTCTTGATTTCTTCTGCCAGTTCTTTTGGAGTAAATGACATTCCGCCCAAATTATAAGAAGAACGAACTGTTAAACTTTCTTTTGGAGCATCCATTAATTTCAGAGTAGCATTGATCGCATCATCCATATACAACATTGGCATTCCGGTATTCTCAGAAATGAAACTTGTATATTTTCCTTCTTCAATAGCTTTGTAAAAAATCTCAACGGCATAATCGGTAGTTCCACCTCCCGCTGGAGTTTTCCAGGAGATCAATCCAGGATATCTGATACTTCTTACATCTACCCCATATTTATCGAAATAGTATTCGCACCACTTCTCCCCTGCCATTTTAGAGATTCCGTAAACAGTTGTAGGGTTCAACACTACATCCTGTCCTACCTCATGCTTTGGAATTCCTTTTCCAAATACAGCGATAGAACTTGGCCAGAAGATCTTTTTAAGAAGCCCTTCTTTCGCCATTTCACAAAAATGAAGCAATGGTTCAAGATTCAGTTTCCACGCAAAAATAGGCTGCTTTTCAGAAGTTCCGGATAAAAGTGAAGCCAGGTGATACACTGTAGTGATTTCATAATCATGAATTACCTGTCTTACCAATTGTGTATTGGTAACATCCATTCTTTCATAGTGTCCGGCAGAAGTAATTCCTTCCTGCCATCTGTCCAATCCTGAAGCAACAACGTTTTCCGCTCCGTGGATTTCAACAAGTCTGTTCGTAAGTTCGGTACCAATTTGTCCCAAGGCACCTGTAATCAGTATTCTTTCCGTATAGGATTCCATTTTCAGATTTTTTTAGAATTGTACAAAAGTAAAAAAAACATGCCAACCATAATAAAAAAGGTGGATTTAAAAACATTTCTCAGGGAGAAGGTACTGATAGCCTGTCAAAATTCTCCTCAACAATAGAAATAATCAAATACAATCATCAAAAGCTGACATTAACTTAAAATTCAATAATTTTGTTGTAAGAAAAAACAATCATATGAAGAAGATTTTAATTGCTTCGATGCTTTTGGCGGCACAGCTCAGCTGGGCTCAATTTACAGATATCAATATTATTAAAGAAGTACAGGTAAAAAATAAAGGTGTTGTAGTGTCTGCACACCCATTAGCCAGTGAAGCGGGAGCTAAAATCTTAAAGATGGGCGGAAATGCCTACGATGCTGTAACAGCTACACAATACGCTCTTGCTGTCGTGTATCCTCAGGCAGGAAACATTGGTGGTGGTGGTTTCCTGGTGGGTGTAAAAAGTAATGGGGAAAAATTCACATTGGATTACAGAGAAACAGCTCCGAAAAAGGCTTCCAGAGACATGTACATCGACAAAAAAGGAAAAGCAGATACTGACCTTTCCCAAAACGGAAGACTGGCGGTAGGTATCCCCGGAAGTGTGGCAGGATTCTTTGCTACCCTGAAATACTGTAAGCTTCCTATGGAAAAAATTATCCAACCCGCAATTGATCTGGCGGAAAAAGGATTTGCCATTACGGATAAGGAAGCAGAAATGCTGAATAACCAAAGAGAAAAATTCCAGAAACACAATAAATCTTCCATCATTTTTGTAAAGGATGCTCCATGGAAAGCTGGAGATCTTTTGGTTCAAAAAGACTTAGCTGAAACATTGAAACTGATCCAGAAATTGGGAGCTAAAGGCTTTTATGAAGGAAAAACTGCTGATCTTTTGATTGCCGAAATGAAAAGAGGAAATGGAATTATCACACTGGAAGATCTTAAAAATTACAAGGTTGCTGAAAGAAAAGCCCTGGAATTTGATTATAAAGGAAACAATGTCGTTACGATGCCTTTACCTTCGAGTGGCGGGGTTCTTCTTGCCCAGATGCTAAGAATGGCAAGTTTTGAAAATCTTGAAAAATACCAGCAAAATTCTACAAAAGCGGTCCAGATTATGACTGAAGCAGAACGCCGGGCTTATGCAGACAGAGCAGAATATATGGGAGACCCTGATTTTATTCAGGATAAAACGTCTTATCTGATCTCTGACGAATACCTGAAAGGCAGATGGAAAAGCTTTAGTTTTGATAAAGCAACTCCAAGTTCAGAAGTGGGTAAAATTATAGAACAACCTAAAGAATCTATGCAGACTACTCATATTTCCGTATTGGACAAGGATGGAAATGCTGCTTCTGTAACCACAACTCTTAACGGTTATTATGGAAGTAAAGTACTGGTTTCAGGGGCGGGATTCTTTTTAAATAACGAAATGGATGATTTCTCCATCAAACCGGGTGTTCCGAATATGTTCGGAGCTGTAGGCGGTGAAGCCAATTCAATACAGCCCAACAAGAGAATGCTTTCTTCTATGACCCCAACAATTATTCTTAAAAACGGAAAACCTTATATGGTTGTGGGAACACCGGGAGGAACTACAATTCCAACTTCAGTGTATCAATCTATTGTGAATGTGGTGGATTTTAAACTGAATGCCAATATTTCAGTGAATGCTCCAAAGTTCCACCATCAGTGGCTGCCGGAAACCATCACCGTGGAAAATAATTTCCCCGAAAGTACCATTTCTGAGCTGAAAAGTAAGAATTACATCATTGAAAAGACAAAATACATTGGTAAAACAGAAATGATTGTTCTTGATGACAACGGAAATATTCACGCAGTGGCAGACGGTCGTGGCGATGATTCTGTAGCAATAGAATAATTATCATTTTACAATCCGTTAAAACTAAATAGGGCTCCGGCTTCATTTCTAAAGGGATAATTGTCTTTTAGAAATGAAGCCGGAGTTTTTTGCCTATAAAGCCTGCTCAGAAGATTCTTTTCAATGACTTTTGTCATGTTTTCAGATAAATTTTCTTAATTTTCGCCCTTAAAAAAACAAAACGACTGTTCTTTGAAAGCAAAAAAAATACACAATCAGCTTTATTTCCAAGTAATTATAGCCATTGTTGCGGGTATTCTTCTGGGAAAATTTTATCCTGAATTGGGAGAAAAGATGAAACCTTTAGGAGACGGATTCATCAAATTGGTAAAAATGATTATCGCTCCGGTAATTTTCATTACCCTTACTTTGGGAATTGCCCACATGACCGATTTGAAAAAAGTGGGAAGAATTGCTATCAAAGCAATGATTTATTTTTTCACATTTTCAACCCTTGCTCTTATCATCGGATTATTGGTAGGAAATATTTTACAACCTGGTCATGGTTTGAATATTGATCCATCTACACTCTCAGGTGATGTTTCGCAATACCAAACACAAGCTCATGAGTCAACGCTCACAGGGTTTATTATGAATATTATTCCGGAGACTTTATTCAGTCCATTGGTAGGTGAAAATATTCTCCAGGTTCTTTTGGTTGCTATTTTAATGGGGGTCGCTTTGGTTCTGACAAAAGAAAAAAGCCAGAAAGTAACCGATTTTCTACAAGATTTATCGACTCCAGTATTTAAAATTGTCCACATGCTTATGAAACTTGCCCCAATAGGCGCTTTCGGAGCAATGGCTTTCACGATTGGAAAATACGGACTTCATTCTGTACTCAACCTTATATTTCTGGTGGGTACATTCTATATCACGTCTATTCTTTTTGTTGTTCTGGTATTAGGAGCAGTAGCATGGTATAACGGATTTAATATTTTCAAACTCCTTTTCTACCTTAAAGAGGAACTTCTTCTCGTTTTAGGGACAAGTTCATCAGAATCTGCCTTGCCGGGTATTATGGAAAAACTTGAAAAAGCAGGCTGCTCGCGGGCAATTGTAGGTCTTGTGGTTCCTACCGGTTATTCTTTCAATCTTGATGGAACCAATATCTACATGACGCTTGCCTCTCTCTTTATTGCCCAGGCATTAAATATTCATCTTCCTATTGAAAAACAGCTGATGCTTCTTTTGGTCGCTATGTTAAGTTCAAAAGGTGCAGCAGGAGTTACAGGTGCAGGATTTGTTACTCTGGCAGCAACTCTGGCAGTTGTTCCTGAAATTCCGATTGCAGGAATGACTTTAATTCTTGGAATCGACAAATTCATGAGTGAATGCAGGGCTTTAACAAATGTTATCGGAAATTCTGTAGCCACCGTAGTGGTTGCCAACTGGGAAAAACAGCTCGACAAAGAACAGCTTCAGTACTGCCTGGATCATCCGGCTGAAGTTGAGAAAAAACTGGAGATGTAAGAAGGTAGCAGATGTTAGGTAATAGGGATTAGGTGGCAGGGATTAGAAATGATGTCAATAGTGAATTTTGCTTTGCAAGTGAATGGTGAATTTTGATACAGAACCAAGATTCAAGAGCCAAGAGCCAAGATAATGACAACCTAATAGAACCAGCAACAAAAATAACCAGCAACCTGTACCCTACAACAAAATATTCAAACTCGCAGGCTGTAATTAGGCAGATGTTAGGTAATAGGGATTAGGTGGTAAGGATTAGAAATGATGTCAATAGTGAATTTTGCTTCGCAAGTGAATGGTGAATTTTGATACAGAACCAAGATTCAAGAGCCAAGATAATGACAACCTAATAGAACCAGCAACAAAAATAACTAGCAACAAAAATAACCAGCACCTGTACCTTACACCAAAATATTCAAACTCGCTGGCTGTACTTTAACATGAACCGGTGATTTGATTTTATTAAATTCACCATCCAGATGCCAGTTCTTGGTATTCACTTTAAATGTTATTTCAGAGACTGGAAGGTAGGTCACATATTCATCATCTTTCAGTCTTTTGGTAAACATTCTGAAAGCAAACAGTGCAGAATAGGTCAGTGGAAATTTTTTCACCAAAACCATATCCACCAAACCGTCACTTTTACTGGCTTTTGGTGCAATGTAAGCATTGTTCCCAAACTGACGCGTATTGGCAATGTTCATCATCAGATAACGGCCGTTGTACTGTTGATATTTTTCATCATCAAACTTTACTTTGATGGGCTTATAATTGAAGAATGTTTTCAGGGAAACCTTAATATAGTTTTTGAATCCACGGCTTGTTTTTTCAAACTCTTTCACCACTTTACCGTCAAATCCAGTTCCTGAAACATTGATGGAAAGCCTGTCGTTTACAGTAAAAGTATCAATCTTTCTGGAGTTTTTAACTTTTATTTTCTCTAACAGTTCATCAAGATTTTTACTGAATCGAGTTTCATTGGAAAATCCGTTTCCAGAACCTGCCGGAAAAATAGCCAGAATTTTGTTTGTATTAATAAGGTTTTTGGCTACTGTAGAAATGGTACCATCTCCTCCTATCGCCACAAAAATATCTACCTGTTCGAAATGAGCCTGAATAAATTCATCGGTTCCGACAATAGATTCTGAAACATAATACAAAGGATCATTAACCTTTGCTTTAAGTTCGTTCAAAAACGGCTGATAATTTTTTTTGGCCGAAAAAGGATTGATAATAAAAGCTACTTTGTCCATTGCCACAAAATTAAAAAATGCTTCCAGAACTGGAAGCATTAATTTACTTAATTTTCATTCTTTCTTTAAATTCTGCATTTAAAGTGCCTTTCAGGTCTTCCCATGAAACAGGAATTGTAATGTCTCCGGCGGCAAAAGCAGCAATT
The DNA here is from genome assembly GCF_036543225.1 of Chryseobacterium sp. CFS2. Taxonomy (NCBI): domain Bacteria; kingdom Pseudomonadati; phylum Bacteroidota; class Flavobacteriia; order Flavobacteriales; family Weeksellaceae; genus Chryseobacterium; species Chryseobacterium sp. CFS2. Next base: position 392,747 of record NZ_JAZHQU010000001.1, read on the forward strand.
TCATAGGGACTATAGTGAAAGTACAGGTTTTTATCATCAAAATAAAAATTATCAGAGGCCGGAATTTTATCCACTAAAAGCATCTCGGAGTTTTTCACTTCTCCATCTCCATCCATTGTTCCGCTGTTAATTTTGTCAATATTTTTCATCAGAATGGCTTCAATCTTATTTTTAGGCAATGAAGTAATATCTTTTAATTCTAATTTTTTGCTGTTTTTAAGATCAAAAACCCTTTCGGAAAATCCGTAGTTATCATGCGCTCCTCCTTCATATCCGCTACCTACATATTGGATATGCATATAGCCGTTTATATTAGAAATAAGATTCATATGGGAGCTTGAATACCAGTTTTGAGCATAAGTAACGTCTGAAGCCCAGTCTTTATTATCTTTTTTGACAGAGTTGAAATAACTATTCTTTTCACTATCCAGATAAGCCTGAAGACCGGTTTTGGAGAAATCTTTAATTTTGTCATTCTGGAAATAGATGCTGTCCAGTAACTTTTTATCTTTTAAAGTAGGAAAAACCAACAGCTTTGAAGTGTAGCTCACTTTTAAAGAGTCTGTAATTTTTGTAGAGTCACTAACTTTTACAGAGTCTACTACAAATTCTTCACTTGCTTTGTTTTCTATATTCTCTGCTTTTGCCGCCGTTTCATTTTTTTTACAGGCGGTAACTGCTAAGAAAGACGATAATGCTATAACAGCAATCGTATTTTTCATAATTTTATTTTTGGGGTATCAAATACAAAAACCATTCAAAAGATGAATGGTTTTTGAAAAAATTTTATTTTTTTGCTCAGCTCATGTCAATCATTACTTTTTAACAAGGCTGATTACCTGATTTTCAAATTTTGAAGCGACTCCCCAAATTTGTTTAAATGCAGGATAATATTCTTTCGGATAGTCTGAACTGCTAATTTTTGAGGTAGTGGTAACCTCCAGTTTATTTCCTATTTGTTTTACAGAATAGTTGTATTCTATTTCTTTATCTTCTGTAACAATTTTTTTCTCTTTAGGCATTTCCTCAATCACATATCCTTCAGGGATTTCAAGAATCACCTTTTTTATTTTGGTACTAGGTGCCCCAAAATCGATAGGAAATTGTCTGGCTTCTGTCTGATCAAATTCATTGGAATTCTTATTTAAAAACAACATTGGATTAATGATCATTTTCTTTCCTACCTTGTCAATAAGATTCGTTGAAGAAAACTTCATGCTGCTTTCAAACTCGCCGTTCTCCAATACTTTTGAATCGATATCCGTGAAATCCATTGAGAAATTCTCTTTATACTGTTTTTTATATTTTTCAGGGTTTTCATCATAATCATCCTTCACATACATTGCAAACACACCGGTATCTCTGTCAGAATAAGCACCGGAAACGCTGCCATCTTCATTAATTTTCGCATTTACGGTAAGGTAAGTATTTCCAGGTTTAGTATTTACCATCTGAAGTTGAACAGCTTTCTCCTTACCCAGCAAAATACCAAATTGGTTCCAGTCTCTCAGAGGAAGTTCATTCATGGAAGATTGTTTTGAAGTAGCATCAAAGATTTGAATACCTCCTGCAGTTTCTACAGCTGCTAAAACAAAATTTGTGTTGGTAACGTTGGGAGATACAATATTAATCAGACCGTTCTCTACCGTTGAAATAAGTAATGGATCTGCTTTAATATTTGCTTCACGAAGAAGCATTATTAAGAACAGGTTAATTTCTGCAGCATTACCTGTTTTGCTTTCAATCAGTTTTTTGATACCGTCTTCCGTATAGATTCCTTTATCTTTATTCCATGTAAATGTTTTCTGAACATATCTGAATATGGCATTTGCTTTTTCAAGGTCAGTTTTCATATCAGCTATTCCCGCCGGCATATTTTCTTTCGCCAGTTTTGTTTTTTTAAGCTCACCTCCGAAATCATTATTATCATAGAGTCTTTTCTTAATCTGTTCCCAGGAAGATGAGTATAATTTAAGTTCTCCAAAATTGGTGGAATTAAGCTCAGCACTGATTTTTGTACGAAAGTTTCTGCTATTTCTCACGAACTTCTCCGCTTTAAAACCTTTCAAATTTTCAAAACCAAATCTGTATGTTCTATATTGGGCACCATATAATGTTCTGTCAGAAACTTCATTATATTTAGGAGTAAGACTTCCGGTATAGTTAATATTATAAGAAATACTCACGGGAGTATCCATAACATATTCTGTGTAAAGTGAGGGAGTATCCAGCTCAATAACGATTTCAGGAATCGTATAAAGAAACGCAAACGGTGTGATCACTTCATACTGATATTCTAATACCGATCCGTCTTTCACATTAGGAAAAGCAAATTTGTTAACCGTAGTATTTTTATTTTCTTTGCTTTTATATTTGGAGCTTTTTTCAACCTTTACCGGTACAGCCTTTCCACCTTCCAGATTATAGGTAAATGCCTTGAATTTAGTTAATGATTCATGTTCATTAACTCCTGTATAAAGAGGAACTTCTACATTTAATAAGTCTTCTGCATTATCTTTTTTGTAAATTTTTACTCTGTAAATATATTCTCTGTGTAGATCGCCTGTAGAGGCATCTACTCTGAAATGTATAGATCTGTACAAAACTTCAGCGGGTGCATTTTCATCCAGTAAAGATTTAACTTTGGATAAATCTGCTTCTGAAAATTTTGGAGCCTCTAAAAACTCATGTTTTTGTGCTTTAATACATATAAGGTTTGTAGAACAAACCAATAACAATACTATTTTTTTCATCATTATGCCTTTGTAATTAAAATTTTTGAATTGTCCATGTTTATTGTTTTCTTTATGAAGTTTACATATTCGTTATATTTTTCTTTGGGATAAGCTCCTTTATTGATTTGTATTTTTCTTTTCACGAGGATTCCCTCTCCATTCTTTACAAAATTTAATGTATAGAAACCATATTCAGATTTAAGGTTGATATTTTCAGGAGTCTCTTCTACTTTATATCCATTGGGAAGGCTGAAACTGATTTCATATTCATCCTCATAAGATTGTCCGATTTCAAAAGGAAGGTCACGGCTTTCGTCCGTTTTATGGATGGCATCATTGTATATAGGAACCGCTCTGAATAGTAAACTGTTTCCTACTTTTTTAGCATAATGGCTGGCTTTAAAATCAATATCATAGGTTATGAAAGCATTGTCTCTGTTATTGACAAAATTTTTCATTTCTACTTTTTCAAAGTTCAAAATATCCAAAGATCTTTTTAAAGCATCATTCCTTTCTTTGGGACTTAAACCGGTAAATGCTAAATTATAATCATACTGGTATCCTGTGTAATGAAAACTTCCTTCACCCTGAATACTGTTATCCTCTCCTACTTTGATTTTCAGGGTCTGTTTTTCTTTATTCTGTTCGGCAGAATATACAGGAGTATTGATGAGTTCTATCCCCGTTTTCTTTACTGAAAGTACATTTCGGTCTGTTGTGCTGTACCCCAGATGGTTGAATGCAATTTGTTGGGATGTATTCTCAAGCCAGATATTCCCTTTTTCTGTAGGTACCATTAAAATAGCATGGTTTCCTCCCATTCTTGGGAAGTCCGGATCAAAAGATATCTGGGAAGCTCCGGAATTAATAACACAATAATAAGAAGGTACTCCTGCTTCATCAAGAAGAGTTTTCATATAATTGGTAAGTCCTTTACAGTCTCCGTAGCCTTTTTTGTCCACTTCATCAGGAAGCATCGGAAGCCATCCGCCAATTCCCAGCCCTACGTAGATGTATCTGGTCTTATTCTGCATATACTGATAAATCGTCTTTACTTTATCTTCTACAGATCCTTGTAAGTTCAGTGATGCTATCTCAGATTTGATAGCCGGAGTAGAAACGGCAACAGGCTCTACAAGGTTATTGTAGTACCATGTTCCAAAATCTGTCCAGTTCGTTAAAGTACCCTGTTTTCCTGCAAGATTAAATTTCGCCAGAGAGAAACTTACTTTCGGTAAAATTTTGGCAGGTTGTGGAATTAAAGAAATATCATCAATAGCAGGAACGTTTTTATAGGTAAATACTTTTTCATTGGCACTCCCACTTTCTGCAACTGATGCATAATTGAACTTTGAAGGATACGTTTTCGTTCTAAGCTCTATCCCGGAGGTGTTGATAATTTTAAATTCCGCTTCTTCCAAAGAGGTATTGGTAGAAAAGAAAGGCACAAAATCAGGAATAAAAACCGTATTTTTATCTGATATCTGATAAGAGAAATCTACTGTATAAGGATATTCCGTTGGAGTATAATTAAAAACCAGAATTCTGCTGTCAGAATAAAAAATTCCGTGACGGTTATTGGCAAAATCACCAAAATCTGATTTTGAAAAACTTTTTATTTTCTTTCCTGCTTCATTATAGATGGTAACTTTCACATCAGAGATACTGTTTCCTTTATCATAGGGAATATAGGCAACTGCTTTATCATCACCATCTTTATTTAAAACAGTTTTTACCGTATTAATCTGATATTTTATATCATCAATCTTATGAATGTTCACAGTGGTCAGATCTTTTCTGACTACCAGATTAGCATTTTTCTTTAAATTTTCAGGAATTGCAGAGGCAGGATAGCTCTGTGCAAAATAGAATGAGGCGGCAGATAAAGCCCCCAAGACTAGTATTTTCATCATTACTGCTAATTTTAAATGAATTATTAAAATTTTGTATTATTTTTTCACCAAACTAATGACCTGATTTTCCGTCTCAGAAATCGTTTTCCAGATTTGTTTAAAAAACGGATAGTATTCTTTAGGGTAATTTTGACTGGCAATACCTATTTTTGAGGTAATTATTATTTTATTACCAAGTGTTTCAACCTTGTATAAAAAAGATATTTCCTGATCATCCGTAGCCATCTTTTTATCTTTCGGAAGGCTTAACACTTTATAATTTTCAGGAATTTCAAGTTCTATTCTTTTTTCTTTATTAAAAGCCGAAATAAAATCAATCTGATATTTCCTTTCATGGGACTGATCAAACAATTCTTTTTCAGCATTTAAAAACATGATTGGATTGATAATGATTTTGTCTCCTATTACATCCATCATGTTAGAATCGGAAAATGCCATCTGAGTTTCAAAATCACCATTGTCCAGGAGTTTTGGTTCCACATTTTTCCCATCTATATTATATCGCGACGGAAACACCTGTTTATATTTATCTTTGTTTCTATCAAATTCATCATAAGAGTTAATTGCATACATGCCGCTATCCTTTTGTGTGAAAATTCCTTTTACTAAAGAATTCCCTAGGTCTAAGCTGGCTTTGATATTCATCTCTTTTTTACTGATATTGGTATTAGAGAATGACAGAGATGTTCCTTTTTTTCCTTCCAATAAAATTCCGAAATCATTCCAATCCCTCTCTGGTAGCATATTTACCTTAGAATTAAAGGAAGTTGCATCATAAAAATAAATTTGATTATTAATTTTAACGGATGTCAAAACAAAATTTAAATTATTGATATTAGGTGAAATAACATTCAGAATACCATTATCAACAGTAGAAATCAGAAGAGGATTAGCTTCAATTCCGGCATCTCTCAAAAGCATAGTCAAAAGAAGATTTATATCTGCACTATTTCCAGATTTTGTTTTGATAAGCTGTCTTAAATTCTGGGAAGCCATTATTCCTGTCTTCTCGTTCCATCTATAATTTTCCTTGACAAAATTGAAAATTTTATCTGCTCTTCCTAAAGGGTCATAATAGGTTTTAATATTCTCAGGAAGAATATCTTTCACATTACCTTTTAAAAAACTTCCAAAGTCATCAAAGCTATAAAGCTTGTCTGCAAGGTTGTTCCAGTCTTTGAACTCACTATACGTAAAATATTTGGTTGAAAATCTTTTAAGTTCAGGTTTAATTTTCCCTCTGAATCTATTCAGGTCCTTTACATATTTTTCCTTCTGAATAGATTTCATATCCTCATATCCAAATCTGAAAACATTATATAAAGCTCCTAAACGATCCTCAGTAGTGGAAATATGGTATTTTGGTTTAAAAATACTTCCTGTGCTGTTAAAAGAATACGTAATAGGCTCATCAGGATATTCCAAATTATACTCCTGATAAACAACCGGAATATTGTATTCCAGAAAATATACCGGATTGGAGATATTATTACTCGTCACTTTATAACTGTATTCTATTACAGATCCGTCTGAAATATTAGGTAAAGCAAGTTTATAAATATTTACCCCTTCAGTAAAATTCTCTTTTAACTGTTCTTTTTTATCAATTATTATTTTTTCGACTTTATTATTGGAGAGGTTATATATTCTCACTTCAAACTTACTCAGCGATTCATCGGTAAGAAGAGGGATGTTTATATTAAGCCAATCTTCTGAGCGCTTTTTGTCGTAGATTTTAATTTTTGAATACCACTCTTTTTCCAAAGAATTATCATTCATGATATTATATCGAACACTATTGTAGAGAATCTCAGCAGGGGCGTCCTTTTCTATAAGTGAATTCGTTTTTTTTAGATCAGCTTCATCAAATAAAGGTGGAGAGAGGAATTTATGCTGTGCAAAAAATGTATTAAATACAAGGCAGCTCACCGCTACTGTAAGTTTAGCATTAATTTTCATCGGTTTTTATTGATTTTGAGAATTCGTAGAAATTGCAGAAGCAGGGTCGCTCTGCCCGAAATAGAATGAGGCGGTAGATAAAGCCTCCAAGACTAATATTTTCATCATAGTTATTAAAGTTATACAAAAATAATAAAATCTTAATAACTGTTAAAAAAAATATAAAAGGCTTCAACATATGAAGCCTTCAACCTAATACTTAAAAAGTACAATTTCATATGTACTTATAAGGATATGAACACATTATCAACTTTTCATTTTCTATTTCTGAAAAGTTAGAACAGAATATTTATAATCATTCTATTTTGGAGAAGGAATATTTATTCTGTTTTTATGAAGGGTAAAACTTCATATTGTCTGCATTTCAAAAATAGAATAAAATATGATTCATGTATTTCAAATATTGTAGAATTAATAACAAGAAGAAGTACAATTAATTCTACAATCCTGAAATTTGCTCATAAAAAAAAGACTCCAATACTGAAGTCTTTTAGTTTTTTTTCTTTCTTTTTAATCATTCGGAACCAGTTTACTATCAAATTGATCGCTTCCAAGCCCCAGTACAGGAATAAAGATAAATCCAAAAAGAAGAATCAAAATAGTGTAGAGAGGTGTTTCTTTGGAAAATCCTTTGGCAAGCCTGTCATATACTACCCAGCATGCAAAAATGTTTACCAGTGGAATAAAGAAAAGAATGATCCACCAAATGGGTTTTTTAACGATTTCTAATAGTACAATTGTATTATAAATGGGAATAAAGGCGGCCCAGGCATCTTGTCTTCCTGCTTTCTGGAAGATTTTGTACATGCAATATCCATAGAATATATAACATAGCAGGCCGAAGAACATTGTTCCGAGTCCTAATCCTGCAGCGGCTGCACCAGACACTGCATCTGTCCCATTATAAGGATCTGTTTGTAAAAGAGTTAACATATTATTGTTTTTTTGGTTTATCCAAATATAAAAAAAGCTTCTAAATAATTAGAAGCTTTTTTTATTATATTTTTAAAAACGTTTATGCATCAATTTTTGCATATTTCGCATTTTTCTCGATAAACTCTCTTCTTGGTGGTACCTCATCCCCCATCAACATAGAGAATACACTGTCTGCTTCTACTGCGTTATCAATAGTTACCTGCTTCAGAATTCTGTGTTCAGGGTTAAGTGTTGTTTCCCAAAGCTGTTCAGGATTCATTTCTCCAAGACCTTTGTAACGCTGTACTTCTACACCTTTACCATCCGGAGCCATTTCTAAAGTAAACTCTTCACGTTCTTTTTCGTTATAAGCATATACTTTTTTGTTCCCTTTCTTTAATAAGTATAAAGGAGGTTGAGCAATATAGATATATCCATTCTCAATAAGTTCCTTCATATATCTAAAGAAGAAAGTAAGGATCAATGTAGAAATGTGAGATCCATCAATATCGGCATCGGTCATGATAACAATTTTATGGTATCTTAATTTTGCCATATTTAAAGCTTTACTATCTTCTTCTGTTCCTACAGAAACTCCAAGTGCAGTATAAATATTTCTGATTTCCTCGTTATCATACACTTTATGAAGCATAGATTTCTCTACATTCAAAATCTTACCTCTTAATGGTAGAATAGCCTGGAAGTGTCTGTCTCTACCCTGCTTCGCTGTTCCACCTGCGGAATCTCCCTCTACAAGGAAAAGTTCAGATTCAGCTGGGTCTTTGGATGAACAGTCAGATAGTTTTCCTGGAAGACCTGAACCTCCCATTGGAGATTTTCTCTGAACCATTTCTCTAGCCTTTTTAGCTGCTTGTCTTGCTTTAGCTGCTAAAACAACTTTCTGAACAATGATTTTAGCTTCGTTAGGGTTTTCTTCCAAGAAGTTGGTAAGCATTTCTCCTACAATCTTATCAACAGCACCGGAAACTTCAGAGTTTCCTAATTTTGTTTTGGTCTGTCCTTCAAACTGAGGTTCCATTACTTTTACAGAAACTACAGCTGTAAGTCCTTCACGGAAGTCATCACCGGTAATTTCTACTTTTTCTTTTGCCGGAAGTCCTAATTCATCAGCATATTTCTTTAAAGTTCTTGTTAAAGCTCTTCTGAAACCTGCAAGGTGAGTACCTCCTTCGTGCGTATTGATATTATTAACGTAAGAGTGAAGATTTTCGTTAAATGATGTATTATAACGCATTGCCACCTCAACAGGAATATCATCTCTTTCGCCTTCCATGAAGATCACGTGCTCCATAATAGATTCACGGCTACCATCGATGTAGGCAACAAATTCTTTCAAACCACCTTCAGAATGAAAAACTTCTGAACGGAAAGAACCGTCTTCCAATTTTTCTCTTTCATCGGTAAGCGTAATCGTAATTCCCTTATTTAGGTAAGAAAGCTCTCTTAAACGGCTTGCTAATGTATCGTAATTATAGATTAATTCTGTAAATATAGTATCATCCGGCTGGAAAAACTGTTTAGTTCCTCTTGTATCACTGTGACCGATTTCTTCAACCTGAGTCTGTGCTTTTCCTTTAGAATATATCTGTTGATAAATATTCCCGTCTCTGTAAACTGTAGTTACCATTTCGTTAGAAAGTGCATTCACACACGAAACCCCTACCCCGTGAAGACCTCCTGAAACCTTATAAGAGTCTTTATCAAACTTACCTCCGGCTCCAATTTTTGTCATAACCACTTCAAGGGCAGATTTCTGCTCTTTTTCGTGGAAATCAACCGGGATACCTCTACCGTTATCACTTACTTCAATTCCGTTTCCTTCCTTGATGCTAACGAAGATCGTGTCACAGTACCCTGCCAATGCCTCGTCAATAGAGTTATCTACTACTTCATAAACCAAATGGTGAAGACCTCTTGTTCCTACATCACCAATGTACATTGAAGGACGCATACGAACGTGCTCCATTCCTTCCAATGCCTGAATACTACTAGCTGTATATTGTTTTTGACTCATATTAAATATTAAAAATCTTGCTCTATGCAAAGACTTACAAATATCGTGATTTTTTTCGAGGTATGAAAGTTAAAAAGTGTCAAAAAAATGTAGAGTTTTCTTAGTGAAAACATAAGGAAAAGTATTCCAATAAAAGATTCAAAATTAAAATGTATGGGTGAAATATCAACTGTTGTAAATCATATTCAACATCAATAATTTATGCGTAAATTTATTTACTGAAAAGTTGATATTATGGATGATTTTATAGCAGCACGCGCCCAGATGGCACTATCTCTGGGTTTTCACATTATATTCTCCTGTGTGGGTATGGTGATGCCTTTTCTCATGGCTTTTGCCCATTGGAAATACTTAAAAACAAATAATGAAGTATATAAAGGACTGACAAAAGCATGGAGCAAAGGAGTCGCTATTCTTTTTGCTACCGGAGCTGTTTCCGGAACAATGCTATCCTTTGAACTTGGGCTTTTGTGGCCCGGTTTTATGAAACATGCAGGCCCTATTTTCGGAATGCCTTTTTCATTGGAAGGAACAGCCTTTTTCATCGAGGCTATTGCCATCGGATTCTTCTTATATGGCTGGGAAAGATTCAATAAATGGTTTCATTGGTTCTGCGGATTTCTTGTAGGAGTAAGCGGCCTGGCTTCCGGTATTTTGGTGGTTGCGGCCAACTCATGGATGAATTCTCCTACCGGTTTTGATTATATTAATGGTCAGTATCTTAATATAGATCCTATTAAAGCGATGTTTAATGACGCATGGTTTCCACAGGCTCTTCATATGACGGTTGCTGCATTTTGTGCCACAGGATTTGCTGTAGCCGGAGTGCATGCCTTTATGATTATGCGCAAAAGAAACATTGAATTTCATACCAAAGCTTTTAGAATTGCTGTAGGATTTGCTTTGATTGGAGCATTTGGTGCCCCTTTAAGTGGTGATATTGCAGCAAAATCAGTAGCAGAAAGACAACCTATTAAACTGGCTGCAATGGAAGCTCATTTTGAAACTGAGAAAGGCGCTTCTTTTGTGATTGGGGGAATTCCTGATGAGGAAAAGGAAGAAATAAAATATGCTATAAAAATCCCAAAAGTTTTAAGTTTTCTGGTAAGCAATGATTTCAATTCTGAAGTAAAAGGTCTTAAAGATTTCCCGAGAGATGAATGGCCTCCGATTGCGGTTGTTCATTACGCTTTTCAGATTATGATTTTCTTCGGAATGGTGATGATTGGTATTGGAGCTATTTATTTATATGCTTTCTTCTTCAAAAAAGAATGGCTGAGTAAAAATTGGTTATTAAAGACCTTTTTAATAGCCACCCCTTTCGGATATATTGCTCTGGAAGCAGGATGGACAGTGACGGAAGTCGGAAGACAGCCCTGGATTATTTACGGAATTATGAGAACGGTAGATGCGGTAACACCAATGCCTGGAATACAGTATTCATTCTACTTCTTTACTGCTATTTTCGTCTCATTATCATTGATTCTTATCTTCCTTTTAAAAAGACAGATCCAAATGGTACCGAAGCTTTACGACCCTACCGACTCTCAGTTTAACGATAAAAACAACAAATCATGATCTACATTGTAATAGGTTTTCTCTGGCTATCTATCTGTCTTTATATTATTCTGGGAGGTGCTGATTTCGGAGCGGGAATTGTAGAGCTTTTCACTCATAAAAAAGCCAGAAATAAGACTCAGGAAATCATGTATGAGTCTATTGCACCTGTATGGGAAGCCAATCATATGTGGCTGATCATCGCCATTGTAATTCTCTTTGTAGGGTTTCCCGAAATCTATACGACGATGTCTACCTATCTTCACATTCCTTTGGTTTTGATGCTCCTGGGGATTATCGCGAGAGGAACAGCATTTACGTTCAGACATTATGATGCAGTAAAGGATAACTGGCAGGTTCTGTACACCCAGATCTTCTACTATGCAAGTCTTTTAACGCCTTTCTTTTTGGGATTAATTGCTGCAGCAACTGTTTCACATTCTATCAATCCTGACGCTGTAGGCTTTCTGGATTTGTATGTTTTCAGCTGGCTGAACTGGTTTGGAGTTTCTGTAGGTTTGTTTACTGTAGCGCTTTGTGCCTATCTTGCTTCCATCTTTTCATTAAGAGAAACCCGTGATAAAGCTGATCTTTTATTAATGATCAGAAAATCCAAACAGACGATGATCTTCGTTGTGATTACAGGAATTCTGGTATTTGTAACTGCTTATATTTCAGATATTCCTCTTTTGATGTGGGTATTTTCCAAACCTTTGGGGATTATGGCAATTGCCTTTGCAACGATTGCATTATTGCTTATTTTAAGAGCCATGAACCGTCAGAAATTACTTCCTGTACGTGCTTTGGCAGGATTTCAAATGGTGATGATTTTAGTAGCTGCTACTTATCAGCACAATCCGGATATTATTTTATTAGGAAACGGACAGCATCTTTCATTATTGGAGCATATGGCTCCGCCAAAAACTATTGCAGCATTGGGATGGGCTTTGATGCTAGGTTCATTATTTATCCTGCCGTTTTTATTTTATCTGATGGCTTCTTTCAGTAAGTTGAGAAAATAGATTTACGATGCAGAGCTATCAGGATAGAACAGAGCTTATTGAGGAAATCAAGAAAAGATATGATCTTTACGATCAGGAATTTAATACCATCAAGGAAGATGAAAAAGATCTTCTTCAGCAGGGAGTTGACAAAACTCCATCACAAAATATTTCCTATCAGCTAGGATGGACCCATCTGCTTTTACAATGGGAAAATGATGAAAGAAAAGGCCTGGAAGTAAAAACTCCTACACCTGAATACAAATGGAATAACCTGAAAGGATTATATCAATCTTTTTATGATCAATATGGCTCTCATAGCTTACAACAGCAAAGAGAACTGCTGCGAACTCAGGTTAATGAAATTATCATCTGGATAGAAAGCCTTGATCACGACACTTTATTCACTCCCGGACAGAGAAAATGGGCAACAACACCCGCTCAGTGGCCGGCCTGGAAATGGATTCATATCAATACCGTAGCTCCTTTTAAAAATTTCAGGACACAGCTTCGGAAATGGAAAAAAGAAAAAGGTACAGAATAGTTCTGTACCTTTTATATTTGTATTTTCTGAGGAATCTTAAGCTAATTTCATCAAAAGATTTTCGTCAATCTTCTCTACTTTCACAATATTATTCTTTGTCAGAGTTTTGGAAGCTTTATCCCATTTTTTACCGGATAACTGGCTTCTTTCCTTTACTTCAGCTAAAGACATTGCTTCTTCCTGAGAATTAAGGATTTCAAGGATTACTTTTTCATCTTCACCTAATTCAATCTGCGGAACTGCTTTTTCAGGTCTCATCTGCGGGAAGAATAATACTTCCTGGATGGAGGCATTGTTCGTTAAGAACATGATTAATCTGTCCATACCGATTCCTAATCCTGAAGTTGGCGGCATACCGTATTCCAATGCTCTTAAGAAGTCCTGATCGATGAACATTGCTTCATCATCTCCTCTTTCAGATAAAGCCATCTGTGCTTCAAAACGCTCTCTCTGATCAATAGGATCATTAAGCTCTGAATAGGCGTTTGCGATTTCTTTACCGCATACCATTAATTCAAAACGTTCTGTTAAGCCTTCTTTGCTTCTGTGTTTCTTTGTCAGTGGAGACATTTCGATGGGATAATCTGTAATGAAAGTCGGCTGAATGAAGTTTCCTTCACATTTCTCACCGAAAATCTCATCAATTAATTTTCCTTTCCCCATTGTCTCGTTTACTTCAATACCGATAGACTTGGCAAAATCGTATAGTTCCTTCTCAGTTTTTCCTGTAATATCAAATCCTGTATATTTCAGGATCGCTTCTGTCATGGAAACTCTTGGATAAGGAGCTTTCCAATTGATGGTATGTTCACCAAAAGTAGATTCTGAATTTCCGTTCACCTGAGTGGCACAGAATTCCAATAATTTCTCAGTAAAATCCATCATCCAGTTGTAATCTTTGTAAGCTACATAGATTTCCATAGCCGTAAACTCTGGATTGTGAGTTCTGTCCATTCCTTCATTTCTGAAGTTTTTAGAGAACTCATATACTCCGTCAAAACCACCTACGATCAATCTTTTAAGATATAATTCGTTGGCAATTCTTAAATATAATGGAATATCCAATGCATTGTGGTGCGTGATAAACGGTTTTGCTGCAGCTCCACCAGGGATCGACTGTAGAATAGGCGTTTCCACCTCAAAATATCCTGCATCATTAAAGAAGGTTCTCATGGCATTGAACATTTTTGTTCTCTTCACGAAAATTTCTTTAACCTGCGGATTTACCGTCAAATCTACATAACGCTGTCTGTATCTTAATTCAGGATCTGTAAATCCGTCGTGTACAACACCATTTTCATCAGTTTTAGCCTGAGGCAGAGGACGTAATGCCTTCGTAAGAAGAACGAAATTTTTCACTAAAACCGTCTTCTCTCCTACCTGAGTCGTAAACAATTCTCCTTCAATACCGATAATATCTCCGATATCCAAAAGGTGTTTGTATACTTCATTATATAGTTCCTTATCTTCACCCGGACAGATTTCGTCTCTGTTGAAGTAAACTTGGATTTTTCCTTTAGAATCCTGCAATTCAGCAAAAGAAGCCTTACCTTGAATTCTGCGGGACATCAATCTACCAGCGATCTTCACCTGTTTACTTTCAGAAAATTCCTGTTTTATAGATTCTGTAGTATCTGTAATGGTATACTCATCCGCAGGGAACGCATTAATCCCCATTTCAGTAAGCTTATTCAGCTTTTCTCTTCTAATGATTTCTTGTTCTGATAATTGCATTTCTTATTTTTCTAAAAGCGTACAAATTTAGGCATTTTTGACCTGACCATCAATGCCTTTTTTCAGAAATTTTAAAATGTGAAGAGGAATGGTGCTGAGATACGAGATTCGGGATATTGGGATATAAGATTCGGGATGCTGTCAATAGTGAATTTTGCTTCGCAAGTGAATGGTGAATTTTTTAATAGAGCTAGAACGTCTATCCTTAATTTTAAGCATCAACGAAATAAACTTGCAACAAAAAAAAACCAGCAACCAGTAACTTAACTAAAAACTTTGAACTTTAAACTTTACACAAGCCACCCTCTTCTATCCTTCTGAGGAATAAATGTCCAGGCCAGCATTCTGCTTATCTTTTGTCCCTGAGCCATATCAATCGTTTTCACTTCTACGGCTTTTACTTTCTTTAAAAGACGAGTCAGTTTATCGAGATTGTCCTTTTTAGACACCAGGCACGTGAACCAAAGAACCTGAGATGAAAACAATGTACTTTCATTAATCATCTTCGTGATAAAAGCCAATTCACCTCCTTCACACCATAGCTCAGATTGCTGACCGCCAAAGTTTAGCAAAGGCTTTACTTTCTTTGATTTATTAAGATTTTTTGTTTTCCTGATGTTCCCTTTCATTGCTGACTCTTCAGAATCATGAAAAGGAGGATTGCACATCGTAAAGGTAAACCTATCTTCAGAACCAATGATATTTTTAAAGATATGATTAGCATTTGGCTGACGTTTTAATTGAATAACAGAGGAAAGATCCGGATTTTGATCCAAAATATCCTGAGCATTTTTCAAAGAATCCTGATTAATATCTGTTCCCAGCATCGTCCAGCCATAAGACCTGCAACTGATTAAAGGATACACAAGATTGGCTCCGGTTCCTATATCCAACCCTTTTACAGAGTTTCCTGCAGGAATTTTATCTGATTGTTCCGCAAGAAGATCAGCAACATAATGTACATAATCTGCACGTCCGGGAATGGGAGGACAAAGATTGGTATCGGGAATATCCCAGCCTTTGATGTTATAGAAATGTAAGAGTAACGCTTTATTGAGCAGTTTTACAGCTTTTGGAATGCTGAAATTAATGGTTACCGTCTGATAAGCATTTTCGAAAACATAGTGTTTCAGTTCCGGCACACAAGAAATAAGCTGATCAAAATCATAGGGATTACGATGCAGATTTCTTGTGTGCAGACTGGATTTTTCAGCGGACATATTTTACTTCTTCTGACTTAAAATATATTCCACCATTTTTTTGGCATCTTCCTTAGATACCTGTGGATGGGCAGCCATAGGCACACTTCCCCAAACTCCACTTCCGCCTTCAATAATTTTGGAAGCCAGCAATTCAGTATCCTTTTCAGAATACTTTCCTGCAATTTCCTTATAAGAAGGTCCTATCATTCTCTCATTCACAGAGTGGCATCCCGAGCAATCCAATGTTTCCATGATCTGATCACCTGAAAGATTGGTTTTTGCCGGCTCTGAAACAGCAGCTGTCTCAGAAGAAGCCGCCACTTCTGCTGTATTTTCTTTTTTAGAACAGGAAATGATCATAAGACCAAGAGCTCCTGCTAAAAGTATTTTTTTCATTATTTCTTAGCTGTAGAATCTGTTTTAGCAGCTTCTGGTGCAGGAGCAGCCGGAGTTGCAGCAGCTGGAGCAGCAGTTTTAGCCGTAGAATCTACAACAGTAGTTACTTCTGGCTCTTCAAGCATCGTGTTGCTATCCTGTAAAGAATGATCTGGCTTTTTCTTGCAGCTTGCTAATAATAAACCTCCGATAAATGCGATTGCTAATACTTTTTTCATTTTATTCTAATTTGGAAGCAAAAGTATAAAAAATAAACTTTTAAACTTATGACAAATGTTTTCTTTAAGAAATATTTTTACGGACTGGATTTTAATCTGATGATTAAAAAATAATTCAAACAGTAGGGAAATTTAAATTAGGTTGCTATTTTTGTATAACAAATTACCAAAATCAATCTAAAAATATGAAACTTATGACCAAAAAAAATGTATTAAGTACAGCGTTTGTTGCTCTACTTTCTTCCCTCCTTCTTTCCTGTGATAACTCATCAAACGATCCTCATTCAGAATATTCTGATAAAATTGAATCAGTAACGCTTTTAAAAACAACAAAGTCATGGGACGGAACAGTGTATCCAGCCTACCCTACAACGCAGCCGGAAATTTCGGTTCTTAAAATTGCTGTCCCTCCCAATTCGGCTCTGAACTGGCATAAACACTCAGTCATCAATGCAGCTTATGTAGAAAAAGGAGAAATCCAGATAGAAAGAAAAGAAGATGGCAAAACACAATGGGTGAGAAAAGGTCAGGTACTTCCTGAAATGGTTAATGTTGGCCACAGAGGCAAAACCGGAGATCAGGGAGCCACCTTAATTGTTTTCTATAGCGGAACTCCTGATATTCCTTTGTCTGAACCAGTAAAATAGTTGTTTTAAACGCTATGTTTGCAAAGCAATAATGATAAAACTCTATCTTTTGTTCGCAAGGGCACTTCGTTTAGCTAATGACTTTATGATTATTTTTACCAGTCGCATTAATACCTGCGAATCAATACTCCTTAATCATAATGTACCTTACTGAGTGAAACACCTTTGCGACCTTTTTACATTCATATTAATAACATCTTTGCGAACATAGCGTTTAAATAATAGTTGTTTTAAACGCTATGTTTGTAAAGCAATTATGATAAAACTCTATTTTTTGTTCGCAAGGGCACTTCGTTTAGCTAATGACTTTATGATTATTTTTCCCAGTCGCATTAATACCTGCGAATCAATACTCCTTAATCATAATGTACCTTGCTGAGTGAAACACCTTTGCGACCTTTTTACATTCATATTAATAACATCTTTGCGAACATAGCGTTTACATAAAAGATTATAATAGTATATTTAACGTATGGTTTTAATTTCAAAAATTCTGTTTTTTACCAGCCATCATGGTTTTTATACTGTGGTGCTGTTATTTGTGTTCTTTGGACTTCTCTCCTATCTGACTAAAAAAGCATTGTTTTTGATTCCGATCATTCCATTGGCTATCTTAAACGGATTTGGAGGACAATTTTTGAACGCCTGGTTCTTAAACAAATACGGAGTTGAAAGTACCGCTATCATTACTTCAGATGTAGAAACCAATTCTACACTGAATGATATGTATATCCATGATTACGAAGCCATTGTAAAAAAGCAGGATGGAAAATACACCACTACTTTCTTCTCCACTACCAGTGCAGCCATCTATCCTATCAGCAATTCAATCAGAATACCTGATGACAAGGATATTCCGGTAAAATACATTCCCGGATACGAAAAAAACATAGTTATCCTGTATGATCAGTCCAGGGAAGGACAAATTTTATTGCAATATGAAAAGCAAGCTCCTGTCAACTCTGCAAAAACCAAATATGAGGCAGACAAAACGAATAAGGAATTCATTGAAGAATACATTTCTGCCATGGAAAATTATTTAGAATATTATAATGATGAAACTTATAAAGAAAAAATCAAGGAATTGAAACAAGAGCTCAAACAGCTTAAATAAAGGATTTTTATATTAAGTTTTTGTATTTCTTTAGTTTTTTTAGTCTTTGTATTAAAAAAATTTCTACATTTGTCCTATGTTAAAAATGAACAACAATATTTGGTGGTGGCTTTCAAACTCTTCGTCGGGTCTGAAGGTATTGTCATGTTGTTAATTGCAGCAGAAATAATCAAAAAACAATATATAGGCTTTGACGGATACCGTTAAAGCCTTTTTTTATTCCTCAACTTTAAAAAAACAACAAGATGTTTACTGATACAATTACAATAAAAACTGTTTCGAAAAAAACACTGGGAGACCTTCATACTCCCATGAACATTTATCTTAAAATCAGAGATAAATTCAGGGATACCATTCTTCTGGAAAGCTCAGATTCAAAAAGTATTGACAATAATTTTTCCTTTATTGCAGTGAATGCCATTGCCGGAATTGAAGTGAAGAACCTCAACGAATTTGAAATTAAGCTTCCTGCTTCTGCTCCCGTAAAGCAATTGATTAATGAGCGAAATATCACGGATATATTTGAAGACTTCCGTAATATTTTTAAATGTGAAGAAACCCATGACCCTATAGAACAGACTGCACAGAGCCTTTTTGGATACACAAGCTTCGAAGCAGTACAGTTTTTTGAAAACATTCATCTTAAAGAGCAAAGCAAGGAAGTTGAAATTCCTGTTTTGAGATACAGATTATACCAATATGTAATTGCGATCAACCATTTCAATGATGAAATGTATATCATTGAAAATTTTATTAAGGATGTAAAATCTGAACTTCATCTTTTGGAAAACCTTATTAAAAATCAGAATACTCCGGTTTATCCTTTTGAAAAAACGAGTGAGGAAACCTCTAATATTACAGACGAAGATTATCTTGAACTGGTAAAAACAGCCCAGAAACACTGTATGCGCGGTGATGTCTTCCAGCTGGTTCTGAGCAGAAGATTTGAGCAGAAATTCAAAGGAGATGAATTCAATGTATACCGTGCCTTGAGAAACATCAATCCTTCTCCTTACCTCTTCTATTTTGATTACGGAAATTATAAACTATTCGGATCAAGCCCTGAAAGCCAATTAATTATCAAAAACAACAAAGCTATTATCCACCCTATTGCCGGAACCTCTAAAAGAACAGGAAATCTGGAAACGGATCTTGAAGCTATCGAGGTTTTAAAAGCTGATCCTAAAGAAAATGCAGAACACACCATGCTGGTTGACCTGGCAAGAAATGATCTTGGTAAACTTGGAAAAAATGTTACAGTGACTAAGCTTAAAGAGATCCAGCTATTCTCTCACGTTATTCATATGGTAAGTGAAGTGACCGCAGATGTGACGGATGGTATCAATCCTCTTGAAATGGTTTCTGCCACCTTCCCACAGGGAACACTTAGCGGAGCACCAAAACATAAAGCGCTCCAGCTGATCAATGAATATGAGAAAGATTCCCGTGGATATTACGGAGGCTGTATTGGAATCATCGGATTGAATGGTACCTGCAACCAGGCTATTATGATCAGAACATTTTTAAGCAAAAACAACACTTTATTTTATCAGGCTGGTGCCGGTCTTGTCGCAAAATCAGTTCCTGAAAATGAACTGCAGGAGGTTAATAATAAACTGAATGCACTCAAAAAAGCAGTGGAAAAAGCAGAAAAAATAGTTGAAAAATAAAATAAGCCTCACCAACCAGCAACTAGCAACTAGCAACTAGCAACTAGCAACTAGCAACTAGCAACTAGCAACTAGCAAAACAACCTAACAAAAAAACAATGAACAACAATATAAACACTCAGCAGCCATCGCTTAAAGTTCTCGTTTTCGACAACTATGACAGCTTTACCTATAACCTTGTCCAGATTATTGAAAGAATTCTGGATCAAAAAGTAGACGTGGTGAGAAATGATGAAATAACCCTTGCAGAGATTGATCAATATGACAAAATCATTCTTTCTCCAGGACCCGGAATTCCTGAAGAAGCAGGCATTTTATTAGAGCTGATTAAAGAATATGCTCCTACAAAAAGTATTCTTGGCGTATGTCTCGGACAACAGGCTATTGCGGAAGCTTTCGGAGGAAGTTTAATCAACCTGTCTGAAATCTTCCATGGAGTGGCTACAACTACTGAGCTGACAAAAGAAGACACCAAACTTTTCAAAGGTTTAAGTTCCGGATTGGAAGTAGGTAGATATCACAGCTGGGCCGTCAATCCGTCAGATTTCCCGGAAGAACTGGAAGTTACTGCTGTAGATAAAGACGGAATGATCATGGCTTTGCAGCACAAAACATATGATGTACATGGAGTACAGTTTCACCCTGAAAGCATTTTAACGCCCGAAGGAGAAGTAATTATTAAAAATTTCCTTGTATAATGGAAACATTAGAAACCCCTGCAACAACAATAAAAACACCGCAAATGAAAGAAATACTGCAATACCTGTTCAACCATAATACCCTGTCAAAATCAGAAGCCAAAGCGATGATGATTGAGATTGCACAGAATAAATTCAATGCTGCAGAAGTAACTGCATTCATAAGTGTTTTCTTAATGCGAAATATCACATTGAAAGAACTGGAAGGTTTTAGAGAAGCTTTGTTACAAATGGCTGTTCCAGTAAATATTGATGCACCTGATGCCATTGATATTGTAGGAACCGGAGGTGACGGAAAAGACACCATCAATATATCAACATTAGCAAGTTTTGTAGTGGCCGGAGCCGAACAGAAAGTAACCAAACATGGAAATTACGGAGCTTCTACCATTACAGGTTCATCCAATGTACTGGAGGAACTTGGATACCAGTTCAAAAACACTTCAGAACAATTGAATGAGGATCTTGAAAGAGCTAACATCTGTTTTTTACATGCTCCTTATTTTCACCCTGCATTACAATCAGTAGGACTGTTGAGAAAATCTCTGGGACTAAGAACATTCTTTAATCTTTTAGGCCCGTTAGTGAATCCTGCAAAACCAAAGTATTCCATGATTGGGGTTTATAATCTGGAAATTGCAAGGATTTATCAATATCTCCTTCAAAAAGAAGAACGTGAGTTTATCCTGGTACATGGTCTTGACGGATATGATGAAATAAGCCTTACAGACGACAGTAAAATCATTACAAAAAACGGGGAAGAAATTTATTCTGCAGAAGATTTAGGCTTTCATCCTGTAACGCTGGAAGATATTAAAGCTGGAAGTTCTACTCAGGAAACGGCAAAAATATTTATGAATATTCTGGAAGGAAAAGGTACAGAACAGCAGAACTCTGTGATTCTTGCCAATGCGTCAGTAGCCCTATACAACACGCATAAATTTGGAACTTATGAAGACTGTCTTCTTTTAGCGAAGGAAAGTCTTCAAAGTGGAAAAGCCTTGAATAGTTTTAATCTTTTAGTTAAAAAATAAAATATTTTAAGCACAAAAAATGACGATACTGGATAAAATTATTGAACGAAAAAAGGAGGAAATTGCAGCCGCAAAATCACACATTTCTCTTGACCAATTAAAAGACACTCAATCCTTTGGAAGAGCAACCTATTCTCTGAAAGACTCTATCAAAAATAAAAGTGGAATTATTGCTGAATTTAAAAGACAATCTCCATCAAAAGGGATCATTAACAATAGTGTAGAGCCTTTGGAAGTGGTTTCAGCTTACGAAAATTTTGGAGCCAGCGGAATTTCCATCCTGACTGACCATGATTTTTTTGGAGGAAACTTCAATGATATTGTTAGCGTAAGGAATGATATTAAAATTCCAATCCTGCGAAAAGATTTTATGATTGATGAATACCAGTTCTATGAAGCCAAAAGTATAGGTGCAGATGTTATTTTACTGATTGCATCCTGCCTTTCACCTGCTCAGGTAGAAGAATTCACAGCACTTGCCCATGAGCTGAAAATGGAAGTTTTACTGGAAATTCATACCGAAGATGAGCTAAAACATTTCCACTCAAAAATTGATCTGGTAGGCATAAACAATCGAAACCTTAAGGATTTCAAAGTTGATCTTCAACATTCCGTTCAGCTAAAAAATCAGCTTCCAAAAGAAGCATTATCGGTGGCAGAAAGCGGTATTTACAACCTTGAAGATTTTAAATTTTTAAAAGAAAAAGGATTTGACGGCTTCCTGATGGGAGAATATTTCATGAAAAATACAGATCCAGTCAAAGCTTTTGAAGAATTTGCTTCTCAAATTTAAAATAAATAACAATGAACCTGCAACCTATAAACTCAAACCTGTTGCCAAAACTCAAAGTCTGTGGTCTCACAAAACCGGAACAGATTCAGGAATTGATTTCTATGAGGGTAGATTTCCTTGGTTTTATCTTCTATGAAAAATCTCTAAGATATGTTTTGAACCACCTGAGCCTGGAAGAGATCTCAACCATTAATCATCAGGGAAAAGTGGGCGTTTTTGTCAATGAAGAATTAGATATCATTGTAAAGATCGTTCAGCACGCAGATTTAAATTTTGTACAGCTTCATGGTGATGAAAGCAATGATTTCATCCTGGGATTAAGACAAAAACTGAATCCTAAGGTTGGAATCATTAAAGTAATTAGAATAGGAAATATTGATTCTGACAACAAAGATAAAATAGCACAAACTCTTTCCTCCAACCTGCAACCTGTTACCTACTACCTGTTCGATACAGACAGCAAAGCTTTTGGCGGAACGGGAAAACAATTCGACTGGAATATTCTGAATGACTTTACCATTCCTCTACCCTACTTTTTAAGCGGCGGGATTTCAGAAGAAAATATCCGGAATACAGAAACATTGAAAAAGAGGCCTTTTGCTTTAGATATCAATTCAAAATTTGAAACAGAACCTGGAAATAAAGATATTGACAGAATAAAAAAATTCAAAAATCTGTATCAATAGAATAGATAATTAAAAACACATACAATGATGAACATACATTTGCTAAAGAAGACATTTTACAAAACGTTATTTCCCCCTAAATTCGGAAATGAAAAGATCCAGAACCTGTATCATTTTGTTGCTCAGAACGACAGTAATGTGGAACACTGGGAAGTTGGCGGATTGTTGTCTGAATTCATTAGCATTATTAAAGATTTTGAGGAAGGAGATATCCAGTATTTCTTTGAGAGAATCAGCTTATGGAACAGCTATTACCTGGTGATTATTTCGGATAAATTTTTAGATAACCATGTCAGAACAGTGATAAAATATGACTTGGGATTGATTTATGCTAAAATATTTCTGTTGTATGAAGATTCTGACCCTTATTATCTGATTGATAACCTGGAAATTGCCATCACCATGTATCAATCCAAAATAGATAAGGCAACCTTAATTGATTTAATGCATAAAATAGAATTATTACATTATAAAAAACTGATTACCAAACAACAACATGACTACCATCTTACTTTTATTAATAGTTTAAACCCATGAAGCATCAGATAAAAGAAACAAAAGATTTAACAGAAAATGAGATAGAACATATCTTGAAACTTTGGGATGTTTCTGCCTGGAACTCCATGAAATCAGCCTATTTCCGGATGTTTTTCAAAGATTCGGAATTTCATTTTCTGATGGATAAAGATGAAAATATATTGGCAGTTTTGAGGGTAAATTTTGATTTTACCTTACAAATAGCAGACACAGAATATGTTTTTGCAGAAGCTGTAGGACTTGTAGCCACTCATAAAAAGAAAGGATATGGTGCAGCGTTGGTGAGCCGTTTCAAGGAAAATGTTATTCATAGAAATAAAGAAACTATTGGTTTCTGCCACTCAGATCTTCGTCCTTTTTATGAAAAATGTGACATAGAAATACTCTATGACAAAGCCAAAATGATCAAAGAAAGTATAGGCTCCGATTGGGTAAATTCTGAAGATAATGATATTTTAATTTTTCATACATCACAGAAAAGAAAAGAACTGCTGAATCAGTTAAGCTCACAAAACAATGCTTATTTAATTATTAAAGAATAAAAAAATGAATTATAAAAACCCCGATGAAAACGGATATTATGGAGAATTTGGAGGAGCTTTCATCCCCGAAATGCTGTATCCTAATGTAGAAGAACTGCAAAAAAACTATCTTGAAATCATAGAATCTGAAGGTTTTCAGACGGAGTATCAGGATTTGCTTAAAAACTATGTAGGACGGGCTACACCACTCTATTTTGCTAAAAACTTAAGCGATAAATACCAGACTCAGATTTATTTAAAACGTGAGGATCTTAACCATACGGGAGCTCATAAGATCAATAATGCGCTGGGACAGGTTCTATTGGCAAAACGTCTTGGAAAAACAAGGATTATTGCTGAAACCGGAGCCGGGCAACATGGCGTTGCTACCGCTACAGCATGTGCTTTGCTGGGTCTGGAGTGTATTGTTTATATGGGAGAAATTGATATTCAGAGACAAGCCCCGAATGTAGCAAGAATGAAAATGCTGGGTGCAGAAGTTGTGGCAGCTACTTCAGGTTCAAAAACCCTTAAAGATGCGGTGAATGAAGCATTACGAGACTGGATCAACAATCCTGTGACTACTCATTATGTGATTGGAAGTGTTGTGGGACCTCATCCTTTTCCGGATCTGGTGGCAAGATTTCAAAGTATTATTTCAAAAGAAATTAAAGAACAGCTTAAAGAAAAAATAGGAAGGGAAAATCCTGATTACGTAATTGCCTGTGTAGGCGGAGGAAGTAATGCAGCAGGAACTTTTTATCATTTTGTAGAAGAAAAAGAGGTGAAAATTATCACTGCTGAAGCCGGAGGATTGGGAGTCAATTCAGGAAAATCTGCAGCGACTACCCTTTTAGGAACGCTTGGAGTACTTCACGGAAGCAAAAGCCTTGTGATGCAGACAGAAGATGGACAGGTTATAGAACCCCATTCAATTTCCGCAGGACTGGATTATCCTGGAATCGGGCCATTTCACGCAAATTTATTTAAAGAGAAAAGAGCAGAATTCTTTAGTATTAATGATGATGAAGCCCTAAAATGTGCTTTTGAGCTGACCCGACTGGAAGGAATTATTCCGGCACTGGAAAGTTCTCATGCGCTTGCAGTTCTGGACAAGAAAAAATTTAACGAAAATGATGTTGTCGTTATTTGTCTGAGCGGCCGTGGAGATAAGGATATGGAAACGTATCTTAAAAATCTGTAAAATGTCGGATGTAAAATGTACAATGTATTTCCCCGGCTAGTATTCATTACTTTATACTTTGTACATTATACTTTAATACAATAAAAAATGAAAAAACTAAATATATACTTCACAGCAGGAATTCCTCATTTGGAAGATACCGCTGATATTATAAAACTGATTCAGGATTCCGGAGCAGACATGATCGAAATCGGAATGCCATATTCTGATCCTGTGGCAGATGGACCTGTAATTCAGAAAGCGCACGAACTCGCTTTACAAAACGGAATGACGATTGAAAAACTGCTGTCTCAGTTGAAAGCCATCAAAGATGAAATCAAAATTCCGATTATCCTGATGGGATACATCAATCCCGTTCTAAGCTTCGGATTTGAAAAATTCTGTGCGGCATGCTCTGAAAGTGGTGTTTCAGGACTGATTCTTCCTGACCTTCCTCCTATTGAATTTGAGAAAAACTACCAGCAGATTTTACAACAATATAACCTTAATTTCACCTTTCTGGTAACTCCGGAAACTTCGGATGAGAGAATGATTTATCTGGATTCTTTAAGTTCAGGTTTTCTGTATGCAGTAAGCTCTTCTTCTACAACAGGTAATGAAAATGCAGTGGTAAAAAATGAAAACTACCTTTCCAGGGTAGCTTCTCTTCCACTCAAAAATCCGGTAATGATCGGATTTGGGATCAAATCGAAAGAAGATTTTGAAAATGTTACAGAAAAAGCGGACGGTGGTATTATCGGAACAGCCTTTGTAAATATCCTGCTTCAGGATAAAGACTGGAAGAAAACGGCTATAGATTTTATCCATTCCATAAAAGGGTAAAAATCACTAAATTTGTATATCAAAAATTGAAATGAATACAAATCTAAATAAAGCAGTAGAATTTGAAGATTTAGGAGTCAAAGAATATCAGCCAGCCTGGGATTATCAGGAACAGCTGATGAAAAATATCATTGACACCAAAATAAAAAACAGGGATCTTCCTGCAGAGGAGCATAGTACTACGCCCAATCACCTTCTTTTTGTAGAGCACCCTCACGTGTATACTTTGGGAAAAAGCGGGCACGAGGAAAATATGTTGGCTGGTATTGATAAGCTGAAAGAAATTGATGCTACTTTCGTAAAAGTAAACCGTGGCGGAGATATTACGTATCATGGGTACGGACAGGTTGTAGGCTACCCTATTCTGGATCTTGAAAACTTTTTTACAGATATTCATTTATATATGAGAAATCTGGAAGAAGTAATCATCAGAACCATTGCCGAATATGGGATTAAAGGAGAACGCTCTCCAGGAGAAACAGGAGTATGGCTGGATGTAGGAAAACCTTATGCAAGAAAGATGTGTGCTATGGGAGTGAAAGCTTCCCGTTGGGTTACCCTACACGGTTTTGCACTGAATGTAAATACGGATATGCGTTATTTTGAATACATCATTCCGTGTGGAATCAAAGACAAACAGGTTACATCTTTAAAAAGAGAACTTGAAAGAGAATTAACTCCTGAAGAAATGGAAGAACTCAAGGCTAAGATCAGAAAACATTTTGCAGAGGTATTTCAGGCAGAACTGATTTACAAATAGTCAAGTCTACTTACAATATAATAAGCCCGGTTTCAATAGTTGAAACCGGGCTTGTTTTATGATACTGTTATTTTTATTCGCTTAGACTATCCACAACGTTTATCATTCCGCAGGAATCCAGACACAGAAAGCTTGTGATAATGAATGAAGATAAAATAGGAGTTTAGATTCCTACGGAATGACAAAGCGAGTAAAGAAAAGATACGTACTAAAAACATCCGTATTCTAGTGATAAATTATCCATCCAACTTGTCTATTCTGTAGGAATCCAGACTGCAAGAATCAAAAAAATATTATTTTGATAATTTTCTATTTCTCCTGAATATCTCTATAAAAATCAGCATTTTTTAATATCATAAAACCAATAAAACAACAAAATAATTTATTTTTTTCTAAAAAAAATATTGCTCATATTTTAAATTTTATTACTTTTAATGTCACAAAATAGTGAACTATCACCATTATAAAGTTCACTGAAAATTAACCACCAAAATATAAAAACTATGAAAAAATTTCTGTTATCCATGATGGTATTCGTGACGATGCTGTCATTCAATGCCTGTTCAGATTCAGGTGCCAATCAGGATCCCAATCTTGTTGCTAAAGAGTCTAATGAAATCGCGATGAAAGATTTCGGTAAAACTGTTCCGGTAGGGATTGAAAAAGAAGAGGGAAAATTTAAAGTCTCTTTTATGGTGAGTGCTCAGCCATACCACATTAAAGACAGTAAGGAAAATGCAGGCTATATTTCTATGATCAGACAAGCCGTTGAAAACGAAACTCCTGTTCATATTTTCCTGAAAACCAACACCAATGAAATTGCAAAAGTAGATAAACCTACTGATGATGATATTCGTTATTTCAAATCTGTTTTCAATAAAGAAGAGAGAGGAGACAGCAAAAAAGCAGTGAGTGTTATTCCTAACCTGGCAACACTGAACAGCTTATTTACGCAGATTAAAAACCAGGCTTGCGGTACTTCTACAGCATCTTCTCCATGTATCACTTTCAGATATCCGGTGGATGGATGTTATGCAAGAGCTCACAAAATGAGACAGATCCTCCTTAATGCAGGCTACGACTGTGAAAAGCAGTTCGTTTACGGAAACCTGAGAGCTTCTACAGGAACTTGCTGCGTATCATGGGTATACCACGTAGCCATATTGGTAAGCTTCAAAAATGCTTCCGGAATTGTTGAGAAAAGAATCATCGATCCTTCATTATTCTCCAGCGGACCTGTAACTGACGCAGCATGGAGAGCCGCTTGTACCAACACAAGTTGTGGATCTGCTTCTGTATCTTCTTATGCCAATACAGCAGGAAATGTATATTACAGAAGTCCATCAGGATCTTTACTGTATGATAACAATTATGTAAATACCAATTGTGTATTGAATATATTCTCATCCCTTTCAGGATGTTCTCCTTCTCCTGCACCAAGTGTAGCGAGCTGCGGATTTTAACTAATTTATATAGAGCTCCTGCATTTATTTTGATACATTGCAGGAGCTTTTTACTTAATACTTTTTGCTATGAAAGCCTGGTCCTATTTATTATTACTTTTTATTATGATTACATCTTGTTCCGGTAATTCCAGTTCACAAAACTTAACATGGTATAACAATTCCACCATCACAGATATTACGGAAGACCCGGACAAACCTAATGAAGTTGTTCGTGTGGCCATCGGAATAAGTGCTCAGGTTTTTTATATTTCAAAGAAATCACCGGATTACAAGAGTCTTATAGAAAAAGCTACACTGAGCTTTAAAAAAAGTAAAACCTATGATATAGGGATTGAAAATAAAACCAATATCATCAAACAAATTAAAGAGGTCAAATAATCCTGACTATCTGATCACAGAAATTCCGGCATCCACTTTTACTTCAGCTCCATGGATGTATGAAGCTTCCTCTGAAGCAAGAAACAGAACTACATTCGCTATTTCTGACGGTTCTCCCTGTCTTTTAAAAGGGATGGTAGGAATAATATCATCAATGGCACTTTCAATCTGCTCTCCGGTTAAACCCGTATTATTAAAAATATTGGTTTTAATATGCCCTGGACTCACTCCGTTGACGCGGATGCCACGTTCTGTAAGTTCCACTGCAAAAGTTTTAATGAACGACTGTACTGCTGATTTGGCTGCAGAATAGACCGAAAAATTAGGCATGGCAATTTCCGTAGCTACTGATGTATTGAAAATAACGGAACTTCCGCTTTTCATCAATGGTAATACCTGCTGTACTGTAAAAAAAGGGCCTTTTACCAGCATATTAAAAAGTTCATCAAACTGGTTTTCATCTACATATTCCACCGGAGCAAATCTCCCGTATCCTGCATTGGCAAAGACCAGATCAATATGTTCTGTATATTTTCTGACTTCCTGCTGAAGGTTCATCAGATCTTTTATATTTCCTGCGTTGGATACAATTCCAAAAGTCTTTTCCCCCAGTTTTTCTAAAGCGATATTGACGGTCTCTTCACTTCTTCCTGTGATAATGACTGTTCCTCCTTCCTCAATAAATTTCTGAGCAGCAGCCAATCCCATACCATTAGTTCCACCCGTAATTAAAGCTGTTTTGTTTTTAAATCTCTGCATTGTTTTTTAGTTTAAATTTCTATTGCAAAGATTGGAATACAGAGCCTTTGAAAAAATCCGAATCATGCGGAATTGGATAACTAGTTTTTATCTTTTTTAGTTTCATCAATAATTGACATCAATAAAATCTTTCAAAATTAAATTGCACACAATTAAATTGACTGTATATTTGCAATGTTAATTTACTTCAATTAAAAAAATGAAGTTTAATAATCACCAAGTAGTTTAATTTAAAACAATAAAAAAATGTCATTAATAGAAAATCTAAACTGGAGACATGCCGTAAAAGCTTATGATCCAACCAAAAAAATTTCACAGGAAGATCTTACTACTATTTTAGAATCAGCAAGACTGGCTCCTACTTCATCCGGATTGCAGCCTTTCCGAATCATTGTAGTGGAAAATCAGGAATTGAAAGAAAAAATGGTGGCAGGAGCTTTAAACCCTGAAGTAATGAGAGATTCTTCTCATGTTTTGGTTTTTGCAGCATGGGACAGCTATTCTAATGAAAAGATTGACAAAGTTTACGATTATCATACCGATGTAAGAGATCTTCCAAGAGGTCGTTTCGGAAGCTATACCGATAAAATTAAAGAAATGTATGGAGCACAGACTCCTGAAGAACATTTTGCACATACTGCACGCCAGACTTATATTGCCTTAGGAATTGCTCTTGCACAGGCTGCAGAACTTAAAATCGACAGTACTCCGGCGGAAGGATTCAACAATGCTGTAGTAGATGAAGTATTAGGATTAAAAGAATTAGGATTAAAAAGTGTAAGTCTTTTATACCTTGGATACCGTGATGAAGCCAATGACTGGCTGTCTTCTATGAAAAAAGTCAGAATTCCAATGGATGAATTTATCATAAAAAAGTAATACCTTCATCGAATCTTTCGTACTCAATATTATGGAAAATCCGAATACCCCCAAACTAGAAAACCAGATTTGCTTTCCGCTGTATGTCATTGCTAAAGAGATTACAGGGCTTTACCGTCCTTTTCTTGATGAACTGGGCATTACGTATCCGCAGTATCTTGTGATGATGATATTATGGGATGGTGACGGACTTACGGTAACCCATATCGGGGAAAAACTGTATCTGGACAGTGGAACGTTAACGCCTCTTCTTAAAAGGCTGGAGTCTAAAGGATTTATTAGCAGAAAAAGAAAAAAAGAGGACGAAAGAGTGGTTGAAGTATTTTTAGACGAAGCTGGAAAACAGCTTCAGAAAAAGGCATGTGAAATTCCGGGAAAAATTCAGGAAAAACTGGGAATACAGCCGGAAGAACTGCTGCATCTTAAAGATACAGTCCTAAAAATATTAAACAAAATAGAAAAATAAATGAAAACGTTATATACAACTCAGGTTACCGCTAAAGGTGGCAGAAACGGACATGTAAAAAGTGAAAACGGAGTGTTGGATCTTGAGGTAAGAATGCCAAAAGGTCTGGGAGGAGCCAATGATGATTTTGCCAATCCTGAAATGCTTTTTGCAGCCGGATATTCTGCATGTTTCGACAGCGCTTTGAACAGAGTCATCAGTCTTTCTAAAGTGAAAACCGGAGAAACCACTGTAACTGCACAAGTGAGCATAGGACAGATTGAAAACGGAGGTTTTGGACTGGCAGCAGAACTTGATGTGAATATCCCCGGAGTTTCTATTGAAGAAGCACAGGCATTGACTGAAAAGGCTCACCAAATTTGTCCTTATTCTAATGCAACCCGAAACAATATGGAGATGAAATTATCAGTAACCAACAACGATTAATCCAATTTTTTTAAGCATAGTTATAACGAAAGGAGCTGTTTCCATGGAAACAGCTCCTTTTTATTTTATTTTCCCACAGATTTCTCAGATGAGCACAGATGATTGCGTATATTGTAAATGATGGAAAAATTTCTCATTCATCATTTATCATTTATAATTCATCATTACCTCCTGTCTTTATTTACATCACTTTTCTGATAGGCATCTACCTTTTTATAAGAATCGTTTTTCTCTTTTTCTTTTTTATCGGAAATCAGAATTCCGAAGAGATGGTCGATTTCATGCTGGAAAATAACGGCTGTGAAGCCTTCTACTATTTCTGAATATTTTTGTCCTTTCAAATCCACGTATTCCAGCTGAATGACTTTGCTTCTGTAGAACTGATCTCTGAAATCAGGAATAGACAAATCACCTTCAGGCCCAAGATTCTGCAAATCGGAATGCCAAACAATGACAGGATTAATAAAATATTCCAAAGGAGTTCCTTCTTTGTCAAAGCGCTGTACCCAAACAATTTTTCTGTTGATTCCCACCTGAGGCGCTGCAATTCCTACTCCACCATCTGTAGAAAGAAGAGACTCTTTCATTCTTTTTACCAGAACAGCTGTATTCGGATCAAGAGGATCTGCTTCTGAAGAAATACTCAGCAATGTTTTGTGCTGATTGGCATCCGTGGTCTGATAGATCGGTAATGCTGTATTTACATCACCCTGATTAATAATGGAAATCTCATTGGAAGTAAGTTTCTGGGCGTTCAACAGTCCGATAAAAAAGATCAGCAGGATGGGTAATTTCTTCATATTTTTTGAATGTAGAACAAAGGTAAATATTGTGGAGTAAAAATGGGCATTAAAGATTAATCAACATTATGTTTTGGCTAAAGCCGATGGCATTTTGATATAAAAATGAACGGGCTAAAGCCCGTTCCTATTGAATTTAATGTAAGTCATTGATTTTTGTCATTCTGCAAGGGATGCAATGCAGTCTCATAATTAATAGTAAGATTCTTCCTTCGTCAGAATGACACTTTTGTAAAAAAATTAAAAAGTCTTCGTCATATCTCCCGGGATAATCAGATTGAAATCTGTCGGGATATAGTCTTTGGCTGGAACTTTCAGTTCAGGATCGTCTGATTCAAAAACAGAAATTACCGCCATTTTCAGGTTAGGATTTTTCTGTTTGATGTACCAATAGATTCCCCCAAATTCTTTGCTGTGATAGTTTCCGTTGTAATGGATGAATGTTTTTCCGGCCTGGAAGCTTTTCAGAATAGACTCAGCCATGGTTGCATCTTTTGTAGCCTGGGCTGAGATAAAATTCATCGCTCTTGTTCCTTCAGCATGGTCTCCCATCATCTTTTTCATCTCCGGATAACCAGGAGTGTCTAATGTAACTTTGATAGGCAGCTGAGCAATGTATGTTTTCTCTTTTCCGCTTAATTTATTTAAAGATTCAAGACCTTCTTTAGCCGTCTGAGAGGCATATCTTCTTGGAATATTGGTGGCCACAAAATTCAGTTTTTTATCTTTGGCAAAATCTACCAAAGGCTTGTAATCTGTTGCATAATTGTTCCATAAACGGGCTGAGTCTTTCAATGTTTTCGCATCAAATTTTCCATTTAAATATTGATCCAGCTGCGCCTGATTATCTCTTTCAAACATTTCTGCTCCTAAAATAAGCTGACCGTTCTTTTTTGCAAACAGAGCTTCTGTAATTTTAAGCTGAAGCCAGTGATTGATAGAACTATTATGATTTTCTCCAAAAAAGACCACATCATAATCTGCCAGTTCTTTCACCAGTTTTTCGGTCTTTATTTCCTTTCCTTTTTTATCATAAAATTGATACACCTTAAATTCCTGCGCTTTCAATGAACAGAAACCGGCAAGCAGTATTGCTATGAAAATGTTTTTCATTTTATATTGTATTTAATCACAAATTAAACAAATATTTTGTCATTTACTGCACAGTACTTGTCAATCTGCTTATATGAAAATTTGCTTTTTTACTTCTTTGCAATAAAAAAGACCGCTTTGAATTTTACAAACAAAACGGTCCCATTCAAATCATCTAATTATTATTTCTCTAATGTTGCTACAAGATCCTTCCACTCCTGAAGTTCAGGAATTCCAGGTTTTCTTTTCCCGAAGAACTGAACAATAAAGTCTCCTTCATTGTTGAATACTTCGATAGCGGTCACTTCTCCGTCTTCAGTTGGTTTTTTAACAATCCAGGCTTCTGCAATTTTCGTTACATCAAGATGTAAATTGAAATCCGGATCCATTACATTAAACCATTGCTGGTGCCAAAGTGTTTTCTTAACGTTTCCTGTGTGGATCTGAATGATTCCTCTGTTTCCAACGAAAACCATAATGGGTGTGTTCTTTTCAGAAGCATCTTCAAGGATGTTGACCACTTTAGCATTATCAATTTTCTTAGCAAATCCTTCCGGAGCCAATCGTAATGCCTGTGTTCTGCTTACTCCATATTTTCTTGTCATCATGAAAAAATCATGGGTGTCTTTCAACTCTGTCCATGCTTTTTTGAAACCTTCCACATCAATTTCAGAATCTGCTTTTTCAGCCTGTTTTGGAGCTACTGCTTCAAAAGTCAATGCCTGATTCTGATCTTCAGCTTTGAATTTTTCAACAATTGCATCGAAAGCAGCTTCATTACTGTTTTTAGTCAGATAAATTTTGTGAAGTGCCAAACCGTCTTTTCCGAAAAACTGCAGACTTTTTTTATCTCCTTCCAATACGGCAAAAGCAAATTTCCAGTGGTTAAGGAAAATTCTAAGATCGATATCTTCACCCACAAAAAGCTGTGCATGAGGACTGCTGAAATCTCCGTTCAGGTAAGTTCCTTTTCTTTCATGAACACATTCATCATTACGGGTAAGAGCCATTACTTTTCCTAATTGCTCAGCTTCTGTAAGAATTCCCTGGAAATCCGGGTTCAGGACAGTTACTCCTTCTCCAATGCTTGTTGCCAGCAATTCTGCTTCACTTACCGCTAACTGTGCTGCTGCATTTCTTATTCTGATATGTGGATTTTCTGCTTTCAGAGCTTCCCATTTTTCCTTTAAATCATTAACTAATGTGCTCATTACTTTACTTTTTTATGGTTAAAATTGTATAAATTCTTTGTATTGTTTCGTTTCCTGTTTTACTTTTTATTTCTTCTTCTTTTTCAGAAGTTTTCATTCTTTTAAAATGGCTTTTGGAGATCAGTTCTTCCATTTCACTGTTGCTGTACAGCCTGAAGTCATATTCCGTAAACGGCAGTTTTTCCATGAATTCTCTTTGTCCGAATGTAAGGACGAATGTTCCGTCATCTTTTAAGACTCTGTAGATCTCGTTTAAGAATTCCACCGGATTTTCCCAGAAATAAACGGTGTTTACAGTGAATATTTTATCGAAGGTTTCATTCTGAAAGGGAAGATTTTTGCCTTCATACAAAACAAAATCTGCCTGGTTTTCAAATTCTTTATTGAGTCTTTTGGCTTCATTGTGCATGGTTTCAGAAATATCAATCCCGGTATATCTGAGGTTTTTGGCAAGACTCATTATACTTTTCAGGTGTGCGGCATTTCCGTGTCCTATTTCAAGGATTTGCTGACCGTCATCTATCACAAGTGTTTTGATGCTTTCCAACGTCATACTGATGTTGGTAGCATTCATCATTTCACCAATCTCGATTCCTTTTTCCCCCTGAGGGTTGGCAAGATTCTGTGCGAGGATTTTTAATTCGTCTTTTTCCATGGTTATCCAAAAATGATCATTGGGTTATTGGTAATAGGATGTCCGCAGATGGTACAGGGAAAGTTATAAGCATTGCTGATATTTTCTTCAGTAAAAACTTCCTGTGGCGTTCCATAGGCGGAAACCTGTCCTGATTTCATTAATAAAATCTTATCTGCAAATTGTGCAGCAAGGTTCAGATCATGTAAAACAACAATGGCACTGTTGGCTTTTTTTGTGAAATTTTTGATAATTTCCAATGCTTTATATTGATGTTTTATATCTAAATTGTTCAAAGGTTCATCCAGAAAAACCAGTTTATGGGTGATGTTATTTTCAAGCTGTGCCATTACTCTTGAAAGATGTACACGTTGCTTTTCTCCTCCTGAAAGTGTATTGTATTCTCTTTCTTTGAGATGAAAAATATCAGTTTCGTACATCATATTATTCATGGCTTCCAGATCTTCTTTTCCGGGCTGGGCATCAAAATACGGGTATCTTCCCATCATGATTACATCCTTCACCTCCAGCGGAATATCATTGCTGTTATGTTGTGAGAACTTTGCCTTGTGTTTGGAAAGCTCTCTGATATTCCATTCTCTGATCGGTTTATCTTTAAATAAAACTTTGTTATTGCCGGATTTCACTTCATCTGCCAGAACACTCAGAAGACTTGATTTTCCTGCTCCGTTGGGCCCTACAATGGCGAGAAATTCACCGTATTCCAGAGAGACATCTACCCCATCCAAGATACGGAATTCTTTATGTTTATAATTAATCTGGTGTGCCTTGATCATTACAGTGATTTTTTAAATTTAACCAAAATAGCGACAAAAATAGGTCCTCCCATTAAGGCTGTTAAAATTCCGATCGGCAATTCTGATGGTGCTACAATGCTTCTGCTGAATGTATCTGCCGTCAATAACAAGATACTTCCACACATGGCCGACAATGGCAGAATAAAAGCATAATTGGATTTGAATAAAAGTCTTAAAATATAAGGTACAATAAGACCTACAAAACCAATGGTTCCTGAAAATGCCACACAGCTACCCACCATTAAAGCCACAATGATAATAATCTGCTTTTTCAGCCTTTCCACATTGATTCCCAAATGCTGTGCATCTTTTTCTCCGAGCATCATTGCGTTCAATGCTTTTCCTTTAGGCAATAAAATAATGTAAGCAATAATCGTAACAATGGCCAGAATGATATTCTTCGTCCATGTTGCTGCTGCCAAACTTCCTAAATTCCAAAAAGTAAGATCTCTAAGCTGCTCATCTTTTGATATATAGATTAAAAATCCTGTTATCGAAAAGCCGATCGCTGTTATTGCAACTCCGGTAAGCAGCATCATCACCACATTGGTTTTTCCTCCGCTTGTTGAAATTCTGTACACCAACATCATAGATAAAAAAGAACCTATAAAAGCTGCGATGCCTACCAGTGAAAATTGTACAGCTTCAGGAAGATATTCTTTGAAATGTCCTCCTAAAACAATCGCAATTGCTGCCAGCAGGGTTGCTCCTGATGTAAGTCCGATTAAATCTCCCGTTGCCAAAGGATTCTTGAAAAGCCCCTGAAGGCTTGTTCCTGAAACCGACAACATACTTCCTACTAAAATAGCCATGATAATTCTGGCTGCTCTTACGTCCCAAATCACATATTTATCACTCAATGATAAATGGGGATCTCCTTTTATAAATTGCCACAGTGCCCTGAACGGAGAGTTTTCTCCGAAATCATAAACTCCTGTATTAAGTGACAGTACTGCTATAATGACAAGCAGTACTGCACTTATAATAAGATAAAAGTATAGTTTACTTTGTGCTTTCAATTAAAAGTTTGTTTAATCCTACTGCTGCTTCTCCTACTCTTGGTCCGAAACCAGATACTAAACCTCCGTCCATTGCGATGATCTTCTTGTTCTTACCTGCATTGGTTTGGGATACTCCCGGCATTTTAAGTGCTCCTTCATTACCTCCTGCACCCTGTAAACCAGTTTCAAAGAAGAACAATACATCAGGATTAGCTTTTACAACAGCCTCCGGTGTTAATGGTTTGAAATCTTCAAAATCCGTTACTGCATTTTCTCCGCCTGCAAGGGTGATTAATGAAGCCATGGGTGTATTTTTACCGCTCACCATCAGCATATTTCCTCTGGCATAGATGAATAATACTTTTGGTTTTTTAGCGATTGGCTGTACCTGTTTCAGATCTGCATCAATCTTGTCATTCAGTTTCTGATAGTCTGTATTTCCGATCGCTTTTGCTACTTGTTCGATCAGTTTTTTAGTTCCTTCCACAGTGTATTCCTGTTTGAATACTTCAGTTTTAATTCCGGAAGATTTGATTTTCCCCATTAATTCAGGGTTGATATCTTTATCAGAAGCTAAAATTAAGGTAGGAGATACCGCCATAATCGGCTCAATGGTCATAGATCTCATGTGCCCTAAATCTTTAGCGGCAGCTTTTAAACTTGCTGGATAAGTACTGGTAACATCTGTTGCAACGATTTCTTTTTCGTGGCCTAAAGCAGCTACGATTTCAGTAATTCCTCCGTTTAGCGTTACTATTTTATTGTTAGTTTTTGGTGCTTCAGAAGTAGCTTCTGTAGTATTTTCTTTTGCTCCTGCTTCTGCTTTTTTGCAAGAGTATACTGCTACAAGAACAGAAGCTGCAAGGATGAATTTTTTCATGATATACTATTATTTGATTATTTATAAAGGTTCGAATTCAAAATTGGTGTATCCTCTTTCTCCTTTCGTGTTTTTCATGGTATTGAATCTCAGTTTGAAATAAAAACCTTCGGCATCTTTCAATACAAAGAAACGGTCTGCATACACAAAAGGAACCGGATTGGATGCAGTACCGGTAGTGGTTCTCCATTTATCTCCAATCGCTCTCTGGTCATTGAATACAAATTTTGCAGGCTCCACATCTTTTAATTTAAATGAATTGTAAGCCGCATCAAGACTTCCTGTAACACTTACCTGGTAAGCTCCCACACCATTAAGGCTATTGGTTGCTACAAAATCTGCATAAAAATAACTTCCGGCACTGGTTGTAGGTCCCATGAATACTTCATTGGTAAATGTTGTGAAGACCAGATCCCATTTCTTTTTCTTAGGCTGGATTTTTACCGGAGTTCCTGTTTTCAGGTTAAAAAATGAGAAGTTGTATTCTGTATCTTTGGTAATAAGATATTCTTTGATATCTGTTCCTGTTGCATTCACATCGGCATAACGGATTTTGTATCCATTCTGAGCTCTCAGGATCTGAATCTTTTTCCATCCTCTCGGATCACCGGACAATGAAACTGAACCTGCCCCGATATTGGCCGCAGAAGGTATTTCTCTCCCCAGATTGATCAGATAAACAGGATTTTCAGCATCATTTTCTTTGATGGCATCTATTCCGGAAGTCTGATTAAGAAAATCTCCGTTCGGGTTGTCAATATATTGCATGTTCGCTGCATCAAATGTTCCCACCTGAGCAATGTCTTTCAAGCTGGATATATCAGATTCTTTTACTTTACTGATGTCTGAAGCGTTCGGTATTTTAATCACCGTCATGGCAAGAGATCCGTTCATAATCACTCTATAGGCATCGCCACTATAAAAACCAAGATCCCAGTCTGTTCTGCTGTTAACCGCCGGATTGGTATTGTCACTCAAATCAATCCAAACCTGATTAGGTTCTGTAGGACCGCCAATTTGCACACTTACTTCAGACCCTGTCATAGGAGGAACCAGAACCGGATCTTCGTCTGCAGAAAGACAAGACTGTGTGGCAGCCATGATAGAAAGAACAGATAATATTTTTAAATACTTCATAATCGTAACTTATTATTTAAAATTGAAACATTAATCGGGCAAAATAGCTTCTGCCATAGTATAAATTAACAAACCCATTCGCCGCGGTATGAGCAGAACCTGCTACTGCGGTAGAGTTTAATCTCGTTACATCAAATATATTTTTTACCCCGGCAGAA
This sequence comes from Chryseobacterium sp. CFS2, assembly GCF_036543225.1. Classification (NCBI taxonomy): domain Bacteria; kingdom Pseudomonadati; phylum Bacteroidota; class Flavobacteriia; order Flavobacteriales; family Weeksellaceae; genus Chryseobacterium; species Chryseobacterium sp. CFS2. The sequence goes on from NZ_JAZHQU010000001.1 coordinate 431,547, forward strand.
ATTTCAAAATGTTTATTCCAGAAGAGCTGGCTCACGATGAAATCCATCATATGAAAGCTATCTATTTTTCCAAGGCGGAACCCCTCTGTTGGGTCTGATACATAAAGTCTGTCCGGACCTGTGAATTTGTAATAAAGGGCAAAATTGGTATCTGTATTTTTCAGTTTATAGGTTGCTGTAGCTCCTGCCTGTACTAAATACTGGAAGTCTGTAGGGGACGAAGATTTTAAATCAACCAACGATACTGATGTTCCGCTTACAGATCCTCTTAATGTTAAGGCAAACTGATCTTTTCTGAAATCAACATTCGCTGAAATCAATAAGTTTTTATACGTATTAAGATTCATGTATTTGTAGGTAGAAGGTTCTTTTACCATTATCATTTCAATTCTGTCTCGAACATCCAGATACAATGCATCTGCTCCGTAAGCAATTCTCCAGTCATTATGAGTTACAAAATTCTGATCCCAGAAAAGTCCTGCTGAGAACCCTTTTTCAGGATTTAAATCAGGATTTCCCTGTACATCGTGATTGATGTTTACAAAATAGGTATATAACTCATCATATTTAGGAAAACGGTTGGCAGATCCTACAACTGCTCTAAGATTTGAATTCTCAGAAGTCTTATACCTAGCTGACAGAGAGTAATTATATTGATTGTTAAAGTTCTCACTCAAAGAAAGTCTTACGCCTGGTCTTAAAGAGAATTTATCTGAAACATTCCATTCTGCTGAAAGGAAATTGGAATAGGTAAATATCTTTCTTTTTACTGCTTGCCCCAAGAAGTCTCCTGCAATCAGTGCAGCATATCCATTGGTATAATCTAATTCATATCCTAACTGGAAATCAAAGACTTTACTATCCAGAAAGTTACTAAACATCCCTCTTGAATAGATGACATCTGTTTTATAATAAGACTGTTTTTCCTGTTTGCTTTTCACAGCTCTGTTCGGAATATCGTAATTGTAGTCGAAATATTGTCTATCCTGATTCTGGTAGGAGAAATCTCCCATGTAACGGATATGTCCCAGATTGGTTTGGATATTGAATTGGTGAACCCAACGGTTGGTATTATATTCTCTGTCTCTACTTTCGTAGGCTACTCCGCCCAACCCGTCATTAAGAGGATTTCTGTTTACCTCAGGGTTGTAAAAATTGAACTTTTCATTCAGGAAAGACAGTTTATAAAAAAATGTTGTTTTGTTTTTGCTGTATCTCAACAATGCGGAAGCATCATACTGATCTTTAGGATTCCACTCATATCCTCTTTGGTTATCCTGTCCGAAATATTTATAGCCCTTGCTTTCTCCTGCAAATCCCATAAACTGGTTATGGTTGAAATTGATACTTGCAAACCATTCATTACTGATATTATAATCTACATTCAGATTCTGAATATGTCTTCCGTTTCCTCTTTTCTTAAGATCATACTGGTCTCTTACTGTTTCTTCCTGTAAAGAACCTCTTACACTGATCTTTTTTGTACTGGTTTTTTTTGTAATAATATTGATTACACCGGCAACGGCACCATTTCCGTACTCAACCCCCATACTCCCTTTTACAATTTCGATTCTCTCTATATTGCTTAAAGTAATTTTAGTAAGGTCGATATTACTGCCTAATCCTGTATCCCCTACTACCGGAATATTGTCTATAAGAATTTTTACATAATCCCCATTAAGTCCCATAATTCTTGCTGTGGAGTTTCCTGAGCGTGTATCTGGGGTAATCTGTATGTTAAGACTTTGATTCAAAACTTCCGCAACATTCGTGGCTGCCATATTTTTAATCTGCTCTGCATCAATAACATCAACCTTATAGATGGACTTGTTAATGGACTGCTGCATATACTGTCCTGTAATAACAACTTCTTCAATTTTCTTTTGATTAAGAGAATCCTTTTCTTGTGCATTTACCCATAAGGTCACGGATAACGATAGAACGGAAAGCACTTTCTTCTTCATAAGGGTACAAATTTTCGACAAATATAAAACTTTATTTAGACTCATTAAAAATAATTGTATATTTTTGTGGAATAATTCTAAATAAAAATAATCTCATGAAATTAAAATTACTTTTAGGAGCTCTGATGTTTACCGCCTTAACGGCGAATGCTCAGGTGTCTAACATCAATGAAAATTTCAACAATTTTACAGCTGGGAATACCACTTTCCCACAATTTGGATGGTCTGCCATCGTTGCTCCCATCACAGGTGAGTTTCCTCCTGTACCTCCAAGAATGATTGTAGCGGGAGATTCTAACAGATTCGTTCAGTCATATGCAGGAAACAATGCTACAGGTTCTTCTTATCTGATTACTCCACAGATTGAAACTCCAACAGGAAATAAAACTTTGACTTTTGATACTACATTGGTGTCCCCATCTCCCGGACCTGGAAGCATCCAGATAGGAGTAGCATCCAACCCTGCAGATATGTCAACTTTCGTTCCTGTAGGAAGCCCTATTAACGTATCGGTTATTGGTACTGTACAGAATATCAGTGTGAATATTCCGGCATCAACAGGTTCATATATTGTATTTAAATTCATTCCTACAGCGACTCACGTAGCGATTCAGGTAGATAATGTGGTATACAATACTACTGCTTCTTTAGGAGTGTCAGACCATATCAAATCAACAGAAAATTTCAGGTTTGCCCTAAATTCTGATCAGTCAGCATTAGAATTTATCGTAAAAAAAGATCCTAAAAACATCCAAATCTATTCAGCAGCAGGACAAAAAGCAGCGGAAGGAAAACTGAACGGACAAAGATTTGACATCAGCACTCTTCAGTCAGGAGTATATTTTATGAATATTGAAACTGCAGAAGGAAAAACGATCCAATCAAAATTCATCAAAAAATAAGGTTTATTAGACTATTATTTGCCTTTTTAAAGCCGGCGGGATCACTCCTTCCGGCTTTATTCGTGTCTGCTTTTTTCTTAGGTATGAGAATGTTTAAAGTAAAAACACGATAAAAATCATGTTTTTATTTAGACTTATTAAAAATAATTATATATTTTTGTGGAATCATTCTAAATAAGGATTTAAAAAATAAATTATGAAAACAAAACTATTATTGGCTTCAGTACTGGCAATGTCTGTTCAGCAGACTGTTTTAGCACAGACTGATGCGTTGGGATACTCACAGGTAAATATGACAATGGGAAGCGGATACCAAAATCGTGTGTTTGTAAACCTTGCAGACGGTAATATGGTTTCTCAGCCAGCCAATACGTGGGATATTGCTTTTTATAGAAACTCAAACTATGCATTCGGTTCAAGAGTAAATGATGCTAAAGATATTGAAGTATTCACTGCTTCAACCAATTTAGCTGACTGGGATAATATCAGCATCAGTAATGAAGCTTCATGGGGAGCACCGCTTTACAATCCGGATCAGACAACAGACTGGAGCCAGGGAGCCTTTGAACAGGGACCTGTGACCTCTCCAAACCCTAATATCCCTTCCACAGGTTGGGGAGTTTACAACCCGGTAAATCACCATATTCAGGGGAAAGCTATTTTTGTGTTAAAATACGCTTCAGGAACTTATATTAAGTTTGCTATTGAGGATGCCTTCGCAGGATATACCTTCAAATACTCAAAATGGAACGGTACATCATGGGGAGCTACAGAAACAAGAACTCTGGCGAATGGTACGGATGATTCTTATTTCAATTATTTCTCTTTTGATACCGGAGCAAAAGTACCAAGTCTGGAGCCGTCCAGAACTGCATGGGATTTCGTATTTACCAAATACTATACATTCTATATGGGAATGCAGATGTACCCGCTTTCCGGAGCCATCCAAAGCCCGAATATTAAAGTAGCAATGATACAACCGGAAACTCAGCAAACAACGGCTTATGCTATTCCTGCCAATGCAAGTTTCTCATCAGCGATTACTACTGTAGGACACTCATGGAAAGGTATCGGAACGGTAAAAAATGATGTTGTATACTACGTTAAAAAAGGAAATGATTACTACAGAATGTATTTCACAACCAATGGTGGAGCCAGTACAGGAAATATGTATTTCAAATACAAAAAGATCACTGAAACTTTGGGAATTACTGAAGTAGGGAAAAAAGCTTCTTTCGGTATTTATCCTAACCCGGCAACAGCAGATAAAAAGGTAACTGTTCTTTTTGATGTTAAAGAAAAAGCAGGGAACAAAGGGAATGTAGAAGTTTATGATCTTACCGGGAAAAAGGTATATTCTGCGGAACTTACCAATCAGGCAGGATTCTATAAGCAGGATCTGAACCTTTCTACCCTTACATCAGGAAATTATCTTGTAAAAATTACTTACGGTGGCCATTCGGAAACGAAAAAGCTTATCGTGAAATAAAATATTTTATTTTAATACTTTCTATTTTTTCTAATAAAAAGGGCGGTTTCATAGTATTGGAACCGCCTTTTATTCTTTAAGGAAACTAAAAACATTTAAATCTTTAAATTCTCAAATCTTCAAATTCTTAAATTCTTAAATCTTTAAATCTTTAAATATTAATATATCTTAAATCCTTTATAAACCTCTGCTGAGCTTTCCATAATTTTAGAAGCATCTTTACGGAAATCTAAAAGGTGATCCTGACCGTTATGTCTGTTGTGGTGCTCAACGCTTTCCCAAAGCTCGATCAGGAAAAAAGTTCCTTTATTATCTTTATCCTCAATAAGGTCATACTGCAGACAGCCTTCTTCCTTTCTTGTTTCTTTCACAAGGTTCTGAAACAGCTCTACAGCATCCATCAGATAATTTTCATTAAACTTAAAAAGTGCAATGATATGTAAATTCATGTTCTAATATTTAGTGATGTAAAAGTAAAATATTTTCAAAACCGAATATCCTTTTAAGCCCTTTATTTTTCAATACAATGCAAAGTTTTTAATTAAAAACTGATTTATAAATAGTTATAGAACTCATCACAATCACCAGTGTTCCGATAATCACAAACATTTTCTTTACAGGAAGTTTAGCAGTGAGCATCGCTGAAAAAGGAGCAGTAATAATTCCTCCGATTAAAAGTCCGAGAATGATATTCCAGTGCTGAATTCCCAAAGTAAAGAAAAAGGTAACGGCTGCTGTGATGGTAAGGATGAATTTGGCCACTGTAGAACTTCCCACTGCAAATCTTGGAGTAAATGCATTTTTGATCAATGTTCCCGTTACCAAAGGGCCCCATCCTCCTCCGGCAAAAGAATCTATAAAACCACCTATAACTCCCAGCCTGGTCAGATTGGTTTTTCTTTTCAGAGCTTTACTTTGTTTTTCTTTAAATGCATTCGATAGAATCTGAATTCCAAGATATAAAGTATAAAAAGCAATCAGTGTTTTGGTGATCTTCGCATAATATTCTCCAAGATAAGTAAGACTGACTGCACCAATAACAGCCCCGATCACTGCCGGCACTGCAAGTTTCTTCACTAAACTCTTACTGACATTTTTCAATCTGATATGGCTGATACTTCCCGCTGCCGTTGTAAAACTTTCCGCCGAGTGAATACTTGCGCTTACAATATGCGGTGGAATATTCAAAAGCATAAGTGTGGTGGTACAAATGACTCCATATCCCATTCCCATGGATCCTGCAACAATTTCTGCAAAAACACCTACCAAAAGCATCCAGTAAAAAATATAATGATCTTTGGCCAGAATGGTTTGCAGCTCTTCAAGATATCCCAGTTCATACATTGAAAAAACAGCAATGGATATCAAAACAGCGGTCACAAAAAGGATATTAAGCCTTACCTGAATTTTTCTTGAGATCACCATATTACAAAACCGTTTTAATCCATACTCCTTCATCATCAGCAGCACTGACCATAAAGATATTTAACGATGGTCTGTTTTCTCCAGACCTGTTTTCAGATATAACACGTGCAGCAGCCGAATGTACTGCAGGAATAGAAGGTGTAAGTTTTTGTAACTGGTTTGCCTCTTCTTTTGAAATCATAATTTATTCATTTGAAGTAGTGCAAATATCTGATAAAATATTTATCCTACAAAACAAGTAGACTATTAATTCAAAAAAAAGGATCAGGTTAATCTACCAGATCCATTAAAGTTTTTTTCTCCAGAATGTTCAGGGAAGCATCCCGAACCTCTATCAGTACATCGTGAAGCCCGCAGTGATCTTCATTGCAGTCAGCACATTTTTCGTAAAAATTCAGACTTACGCAGGGAAGCATCGCAATAGGACCGTTTACAAGACGAATAATCTTCGCCAGCGTCACATTTTCAGGATTTTCTTTGAAAAAGTAACCTCCACCCTTTCCTTTTTTACTGTCAAGGATGTCTGATTTTTTCAATTCAAGAAGGATATTTTCCAAAAACTTTAAGGGAATTTTTTTATGTTCCGCAATTTCAGAAATAAGAATCGGACCTTCATTTCTTTTTTCTACAAGATATGAAAGCGCCTTAAACGCATATTGAGATTTTTTTGAAAGCATTACAGCAAAAATAAGAAAATTGTTTAATATTTGAAGAAGGGGAGAAAAACGAAATGGTAAAAGAGTAAAAAGATAAATTTTTCTCTCCGTAATTTTACGGTTTTAGGTACCACACTTTTGCCTTTCTCCCATTAAATCATTATGTTTGCCATATGTTCAGTAAACAAGAGGCACAGCAATTAAAAAAGGAATTTTGGACAGCTTTTGGAAGATCATTTCCCAGAAAATGGATTCTTTATGACACCAAAATCAAGGACATGGCATTTAAATTTTCTGCCGACAATAAAAAAGTAGAAGTTTCTTTGGATATTGAAATGAAAGATGAGATCTTTCGGAATGCTTACTACGAGAAGATCTGGTCATTGGAAGATATTTTAAAAGATTTCATCGGAGATTTTCAGAAAGAAGAACATTTCACCCTTGATAACGGCAAGATAATCAGTAGAATATGGATTGAAAAACATAATGTTTCCATTTTTAACAAAAATACATGGCAGGAAATTTTTGAATTTTTTGTAGACAAAATGGACGGTTTTGAACGCTTTTACTACGAATATGAGGATTTTATAAAGGACATATAGAATACTTACGAAATAAATACTATTTTACACTTCAGGTTAAGATAAAAAAGAAAACTTATCTTTGCCACACCACTTAAACTAATAGATGAAACAAACTAACATGATTAAAAATGAGAAAAGTGTACAAAAACATTTTTGGAGAGATTATTTCCAAAAGTAATGCTGTGAAGCTGAGCGAATATCATCTGTATTATTATAAAGAAGGTTCCGATTTCCTGAAAGAAATTGAATTTATCAACGAAGATAATATTTACAACATCAATTATTTTTTAAGTGACGAAGAAGACGAGGCGCAGGTAGTGGATTATCTTAAAGAAAAATCTGACTTTTTTGATATAGAAAAAAGGGAAGCTGCAGACGGCTTTATTATTTCCACCAATAAATTATATTCCTTATCTGTAGACGATCTGCCCTTAATTTCTAAAACTGTTTTCAAAACGGATGACCCGGAAAACTTTATCTGTTCACAGGTTATCGACAATGAAACTCATCAGCCACAACTTGAAAGGACCATTAAATGCTGGTATACCCATGATGAAAAAGGGGAAAAATATGCCGCCATTGAATGCAGCTATCAGGAAGACGGAAAACTTGAGCTGGCCGTAGATAAAACCCCTGATCCTGATCATGAAGAAAACTGGATACATTATGATTATGACACTTTCCAGGATCTTCAGGCACAGATCACCACAGACATCAGTTATTACAGAACAGCAGCTCTACTTCCAAAAGAAACGTATCAGCAATAACTTAGATTCTTCTTTTACCTCAAAATTATGAAATGAAACAGACTTCATTTTTTTTAACCTAAAAGTACAAATACCAATCTGGTCGATATCTCTCATATCCTTAGATATCCAGATATATGATTGATTATACAGAAATTTCTTTACATAATTTCGGTCATCAGTCTGATAAATGATTACATCTTATAGCTATAAAATAAAAAAGAGAAACCCGAAGGTTTCTTTTTTTGCCCTATGTGGAGTATATTTGTAATAATAACCTTCGGACAATTGTCTTATTATTAAAAGCATATGAGAATAATTTTACTATTTGTGATGGCTTATTCGATATTCACGTCGTGCCATTCGGTGAAGGTTTCTCATCATGTCCATGATAGTGCCAGGGATTCTTTGGATTCAGCAATAAGCAAAATGCAGCAGCAGGGATTATTCAATGGATTTGCAGTTTCTATTGTAGATGAAGAATCGACTTTATATCAAAAAGGATTTGGCTTTTCTGATGTGAAAGAAAAGAAACGATATACTGAAAACACAATACAGAATATTGCATCCGTTTCCAAAACGTTTGTTGGAATTGCTCTTTTGAAAGCTCAGGAGCTCGGAAAATTAAATCTGGATGATCCGGTGCAAAAATATCTGCCCTTTAAGATAGTTAATCCTCATTTCTCACAAACACCGATTACCATCCGCCAGCTGGCAACCCATACGTCTTCTATTCTTGACAATGAATTTTATTTGTCTAAAAATTATTATTTGAAACCTGATCAGGATCTGAACGGGCAAAAGCTTAATTTTGATGATGAGCAGATATTCAATCCTTCAGATTCTATAATTTCTATGCCTGTATTTCTAGAAAATGTGCTGACAGAAAACGGAAAATGGAATAAAGACAGCTTCTCTACTTATAAACCCGGAACAATCTATGAATATTCAAATGTAGGAACTGCGCTGGCAGCCTTTATTATTGAAAAAGCTACCGGACAAACCTTTAATAATTTCACAAAAGAATACATCCTGAAACCTTTACATATGAAAGACTCAGGCTGGTCATTTGAAGAAATACAATTTTCAAAGTTCTCCAGACTGTATGAAAACGTTGATACTCCTCTTCCCTATTATCAATCTGCAACATATCCCGATGGTGGGTTTATTACAAGCATCAACGACCTGAGTAAGTATCTAACCGAACTTATTAAAGGTTATCTTGGAAAAGGAACAATTCTGACTCAAAAAAGCTATAAAGAATATTTTACGCCCCAACTTACAGCATCCAATTTTACGGAACGAAATGACAAAAACCCTTACAGCGAATCTTATAACGTAGGAATATTCATAGGTTTTGGCTATACAGGATATATTGGCCATACCGGAGGGGATCCGGGAGTAATGTCTATGCTGTTTTTTGATCCTAAAAATAATCTGGGAAGGATTATGATCTTTAATACGAATTTCTCAGACAAAAAAGGGAATGATGCTTTTTATGGGATCTGGAATATATTGGAGAAGTATCAGAATCATTTCCAAAAATAGGTTTAAAATTTTGTTTCGTTTTATTATATTTGTACAAAGGCACAAATATAAAATTCATTATGGAAAAGCTAAGAAATCTAAGAAAGCAAAGAGGCTACACACAAGAATATATGTCTAATATTATATCAACAGACGTATCCAATTATTCCCGAAAAGAGAATGATGAAGTAAGAATATTTGATGATGAATGGGAAAAACTTGCTAAAGCGCTTGATGTTCCTGTAGAAGAGATCAAAGAGGAAAGAAAAACAGCTATTGTCCATAATAATCATGACAATACTACTTTTAACGATAATGCAGGCAGCTATTTTAACAATTTCCACAGTATTCCGGATTCTATTGTAGAAAATTTGCAGAGCTATATTAAAGTTTTGGAAGAGCAAGTGGAAGCTTTGAAGGAAGAGAATAAAAAATTGAAGTCCAGATAGATTTTTTTATTATTACATCAATATAAACAAAACTCCCGGAAGAGAAATCTTCCGGGAGTTTTATATTTTATCCAAATTTCTTTTTCCTTAACCAGAAGAACAGTCCTCCAATAAGGCCGATAATGACCAATGGAAGCAGTAAATTCAGCCACTGCCAGTTGGTTTTCTCTTCAGTAATTCTTTGTCTGTCAAGAAGTCTTTCTTCGATATTTCTGTTTCTCAGCTCCATCAGATTGCTGTCATCCAGCAAATAATCTAAAGCATTTCTCAGGAACTGTTCGTTTCCAAACTGTTCGTTCGTTAACAAATCAACTCCCAATGGAAGTGGTTTTCCTTTAATCACCTTGTTCCTGCCGACATCTCCGTCTGCAATAACGATCATTTTATTTTCCGGGCTTGATGTTTTGAAGCCAGGATAAGATTTTCTTTCAATTCTTGAGGCATAGGCAGAATTAAATTTCCCTTCCAATGCTACAGCGAAGATCTTCGGTGTACTTGGTTTTTCCATTTGTCCAAGACTGTCTACGCTTGCAACCTCTTTTAAATCTACATAGTTCGGAACCTGTTTCAGTAATGTTCTTTCACTGGATTCGAAAAGAACTTTTGTTTTGATATTCTTTCTTCCCCCTAAAGTATCAATGGAAGTTGGAAATTCAAACTTTACAGGATTAATATTTTTGGTGATCGGATTATTATTTTCTGCAATTCCCAGGGGAAAATACGGCCAGGGCAAGCTTGTGTACTGAGGATTTCCACTTACTTCTCCTGTCACCAGTCTTAACAGGGCAAACTTCTTAACATCTTTTACCAAAGCAGGATTGATTCTCAACCCATAATTGAAAAAGAAGTCTGTCATGTTGATATCTACAGGGAAAGGCATTACTTTTTTGGATCTTGTTAAGGTATCCATTTCAGCATTTACGGCATCAATCATCCAAAGGGTTTTCCCACCGTTCATGATATACTGGTCAAGAATTACTTTTTCATTATCTGTAAATGCTTTTCTTGGTTTTGCGATCACCAAAGCACTCATCTGCTTCAACAGCGGAATATCTTCTACGGAAAGCTCAGTCTGATTTTTAGGAATAATAGGTCCTGCATCGTAGTTTTCCATGGCCAGCTGTACGAATCCCTGAAATTCGTCCGGACTTAATTCATCCTGATTAACCAGAATCCCGATTTTCTTTCTCTTAGCCGCTGCAATATTTTTGATATTGGAAACAAGGTTGTATTCCAGCCCTTCAATAGATCTTGTCAACTGCTGATCTGCATCAATTCCTGCCTGCTGCACTACCAATGGTATAGAAACCCCATCATTTCCATGTTTGATCACGGCATAAGGGAAAAGCGTGATCTGTGAGATTTTCCCATCTTTTACATCCGGAAGAATAGATGGCTGCATACCCATTGCCATCAGGGTATCCTGAGACATTTTTGTTTTAATAGGGTCTATAAATTTAAAATCAATCTTTGGATTAATTTTTCTGAACTCTTCCAGCATAAATTTCGTTTCGCTCTGAAGCTGTTTGAAACTTGCCGGAAAATCACCTTCAAGATACACTTCCACAGTCAGCGGTTTTTTAACAGACTCCAGGACTTTGATGGTGTTATCGGAAAGGGTATATCTTTTTTCTTTTGTTAAGTCTAATCTTATCCCTGAATAGGTAAGGATAATTACCAATGGAACAATGGCAATTAGGAAAATTCCCAGTGGAGATTTAGCATTGAACTTCTTCATGATTCTACTTCTTTTTGTTAATAAAATGATTAGACAATACTAATGAAGCACCGATAACAAGTACAAAATAGGCTACATCTTTAAAATCAATAAGACCTCTTGTAAAGCCTAAGAAATGCTGATAAAAGCCAATATTCTGAAGGATAAAATCTGCACCTCCCAATAGTTTATAACTTGCCAGCTGTTCGATTCCAAAATACATAATGAAGCACATGAAAACACCCAGCAGATAAGCCATAATCTGATTCTGTGATAATGAAGATGCTAAAATTCCCACGGCTGAAAATGCGGCGATTAAAATAATCAAACCAATGTAACTTCCGAAGGTCATTCCAAGATCAATATTTCCTGCTGGCACTCCCAACACGTATACCGTATAAAGGTAAATCAATGAAGGAATAAGGCATAAAATTCCAACGATCCATACAGAAAGGAATTTTCCGGTTACCAGTTCTGAAACTCTTAACGGCTGCGAGAAAAGCCAGTTTAAGGTACCGGTTTGCTGTTCTTCTGCAAAAGTTTTCATGGAAAGTGCCGGAATGATAAACATCAACAGCCATGGAACCAATACAAAATAGCTCTGCAGCGAGGCCATCCCGATTTCAAAAATATTAGAATCGTTGTCGAAAAAGAACAGGAAAAGGGTTGCTATCAAACTGAAAGCGGCAATGATCACCCATGCACTCCAGTTTCCAAAGTAACTCCAAAGTTCTTTCTTTAAAATTGCAATCATAGTTTTTTTGTAAGATGTAAAAAGGATGAATGTATGAAGGCATACGTCCTACTCCACAATTATTTGTTTTTTTTATTTTTATTAACCAGTTTCACGGTCATCATGATCAGAAATACAAGAACGAAAAATCCTGCAATTAATTGCCACCAGTATTCAATCACCATCGATTTTAAAATGACGGTAAATACCACCAGAAACAGAATGAATGTTGCAATTTCATTCGCCTGTCTCAGTTTGATATTGGCAATGGGCAGTGTATCTCCATGTAATTCTTTTAAATGAAGAACTTTTTTCCAGCACCAGTAATGATAAATGGCAAGCCCGATAAGGAAAGTCAGTTTCAAATGAAACCACGGCATTTTCATCAGCCCGGTATTTAAAAAGATCATGACCAATCCGCATACTGCCATGATTACTCCGGCAGGAACTGTGATAATATTCCACAGCCTTCTGGCCATAAAAGTGTACTGCTCTCTCAGAATTTTCTTTTTTTCTTCAGTAAATTCATCGGTGTCTTTATAATAAACGAAAATCCTCACGAGATAAAAAATTCCCGCAAAGTAGCTTACCATGAAGATAATATGTAAAGCTTTGATGATGGTATACAGCATCCTAAAAATTTGTTTGCAAAGATAGTTTATTTCGGAAAAAAAGAGAATTTAATCTAAAATCTTTAGCTTAAAATAACAAAGATTCAATATTTTTTAGAATTTGAAAATGAACTTCATATCAACATTAAAATTAAAACGCAGATTGGTACCCTGCCGATTTGAATGATAATCAAAAGGAAGACCATCTACCGGAGCATAATCTTCTTCTTTTCCTGTCATATTAGTATAAGAAACATGTTTTTGTCTGATACCAAAGCCAATTTTAGGCATAAAACCAAACCATGAAGACTCTTTATGAAGCAAAATGCTGTAATTAATATTTAATCCATATTTGGTTCTTTTATAATCTGCTGAACTAAAAGAATAATACACATCATTTTCATCATAATATTTTCCTGAAATATTTTTTCCTGTTTGATTTAAATAGAAAGCTTCTGCTGATACAAAATGTTTTAATCTTGATTGAGGCGCCAAGCTGTAAAAAACTTCCGGTCTTATCTCAAAAATCCTGTTTTTCCCTTCAAAATTGCCCATATTTACGGGCACTATTTTGTCTGTTCCATAGGCCAATTCGCTTCCAACCCACCATCTTTCATTTATTTTCCGCATATAACCTACATTATAGCGCTGGTCACGAAAAGGAGCAAAAGCACTTACGGTAAATATTGATTTGTAATCATTAGATTGAGCATAAATTGTATTGAAAAAGCTAGAAAAAGCAAAAAGAAGTAAATATTTTTTCACAAAATGGCTATTAGAATTAGTGTTCCAAATATATTATATTATCATTTATTCAGCAATAGCATTCATTTAATTACAAAAAAAATAGAGTACTGAATATTTTTTCATAAAAAAACAGGATTTCTCTAAATAAGAAATCCTGTTTTTTATTCTACAAACGTAGAACTTTTTTATCTTAAGAGATCACTCCTAATTCTTTTCCAACCTTTTCAAAAGCAGCAATGGCTTTATCCAAATGTTCTCTTGTGTGAGCCGCAGATAACTGTACTCTGATTCTCGCTTTTCCTTTCGGTACTACAGGATAGAAGAATCCGATTACGTAAATTCCTTCATCCATAAGCTTTTCAGCCATTTTCTGAGAAAGAGGTGCATCGTAAAGCATTACCGGAACAATCGCAGCATCTCCTTCAGGAATATCAAAGCCTTTCGCTTTCATTTCCGTTCTGAAATATTCTGCATTTTCCATTACTTTATCACGAAGAGAAGTATCATCAGAGATCATATCCAATACTTTCAAAGCAGCTCCTACAATTCCCGGGGCTAAAGAGTTAGAGAACAGATAAGGTCTTGAACGCTGTCTCAACATATCAATGATCTCCTTCTTACCGGAAGTAAAACCTCCTAAAGCACCTCCTAAAGCTTTTCCTAAAGTAGAAGTGATGATATCTACTCTACCCATTACTTCATTTGCTTCGTGAGTTCCACGACCTGTTTTTCCAATGAAACCTGTAGCGTGAGAATCATCTACCATTACCAAAGCATCATATTTGTCTGCAAGGTCACAAACACCTTTTAAATCTGCAACAATACCGTCCATTGAGAATACTCCGTCTGTTACGATAATTTTGAAACGGTGATTTTTTTCAGAAGCAGCAATCAGTTGCGCTTCCAGATCAGCCATATTATTGTTTTTATATCTGTATCTCGCAGCTTTACAAAGACGAACACCATCAATGATTGATGCATGGTTCAGTTCATCTGAAATAATAGCATCTTCTTCTGTAAATAATGGTTCGAAAACTCCTCCGTTTGCATCAAATGCAGCAGCATAAAGGATGGTATCTTCAAGACCTAAGAAATCAGCGATTTTTTTCTCCAGATCTTTGTGAATATCCTGTGTTCCACAGATGAAACGTACAGAAGACATTCCATACCCGTGAGACTGAATCATCTCCTGAGAAGCTTTCATCACTTCCGGATTGTTGGATAATCCCAGATAATTGTTCGCACAGAAGTTCAAAAGCTTTTTCCCGTTCGCTTCTATTTCTGCACTCTGCTGAGACGTGATGATTCTTTCTCTTTTGTAAAGTCCGTCATTCTCAATATTCTGAAGTTCGTTCTGTAAATGTTGAAGGTATTTTTCAGAGATCATTTTTAGTAATTTTTTAGATGTGCTAATTTACTAAAAAGGCATTAAAATAAAACCTTTTATAAGCTTAATTCTAAAAAATCAATTCAGGAATCAGTTTTAACACTATTAGTCTATAAATTTAGTAGGATAATATTTATATTTGTTTAAATTTTTAATGCATGAGATTAAAGCCGGTACAAAAAATAAAGACAATCAGTTCAGAAACCTTTATCAACAGCCATATGAAGCCGAGAGTTCCCATTATTCTTGAAAACTTTATCCATCCGGAAAGTCCAGCTTTCAAAAAGTGGAACTATGAATACTTCAAGGAAATTGCAGGAGATCACAGGGTGAATATATATGGCAGTGAGCTTGATTCCCTGGACAGAGTAGCCAGTGATCCTATAGCTCAGTCTACTTTTTCAGAATACCTTGATCTGATACAGTCTACCCCAACTGAACACAGACTTTTCTTATTTAATCTCTTAAAAATAAAACCCGAACTTAAGAATGATCTTATTTACAATGATGTGACCCATGGTAAAATACTAAAATGGCTGCCTTTTATGTTTTTTGGAGGCGAAGGTTCTGTCACCAGAAACCATATTGATATCGACATGTCGCACGTTTTCATTACACAGTTTCAGGGAATCAAAAGGATTTGGCTCTTCCCGTGGGAACAGTCTGATTTTATGTATAAACTGCCTTATAACTTCCACAGCCTGGCTCAGATCAAAAACCCTGACTACCGAAAATATCCGGCTCTTCTTTATTTAAATGGCTACGAAGCCATCATTCATCCCGGAGAAACCCTTTATATTCCTTCCGGATGGTGGCATTATATTCAATATGATACAGAAGGATATTCTATATCGGTAAGAGCACTTCCATCAAGTTCTCTCGAAAAATGGAGGGGTTTTAAAAACCTGGTCATCACCAGGCATTTTGATAATCTTATGCGTAAAATATTCAAAGAAAAATGGTTCTCTTACAAGGTCAGGCTAGCCAGAAAAAGAGGAGCCAGAGCAGCCAGAAAACAAAGAAGCTTTCAAATTTGAAAGCTTCTTTGTTTTGTTATATTGATTTCGAAAAAGTAAGGATTCCTACTTTAGTCTCTTCCTTGTTACTGTTTGATAAATTTAATACTCTTTTCGTCAATAGTAATAACATAAGCTCCGGGAATCAATTCTGAAATTCCAATTGCTTTGCCGGGCTGATAGGTTCCTTTTCCTACCAGTTTTCCATCGATAGCATGAATCGTAAAATCCACAGCTCTGTTAATTCCTTTCAGATTAATTTCATTTTTTGCGGGGTTCGGATATAAGCCAAAACCTTCCTTCTCAACGGAAGAAACACTTAAAGTATTATCCTGAGTAACCGTAGAGTTTTTCTCAATAATCTGATATTCATAATTAAACTGAACACTTGCAATAGGGAATGTTACCGACTGCAAAAAGCTTTGGTTATTGGATGTATTATTAAGAACAAAGTAAGCCGTCTGCCCCGAAGTTCCTGTCACTTTAATAGGTAAAGGCATTTCAAAAAAACTAACTGTAGGACTGCTTTGCGTCTGGGAAACTTTAAACAAAGCCTGATTACCGCCCTGCATCCATTTGATAGTATAAGTAGGATATCCTTCTCCATATACCCAGTCATTAAAAAATTCTGTAAAATCTGTTCCGGTAGACTGAAGCAAAGAAGCATTAAAATCAGCTGTACGCACATAGTTGTATGCCAGATTTGGTCTTGCATGATAGTCTTTAAGTGCCTGATAAAATGCAGCATCTCCTAAAATCCACTTCAGCATTCTCAGCACATATCCTCCTTTGGAATAGGATAATCTGCTGTCAAATATTCTGTTGATGCTTGAAAGTCCGTTATCCGGTACATATACACTTCCTGTTGTACTTGCAGTAATGTAATTGGATTGCCCCTGTAGATAATTCAGAAATTCGCTATTGGTCATAAGCAGTTTTTCATTGGCAAGGTGTTCACCAAAAGTTGCAAAACCTTCATTCAGCCAGATATCATTCCAGGCACCACAAGTTACTTTGTCTCCAAACCACTGGTGAGTAAGCTCATGGGCAATCAGCTGCTTGCTCCATCCACCCATGGAAGACATCGTCTGATGCTCCATTCCTCCACCATACATGAATTCCATGTGTCCGTATTTTTCATTACGGAAAGGATAAGCCCCAAAATAGGTTTCAAAAGTACCCATGACCTGCTTCGTCCATTGAATATTATTCAGACTGGTCTGGTTTGAATTCGTGGACGGATAAATATAGTTGACAAAAGGAAACGGAGGATTTCCGATGGTATCTGTAAGCTTCACAAAATTAGTAATGGACAATGCAATCAGATACGCTGGTGTAGGATACATTGTTCTCCAGAAAGTAAGCTTTGTAGATCCTGTAGGAAATGTTTCAGACATCAGTTTTCCATTGGCTGCCACACTGTAATTGGATGGCGTAGTAATTTTAAAATCAAATCTTTCGATCTTATCATTTAAGCTTTGTTTGGTAGGAAACCAATCCTGTGCACCGTAAGGTTCATTCAACGTAGAAAGAACCGGAGTTCCGCTCTGAAGAGCAGTTTTGAAAGCATCATTAGCTGTAGAGGGTGCTCCTGCATAATAGATGGTAAGAGAATCCAGTGTATTGGCCGGAATAGAAGCCGGAAAATCAATCTTAAGTTCTTTGGAAGGAAGCTGCTGGAAACTTGTAATATTGGTTCCGTGATATTTCACCTGAGAAACCGTTAAGGAGTTGGAAAGATCGAAATAAATACTTCCCATACTTTGTGTTGGTTTAAAATGAGAAGTCACTGATCCGGAGATATTATATACCGCAGGATCCAGGCTAACATCCATTCTTTGATACTGTAAATCGTAATTGAGTGTATTGGGATTGATATTCCCGATATTCATTTTTTGAGTAAAGGATTTTTTCTCTTTTTCGATCAATCCTTTCATATCCGTATTTTGCCGTTGCTTCTGGCTATAGAATTGCTGGGATAATAAAAATCCCAACACCAAAAGGTACAATTTTGTCATGTTTAGAAAAATTTAATCAAATATAAAAAAAAACCTTTTAATCAATGATTAAAAGGCTGTTATAATATATAAAATAAAAAATTTTTAAAGATCCAATGCAGGTTCAAGAATTTTCTCCATCCTTTTCTTCACCATATCTACAGATCCTGAATAGTTATTTACCATTAAAGAAAACACTAATGTTTTCCCGGAATTTGTTTTCAGATATCCTGCTAATGTTTTTACTTTATTTAAAGTTCCTGTTTTAGCAAAAACCTGTCCGTTCCCTCCTACATTAAACATTCTTTTTAGTGTTCCGGATTGTCCTCCGATTGGCAGAGAAGTCAGATAAGATCTGTAATATTTCTGATCCATTAAAGAAGTAAGAAACTTCACCTGAGAAATTGGGGTTACATTATTACTTCTTGAAAGCCCACTTCCATCGATATAATTAAGACCAATCATATCAAATCCTGCCTCTTTCAAGTGATTAGTTACTACAATTTTCCCTGATTCTGAAGTCTGGTCACCCATTCTCTGATATCCTACCGTTCTAAGCAAAGCTTCTGCCAATGAGTTATCACTGTGCTGATTGGTATAATAAATAATATCATTCAAAGTAGGTGATTTATACGCTGAAAGCATTTTTCTTCCTTCCGGAGCTGCATCTGTCATTTTCGGGGTTACTTTTCCGGTAACAGAAATTCCGCTTTTTACCAATGTTGTTCTGAAAGAATTGGCAAGGTAAGCCGGAGCATCAGGAAGTTTGGTTGTTAAAGTCCCGTTTCCTTCATATTTATCAGCATATACCATCTGATGATTATAAGGAGAAACATAGAAAAACTTCTTTTCTGTAGAGAAACCTCCTTTTTTAACAATCAGTTTTTCGTTGGCCGGATTGATATCGCGGGTACTTCCTACCGGCAAATAGTAATTATTGTTTTCCAACCATACAACATTTTCCGGAAGCACTGAAATATTGCCTTTGAAAAGCGCTGTCTGAATGATAATATCACCATTTACCTTTTTAATTCCCTCTCTTGAAACTCCGCCTACGAAATCTGAAATAATATCTCTATAAGAGGCAGCTCCTGCTTTGTTTGTTCCCAAAGACGGGTCACCACTTCCTATCACATAAAGATTTCCATTCAAAACTCCATTTTCATCTATAGTTCCTGAGTACTCCAGTTGCGTCATCCAACGGTAGTTTTCCCCCAGCATATTTAATGCGGTTTCCGTTGTAAGGAGCTTTGTTGTAGAAGCAGGTACTAAAGGAGTATTTTCATTGTACGAAGAGATTACCTTCTTCGTTTTCGGATCGTACACTACGAATCCCCAGGTTGCATTTTTCAGCACAGGGTCCGCCATCATTGTGTTTACATTAATGTCTACCAGTTCTTTTGCTGACAAAACAGTTTTCTCCACCATCGTACTTACGGGTGATGGCAGGTTTAAACTGCTTTTCTGATTGTCATAATTCTGAGAATAAAGAACGGTAGAAACGGTAGATTGAGCCAGGAAAAGACCAGAAGCCAACACCGCCGCACTTGAAATATATTTTCTGAAATTTACCATCTATCTTCTTTTTGTTCTATAGTTTTGACTCTATAAAAAATGACAGGTTAAATCATCCAATAAAAGAGCCAAACACTTAATCAACGTCCAAAAGTAGAAATTATTGTCATATAACGGACCACCGACCTGTTATAAAAGAGTGTAAAGTTTGTTAAAAATTGTTAAAAATCTACAAAAACATCTTTTTTAATGCTTTGATAAGCAGTGATTTCATCAAATTCTTTCAAACTAATCAAAACCATGTTTTTAAATTTCTCATAGTTTTTTCCACGGGGAAGCTTAAGCATAATCTGGAACTGATACAGATTATTGAGCTTTGCAATCTGAGCTCTTTCCGGACCTAACACACAATCTTCCGGAAGGTATTTTCTGAGGATTGAACCCAGAAACTGAGACGCCCGATCTACTTTATCTTCCCTTCTGTGCTTCATTTCAATCATAATCAGCTTGGTAAATGGCGGATAATGAAATTTCTGACGTTCTGTAAGGATATATTTATAGATCTTCGCAGGATTGTTCATCTTGATCAGCTGAAATACAGAATGATCAGGATTAAAGGTCTGAATAAGGATTCTCCCTTTTCCGGAAACTCTTCCCGCTCTTCCTGAAACCTGGGTGATCAGTTGGTAAGCTCTTTCTTCTGCTCTGAAATCCTGTACATATAATAAGGAATCCGCTTTAGGAATAGTAACCAGTTCAATATGATCAAAATCTAGCCCTTTGGAAATCATCTGTGTTCCTACAATGATATCTGTTTCTCCTTCCTCAATTTTCTCATAGAGCTTTTCGTAGGCAAATTTTTTGCGCATAGAATCTACATCCATTCTGTCTACTTCATTTTCAGGAAACAGTTGGGTAACTTCCTCATGGATTTGTTCTACTCCAACTCCTCTTTCATTCAGCTTTTCAGAATTACATTTCGGACAGGTTCTCGGTTTTGAAGCTCTTTGTCCGCAATAATGACACTTCATTTCATTAGCCGCTTTGTGATAAGTCATTACCACATCACAATTGGAACAATAATTTACGTAACCACAGCTCTCGCATTCTATGACATTTGAATAGCCACGACGATTGTGCAGGACGATCGCCTGATTCTTTTCATCTACAGTTTTCTTGATCTCTTCAATAAGCTTCAGGGAGAAATTTCCTGAAACCTTTTTTGATTCCAGAGCTTCTTTAAAGTTGATCAGTTCATATTCCGGCAGATTGACATTCCCGAATCTTTCATTCAGGAAAACATATTTCATTTTATCTTTCCGGGCTCTGTAATAACTTTCAACAGAAGGTGTTGCAGAGCCTAAAATCACTCCTGCATTGTAAAATCCGCCTAAAACCAATGATGCATCCTTAGCATTAAAATAAGGAGAAACTTCTCTTGGTCTGTACGCAGAATCATGCTCTTCATCCACAACAATGAGCCCAAGGTTCTGATAAGGTAAAAACAGAGCATTACGGGTTCCTATCAGAATACGGATATCATTCTGCCTGATTCTTCGCCACACTTCTACTCTTTCAAAATCAGTCAGTTTCTGGTGATAAAAACCAAGTTGTCGGCCATATTTTTTTTCTAATCTCTGGGTAATCTGTTTGGTGAGAGAAATTTCAGGAAGCAAGAACAGAACATTTTTTCCGTCACGTATGCATTCATCAATTTTCTCTAAATAAATATGAGTTTTCCCTGAGGAAGTCACTCCGTGAAGCAAAACATTCTTCCCTTCTTCAAACGCTTCATCAATCTCAGATTTTGCTGTTTTCTGCTGTTCTGAAAGTTCTTCGAGTTCTTCAATTTCTCCTTCATAGCTTTCAATTCTGTCTTTCTGCATGTAATATTCCTCCACAAGACCTTTATCTGCCAAAGGTTTGAAGTGAGAGCTTCCGAAATAACCATCTTCAAACAGTTCCGATTTTTTAATAGGAACATTCGGATTTTCTGTCTGCTTTTCCAAAATAAGAAGGAAAAGATCTTTCTGTTTTTGAGCCCTGTTCAGCTTTAAAAGAATGTCTGTAAGATTCTGATTGGCCAAAACCTCATCATTGATTCTTACATAAGCAACTTCCTTCGCTTTATACTTTTCAGCAACTTTCTCATCAATCTCAATGTACTGAAGGTCAATCAATGAATTGATTGTTTTAATAATATCCTTTTTAGGAATAAAAGCTTCAATATCCGTGAGATTAATCAGCTGTCGTACTTCCAGTGACTGAATCAGGTACATTTCGTTGACATCCAGATTTTCAAAATCTACAACGACTCCTGGTTTTAATTTTAAATAGGTTTCACTCTCCAGTTTTAATGAAGAAGGAAATGAAAACCTGTAGATTTCTCCCAGACTGCACATGTAATATTCCGATAGCCAATTCCAGAAATCAATCTGCTCTTGAGGCATAATGGGTTTATCATCCAACATGCTGATGACTTCCTTTGCTACAAAGTTTTCCGGTGCGTTATCATGAAGCTCAAATACAATTCCCGTATAAATCTTCTTTCCGCCAAAAGGTACCAGAACACGCATTCCAGGTTGGATTTCAGACATCATTTCTTCAGGAACTTTATAGGTAAAAGATCCTTTCAGGTTCAGGGGTAAAACAATTTGAGCGTATTGCAAGGGAAATATTTAAAGTGTAAAATTAGATTTTTCCTGAGAGAACTGCAACTTTACAGTAGTTCTTTCGCACTATTTAACAGTGCCAGCAACCCTTGTCAGAAAAAATTCAATAGGAACGGACTTTAGTCCGTTTAATTAATCATCAAAATCTCAATCGGCTTTAGCCAAAACATGGTCTAAACGCAATGTTTGCAAAGATATGATGAATCGTTTTAATTCGTTCGCAAGGGCGTTCCACTCAGCAAAGGTATTCTTACAAAATAACAAAGAATTCACATAAAGCGTTGTTAAAAAACCGGCCTTATTAATAAATGATGACTAATCATTAAAAAAGCAGTTCAGTCATCTCATACCAAAATGCAGAAGTAAAAAATCCGACAATAATACTGACTCCAATGATCAGGTTGGTGAGTTTTGTATTCAGCCTGAACTGTTCTGCAATGATGCTTGAAGTAACAAGTGTAGGCATAGCCGCTTCAAAAACAGTAATTTTTGCCACATCTCCTTTTATTCCCAATAACAAAGCCATTCCCAACACAATTGCAGGGGCAAGAATCAATTTATAAAGCATCGACATTGACATCTGAGGAATCAGTTTTTTCCATCCATTGAATTTCAGCTGTAATCCCACTGAAAACAAAGCTAATGGGCTTACCGTAGCGGCTAATTTATCAAAAAACGGTTCTGCAACAGTAAAATCTATAAACTGCGACAATACCAAGGCGGAAATACAACCTATTAACGGAGGAAATGTCACCAGTCTTTTTAAAATAAATAAGGCACTTACTTTTCCTGATTTGCTTCCTCCTTTTACGGCAGCAATAATTCCGAGTGTGGAAAGGGCAAAAAACATGGTCTGATCGCAGATAATCGCAATACTCAATAACCCTTCCCCATAAAAAGCACTGATTAACGGGAATCCTATAAATGAAGTATTGCTGTAACCGCTTGCCAGTTCTAAAGTACTTCTGGACCGCCTGGAATACCCTCTGCTTTTGCTGTACAACATCATAAAGAAGAAACAGAACACAGAAATTAAAAATGTGGCTGCAATGGGAAACAGCATTTCTGTTGTCCATTTTACTTTAGGCAGATATTTAAACGAAACTGCCGGAAGAGCAAGATAAAGAATCCAGGTGTTGATACCTTTATGGGCATCGGGGTGGATAGATTTTGTTGCTTTGAATATCATTCCTGCAATGATACACACTGCAATCAGAACAAAATTTACCATAACTATAAGAAATATAGTGCAAATTTACGGCTGATTTTTGAGTTGGAAGGGTAAAATTTATATTTTTTTAGGTATAAAGCATGTCAAGGTTTAAAACCTTGACATGCTTTGGCTACTTCAGCACTTTAAAAAAGTTTAATCTTTCATCACATCCCAAAGACTCATCACTTCAATATTTTTCAAAGGTTTTGAAAGGGTAATTTTTTTTGAAACTCCCGGTAACAGATCAAAGAAATTATCACTGAAGTGAGTATCTCCGATAAGGTAAACATCTTTTGCCAAGATGTCCGTTGATATTTCAATTTCGGTGGGTGAAATTTTTCTGATTGTAATCTCCGGTTTTGAAAGTTTTAAATCTTTTGGCTTATTAAAGAAGAAGTGTTTTTCAAATTTCGAATCCTTATCAGAACTTATTTTTAAAACAACTCCGGATAAATCAAACTGAGCGAGTTCTGATTTACTGATGCTTCTAATTTTCTTACTTACATCAGCATTAATATCATCTGACTGAGTGGATTTCCAAAGTGTTTTTCCTTTAAAATCAATCAATTCAAATTTTGTATTAAGCTTTAGTGTATTCATCAAATCACTGATCAGATAAACATCATAGCTTTTATCGGTCTCAGCTATTGATACCAACACAGGTTCAAAACTTCTTTTTGCCTGATAATGGAAGGCTTTCCAGTTTCCAAGATAATCAATGGAAGACCATGAAACCACTGGCCAGCAATCGTTGAGCTGCCAATACAACGTTCCCATATTGTAAGGTTTTGCGCGGCGGTGAGCTTCAATGGCAATCTGCATTCCTCTTGCCTGCAAAAGCTGTGAAACATAATTATATTGTACAAAATCCGTGGGAATCTTATAATCACGCTTCAGATATTCATTAATAATATCCCAGCCTCTTGCATGTTTTTCATGAGCTTTAATTGTTGGATTTTGAAGGTTCAACTCAGGAGTTCCTGAAAACATAGATTTTGTGGTTTCAAGGCTGGGTGTGCCCTGAAAACCATATTCCGACATGAAACGTCCTACTTTCTCGTTGTAAATCTCAAAGGGCTGTTCACCCCACCAAACACCCCAATAATGGGAATCTCCTTCTGTAAGGCTTTCTTTATGTCCCCAACCGATGGATGGAGAGCTTGGCCAATATATATTTTTATCTGATTCCAGGTTTTCTGACAATGCATTGGGAATGACATCATGGAACAACTTTTTATAGTCTTTCCAAACCTGCAATGAGTCGTCTTTTGAATATTTAAACTGTTTTTGATATCCCCAGTTGACTATAGCCTCATCAATTTCATTATTTCCGCACCACAAAGCAATTGAAGGATGGTTCTGAAGTCTGTTGACCTGATCTTTTACTTCCTCTTTTACATTATTTAAAAAAGCTTCATCTCCCGGATAAAAACTTCCTGCAAACATAAAATCCTGCCATACTAAAATTCCGTTTTCATCACAGGCTTTGTAAAACTCATCGTCTTCATAGATTCCTCCTCCCCAGATACGGATCATATTCATATTGGCATCTTTGGTATCTTTGATCAGCTTCTGATATTTTTCTTTGGTCATTCTTGGTGAAAAACTGTCTCCGGGAATCCAGTTGGTTCCTTTGATATACAATGGCTGCCCATTCACTTTAAAGTAGAATGACTTTCCTTTTTCATCTTTTTCCTGTACCAATTCTACCGTTCTTAAGCCTATCCTGATATTTTTACCATCAATATTTTTCTGATCTTTTGAAAGTTTTACTTCGAAATCATAGAGGTTGGCTTCCCCACGGCCGTTAGGCTGCCAAAGCTTCATTCCTTTCGTTTCATAAGGAACCGAAATTGTATTGATTCCTTTTTTTAAAACTATTTTTTGGTGGATTTTATTAAGATCTAATATATAATCACCCGCATTTTCAGCATAAATTTCTACATCAAATCGTAAATCATTAATAGCTTTAGAAGTTGTGTTCTGAATGTCTTTAACGGTAATAATTTTGGCATTATTCCAGAATTCCAATTGAACATCTTTCCATATTCCTGCAGTAACGAGCCTTGGTCCCCAATCCCATCCAAACTGATATTGTGCTTTTCTCACAAAGCTTCTTGGTGATTCCGGCATGGTAAATGGAACTTTCTTCGCTAATTCCTTTCCGGTATTTACGGCAGATTGAAACTTTACCTGTACGATATTATTACCTGCTTTCAGATATTTTTTCACAGGAATATTCCACTTCCTGAACATATTATCTGTTTTCTTTAAGAGCTTACCGTTAAGATAAATTTCAGAAAATGTATCCAGTCCATTAAACACCAAATCAATATTATCATTTTTCAGTTCCTGAGATGAAATCATAAATTGAGTCTGATAATCCCAATCTTCATTTTCCACCCATTGTACTTTCTTTTCGTTTTCATCTTTAAAAGGATCCGGAATAATCTTGTTACTGATTAAATCCAGATGCACTGTTCCCGGAACTTTTGCGGGAAGCCAGTTTTGATCTTTTGAATTTCTGAACTGCCAGTTTTCAGAAGACAAATTTCTTTGGGAAAACTGTGCAGAAAGGATATTCTGCGTGAAAAGGAAAGCAAAAAGGATCGTTCTATTCATCAATAAATTTGTTTTGTATCATTACAATACCAGTGATTTTGTCATTCCGAGGAACGAAGGAATCTCTATCTTATTAATTTAGATTCCCGCTACGCCTGGAATGACAAGCTGAGCGTATATCATTTATTATTTACTCTTTAAAGCAACTACTTCATCCGGATTCGCAAAAGCTCCTCCATCAGTAATGGCTGAAGAATGGAAGTAACCGGCTTTTGTAGATGCTCTAATTCCTTCAATATTGGATGAACGAAGTCCGCCTCCAACAAGTATTTCTATTCTTCCATCGGAGAGCTCAACCAGTTTCTTAAGATTTTCTTTTCCTTCAGATACATTAGGTTTCTGACCGGAAGTAAGAATGGTAGAAAAACCACATTCAATTACTTTTTCTAAAGAGTCTTCAAGACTTGCAGCACGGTCAAAAGCACGGTGAAAAGTACATGGAAGCGGGGATGCCAATGCTACCAAAGCTTTATTCTGCTCCACATTCACCTCATCATTTTCATTCAGAATACCAAATACAAAACCATCTGCATGTAAAGATTTTAAATGAACCAGATCATTTTTCATCTGTTCAAATTCTGAATCCGAATAGGTAAAATCTCCTCCTCTGGGGCGGATCATCACAAAAATCGGGATCGTAATTTTTTCACGAAGCTGTTTCATGGTCTCAAAATCCGGAGTTGTTCCGCCTTCACTGAGACCATCACATAACTCTATTCTGTCTGCTCCGTTTTCAAAAGCGATTATTGCTGACTCAGGATTAAAACACGCTATTTCTATTTTTGACATTATATGGTATCTATTTAATTTTACTTTGGCTCATCCTGCAAAACATCTGCAATCAGAAAGGAACCGTTTTCTTTAACTACTTTTATTATTGATGGATATTTCGCCTTAAAACCATCATCTTTCAATACTATATGGAAAATATATTCATCTTTTGAAGAAGATTTTAACTCACAACTTTCGACTTCAATAGTATTCCAATCCTGTGCTGAGATTAAAAAACCAACACCAATTCCTGCTTTATTGGTATCAAACTTAGACTTCCATTTATCCTGAAATTCTTTTTCGGTAAGGCTTCCGTCTACATCCATCTCTACATTTGTGGCATCCGTTTTATAATCGAAATAGTCTTTGGTTGTGATCTTCTGCATATTCTTTTCTTCACTTCCGATATCAGCTTTGAAATAATCTACAATACTCTTCTTCAGCCAAGCCTGCGCTTCTTCAGATTTATTGGATTCATAATTCAAAACTACTTTTTCCTTTATCGGTTTCGGTTCGGCAGTTGTTTTCATCTCCTTCTTCTCTTCCTTGCATGCGATCATCAAAAATAAGGAAGCGATAATTGTTCTTTTCATATTTTGTTGTATGTTTTGGCTAAAGCCAATAGGTATCGTTGATTTGTTTAAATTAGCTAAATTCCTATTAATTTGCTGTTTTTTGTTGGAATAACGCAAAGGCACAAAGATTTTTCCTGTAGCATTCTTTTTGGGCGCAAGGATTTTATCTCCGATAAAATTTATTTATAACTCTGGTTATTTATTGCCTTTATTATACAATTATTTCAAAGCAAATTCCGGTGTTTCAAGGCGGTTACCTTTCTGGTCATATACCGCAAAGTTGAATCCGTCCTGAATACAGTAAGATCCATATTCTCCTTTTTTATTGATAGCGATAAAACCCACCTGGATATCTTTTAGATTTTTGTTTCTTCGCTGATTGATTTTTACAATCCTTTCCACGGCTTCTTTACAGGCTTCCTGCGGATTTCTGCCCTGTCTCATCAACTCCACTACAAGATGCGTTCCCACCGTTCTTATCACTTCTTCTCCATGCCCGGTTGCTGTAGCTGCTCCTACTTCGTTATCTACAAATAAACCCGCTCCGATAATTGGAGAATCTCCTACTCTGCCATGCATTTTGAAAGCCATTCCACTCGTTGTACAGGCTCCGGAAAGGTTTCCTTGCGCATCCAAAGCAATCATTCCTATAGTATCATGGTTTTCAATATTGGCGATAGGCTTATACTGACTGGTTTTTAACCATTCTTTCCATTCTTTTTCAGATTCCGGAGTCAGAAGATTTTCTTTTTTAAAACCCTGGGAAAGGGCAAACTGCAGTGCTCCATCTCCTACGAGCATAACATGTGGTGTTTTTTCCATTACCGCTCTGGCAACAGAAATTGGATTCTTAACATGTTCCAGACAGGCAACAGAGCCGATATTGTAATTTTCATCCATGATACAGGCATCCAGCGTGACTCTTCCATCTCTGTCCGGACGGCCTCCATAGCCTACACTTCTTTCCTTAGGATCTAATTCTACGAGACGAACTCCTTTCTCTACGGCATCCAATGCTTTTCCTCCTTTTCCAAGGATTGTCCATGCTTCTTCATTCGCCTTTAATCCAAAATTCCAGGTAGAGAGTACAATAGGTTTGTTGATGATTTTTTTATTTTCAGGCAGCTCCCCGGCCATAAGATCTAAGGGATTAATGGTAAGTGCTGCGGTGGCAATTCCCAGTTTTTTAATAAAACTTCTTCGGTTATTGTTCATTGTATGTAAGAATTATTTAATACAAAGCAAATATCTAAAAAAAATTCATTGAAAGTCTTATGCCTTTTTCACTATTTTTTCTTTGTTATTTTTTATTATTTTTATAATGGTTATTTTAATTAATATGTATGTTTAAAACCTTTAGAAAAATGGATTGCTTTAAGGAATTATCGGATGAAGAGATCCAGGTCCTTACAAGCATAAGTACTCCAAAACTTCTTAGAAAAAAAGAAAAACTTTTAGAACCCGGTCAGCCATTTAACCATTTATTTATAATGACCAATGGTCTTCTGAGATTTTTCTTTGACGATGAAAACGGAGTTGAAATCAATACTTTCCTGCCCTCAGAAAAAGAGGTTGCCTTTATGGAGAGCCCGGAATCATATTCCCATGAAGGCACAAAAAAGTATACCATACAAGCTGTGATTGATTCTCAAATTATTCTTTTTAATAAAAGTGAATTTGAACAGATTGCATTTCAGCACAAAGGAATTTACAAGCTGTATTTAAAATCTTTAAAACAGATTATCAGCATTTTATCTGCACGAACAGAGCAATTTTGTAAGAGTTCGCCGCTTTCCCGCTATGAAGATTTTCTAAACAGCCACCCGTTCGTCTGTCAAAATGCAAACAGAAAGTATATTGCTAATTTTTTAGGGATCACTCCCAATTCTCTTTCCCGTATTACTGCCCGAGACAATAAAAAAAAGAATCAAGGAAAAAAATAACTTAAGAATATTTTTAAGTGTTTTGTTCAGTATAATTTTGTCCGGTCAAAAAACTTGTTCTTCATCAATAAAAAAACCAAATGAAAAAAAACACAATCATCTTCAAAGCATTTCATCTTATAGAATAGTCTTTACCTCTTAACAGGATTAATATATGATCTTCCGGATATTCATCACGGATTGAATCTGTATTTTCTTAAGTCAACATTTTATTACCATTTTATATTTATGCAAAGAATAATCACCATTCTCTGCCTGTTACTGACATGCAATTTTGTTCAGGCATCTACAGGCAATATTGAAGACAAAATAGCAGACGGGGCATCCTGGTTAATCTTACTGGTATTACCTATTGCCGGAATTTACCTTTTCTGGAAAGTTCACATTTATCCGGAAAAAGTAGCGGAGGAAAAAAATCATCCTCAGCTGAAAGCCATAAAAAGTATGTGCCTCCTTTCCCTTGTTTTTGGAGGCCTTTTATGGCCGGTAGCCTTAATCTGGGCCAACTATGAATACGGAAATCAGGATCCTCCTAAAAAAGAAACGGAAAACACAGATTTTACCGAAGAAGAAGTTAAACCCATTGAAAATTAAAAAACATGCTGGAATTACTAGTTGCAATATATGCCGGAATATGCTGGCTCCTTATTAAAAAATTAAAACTGATCCCGTGGACATTTACTACACAGGTAATCGTGTATTCATTGCCTATCTTCGGATCTATAGCTTTAATATTAAGTCTGAACTACTTCTGTCCTATTACTTCAGATGTAAAGGTTGTAAACCGAAGTGTGGATATTACCACTCAGGTTTTAGGAAAGGTAAAGAAAGTATATGTGAAGACCAACCAGGAAGTAAAAAAGGGAGATACTTTATTTGTAATTGACAGAGAGCCTTATCTACAGGAAATTAAATCACTGGAAGCTAAACTGAGCAGTATGAAAGCTACGGTACATTCTTATGATGCAGACATTTCGGCTTCCAGAAAAAATATTTCTGCCTTACAGTCACAGCTTGATCTTGCCAACAAAAGAGTAGCCCAATATCAGGAGCTTGTACAGGCAGGAGCCGCCAACAAATTTGATTTTGAACAGGCTGTAACCAATGCACGTGATCTGCAATCCAGAATCAGTGCAGCACAGTCGCAGCAGCAGTCTTTGGAAACAAAATCCAATGCCTCTTATGATGGTGAAAACTCATCTGTTTCTGAGATTCATGCCAAGCTGGACCAGGCAAAATGGAATCTTTCCCAAACCGTTGTTCTGGCTCCTACCGATGGCATAATTCCCAATGTTCAGCTGAATGAAGGAGCAATTATGGCGCCTTTCAAATCTGCATTTGTTCTGATTCAAAAGCAGCAGTCAGTCATTGGATTTTTTGCCCAGAACGAGCTGGAATCGGTAAAAAACGGAAATGAAGTAGAACTGGCACTTAAAACAGAACCGGGAAAAGTGGTGAAAGCCAGACTTGAATATGTAATTGATGCTACGAGTCAGGGGATCATGAATAACGCTGGAGGAATGCTGGGCGGAAACGGTTCTACAGCCGGACTTCCTGATACGGCAAGGCAACTACCCGAGACTGATGGAAAACTTATTGCCAAGTTTGTGCTGGAAGACAACCAGAAACACCTTACAGTGGGAGCAAGAGGAGCAGCAGTGATCTATTCTGATCATGTTAAACCTCTTCATCTTATCCGAAAAGTAATGGTACGTATCAACAGTAAAATCAACTTCCTGATCCCTAAACTTCATTAACATGTATAAAAAGTTAATTTTATTAAGCACACTTGCTGTAAGTTTAAGTTCGTGTATCGGTTATAAAGAAGCTAAAAAGGAAAACATAGATGAGTTGAAAGAAAAGAGTGAAATTGCTTCTCATATACAAATTCCGGATGACTGGATCTTTGACAGAAAAGCGAATTCAAAATCAATTTCCTATGACTGGATCAATGATCTTAAAACTTCTCAACTGGAAGCCTTGATTAATGAAGGAATGTTGTATAATGCTGACCTGATTATTGCCCGGGAAAAGCTGAATCAGGTTGAATTGGCGATGGAAATTGCAGGAAGTGATTTGTATCCTAGCGTAAGTGCTGTTGCCAATACTTCCAATAATCTTGTTAGTGGCAGCCAGGTTCAGCGTCTTGCCTTAAAAGCCAATTGGGAAATTGATCTTTGGGGCAAAAATAAATCTTCACAGATGGCAAGTACCAGCAGTTACTTTTCTGCAAAACATCAGAACACCCTACTGCATCAGTCTATTGCAGGGATGATCGCCAAGGCTTATTTTCTGAATATTGCAGGAAACATCCAGGAAGATAAGATTGAAAGCTACATTAAGAAGACCAAAGACCTGGAAAAGCTTTATATTATTCAAAAGAAAGTAGGAACGGCAAATGCGCTGGATATTTCCAATATCTCTGCAGAAATTATTTCTCTGCAGGGCTATCTTGAAAAGATTAAAAATGCCAATATGCAGTCCAGAAGATCCCTGGAACTTCTCACCGGGAAATATCCGGAGGGAAAACTGGCTACCCAAAACTCTTTTAACCCTGTAAAAAGTAGTATTCCTGAATCTTTTCCTCTCGAACTTCTGGAGAACAGATCAGACATACAGGCCAGTCATTTTCAGATCGAAAAAGTTTTCTACGAAGTACAGGAGGCTAAAGCAGCAAGGCTTCCTTCCATAAGTATAAGTTCCTCACTTGGGAGTGCGGGAAGTAATGTGGAGGCTATTAATTCTTTATTTTCCAATCCTTTGTTAAAAGTGGGTGGAGGATTAGTTTCTCCGTTATTCAATGGTGGAAAGCTTAAAAAGAATGTGGAAATAAAAAACTCTCAGCAGAAACAGGTTGTTGAAGAATACTCAAAAGCAGTTCTGAATGCATTGAACGAAGTGGAATCTTCTTTAGCCAACCTCCGCTCTATTGAAAAACAGATGAATTATACTACTAATGCTGTCAATGAACTGAAAAACAACATTAATCTCACTGAGAAACAGATAAAGGTAGGTACCAACAACAGTTTTGTACTGATCCGTAAACAAAGAGACCTTTTGAAAAATGAAATGAACCTCATCAATCTGGAACTTCAGTACAGAATAGAGCGTATAAATCTTTATATGGCTTTAGGTGCGGAGAACTTCATTTATTCATAGTTTTATACTCGAAAGGACTGCAGATTATTTTCTGCAGTCTTTTTTTGTAAAGAATTAATGAGGCAACTGATCCCTGAAATATCCATACACCCATGTTCCGGCAACGGCACTCAACAAAGTAACGGATACGGCTAAAGCTCCTGTTCCGATCTGAGCAAAAAGAGGTCCGGGACAGGCTCCTGTAATTGCCCAGCCAAAACCAAATATCAATCCGCCGTAGATCTGGCCTTTATTAAACTTTTTTGGAGTAAGCGTAATGGGTTCACCATAGATTGTTTTTATCTTGAATTTTTTAATCAGCATTACTGAAATCATTCCTACCAAAACAGCACTTCCGATAATTCCGTACATATGGAAAGACTGCAGACGGAACATTTCCTGTATCCTGAACCAGCTGATGACTTCTGCTTTCACAAAAATAATCCCAAAAATAATCCCAGCAGCAAGGTACTTCAGGTTATGATACCATTGATGAGTAAGGGTGCTTTCGTTCACACATACCACATCCCGATTGTGTCTATCTTTTTCTTTTATCATGATATAAACTTCTCTTTTAAAATTACAGTTATAGGGAAAGTATGACTGGCAGAATAATATTAGCCATTAAAAAACCACCGATCATAAAACAGATTGTAGCTACCAAAGAAGGCCATTGTAAGTTGGAAAGTCCCATGATGGCATGTCCGCTGGTACATCCTCCCGCATACCTTGTTCCAAAGCCTACCAAAAATCCACCTGCAACCATTATGAGAAATCCTTTCAGGGTCAGTAGGTTTTCAAAACTCATGAGCTGTACCGGAACCAGATGGCTGTAATCTGTAATTCCATAGCCTGCCAATTCTGTTTTCAGGTCTGGATTAACGGTTATTTCTGCGGGATTGAGTAAAAAATTGGCAGCAATCATCCCTCCGAAGAAGATTCCCAGTACAAAAAATAAATTCCAGGCTTCTTTTTTCCAGTCGTATTTGAAAAAATTCACATTGGCAGGTATACAGGCTGCACAGATATGCCTCAGTGAGGAACTGATTCCAAAGGATTTATTTCCCATAATCAATAAGGCAGGAACGGTAAGTCCAATCAAAGGGCCGGCAATATACCACGGCCAGGGTTCTTTTATAATCTCTAGCATTGTTTATTTTTTAATCTAATGTATTTAAAATTTTAGTCTGACACACAAAATCGCTTTTAGGTATAGCGGTAGATACAATCGCTTTAAAGCCACCTTCAATTTCTGAAAAATTTCTGTATCCTCTTGCCTGAAGAATGCTCGCGGCCATCGTACTTCTGTAGCCGCTTCCACAGTGCATGTAGAAATGTTCCGACGGCTCTATCTTATGAATCCACTCGTTGATCAATGCCAAAGGTTTGCTGTAAGCTTCATGAATATGTTCTGCATTGTACTCACTTTCTTTTCTTATATCAATTATTTTTGCTTTTTGACCTTTTATTTCGGCTTCAAACTGCTCTGCAGAAATACGGTTTACAACATCTGTTTCTTTTCCACTCTTTTCCCATGCTTCAAAACCTCCTTCCAAAAATCCTAAAATATGATCAAATCCTACTCTGCTCAAGCGGGTTACAGCTTCTTCCTCTGTTCCTTTTTCAGCAACCAGAAGGATGGGTTGATTTACATTGGCAATCAAAGCGCCCACCCATGGGGCAAAATCTCCGTTCAATCCTATATTGACAGACTGTGGAATAAAACTTTTAGCAAATTCACCGTTGGGTCTTACATCTAAAATCAAAGCTCCGGAAGCCTCTGCAGTTTCTTCAAATTGTTCCGGAGTAAGAGCATGCAAACCTTTTGAAAGAACTTCATCAAAACTGCTGTATCCTTTTTTATTCATCATCACATTCATCCCGAAATACGCTGGTGGAGGTAAAAGTCCGTCAGTCACTTCTTTTATAAAACTCTGTCTGTCCTTTTGGTTCAAAGCATAATTCGTTCTTTTTTGATTTCCCAATGTATCTACGGTTTCCTTCTGCATATTTTTACCGCATGCTGAACCTGCTCCATGCGCTGGATAGACAGTAATCTCATCCTGTAAAGGCAAAATTTTAGTGTATAAACTATTATATAAAAGCCCTGCCAGTTCTTCCTGAGTCATATGAGCACTTTTCTGTGCGAGATCTGGGCGTCCCACATCTCCAAGGAATAAGGTATCGCCACTAAAAAGGGCTTTTTCAATTCCATTTTCATCAATCAACAGGTAACATGAGCTTTCCAACGTGTGTCCCGGGGTATGAAGAACTTTGATTGTAATATTCCCTATTTCAAAGATTTGTTGATGTGCTGCTATTACAGCATCAAATTCAGGATTCGCTGTCGGTCCATATACAATTGGAGCGCCTGTTTTATGGCTTAAATCCAGATGTCCACTGACAAAATCAGCATGGAAATGAGTTTCAAAGATGTATTTCAGTTGTACTCCATCCTCTTTCAATCTGTTGATATAAGGCTGTGTTTCTCTTAACGGATCAATAATGGCGGCTTCTCCGGCTGAAGTGATATAGTAAGCACCTTGTGCAAGGCATCCTGTATAAATCTGTTCTATTTTCATTGTATTTATTTTTGATTGTGTTAACTGATACAAATCTCCAGCTTTCTTTTTTCCTCTACAGCTACTTTTGTTACATAAGAAAATTAAAGGAAGATTTCTTTCGTAATAATATAAATACCCATCACCAGGATAAACCATCCAAATGCTGGTTTCAGTTTTTTACCCTCTATTTTTTTTGATAATTGTGAGCCGATTACAATTCCGATAATGGCAATAGCAGTGATAGAAACCAATAGTTTCCATTCTATTTTCACATGGTTTACTGAAGAAAAAAAACCGATCAGAGAATTGACGGAGATGATAACTAAAGAAGTTCCTATAGCCGTTTTTATTGGAATTTTCAGAAGATTTACCAATGCAGGAATAATCATAAAGCCGCCTCCGGCTCCCACCAATCCGGTTAAAATACCAACTATCGAACCTTGCCCTGCTGCAAGCAAAGCATTATTCTTGTGCGTCGTATGATCTAAAGATTCTTTGGAAATACTTTTTATTATCATTTTATAAGAAGCAAGAATCATTAACCCTGCAAAAATCAAGAGTAAAAAGATATTTTTGGTAATGGTGAAATTCTGTATTTGGAATACCTCATCAGGAATCACGGGAAGTAAATATATTCTGGTCAGAAAAATAGAAATAACAGAAGGAATTCCGAATATCAACGCCATCTTAACATTGACTAATCCTTTTTTTAAATATGAAAAAGATCCTGCCAGACTGCTTATTCCCACAATAAAAAGTGAATATTCAGTTGCCAGAAAAGCTTCGACACCAAAGAGATAAACGAGAACGGGGACGGTGAGAATACTTCCTCCTCCTCCGATTAAGCCTAGAGAAACCCCTATTAAAACGGCTGCTGCATATCCTATAATTTCCATTTTGCTATTCAAATAATTCTAAGGCAAAAATGGGAATGTGAAAGAAAATCTACAGCTACTTTTGTTACATAAGCGGATTTTTTAACACAAATAGGTTCACAAAGGACACAAAGAAGTTAGAGTAATTCCTCTTCTTTGAGATTGCTTCACCTTCGGTTCGCAATGATCGTTGACCACCCCGTCAAAAATTCTTTGAATTTTCGCCACCCCTCCGAGGGAGAGGAATATGAGTACCTTTGATTGAAGTGAAGTGAATGTTATGAGTTCAGGGTTTTCAGGAGAATAATTTTGTTTCTTCCCAGCTTGAGTTTTCCTTCTTCCTCCAGCTGTTTTAAAAGTCTTGAAACTACTACCCTTGCTGTTCCCAACTCATTGGCAAGTTGCTCATGAGTGGTATGAATGGTTTCAGAGCCTGTAAGCTCAGATTTTTTCTGCAGCAGATTAAGAAGTCTTTCGTCTACTTTTTTGAAAGCGATGGCATTGATGATATCCAGGAGTTCTTCAAATCTT
Organism: Chryseobacterium sp. CFS2; assembly: GCF_036543225.1. Taxonomy (NCBI): domain Bacteria; kingdom Pseudomonadati; phylum Bacteroidota; class Flavobacteriia; order Flavobacteriales; family Weeksellaceae; genus Chryseobacterium; species Chryseobacterium sp. CFS2. The sequence continues at coordinate 467,916 of NZ_JAZHQU010000001.1, forward strand.
TTATGATATAATCTGAAAATATAATCCAGCCATTCCGGATGTTCTTTGATGAATAAAGAGACTTTATCTACGGGGAGAAAAAGGATTTCTGCGTCTTCTTCAATTTCAGCTTTTACGATGCTTTTTTCATTGTGCATCCCGCCCAGAAAAGACATGATACAACTTTCTCCGGCTTTGATATAATACAGTAAAATTTCACGTCCGTCTTCTTCTGTTCTGATCACTTTCAGCATTCCTTTCATCACGATAGGAATAGAACGGATGGAAGCATTTTCATCTAAAATAATATCTCCTTCATGATAATTTTTCGTTGTACCATATTGATACAGTTTTTCTACCAGTTCCGGTGATGAGGAGAATTCTGAAGAAAGTATGGTCTCGTCCTGCATTTTTTATTCTAATTTACACCAATTTCATCAACAAACAACCATGCTTTGGAATCTGCTCCGGGATTTCCGGCCGGAATAATACCTGCATTTTCAATATTTACTTTCAGGTATTTTGCATTCTGTGCTCCTACATTCACTTTGATTTTTCCGCTGGCATTCTGAATTTCTGCTGCCCCTATTTCTTTGATCAGTTTAAAATTCCTGTTATCATCAGAAACAAAAATCTTTGCCGATTTAGCAAGATGAATCCAGCTTCCTTTATTTTCAAGGGTATTGAAATAAACTTCTGAAAAAGGTGTTTTCTGGCCAAAATCAATTGTTGCCACTACATCTTTTCCCTGAAACCCCAGCCATGTTTTACCCAGTTGTTTTACATTTCCGATAATACCATCTACTAAGGTGAAAGCTCCTCCAAAAGAATAATTTTCGCTTGGCTGTTGTTCAAGAGTTATTTTTTTTCCTGTTGTCTTTGAAATGGTAAATGGTTGTACAGACACGGCGCTTTTCAGCTGACCCTCTTCAAAATAAGCCGATTTAATAGTTAAAGAATTAGGAATCTGAACAGCATTCTGATAGGTTTTAGAATTGATGGAAGGATTTGTTCCGTCCAGTGTATATCTTATTCCGTTTGTGTTTTGCGAGGTTGACAATTCGTAGGCAATTCCAGTATTGGAAGGAATTACTTTTCCGGTGATATTATAAATACTTCTGGCATAATTTACCTTCATATCATCCAGAACTTTAAACTGGTTGATCACTCTGTTTTCAAACTCTTTATAATTTTTAGGATCTGATGTTCCCCATCCCACTTCAGAAAGTGCCATTAATCTTGGAAAAATCATGTACTGTACCTGTTTGAAATCTAAAATATATTCTGTCCACAGGTTAGCCTGAACTCCCATGATGTATTTAGCCTGTTCAGCATTCAGTTCGGAAGGAATAGGATTATAAGAATATACTTTTTCTAAAGGAGTAAAACCACCAAAAGCATTAGGTTCAGATTGTGGATCTCCCTGATAGTGATCAAAATAGCAATAGGCTCCGGGTGTCATTACGGCAAAATGTTTTGATTTTGCAGCTTCAATACCTCCGTTCACCCCTGTCCAGCTCATTACCGCAGCATTAGGAGCTAATCCACCTTCTAAAATTTCATCCCAGCCAATAATTTTTCGTCCTTTGCTGTTGACATATTTTTCAATTCGATGAATAAAGTAGCTTTGTAAACCATGTTCATCTTTTAAATTATTTTTCTTAATCAATTCCTGGCAGTGTGTGCATTCTTTCCATCGTGTTTTCGGGCATTCGTCACCACCAATGTGAATGTATTGGGATGGGAATAATTTGATTACCTCATCCAAAACGTTTTCCAGAAAAGTAAAGGTCTCATCTTTCGGACAGAAAACATCATCAAAAACACCCCATTTTGTAGCAGATTCAAAAGGACCTTTGGTACATGCCAGTTCAGGATATGCTGATAAAGCTGCCAATGCATGTCCTGGCATTTCAATTTCCGGGACCACTGTAATATGTCTGTCCTGAGCGTATTTTACCACTTCTTTTATTTGTTCCTGAGTATAAAAATAAGGTCCGTAAGATTTTCCGTCAAACGTATTGTCAACATAAGCCCCAATCATTGATTCTTTACGTTTTGAGCCAATCTGAGTAAGCTTTGGATATTTTTTGATTTCAATTCTCCATCCCTGATCATCTGTCAAATGCCAGTGGAATGTGTTTAATTTATACATCGCCAGATAATCAATGTACTGTTTCACTTCATTTACGGTGAAAAAGTGGCGGCAAACATCCAGGTGCATTCCACGCCAGGCAAATTTTGGCTGGTCTTCAATCTTCATTGCCGGAATTTTCTTACTCTCTTTATATTGTTCGAAAATCTGAACCAGTGTCTGTAGCGCCAGGAAATATCCCTGTTTCGTATAAGATTTTACATGAATTTGGTTGGGAGAAATTTCTATAGAATAATATTCTTTTTTCTGTTCAGCATCAGCTGGAGAAGACGCAGGAATTATAGAACTTGTTAAATGAATACCACCACTCTTTTGAGCATATTGAAATTTTAACTGAGGTTCTATCCGTTTTTTGAAATATTCTGTTTCCTCTTTTGGCAGATCACCACTTAATACCAATGTTTCTGGAAGTATAAATTCTCCCTGTAAAAGTTGAACTTTTTGAGGATAAGGGATTAGATTTAATTTATTCTGGGCTAAAATCACGTTAGAAATCAATACAAAAAACACTAAAAAAGTCCGTATCATTGAATGTGGTTAAGGTTTGAGCTAAGATAATTATTTTTCAAAACTCTTTGAGTCTTTTTAAAAACAAAATTTACCCCTCATTGTTTAGAGGATTACGAAACGGATAATTTACCGTTATTAAAACACAATTATAGAAATTATTCTATTATATCTAGTGCATCATGGTTTGTTTTTTGATAAACCTACACCACTTAAAAAAATTAAAAGGGTTAAATTTGTAAAAAAATACGATGAAAAAAAACATTTTTCTGGCAGCAGCATTATTATTCTCAATGTCAACACAGGCACAAATTTTTGATATCATAAAATCTGCCGTTAAAGATAAAACAGGAGTAGATCTTAATGTTCCGGTAAAAAATACGGGTACTGCAACTTCTCCTAAGACATCCACTACGGTATCCGGTTCCAACAATTCATCTGCAGGCCTTGGAAACCTTACTTCTACCCAGATTTCCTCAGGATTAAAAGAGGCTTTAAGTATGGGAGTAACAGATGGAGTAAAAAAACTGGCCGTAACGGATGGTTTTTTCAAAAATGAAGCTGTAAAGATTTTAATGCCTGAAAAATTAAGAAAGATCGACACCACTTTACGTTCTATAGGAATGGGAAGTCTTGCTGACGAAGGAGTAAAATTACTTAACAGAGCTGCTGAAGATGCCGTAACTGAAGCTGCACCTATTTTTACAAATGCTATTACTTCCATGACGATTACGGATGCCAAAAATATTTTATTAGGCAGTAATAATGCTGCAACAAGCTACCTTCAGGGAAAGACTCAAACTCAGCTTTTCAATGCTTTTCAGCCTAAGGTAAAAGCTTCTTTAGGAAAAGTAGGAGCTGATACGCTTTGGAAAAATCTGATTTCAAAATACAATACTTTTACAGGGCAGGCTGTAACAACGGATCTTAACGAATATGTTACCACAGAAACCATCAACGGAGTATTTAAAATGGTAGCAGATAAAGAGAGCGGAATCAGAAATACCCCTGCAATGAGAACAACAAGTATTCTGCAGAAGGTATTTGGAGCTCAGGATGGGAAATAAATAAGAAGTTAGAGGTTAGAAGTTAGTTTGACATGCTAACCGTTAAGATATAAAAGCTGTTTCATGATGAAACAGCTTTTTTTTGATTGTAATTTCTTTTGTCTTGAAATCGAAGATTCGACGTAGTCAAACAAAAGAAACAAAAATTCAAGACTGAGAGCTCTCCGCTAAAAATAAATCCTGTTCTCTAAAAATTCTAAACTTGCGCGAAATCATTATTTCTTAATCAGTTCTGAATTGGTCTCGCGCTTCGCACAGGAGAATTTTCTTAACGTTCACAGAATTTATTTTTTTAACGCTGCGATCTCCTATGTCGCTTTTAGAGGCAGTTATAGAAAGATTTGTCAAATTTTAAAGAATTCATAGACTGTTTTTATAATGAAGCAGCTTTTTTTTTGATTGTAATTTCTTTTGTCTTGAAATCGAAGATTCGACGTAGTCAAACAAAAGAAACAAAAATTCAAGATCTGGAGCTCTCCGCTAAAAATAAATCCTGTTCTCTAAAAATTCTAAACTTGCGCGAAATCATTATTTCTTAATCGGTTCTAAATTACTCTCGCGCTTCGGACAGGAGAATTTTCTTAACGTTCACAGAATTTATTTTTTTAACGCTGCGATCTCCTATGTCGCTTTTAGGGCAGCTATAGAAAGATTTGTCAGATTTTAAATGATAGTTTCCTATATTGTAAAAAGTTTCGGCCTCACAAAGTGAGGCCGAAACTTTTTTATTTATTATCAGATTAGAATTGCATTTCAGGAATTTCTCCTTCAATAATCAGATCTGCCTCTGTAGCTTTGATAATATCTTCTACTGAAACTCCCGGTGCTCTTTCCACCAGTTTAAATCCTGCCGGAGTTACATCCAGAACAGCTAATTCAGTAACCACTTTTTTCACACAGTTTACGCCTGTTAAAGGAAGTGTACATTTTTTAAGGATTTTACTTTCTCCTGCTTTGTTTACGTGCATCATTGCAACGATAATATTTTCTGCAGAAGCTACAAGATCCATTGCTCCTCCCATTCCTTTCACCATTTTTCCAGGAATTTTCCAGTTGGCAATATCTCCGTTTTCTGAAACTTCCATAGCTCCAAGGATGGTAAGATCTACTTTCTGACCACGAATCATCCCGAAACTAAAGGCTGAATCAAAGAATGAACCTCCTTCCAGAATAGTAATGGTCTGTTTTCCGGCATTGATGATATCCGCATCTTCTTCTCCTTCGAAAGGGAAAGGTCCCATCCCCAAAACTCCATTTTCACTCTGGAATTCTACGGAAATACCTTCCGGAACATAGTTGGCAACCAAAGTAGGAATCCCAATTCCCAGGTTTACATAATAACGATCTTTCAGTTCTTTTGAAATTCTTTTGGCAATTTGTTCTTTTGTAAGCATAATAAAAACTTAGACTGCAATTTAATTATTTTCACTTGAATACAAAAGAGCTTTGTTGTGTTCAATAATTAACACTGTTAGTTAAAATAATATCTGTAATTTTGTTCCATTATTTTTTAATAGAATGAAAATACTTTTTAGATATCTTAAACCTTATCAGTGGCTGATCATTATCTCTTTATTCTTAGCTACTGTTAACCAGGTTTTCTCTTTGTTTGCCCCGGCTATCACAGGAAATATCCTTGACCAGCTGGTTACCCATCCTAACTTTTTTGATAAAGAAAAGCTATTGCCCAGAAACCTGAATGAGTATTTGTACGGAAGTTCTGTATATCATGGAGCTTTTTACTTTTTAGGATTACTTATCGGAACGGCAATGGTGAGTAGAATTGCCAAAGCTTTCCAGGATTATGTGGTAAGTGTGATTACCCAAAAGTTTGGCGCAAAAATATTTACCGATGGTTTGAAGCATTCTATGGCGCTTCCTTATCAGGAATTTGAGGATCAGAGAAGTGGTGAAACCCTGTCAATTTTAACAAAAGTAAGAGAAGATACGGTAAAATTCATCACTAATTTCATCAATATTTTCTTCGGAATTCTGGTAAGTATTATTTTCGTTTCCGTGTATGCCATCCGTTTGCACTGGTCAATTATGCCGGTTTATATCTGTGGAATTTTCTTTATTGCCATTGTTACCAATTTACTGAGTAAAAGGATAAAGGTTATTCAGAAAAATATTGTTACAGAAACCACAGCTCTTGCCGGAAGTACTACGGAAAGTTTAAGAAATATTGAAATTGTTAAAAGTTTAGGATTGACTAATCAGGAAGTAATCCGTTTAAACAACAATACTTACAAGATTCTGGGTCTTGAACTGAGAAAAGTGAAAAGCATCCGTTCTTTAAGTTTTATTCAGGGAACGATGGTCAATTTTCTTCAGCAGATGATTACTCTGACGTTATTGTATCTGATTTTTAAAAATATTGTTACACCAGGTCAGTATCTGTCACTGATGTTTTATGGTTTCTTTATTTTCGGCCCCATGCAGGAGATCGGAAATATTATAATTTCTTATCGTGAGGCAGAAGCGTCTCTTCAGAATTTTGACCGTTTGATGAAAAAAGAGGTGGAAGAAAAGCCTCTTCATCCAAAGCAAATTGGTGCTATTGAGGAACTTGAATTTAAGCATGTTTCTTTCAAACATCAGTCTGCCCAATATAAAGCTTTAAATAATATTTCTTTTGATCTCAAAAATGGGGAGACCATTGCTTTTGTAGGACCAAGCGGCTCCGGAAAAAGTACATTGGTGAAATTACTGGTGGGATTGTACAGACCTCAGGAAGGGAATATTTTGTATAACGGAATCAATGGAAAGGAATTTGATTTTGATGAACTAAGAAATCAGATTGGTTTTGTAACACAGGATACTCAATTATTTGCAGGAACAATCAAGGAAAACCTTCTTTTCGTTAATCCTTCAGCTACTGAAGAGGAACTGGCGATGGCTTTACAGAAATCAAGCTGTACGGCATTGCTGGAAAGAGCAGAAAAAGGAATTGAAACGGTGATTGGTGAAGGCGGTCTGAAGCTGAGTGGCGGTGAAAAACAAAGGATTGCTATTGCCAGAGCTCTTTTAAGAAAACCTCATTTGCTGATTTTTGATGAAGCTACTTCTGCACTGGACAGCATTACTGAAGAAGAAATTACCACTACGATCAAGGACATTTCAAAAGAAAGAGAACAGATTACTGTACTGATCGCCCACCGTTTAAGTACGATCATGCATGCGGATAAAATTTATGTTCTTGAACGCGGACAAGTTGTAGAAACAGGCTCCCACGCCAATCTCATTGCTGAAAAAGGACTTTACTACGCCATGTGGAGACAACAGATCGGAGAAAGAAAAACACTGACTCCTCAAGCATAAAAAAAAGCGCTGAAAATATTTTCAGCGCTTTTTTGTTTTTATGATTCGAGCTTATTCTTTAGTTCTCACTGTTCGTTGCTCAATTCTTTTTTCAAATTTTTCTCCCTGGAAAATTCTCTGAATCATGATTCCCGGAATATGAATCTCATTTGGATCTAATTGTCCTGGTTCTACCAGTTCTTCTACTTCAGCAATGGTAATTTTTGCAGCTCCTGCCATCGGATGGTTGAAGTTTCTTGCCGAACCTTTGAAAATAAGGTTTCCGGCATGGTCTCCTTTCCATGCTTTTACGATAGAAAAGTCTGCCTCGTAAGCGTGCTCCAGGATATGAGGTTTTCCTTTGAATTCCTTCACTTCTTTTCCTTCTGCTACTTCAGTTCCATACCCTGCAGGGGTATAAAAAGCTGGAATTCCTGCCTGAGCAGCTCTGCATTTTTCAGCCAAAGTTCCTTGTGGAGTAAGCTCTACATCCAATTCACCTGAAAGCATCTGTCTTTCAAATTCAGCATTTTCACCTACGTAAGAAGAGATCATTTTCTTAATCTGTCTTTTGTGAAGCAGTAATCCTAATCCGAAATCATCTACTCCCGCATTGTTTGAAATACAAGTCAGATCTTTCACATCACTTTCTACCAAAGCATTGATTGAGTTTTCAGGGATCCCGCAAAGTCCGAATCCGCCAAGCATCAGTGTCATTCCATCCTGAATTCCTTCGATGGCCTCCTTTGCATTTTTTACTCTTTTATCTATCATGAAATATTAGATTTTTCTGTTGGCTAAATTTAATAAATTTTCTTGTATATCCGATGAACGGAAACCCTCCTGAATTTCGTGCTTTTAGAAATATCTTTTTTTCAACATTTAAAACACTTATAACCAAAATATTACCCTCAAAACCGAACAAGTCTGTTCGGTTTTTGCCTTATTTTTCATCAAATTGATTTATATTTGAAGTCTCAAAGCCGGAAATACAGTATATTTTATTGCTTTTGGATTTAAATTAAACACAATTTCAATGTAAAAATTATTCTATAGTAAATACTTACTACTTCTTTCCGGTATTTCATTTTCTACAGATACCATCACATTAATCATATATAAAATCAAACCTTAAACAAAAACATGAAAAAATTATTTACCTCAGCATTACTGGCATTGGTACTCAGTGTCAATGTATATGCACAGGAAAAAACTTACTTCGATGAAAACTGGGAAAAAACCACCCAGGAGAACATGGAATATTACCGTGAAACAACTCCTAAAGGAAAATTAACCCTTATCAAAGACTTCTACAAGGACGGAAAACTTCAAATGGAAGGATTGGCTTCTGATACCACTCCCAACAGTGAAATTTTTGATGGAAAAGTAACCTGGTATACCCCTGAAGGAAAAGTATTGAATTTTGCCACGTATTCTAATGGCCTGCAGGTGGGTCCAGCTCAGACTTATGATATAAAAGGCAGACTGACAGAAGATGTTGTTTACAAAGCAGACGGAAATTTCTCAGGAAAGATGTTCAGCTATAAAGATGCCGAAGATGGAATGGATTTTAATATTCTGGTTGATTACGAAAACTCAACGCCTGTAAAAACAACCGTTTATGATGATGATATTAAAGGGATCAGAAATGAAACCATCATTGATAAGGACAGCAACACTGAAACAAAATATTACGGTGAAAAAGGAAAATATCTTGGCAGCAGTACTACTTCCGGTTCGGGTGAAAATATGATGGTCGATTATTATTCCAGTCCAATGAGGATTTCTAAGATAGAAAAATACAGAAAGGACGGCAGTGTAAAGGAAAGTGTTATCTATAGCAAAACAGGAAAGATCTTACAGGAGCAGAAAATGAATAAAAAAGATGGCTATAAAACCACTTACGATGAGTCGGGTAAAAAAATAGGCCATCTGGTATACCAATATGATAAGGAAAATGATATTTATACTCCAATGGATGGGGATGACTATCAGCTGGCTTATGAATATTCACAGATTTCCTCTGTTGATACATATGAAAAGGGTTCAATAGTAACAAGTAAATCCTTTGATGAAAACGGAAAATTATCTTCTGAAAAGTTTTTAAAAGATGACATCGCACAGGAAATTAAATATTATTCACCGGATGGAAAGCTGAAATCTACATTAACATACAAAGATGGTATCCCTTATAATGGTACTACTTATGAAGGTTTTAGTGAAACAGTTTATAAGGAAGGTATCATCGTAAATATCAAAAACTTTTTTGAAGGTGATACTACGAAGCTGAGTTTTGAAAAAAAGCTGAACGCTAAACAAACAGGCTATGATGCAACTGTTTATGATACCAAAGGTACTCTTTTATATACATTCGCACAACCGATCAGTGAAGATGGGGAAGATTATTCCTTCACAGCACAAATCACACAGTATGTAAAAGGGAAGCCTGCGAATAAGTCTTCTGTAAAAGCAGGTGTTATTCAAAGTGGAAAAATCAGAATAAAAACATGGGATGGAGCTAAAGAACTTGAACGCAGCGGGAAATGGATCTTGTTAAAACTTTATAATATGGATGGGAAACTCATTCAGGAAACTAAAACACTGGCCGATGCTCAGGATGAAAATGCTTCTGCTGAAAACCAGACACTGATTAGTGAAGATGATCTGCACTATCTGTTTGACTAATTACCACATCTCTATATCAAAATATCAAAGGCGGTTTCAATCTTTTGGAACCGCTTTTTTATTTCTGACCCTCTACTTGAATAAGCAGATTTATTTTTAACTGCCGGATTTACAAATAAAAAAAAGAGACCACTATTTCTAGCAGTCTCTACAATTATAATTGTGTTTCGTTTGCCTTACTGAATAATCAGTTTTAAAGTAAACAGTTTTCTTCCGTGTACTTTTACAAAATAAACGCCAGCTGGAAGATTTTCATTCACCAAAGAAAAGCGTTGGTTATTGATATTTTTCGATACATACAGCAGCTCTCCTGAAGCTGAGACCAATTCAATTTTTTCAATCGGATAATCACTCTTTATGAAAGTAGGCTGTCCTGGTTTGGTTGGGTTTGGATACAGCACTACATTTTTCTCTGTACTTCTGGTTTCTTCTGTTCCTAAAGTGGGTGAAGCCACCTGGAATTGTACTCTGTTGGAAACCTCTGTATAGGAATCATTGGTAAACATTACCATATAATAGTTTCCTGGTGTTGCAGGCACAGCTGTTCCCTGGATTGTTTTTGTTCCCTGTGTTACTCCATCAAAATAAGTATAAGAAACAAAGTTGTCATCCGGTGTCTGAACACTTTGCGGATAAATTCCTAACCAGTCTTTGATGATTCCCGGAGAATCTGTCCATGAAGCAGTGATATTTTCTCCTAAAGTATACACTGGTTTATTGATCCATAGATCAGTAACAATATCTCCTACTTTAAAAAACACCTTCTCCCCGATTCCGTTATATCCGTCTTCCAGTAAATATTGTGCATAATAATATCCTTTCGGAAGTCCTGTAAAATTCAAAGTTCCTGCTGCAGTGGTTACATAGCTCCATTTAATGGCAGCTGTAGTTCCCGGAGTCTGCCCCATTTTATAAATTCCGATCCAGTCTTTCTGTAAATTAGGTCCATTTGTAAAATTGATCACAACTGTTCCTCCTACAGGATAAGTATCAGCAGTAGCCTGAAGCTGTACTTTCGGTCCTACATAGAAATTTTTTCTTGCAGTGATTTCTGTATACCCTCCATTGGCGAAGAATCCTGCAAAATACTGTCCTTTATTAGCTAAACCATTGTTGAAAGTAACGGTTCCTGCAGTCTGCCCATTCGTATAAATATATCCTTGTGAAGTTGTAGAAGCCGGAGTTTGCCCTTTCTTATAAATTCCTACCCAATCCTGCTGGTTACCAGGGCCACCTGTATAAGTAGCAGTGATAGCTTCATTTTGAGCATATTCTGTTTTGTTTAACGTAAAAGTAGGATTTGAAACTACACTTCCTGTAATTTCGAACTGCTTCACATCACTCCAGTCGCTCCACTCAAGGTTTCTGTCTCTGTAACGGGTTTTCACATAATAGATACCGTTTGGAATAGAGTTCGCAGCTAATGTTGCTTTTGTGATATCTACTCCGTCATTCAGGTTTTTGGTTTTATCCGGAGTTCCGTTTCCGTCTTTTCCGAACCAGTTTTCAAAATCACGGTAGAACTCTTTTTCAATCACAGAAAAATTCGAGGTTTTACTGATCAGGAACTGTGTGGTGTTTAACAGTTCTCCGTTTGAAGATGAGAATGCACTTCCATTCAATGTCAATGGTAAAGTAGTAGTACCCGTGAAATTGTTTGTGATGGATGGTTTTGCCGGTTTAGGCTGGTTTTTATATCTATGGAAAGAATCTACCAGTACATTGTTCTTCTTATTGTATACTCCACCGATAGAATAACATTCTATATCTACCTTTCCTGTCGGAATATCTACTTCCACGATCTGGTAGGTCCAGTCTGTTAATGTTTTCTGAACATCATCAAAATCCTGCTCATTAGACATTCCCCAATATTGATCCCAGGCTGTTCCCCCTGAAATAATCTGATAATTTGGTGTATTTTTAAGCTGACCTCTGTGATATAAATGATGGTGAGCTCCTACATGCATTAAATATTTATCAGAAGTTACCAGAAGCGGTACTGCATTATCTCTTACCCATGTAGAAATATCTCCCACATATTGCTCAGCCTGGTAAGGTCTATGGCTCAAAGAAATAATCCAGTCTACTGTAGAATCATTGTTTGCTGCCGTTAAGATTTGCTGAAGCCATGTCTGCTGTGCAGATCCTGTATGCTCAGAACTTAAACTCACAAACAAAACGTTACCAGCCTGCTGGGCATAATAATTTTCATTTCCTGAGCTTATCCCTTTATAACTAATTTCATCGATATAAAAGTGAGCATAATAAGAATTCATTCCTAAAGAACCGTACGTCTCATGGTTTCCTACCGTGGTCTGAATAGGAAGGTAAGGTGATAATTTGATATTCTTTTTAAAGTGAACATTTTCATAGTGATCCAATGTCCCTACGTCTACCTGATCACCCACCATAAAAGTAAGCGCAATATTATCAGAAGGATCTGAAGTCGCTCCAAACTTTTCTTTTAATTTCTTATAAGCATTCAAAGTAAGCGTGTCATACCTGGGTTCTGCTTTAATCTGGTTATCTCCCATGATAAGGAAGCGTATCTTTCCATTGGTCGTTACCGCCTGCCCTGGCAAAGGAAGTGTTCTGAAATTGTAAACAGCAGACTCGCTGGTTCCCGTTTTTATCTTATAATAATATTTAGTATTCGGCTGCAAATTGGTAACCTTTGCCGTATGATAATAATAGTTATTGTTGTATCCGGTATCTGAGAAGATATTGGTTGTCCCTGTTACCGTCACATTCAAATTCGTTGGAGAATTTCCGTAAATTACAGTTGTTTCATTATTGGAAGCTGTTTTCCAATTGACGATCATAGAATTCGGAGTCGGGTTTTGTAAATAAGGAAACAAAACCTGCCCGAAAGCCATCTGGACCGCGAAACAAAAAAAGAAGAAATAATGTTTCATAATAGCTTTAGTTTTAAAATTGACATATAGTTTTAAGTTGTGAATCAGGAATTTAAAAAATCACTGTTCGGATTTTTTACTTCGGGCAAAAGTAGAATTCCCATATAAACTCTGTCTGATGGTACTTTAAAGAAACCGTTAACTTTTTAGCAAAACCGGAACGAAAAAATTATAGTTTTTAGCACATTAAATATTTGGCGTATTCAAAAACTATTTTGTACATTTGCAACCTGTTATTCAACCTCTGACGAAGAACGTGTAAGTTGCTTAGCTTTAACATTTTATTTTATTAATAATGGATTTATTAAAGTACGTACAAGACAAGTACATTGCGAAAAAAGAATTCCCTGAATTCAAAGCAGGTGATACAATTACTGTGTATTACGAAATTAAAGAAGGACAAAAGACAAGAACTCAGTTCTTCAAAGGAACAGTTATCCAATTAAGAGGTACTGGTTCTACAAAAACTTTCACTATCAGAAAAATGAGTGGTGATGTAGGTGTAGAAAGAGTATTCCCTATTAACATGCCTGCACTTCAAAAAATCGAAGTTGATAGAAGAGGTAGAGTTAGAAGAGCTAGAATTTACTACTTCAGAGACCTTAGAGGTAAAAAAGCAAGAATTAAAGACGCTGCTTACAAGAAGAAATAATTCAGACAACAATACATACAAAAAGAGGCTGTTTACTTATAAACAGTCTCTTTTTTTGTTTAAATATTTTTTTACTTTCTGTATGGAGTTCCTTCTCCGGTTTCCAGAAACTTTGTCAAACTGCCGAGAAACTGCCGCCAGCCATTTGAGCAGATCTCATAACATTCAATATCCGGATTCAGTCCGATATGGGTAAGCATCAGTACACTACTCTTTTCCTTTTGTTCCATTTCCCAGACTATCGTTGTACCAATCCATTCTGTCTGATTTTTTAATTCAGGAAGAGCAATCAGTGAATCTTCAACCCACCACACAATTTTTGTATTGTGAATCAATTCCTTTACCCGCATTGTTTTGTGAATTTGGTCTCCAAATCTTATGGTGAAAAGATTTCCAGCCTCCGAAGATGAACCTTCAAACAATTCAGTCCACCACAAAGGAATTTCCTGGGTCAGCGCATGATAAATTCTATCTGCAGTACTGTTGACCTCAATTTCATATATATAATCCTCAACATTATTGGTATTAATTGTTTTCATAAAATATTGTATTAGGTAGTACAATTTTATGACATTTACTGTAAACCAGGCTTTTCATAGGACAAGAAATAGAGTATCACATCAAGACAAGGTTTAAAATCTTGACAGGGTTCACAATGGTACTTTTTATCAGCTGCAAAAAAGCTACTCATTCTTCATAAGATACTGCAAAGGGGTTGAGCCTGTATGTTTTTTGAAAAATTCAATAAAAGCGCTGTCAGATGAAAAGTCTAAAATATGCGACACCTCTCCTATTGAATTGCCTTCCACCAAAAGCTCAATCGATCGCTGCAGCCGCCACTGCTGCCTCCATTCCTGATAAGACAGTCCGGTTTCCTTTTTAAAGATACGGCTGATTGTTTTCTCTACTGCTCCTGTTTTTTCTGCAAGATCTTTCAACATGGGTGGTATAGACTTGCGCAGTGTCCATTCTTCAACTGTTTTTTTAAAGCGTCTGTCCTGAGGCATTTTAAGTTCCAGTTTTTCTTCCGGAGCCATACTCATTTCGTCCCAGAATACTTTTAAAAGATTCATTTGATTATTACCCAAATCCGACCACTCCCAAAAACAAATTCTTTCTATAATCTCTTTTAGCAAAGCGTTTACATGAAGAACCTTCAGATCAGAGGTCATATATTTTTTTGAATAATTTTCATCAAAATAAATTGATCTATAGGCTACTACATTCCGAAAATTGACCCGATGAACCTCATTGGCAGGAATCCATAGCATACGGAACGGAGGAAGAACCAACTGTTTATCAGAAGTGGTAACAGTCATACAGCCAGAGGGAGCATACAACAGCTGAGCCTTCGTTTTATGATAATGAAAGCCAGAATCATGCATCACCATATCAGAGGCTATTCCTATTACTTTCTCCTGAATAGAATCAGCATTAAATTCTTCATTTTGCTTCAGTATAGCCATGTCCTATTTTTGATATTTTTTGTTTTTATATCATTATAAATATACCTTGTTTTTTGGAAACTTTGCAGAAAAAAATGAAAAAGACAAATCCTATCTGGCTATTGACATTGCTTGTAATGCTTCCACAATTTGTAGAAACCATTTACAGCCCTGTTTTACCGATGGTACAGCAACAGTTCGGAGTAAAAGAAGAAGCTGCTACTCTGACGATCAGCCTGTATTTTATAGCATTTGCCCTGGGCGTGGCATTTTGGGGTGTACAGTGTGACAGAATTGGAAGAAAAAAGTCATTGGAATATGGTCTCATCACCTATGGAATCGGAACCTTGGCTGCAGTTTTTGCTCCTAACTTTATGATTCTTCTTGGTGCCAGAATTATTTCAGCATTTGGAATTTCTGTAGGGTCTATTGTGACACAAACTATTTTAAGAGACAGCTATGACAAAGATAATATCAGCAAAGTATTTTCCTGGATTGGAATTGTTTTATCCATAAGCCCTGTAGTGGGAATGATTACCGGTTCTGTATTGGCTTCTTCTGTGGGACATCAGGGAGTATTTATAACATTATGTTTGCTGGGAATATTATTCTTCGCTCTTTCAAAACAAAAAATTTCCGAAACCCATCATTCGGTAAAAGAAATTAATGCAGGTACTTTAATCAATTTATTAAGAAGAATGCTTCATGATAAAGCCATTATCAGATGTTGCTTATTAATCATGAGTTTTAATGTCCTGTTGTTTTCATACTATTCACTGGCTCCTTTTATCTTTAAGAAATATCATTATTCCTCTTATGTTTTTGGATATAGCAGTGTTATACTGGCATGTGGAACATTCGCCGGGGCAAAACTCAACAGATCCCTGATATTGAAGAATATACAACCTAAATATTTAGTTAAAGCAAGTACATTTTCAGCATTTGTCGCTTCTATTTTCGTATGGATTCTATCAAGCACAGGAATTTACTTTTTAATCCCTTATTTTTTCATTGTAATGGCATTTAGCATTGCGATTCCTAATATCCTAAGTACAGCGTTAATGAATTACAAAAATGAAACAGGAAGTGCAGGTGCTTTATTAGGATTGATTTATTATGTTCTGATAGGCTCCGGGCTTGTAAGTATTGGTTTTATACAGAATCTGGGAATTTCATGTATATTGTTTTCAGGTATAGGAGTTTGTACCTTATTGTTCTTTGAAAATAAGAAACATTAAGTTTAACTATTTTTTATTAAACTTAATGTTTCAAATATTTTTATTCTTCTACTTTATAAAATTGTACAATGCTTCAAAAAATTTCGGATATACTTCTATATGGGGAAGATGACCTACATGATCAATCTCTACCAGCTTTGAACCTGCAATTTCCCGCTGGGTTTTCTTTCCCAATTCCTGATATTGCCCCATTTTCGGCTGAAGTTCCTTTGGTGCTCTGTCTTTTCCTATAGCTGTTCTGTCTCTTGTTCCAATGATAAGCAATGTAGGAACCCTGATATTTTTAAATTCATAACATACCGGCTGGTTGTAAATCATATCTGAGGTAAGTGCTGCATCCCAGGCTACCTGAGGATACTCTTTATGAAGGGTCCATCCGGCAATTAAATCAAGCCAGGGTTGATATTCTTCTTTCCATTTGTTGTCATAATAGAATTTCAGCTGATAGTTTTTATAAGTTTCAGCTGTATTTTTCAGTTCAGCCTGATACGCCTGATCAATGGTCTGATAAGCTGCAAAAGTCTTATAATCTTCCAGTCCAATCGGATTCTCAAGAATCAGTTTTTGTACTTTCTCAGGATACAGTAATGTAAATCGGGTCGCCACCATTCCTCCCATGGAATGCCCCAAAACGATAGCTTTATCTATTTTCAATTCATCGAGAATTCCTTTTGTATTTTCCGCCAGCTGTGAAAAGGAAAACTGGTAATCATGAGGTTTCGAAGACTTTCCAAATCCTATCTGATCAGGAATCACCACTCTGAATCCTTTAGCAGAAAGATCTTTAGCTGTTCTTTCCCAATAAGCCCCGTTAAAATTTTTCCCATGAAGAAGCATGATTACTTTTCCATTGGATTTCTGTGGCTGTACATCCATATATGCCATTTTCAAATCTTGCCCCTGAGATTTGAGCGTAAGAAAATGAACTTCATAAGGATATTGATAATCGGAAAGCATTGCATCCAGAGGTTTTACCTGCGAAAACATAAAACCGGAGACCGTAAAAGTAAAAACAGTCATTATATTTCTGAAATATTTCATGAAACTTTTATTTAAAGATTAAAATTAAAAAAACCGCTCCAAAAGGAACGGTTTCAACTGTTATTTTTAGTTAAATATTTTTTAGATAATTATGCCATTGAGATATTTTTTCCTTTTTTTGAAGGCAAATTCATCAAAACAATCGCAAAAAGAATCAGGACAATTCCTACCCATTGGATGAAAAATACTTTCTCTCCCAATAACACAAAAGCCATGGTAACGGAAACCGGAAGCTCCAGTGATGAAACGATACTTCCCAACCCTAATCCTGCATTTGGAAATCCAACATTGAACAGAATTGGCGGGATAATTGTTCCAAAAAGAGCCAGTACCAATCCATACGTGGGAAATATTGAATAATTAAATGAGTGGATATGTTCTGTATTATCTGTAAAATTCAGGTATAATGATTTTAAACCATCAAAATACATGGGTCCTATCTGGGCAAAGAATAAAAATGCAAATACCACTACTGAACCTCCTGCCAGCATAATAATACTCTTCCTGAAAACCGGAAGATGGGTTGCCAGCGTATTGGACGTAAACATTGTCAGGGTATATGAAGCTGCTGCCATCAGTCCCCAGAAAACTCCATGCCAGTCCAGTTCTATTTCCATATTGATAAGATTCGTTGCCAGAACGGTTCCCAACAATACGATAACTACAGAAACAACTTTCCTCGCGTTGGGCAGTTTTCTTGTGATCATACTTTCCACCACTACACTGAACCATACCGACTGCATCAATAATACAATGGCAATCGATACATTGATATATTGTACCGCAATATAATAGAACAAACTTGTTCCTCCCAAAGAAGTTCCTGCAAGCAAGAGCATTCTTACTTCTTTAGAATTGGGCATCGATAATTTCTGTTTTGAGGTTAGGGTTTGAATAAGATTAAGGATCAAAAGCCCTGTCAAACCTAATACGAATTGGGAAGTAGTTACTTCTGAGGTTGTAAAACCATCATGGTAAGCCATTTTCACAAAAGTGGCCAACATACCATATATACTAGCTCCAATCCCTACAAATAAAACACCTTTTAGTATATTTTTCTTCTTCATAATTTTTTTAACAGCCTGCAAAGGTACGACATATAAATTAAACCATTCTGAAGTGTACTACTGATAGATAAATAAAATCGCCACAAGCAAGCTTGTGGCGATTTTTTAAATTGATTATAAAAGTAAATTATTTTTTAACCATTACTTTCGAAGCAGCTTCGAAACCTAGTCCTTTGATTTTAACCATATAAGTTCCGTTAACAAGATTGCTTGTTGAAATTGCTTTTTTAGCATCTGGTGAGATTTTATCTTCTGTAGAAACCAGTTTACCAGACATATCATAAAGTTCTACACTTACTTTTCCAAGGGTATTGCTTGGGAATTTAATATAAAACTCGTCCTTAGCAGGGTTTGGATAGATAGAAATATCCTTGTTCTTATTTGCATTTACATCATTGGTAGCCAATAAACATGCTTCCGGTACATTAAAGTCCTGAACCTGATCATTAATATTATTCTTCACTCCTGCTGAAGCATTCACTCCTAGACCTCTTCTTGCGAAAACGCCCCAGATCATACATTTATCAACCCCCGCAGTTGTTGCCAACTCTGCAGCCAATATTGCATTTCTTC
This sequence comes from Chryseobacterium sp. CFS2, assembly GCF_036543225.1. NCBI lineage: Bacteria > Pseudomonadati > Bacteroidota > Flavobacteriia > Flavobacteriales > Weeksellaceae > Chryseobacterium > Chryseobacterium sp. CFS2. Next base: position 486,540 of record NZ_JAZHQU010000001.1, read on the forward strand.
CTTCAATAAAGCTAGGATTACAACCCTGAAGTTTCAGAGCGTCTGTTACCAACTGTAATACTTTTGTACTTCCGTTTGAAGTTGTAGATAATACATCTGAAGAATAACCATATTTTTCAACATATTTCCAGTGAAGATCCCATAGCATCGTTGCCCAGACAAAACCGATAGAGTGTACATCCGGAACCACTGCCGATCCGTTATTGTATTCCATTCCGTTAGTATCTCCGTAGGTAAATCCGTTAACAGCAAGGCTTGTAGAATATTTTGCAGGTCTGATACCAGCTCCTGTTATTGCCTGACCTAATGCATAAGTACCTGTACCTCTTGCTACCGTAGCATTATCGCCTGCTTTATTAGTTAACATTAACGCGAAGAAATCAGACCATCCTTCTCCCATTTGTTCTTTGCTCACTCCTGAATTCAGACAGTTGTATCCTGTACCAGTCATTCTGTTGGATATTCCGTGACCATATTCGTGAGTTACGATTCCGTTATCAAAGCTTCCGTCAGGAGTCATATTTCCTTTTAAGGTAACATTTACTGTAGTACTTGCTGCAAGCTGAGTTTTGATATATTCTCCTTCTGCATTGTTAATAAGTACTGAAGAAATCGTAATTGTAGGATCATTACCCGCCATATTTCCTATCGTAGCACCATTTGCAACGTTATTATATACAATAGCCGCTTTAGCACCTGCATCCTGAAGGTTTTTCACTTTAACAGCAAAGGAACATGTTCCTCTTTCAACCAGTCCTATTTTATTAGTCAATGAACTTGCAGGCAAAGCTGTACAACCATCCAAAACTGATGAAAGTGCAACATCTCCTGTTATTCCGTTCATGGGTAATGGAGCACCAAACTGTGCAGTTCCGGCTCCCGGTGTACGGGAAACAGCCGCTGTAGGTGCATTATAATAAAATACTCTTCCCACCGGAGACCAAAGATACATCTGCATTTTACCATTATAGCCATCCTGTCCTGACGAGAAATTCGCGTTATTTAATCCGCTTCCATCCTGCGCTTCAGCATATACAGAGTCATCATCTCCTCCTACAGGCCCATTACCAAAGTTGTTCTGCTGGAAATTTCTTGCAGATTCTGTAAATCCGAATTTATAGAAAACATCATGAATTCTATTATTCAGATAAAATAAATTCGTAATAGCAGCATTTCTGTTGTTTAATGGAGTTTCATTGATATTAAAAGGGAAATCAAAATTTCTTGTTGCTCCACCATCTGCCGGAGCTCCTGTAAGATAATCAGGTGCTGTTAAAGCTGTTCCTGCAGCATCTTCATAGGCAAAAACATTGTTTCCTCTGGTAACAGTATAATGATTAGTTCCGTCAGAATGCCATCCTTCAGGGGAAGCACTCAGAATCCAAGGATTCGTAATGACTGATCTTGAACCAAAAGTAGGTGCTTCAATAGGCAATGGAAATACATTATATGATGCATTATCCGGTAAAAGCAATGGAATATTATTCTGTGCTATGTTATTTTGAGGACCAACTAATGTATTTTCAAAATGATCAGCATGGCTGTATTCAGTATCGGAACCATAAGCATCATGATGGAAATTACAATACAATGTCAGGTTACTTTTCAAAAGGATATTTCCATTGTTGGCATCTACCAAAATATTCCAGAAATTCGGAGATTTAGGCTCATTTAAAGTATATTCATATGCCAGACGAAGGTTTCCGCTCTCATCATTCATATACACCAGTCTTTGATTGGCTGATGTAGCTTTCTTTTGCGTCTTTTCAAGATATTCAAGAATGGTGAAGTTTGCAATATCAGGGTTTTTAAGATCTTCAGCAATTTTTTGAAGCGCTGTATTTTTATTAATTGCAGCTGTACCAGATGTAGAGGTAGTATAATCTTTTACAAAATTATCTGTGTAGTAAACAATTTTATTGTCCTGAATCAATGCTGTTCCTACAGAACTGTATACAGGTAAACCTTTATACGTCTGTAAAAATTTAACAACATTACCATTCAATGATTTTGAAGGATCTACATTATCAACAATGATATTATTCAGATCAGACTTTTTATATTCCCTTATTTTATTTTGAGAAATATAATCCTTAATCAGTTTTTCATTATCCTGTCCGAACAATATTGTCGGAAACGCAGAAAATACTGCAAATAAAAGTGGTAAAGCTTTGTTTTTCATATCCATTATTAAAGGCGCTAATCTACAAATAATTCACATAACTTCATTAATTTTTTTGACAAAAATAAAAATATAAACAAATACCAATAGAAAGGATAAATTCAAAACTGTTTTACATATTTCTCAATTAAGAGAACCCTATATTACATTTGTGTTTGTCTGATTATGTTTACCTCGTTTTTTGCTTTTTTAAGTTTAAATATTTCGTTAAACCTATCCGGTAATTTATATAAACTCCCGATCTACAACTCATCCAATTTTAATGTTTTTTTAATATTTCATAAAAAACTTCTTACTTTCAATGCATTAGAAGATATCTGATATCATACATAGACCCATAAAAAAAGCCGCTCAAATGAGCGGCTCCTTATCTATAAATGGTTCAAAGATTATTTACCTTCTTCCATTTTTCTTTTCAACTCTGCTAATGCATCGATGTCTCCAAGAGTAGATCTTTCTTCGTTGTTAGAAGAAGAAGATACGTTTCTAGAAGAAGATTCTTTAACGTTTTTCTTTTCTTCGTCTCTGAAGATACCTGTGTGAGATACTACTACTCTCTTGAATTCTTTGTTGAATTCGATTACTTTGAATTGAGCATCTTCACCTTTTTTGATTTTAGATCCATCTTCTTTCTCTAATAATCTTGAAGGACAGAAAGCTTCAACCTCAGCATCTTCGAATTGAACAGAAGCTCCTTTATCGTGAACTTCTACAGCTTTACCAGCGTGGATAGTTCCTTCAGCATATTTAGTTTCGAATTTATCCCATGGGTTTTCAGTCAATTGCTTGTGACCTAGAGATAATCTTCTAGCTTGGATATCTAATTCAAGAACTACAACGTCTAATTTATCACCTACTGCGCAGAACTCAGATGGGTGCTTGATTTTCTTAGTCCAAGAAAGATCAGAGATGTAGATTAATCCGTCGATACCTTCTTCTAACTCTACGAATACACCAAAGTTAGTGAAGTTTCTTACCGTTCCTACATGCTGAGATCCTACAGGATACTTAGCTTCGATGTTTTCCCATGGATCTTTAGACAATTGCTTGATACCAAGAGAAATTTTTCTTTCTTCTCTATCTAAAGTTAATACTTCAGCTTCTACTTCATCACCTACTTTTACGAAATCTCCAGCAGATCTTAAGTGAGTAGACCAAGACATTTCAGAAACGTGGATTAATCCTTCTACACCTGGAGCGATTTCTACGAATGCACCATAGTCAGCAAGAACTACTACTTTTCCTTTTACTTTGTCACCTACTTTCAAGTCAGCAGAAAGAGCATCCCAAGGATGAGCTTCTAATTGCTTCATACCTAATTGGATTCTTGTTTTCTCATCATCGAAATCAAGGATTACAACTTTCACAGTCTGTCCGTCTTCCAGGATTTCAGATGGGTGGTTCACTCTAGACCAAGAAAGGTCTGTAATGTGGATCAATCCATCAACACCTCCTAAGTCAATGAATACACCGTAAGAAGTGATATTCTTAACAGTACCTTCAAGAACCTGACCTTTTTCAAGCTGAGCGATGATTTCTTTTTTCTGACCTTCGATATCTGCTTCGATCAATGCTTTGTGAGATACAACTACGTTTTTGAACTCAGGGTTGATTTTCACAACTTTGAACTCCATAGTTTTTCCTACGAACTGATCGTAATCTTTAATTGGCTTAACGTCAATTTGAGAACCAGGTAAGAATGCTTCGATTCCGTGAACGTCAACGATCATACCACCTTTAGTTCTAGATTTAACAAAACCGTTAACGATTTCTCCAGTTTCGTGAAGTTCGTTTACTTTATCCCAAGCTTTAAGCGTTCTAGCTTTTCTGTGAGATAACTGTAATTGTCCAGTTTTGTCTTCTCTCTTGTCAACCATTACTTCTACCTCGTCACCTACTTTAAGGCCTTGGTTGTAACGGAATTCGTTTAGAGAGATAACACCTTCAGATTTGAAGTTGATGTCTACGATAGCTTCTTTATCAGTTAATCTTACAACTTTACCAACTAAAACGTCGTTATCGTCTAGGTTGTTTAAAGATCCGTTGTAGATTTCTTCTAAATCGCTTTTTTCTTTTCTCGCATCTGCATCAAGACCTGATTCGAATGAATCCCAATCAAATTGTTCTGGTGCTACGTTTTGGTTTAATAAAACCTCTGCTGAATTTGTCTCTTTTGACATTTTCTAATAAAATTTGTATTCCTTCTTTTTTAATGGTTTGAATAAATGCGGATTAAAAAATACGGAAGTAATTAATTGTAAGTAATTTACCTATCAAACCTTTTCGCCACAAAAGTGGGTGCAAAGATATGAATTTTATTTAAAATAAGCAATAGATTTCGGCACGCTAATATTTAACTTATATATTTAAAAATCAACACCTTCATTAAAAGAATGCTTCAACTGCGCTCAGCATGACATTCTAATACCAACGGTCTTAAATTTAGAATGAAGCAATATCTGCTGTTTTGTGAGTATACACTGAAAGTTTACGAACGCAGTTCACGAATCATCTACAATAGGTAGAAGACAAAATGAGATTCTTCATTTCGCTAGGCTTCATTCAGAATGACAGCAAGCCAGAATTAAAGAGCAACGTTTTTCTATTCCTCTCAAACTCTTCTACTATAAAATATAACCACTCCAGAACTCTCAAATCCTCAAACTCTCCCACATATCCCCCGCTTAAATTCATTACCTTTGCAGCATGGAATTACAGCCGATCTATCAAAAACTGCAGATTCAGGATATGAATCAGATGCAGAAATCTACTTATAAAGCGTCCGAAAACAATACAGACATTGTTTTACTCTCTCCTACAGGATCCGGGAAAACGCTTGCCTTTTTATTTCCTGTTTTGAGGAATCTGAAAAAAAATGTTCAGGGAGTTCAGGCATTGATATTGGTTCCTGCCAGAGAACTTGCTTTGCAGATTGAACAGGTTTTTAAATCGATGGGAACAGATTTTAAAGTTTCTGTCTGCTATGGAGGGCATGATAAAAAAATCGAGGTTAATAATTTAATTGAAGCTCCTGCTGTATTGATTGGAACTCCCGGAAGAGTTGTTTACCACTTAAGGAATAATAACTTTGATCCGAAAACAATTAAAACCTTAGTTCTTGATGAATTCGACAAAGCTCTGGAACTGGGTTTCCATGATGATATGGAATTTATTTCCCATTCTTTACAAGGACTTTCTCAAAGAATTTTAACTTCCGCCACCTCCATGGATGAAATTCCGGCCTTTACGGGATTAAAAGATGAAAAAGTAATCAGTTTCCTTAAAGAAAATGATATAAAACCAGATCTTCAGCTGAGAAAGGTAATGACTATTTCTGAGGAAAAACTGGATACCCTTTTTAATCTGGTTTGTAAAATCGGAAATAAGAGAACTTTAATTTTCTGTAATCACCGTGATGCTGTAGACCGTATCTCTGAGCTTCTTCACCAGATGGGAATTGACAGGGAGACCTTTCATGGTGGTATGGAACAGGATGAAAGAGAACGTGCTTTGCTAAAATTCAGAAATGATTCTGCAAGGATTCTTATTACCACAGATCTGGCTGCCCGCGGACTTGATATTCCTGAAGTAGAATCTATCGTTCATTATCAACTTCCGCCAAAAGAAGATGCCTTCATCCACAGAAATGGACGTACAGCAAGAATGAACGCCAAAGGTTTTGTATATCTGATTATGACTGAGGAGGAAAATTTCCCATTCATTAAAAGTAATACTCCCGAAGAAAGTGTTGCCGGATTTACTAAAGTTCCGCAAAAAACACCTTTCCAGACCGTTTACATCAGTGCAGGGAAAAAGGATAAGGTGAATAAAGTGGATATTGTAGGGTATTTACTCAAGAAAGGAGAACTGCAGAAAGAAGATGTGGGAATTATTGAAGTAAAAGATACGACTTCTTATGTTGCTGTTTCCAGAAATAAAGTAAATGCTCTTTTAAGAAAACTTCAGAATGAAAAACTGAAAGGAAAGAAAGTGAAAATGGAAGTTGCTTATTAAACCACAAAAGTCACAAAAGCTTTTTTAAGTTGATACTTTGTGCATATAAAGTTCACATAAGCTTGTGAAAATTTTCAATTTTCAAAGATAAAGTAATTACCCGTGTGAGAATTCCCCTCCTCCGGAGGGGTGGCAAAAATTCAGAGAATTTTTGACGGGGTGGTTTAAACAAACATAAAAAGAGCTCTGAAATTTCAGAGCTCTTTTATTATAAAGATATCACAACCTTATTTTATTCCTCTCACCCTTGTCGGAAAAGTATATACAGATTTTGAGGCAGTAATGAAGAGTATGTTATTATTTTTACCACCGAAAGTGACATTGGATGTCCATTTTTCAGGGATAGAAATATGATAAATCTTCTTTCCTAAACGGCTGAAAACATGAACGCCATCTCCTGTCAGATAAAGATTCCCGTGTTTATCCAGCTCCATCCCGTCTGATCCCATTTCACAGAACAGTTTTTTCTCAGACAATTTCCCTTCACCAAGTATATCATACACATACGTTTTACCGGCGTCAATATCAGAAATATACAATTTCTTTAATTTTTCACTTCCTACAATTCCGTTGGGTTGTGTGAAAGTATCCAGCTTAGTAACTTTTCCTGTTTTATCTCTGTAATAAAGGCTTTTATGCTGAATTTCCTGTTTAAACCCAATCCAATAGTCTCTTTCGTACAAAGGATCTGTAAAGTACATTCCTCCCAATTCATCATTCCAGACATCATTGGGGCCGTTCAGTCTTTTTCCTTCAAACCCTTTAAGCAGCACCTCTACTTTTTTATCTTTTGAAATTTTCCAGATTTCCCCCTGATCATCAGAACAGGTAATCAAATACCCGTCTTTGTCAAAGTGGGTTCCGTTTGCTCTTCCTGTTTTATCTAAGAATTCTATCACCTGATTGCTTTTCCAGTCCCAATAATAGATCTTATCATTAGGCTGATCGGTAAAGTAAACATTTCCCTCTTTATCTGCTGATGGTCCTTCGGTGAAACTGAACTTATCGGAAACCATTTCCGGCTGTACTCCTTCATAAAACATTTTACTATAATTTACTGATTGGCAGTTTACCAATGCGAAAACCAAACCAATCATACTTATTTTAAAGATATTCTTCATACTTCATTTTTAAGACTGCAATTTACGATATGAGCAAAAGGTTTCAAAATATTTTCTCACTTTGATACAATAAAAATCACAAATACAAAATGTCTCAATTGTCCTATTTTGGAAGTAGATCATATTAGTAACAAAAAGATATATTCCAGAGCTTTGCAGTAAGAGAATCGATCACTTTTTTCAGGGAAATAATCAATGGAAAATAAGGTCGATCAGGATGAAAATTGTACCAAAATACTTTATAGCATACAACAATGAGCGCAGAGTCCAACAATATCAAGTCTTTGGAAATTGAAAATGAAGATTTCAGAAATTCAGTGGGAACTATGGATGAATCCGGAAAAAGAAAGTGGATTTTTCCCAGAAAGCCCAAAGGAAAATATACCAATTACAGGAATTACACCAGCTATCTTCTTCTTGCTTTATTTTTCGGGTTGCCATTTGTAAAGATTAACAATAATCCTTTTCTTCTCATTAACGTCATCGACAGAAAGTTTTTTATCCTTGGACAGCCTTTCTACCTGCAGGACTTTTTTATTCTTGCTTTGGGAGCGGTAACTTCAGTGATTTTTGTGATGTTGTTTACTGTTGTTTTCGGAAGAATATTTTGTGGGTGGCTGTGTCCCCAGACTCTTTTTATGGAAATGGTTTTCCGTAAAATCGAATACTGGATTGAAGGTGACCGAAATAAACAGATGAAGCTTGACAGACAGGAATGGGATGCTGAAAAAATCCGAAAAAGAGTGACGAAATGGTCCGTATTTCTTTTTATTTCCCTACTCTGCTCTACTTTCATGTTCATGTATATTGTAGGCTATGAACAGGTTTTCCAGATTATGCTGGATGGACCTTCAGAACATCCATTAAAGTTTATTACAATGATCTTTTTTACGATGACATTCTATTTTGTTTTTGCATGGCTTCGTGAACAGGTTTGTACCCTGGTTTGTCCTTACGGAAGACTGCAAGGCGTATTGATTGACAAACAGACCATCAATGTATATTATGACTTTAAAAGAGGTGAAGGCCGCGCAAAATGGAGAAATAACGAAGACAGGAAAGCAGCAGGAAAAGGAGACTGTATAGACTGTAACCAATGTGTTGTGGTATGTCCTACAGGGATTGATATCAGAAACGGACAGCAGTTGGAATGTGTGAACTGTACAGCATGTATTGATGCCTGTGATGAAGTGATGGAAAAGGTAGGTCTGCCTAAAGGATTGGTACGCTATGCCACGGAAGCTGAGATTGAAAATCAGGATAAATTCCGATTCACTCCAAGAATGAAAGCCACCACCGTTATTTTAGCGCTGCTTATCGGATTCCTTGGATTTTTAATGTACGACCGTGGTTCTATGGAAGCCAAATTCATTAAGCCGGCAGGTTCTACGTTTTTCATTAAAAATGGTAAAATCACCAATACTTTTATTTATACTCTTCTGAATAAATCAAATGAGAAAAAGACGCTTACCATCAAAGTTATCACTCCCAACCATGCAGAAATCACTTACTTCGGTTCTGAAAAAATCATTTTGAAAGGAGATCAGATCCTGAAAGGAAACATCAACATTTCCTTCCCTGAAGAAGAAATTAAGTTCTCAAAACAAAATATGGTCATCGGAGTTTTTGATGAAAAAGGGAAACTGATAGATTCGTTTGAAACAACGTTTGAAGGACCATTTAAATTAGCTTTATAGGTGGCAGGTGATAGGTGTTAGGTTGCAGGGATTAGGGATTAGAGATACTACTCAACAGATATCAATGGTGAGTTTTGCTTCACAAGTGAATCGTGAATTTGGATGGGAAGTCATAAACAAGATAATAATAGTCTAAACAAAACGAGTACCCCCCAACTCGCAACAAAAACAACCAGCAACATTAAACTTTAAACCTTGAACCTTGAACTTTAAACCTTGAACTTTAAACTCATTAAGCCTTATATTTCCTCATGAACTGAGTAGGAGTCATTCCGGAGCTTTTCCGGAATACTCTTACAAAGTAGGAATATTCTTCGTATCCTAATCGAAAAGCTATCTCCACCAGACTTTCGTCCAGGTACATCAACATTCTTTTAGCCTCCAGTACTACCCTTTCTGTAATCACATCCGTGGCTGTTTTTTGAACAACAGCCTGTACAATCCTGTTTAAATGTTTAGATGAAATACCCATTAAGGAAGAATAATAAGTAATTGATTTATGCTCTGCAAAATGCTGTTCAATCAAATTTTCAAAATCCTGATAGTGTTTAAAATAGGAAAGCCCGGCAGCGGAATCCATGGTATCAAAGTCTCTTGAAAATAATCGGGTGGCATTAATAAAAATCTGGGACATCAATGACAAAATAAGACCTTCTTTCATTATATTTTTAGCCTGATGTTCTTTTCCCAGTTCCTGAAATAAGCTGCTGTTTTTCTTCAATTCCAAAGCATCCAATTGAAGTTTTCTTGGAAAAGATACAGATCCGAAAAAGGGAAAATTTCTGAGCTTCTGATTTACATAATGCATTTCGTAAAACTCCTGAGAACAAAAGAAAATATAGCCATCAATATCCTCCGAAAGTTCCCAGCTGTGAATCTGCCCCGGTGAAAGAAAGAAAAAGCTGCCCTCAGAAACTTCATATTTCTGAAAATCAATTTCATGTACTCCTGATCCTTTGGTAAAAAGAACCGCAGCATAAAAATCATGTCTGTGTGGTTTTTCAATATGGCGATGTCCCACCACCAAATGATTCTTCATCGTGTTAAAATAAAAATCTGAAGTATTTTTACCCGCCTGGAAAAGATCGATATGAAGAACGGAGATCGGATTCATTATTATATAGGTATCATAAGAAATCACAAATTTAGATAAAAAAGAACTGGTATATGATGACTCTTCCTATCTGTTAACACAAATACCTGCTATTTTATAGCAATTTCACTCTTATAAATTTTCTTTGAAACAAAGTCTGACTGTACTTTTTACAATATATTTTGGATGAAACTTTAAAAAATTTTTATCTTTGAGGTTTAGGAGTCGTAAAATGAAAATAAATTTACCTGATAAACTGTATTATTCTATAGGAGAAGTTGCGAAAGCATTTGATGTAAACACTTCATTAATACGTTACTGGGAACAGGAATTCCCTATTATCAAGCCTAAAAAAAACAGAAAGGGAAACCGATATTTCACTCCTGAAGATATTAAAAACCTTCAGATGATCTACCATCTGGTAAAAGAAAAAGGATATACCCTGGACGGAGCCCGTATCGCCTTAACCACAAACAGTAAAATTTCCGAAACCATCACCCTGATTGACCGCCTGGAATTCGTAAAAGCCGAATTGATTAAGCTGAAAGAATCTTTGGGAGAAAGGGATGGTGAATAAATTTCTTTGAACATACAATAACCTCCGCTGCAATGAATTGCAGCGGAGGTTTTATTTACAATCTATCAGGAAATACGGTCACCAGCTATTTTCACAACGTACTATACCCCCCTTACCTAACCCCCTCTACCCCCTTGGGTAAGGGGGTATACCCAGTTGCATAAGGGGCTGAAGGGAGTTGCATAACGGTCTCTAACCCCTTTGATAAAGGGTATAGGGGCTTATGGAACGGGCTATAGACAGTTGACTAAGAGGCTGGAGCGACTTCTGAACTGGCTAGAGCCCCTTGATGAAGTGGGTGGAGAGGCTTGTTAAAGTGGTGAAAGGGACTTATCTAAGGAGCTGGAGGGTGTTTATAAGTGGTTCACAGCAGTACAAGGGCTTTTCTACAACAAAACCACTGCTTGTGGACATGAGCGAGATGCTCGCTCTCGCGCCAGCGAGGGGCTTTTTTCAAAAGTAATTCTCCCAAAAGAAACCTGCACCAGGAATCGAATCCAGTTTTTGTTTAATCAGGGGATTTCTTTCAATCCAGTTTTTTAATTCAGCATTAGTTTTTAAAGTACTATCTACAAGAGGAATATTAGCGTATAATCTATTATTGTGAACATCACTATTCAAGTATAGTACTAAATACTTTTTATTGACTTTCTTTTCAGCAACTGAATATGATAATTTTCCTACATCACAATTTGATTTATAGCTTTTACCATTCAAATTAAAGGTATAAATAAATTTAAATCCTGTTCCTCTGCCATACCCTTTAACTTCTTGTATCGTACCAGTAGTATACAAACCTTCTTTTTTATATGAATTTTTAAACTTTTGTAAGAATAAATAGTCATAGAAAAAAATGGCTCCTATTATAATTACAATAATATAAATATAATATTTTTTAAAAATGATCATATCAGTTACTTTTGTTTTTTCTGAATTTCTGTTGCATTTGCCCCGTCGTTCGTATGAGGTCTCACTGAAAAATCATTAAGTTTATATAAAACTATTTGGAGAATTCAATTACAGATTAGGATTCTACGTATTGGAGCAAAGCTGGTTATTACCCAAAGTTTAAAAGTAGTAAAAACTTATAGTATAAACAAACCCGTGCATTCTGCAAGGGTTGTTATTTATTTTACTTTGGACACGAGCAAGACACTCGCGCCAGCGGGGTGAAATCTTTACTACAGATGTGTGCATTGACAGCTATTAAATATGACAGTCAAATAAAAGAATACTATTACAAAAAGAAACAAGAGGGTAAAAACCCTATGCTTATTTTAAACAATATTAGATGCAAACTTATAAGCAGGGTATTCGCCGTGATAGAAAGACAAACTCCTTATATTAATACTTATAAATTTGCAGCTTAAATTTTAACATTTTTTATTTGCTTCGTGTCATAGAATGCGCAGCGAGGGTAAAACCATCTATTGAGATGACCACGTAGCTGGCAGAAGGCCTGGAAGTGTCTCTAGATTATCTCGTAGGATCTACGGATATTCTACTGGATAAAAATATTGTCTCTAAAATTTTAGATATACAAAAACTAAAAGAGAATGATAGACAACATGTCTTCACTCTCCTTGCTGCTTTTCTCAAACAAACTAAATTGCAAAGTATTTTATAAAACAACAAAGCCACTCGTTTGAGTGGCTTTGTTGTTTTATAAAGCTTATGTCTACCAGTCCTGCCTTAATGCTACCCCAAAGGAGAAGCAAAATATTAGAAAGACAAACAATAAACCATTTAAAATAAAGTTCAGCAACTTATTATTGTATTTATAAATCATATAAAAGTTAATTGCTAATAGAACTATCACCAAAGGGGTAAATTCTAAAAAATAATCATATTGAAAATATAATAAAAGTACGGTATAAATTATTGAAATAATTAAAATTATTTTTGTAACTGTTTTCATTATTGATTAGGTATTAATTCTCTTTTTACAACATCTCTAACTTTTGTGCTTAAATCATTATCTATGCTTTTATGATCTGATGTAGGGGCAAGAACATTTACTATTTTAGTAGTCTTATTATCGCTTGTAGGTTCTATTTTCTCTCCTCCGTATATATTTTTTGTCTGGTAGTAATTAACCGCTTTCGATACGTTAGACGGTATCTTTGTATCTGAATAACTATCCATTATATCTAAAGTCAACATTAAATCAACTTTTAAATTTTTATTTTCATTTACTGATTCTACCAGATTATCACCTCCTAAACTATGCCCAACAGCAGCAACCACACCGTCTGAATGCACATTATTAAAATTTGAGATAGTTGATTTGAGGTCATTTTTTGTATTTTCATTCTGTGATGAATCAAAAACAACAACTCGAGTATTAGAATTAGCTAAACCAACTAATCCTCCAATACCAGTAAGATCAAGGTTTCCTTTTCCTTTAAAATCAGGATTATTGCTACCTCCTACATTCTGAGATTGGGTATATCCTTTCTTCGTATCTCCCGACCATCCCTGTACAACAACAACTAAATTTTTATAACCATCATTCTTCCTAAAATCTACAGCTTCTAGTCCCTCCAGCTCTCTCGCATCAACAACACGATTTTCAGAAAAATTATAATGAGATTGATAAGCATATTTTTCACTCAAAGGATCTATATTAAAAAACCTTCCCAAGTCTGGCATATAATTTCTCCACTTAAATGAGTAAAAACCTGTCTCTTGTAACTCTTGTCCTTGGTACTTGTAATTCTTATAACTTCCCGATCCAAAGAATGCATTTCCGGTTTTCAGATGATTCATCCCAAAAGGGTAATAATCATTAGCATCTGTGATTTCAAGAGCGCCTGCACTGTTTCTTGCAAAACTTATCCTTGTATTTCCCAGATGATCTTTATATTGGTAAATATACTGATCTTTCCCGTAATCATAAAATCCTTCTGCTGTAGGAAAGAACATGAGTTGGGGAGTCTTAACAGTAGTTATTCCCAATGGAGCGGCCTGTGCCATCGCAATTCCACTTTCACTGCTATAAGCCTGCTGTTCATAGGCATATTTTAATTTTTCGGAGATCATGCTGAGTTCTTCAAGGCCACCACTGCCACCTCCATTATTATCGGATTCATTATGATAATATTGAAAACCATCCAGATAGTCTGTAATATCAGTTACCGTATAACAGTTGATGATACCACATTCACTTTTGGGAAGTTTTTTCTGAATCTTAACTCCATCTGCTCTGTACAGGTAATTATGTAGTCCAGAAAGCCCCAAAGTCCCATACTCTATTTTATTGGGAAGATTCAGATGGTTGTATGTAATTTTAGTGATATTTTTATCAGGCATCTGCCACATATTTCCATTACTGTCATACTGAATTGTTCCTCCTCCACCTTCATATCCTGAAGGGTTATTCTTGTGGTCTTTAATCACAGATACCTGATTGGTTTTGTTATTGGATCCATAAATATATTCCAGCTCATCGATAACGGTAGCAGCTGTATTATTTCCTTCTACCGCAGAGGTTCTGTAAAGGTTTGTAATATTTCCATTCAGATCATAGGCCAAGGATTCTGTATGCTCTTTACTATAACGATTCACAGGGTTTTGATAATATCCTGCTGTCAATCTGTTCAAGGCATCATAGGCATAACCATATCTTTTCGGTTCTATAGGAGGATTGGCTCCTATAGATTCTACAGCTCTCCAGTCAACTTCTGCAATATTACCGTTGTACTTTGGCTTTACGTTTTTACCAGAAAATAAAGCCGAATCGGGATTTTCTATCCCCGTCATTTCATTGTATTTGATTTTATAGGAAAATAATTTTCCACCTAAATCAGGAACTGACATTTGTGCTTTATTAATATCCGTCATCCAACCTCTTATATTATAGGTATAATCAATACTTTGCAGATTATTCCCTACTTTTTTGTTGGTAAGCTGAGCCAGTTCATTATAACTATTTTCTGTAAGAATCTGTTCTGGTTTATCATCTACCTGATGCTTATGAACCAGTAATCTGTTCTGATTATCGTATTCAAAGCGTTCCGTTATAGTAACTCCCGGCTCATTGGCTAATCTCTTATGAAGCGTAATTGTTTTCTTGGGTGTTCCTGTAAAATCCAGCTCAGATTCTGTTCTGGTATATCCTCCTAAATGATTGATAGAATGGTTTCCAATAACTCTTCCCTTTTGATCATAATAAGTGTAGTTTTTTGTCCAGTTATCATCTTCAATATTCTTTACAAAACTCATCACAGGAAATCCTTTGGTGCTCCTTCCATCAGTCGTAGCACTTGCAGTCAGTACGGGTGCTCCCTGAATAGTTGAAGGAAATGCAGGATTGAAACTATAGGCAGGATAGCTGTCATAATAATTAACACTTAATACCTGGCTAACATTGGAAGGGGTGGAAAGCTTCGTATAGTATACCGCCATGCCGTTTAAGGTAAATCCCACCGCAGCCGTTCTGGTTTCATATAAAACAGTATTGACATTGGCACTGTTTTGTATTGAAGCCCTACTGGCACTATTATTTGTAATTCCGGTGTAAATGGTTCTTCCCAACTGATCATATTTGGTAAAGAGCCATTGTCCTTTTCCTTTAAGAACTGTATCCTGGGTCAGAATAAGCTGATCTGCTTTATTGTACACCATATATTCCCAGCCTTTTCCAGGCAGCTTCTTTTCTACCAGACGATTTCTGCTGTCATATTTATACTGGTAGCATAAATCGTTAAGCACCGTATTGGGATCTGATTCTAAAGCCGCTTTGGGAGGGATGACAAAAGCCAACTGGTTATAATCATTATAAATATAGTAGGTATCAGCACTTTCTGTAGTATTGATGACTTTTCTTACCAATATAATCTGTCCCTGTCCATTTTTAAATTCAATAGTTTGATTTCCGTCTTCATCGGTAACTGTATTTTTATATAACTCTCCTGTTCCATAGGAGCCTGATACAAGTAATTTGGATTCAAAATTGGCATAGTTAAAAGTAGCCGTATATTTTTTAACTTCTCCAGTGACATTAGCCTGATATCCAAATTGTACAGGTTTGTTATCCCATGCATTCCCCACCTGCTTTTGTCCTAAAACACGATCTAATGGTGATTTTTCCAGAATTTTCTCTGAATAGATTTTCTCCGTACTATATGGTGTACTGCTTACATTAGCTAATGGATTGGCAACAATTCCGCCACTGAGCGTTCCTCCCTGAGGCACGGGCAGATAGTCCAGAACCTGTCTCCCGAAACCATCATATACAATAGGGGTTACAACATCTTTTCCTAATGGAGAGGCTTTGACATTGACAATTTGTTTGGGTCTTCCCAGCCCGTCAAAATACTGAACAGTTTCTGAGCTTTTAACATTCGCAAGCGTAGGATCTGACAAATAGGTCTTTGAGTACACATAATTTTCGGTACTGGTAAGCTGCGCCTGGGCAGTTCCTATGATGAGTATTCCTATGGGAATTAATATCTTTTTCATCGGTTTTAGTTTTTATAGTTGTATTTGAATTCTTTTACCGTTTTATAGATCGTATTTCCACTGATGTCTTTTTCCTGCTGACGGATTTCTTTCAATCGATTAGCACTATCATAAGTATAAAACTCACTGATTCCGGATGGCGGCGTAATAC
The DNA here is from genome assembly GCF_036543225.1 of Chryseobacterium sp. CFS2. Taxonomy (NCBI): domain Bacteria; kingdom Pseudomonadati; phylum Bacteroidota; class Flavobacteriia; order Flavobacteriales; family Weeksellaceae; genus Chryseobacterium; species Chryseobacterium sp. CFS2. The sequence continues at coordinate 502,838 of NZ_JAZHQU010000001.1, forward strand.
TTCTTACTCCTACTAAAGGGTCATAAGTATAGGTGGTCACCTGATAACCGGATAATGAAGCGTTCATTCTGAAGGTGTTCAATGCAGATAAAAATGTGGTTTCATCATTATTAGCTCCCGCCGCAGCATCTGTGTTGGAAGCCGCAACAATAGCATCAATTAAGGACTGCTGGATATCTGTTAATTTCGCGCCGTCTATTTTAGCAATAGGCTGAGTTTGATTGTAACCCCAGACAATTACTGTTGAGATCCCATTTTTTGCAGTATACTGCTGAAGGCTGCCTTTGGAATCATATTTGTCAAAGTTCACTTCGCTGGTTGCTGTAGACAGATTTTGAATTTCGTAAGATAGCACAGAAATAGGTAAAACCAATCCTGATGTTTTTGTATTGGCCTCAGATTGATTTATAGGATAAATTGTTTCTGATTTTACCAGTATCTTGCTTGTAGTACCCATTGTTTTACTACTTATAGTCTCTAAAGGAATTTCAACCATATTTTTTGAAATCATCAATTGATTTCCTTTTTCAGATGCATAAGTGTAACTTATATCGCTCGAAGAATTATCCGGAAAGGTTGTTTTTTTATTTGATAACTGATAATGGGGGTTGGAATAGGTGTTATCTATTGAGGTAATCAGTGCCTGATCATTAAATAGCTCTGTGATCTGTTTCTTTCTCTCAAAACTAAAATCTGAGAATAGCGGATAATATTCATATTTATAATCGGTCTTGTAAATGTAATCATCTGGACTCTGTCCCCCAAATGTTGACAATAAGATCCTGTTTCTAGGTTCAATTCTTACTCCAAAATTTTCATTTAAAACCAAATTCTTTCGGTCATAAATAATAGTATCCTTCTGAATTAATGCATAACTTCCATTGTCATTTTGTTTATAATACAGTGTTTTTTTAAGATTCCCAAATTTCCATCCCATATAAGGTGTTCTTGTTCTGTGTTCTATAGTAGCCATATCGGTGGCTTCCAAAGGAGCATTATTCTCAAAAAAGTACTCTTTCTTTATTTTTTTATTATTCACATTATCAACAGATGTTTCAGTAACCTGTCCATAAACTATATTACTCCCGGAGGAGTTTCTAAACGGATAATCAATAACGCCGTAAAACTTATTGATTCCTTCATAAAAATTTTCTGTTACTAATAATGGATAACCATGTAATATTCCTGTGGAATATACTTTTCCACCAACCGTTTCATTATAGGAATATTCAGTTCGCAAAAGCTCTACATTATTTTCTTTCTGGATAATGGATTTTATTCTTAATCCTCCTGCGTTCTGTATAGCTTCCGGGTTAGTGTTAGGCTGTTGATTGTTTTTTACAGGACCTAGAAAAGACATCATTAATGTAAAACCTCCTGCACTATCAAACATACCTCCTTCATTTACCGTTAGAACATCTCGATGGGCAGTCAAAAGATATTCTCCTTTGGGAAACATTGCTGTTTTATCAATGGTATGGCTCATTAAAGTAAATATTTGCCAATTTCCATTTACTTTTCTGTATATGATAATATTGTATGAATTATTAGCTCCATTATTTTCATCAAAAACCTGCTCAATTTGAGTATTTAAATCAACAGAAGTGTCTTCTTCAAATTCCCAGTTCATCTCATAATTCATTTCAGGAGGAAGCTGCTCACCTGTATCAGGGTCTGCTGCCTGTTCGCTGGCAAAAAATACATATTTTGTCTCCATTGAAAATAGATTTCCGATGACCACTTCATTAATATCATTGATCGCCTGATAGGTGTGATTTTCGTAATCAAATTCGGTAGATCCGCCTGTAGGATAGATAATTTTTTTAAGCATTCCTATTTTTGAATAATCCTCTCTTACAGCTCTGTTTGCTGTACCTGCTGATTTTACACCATTGGCATACTTAAAATTAATGTTAGGGATCAGCTCAATATTTTCAATATGTCCATTATAATAGCCAAAGAAATCCTGTGCAAAACTAAGGCGACTTGGTAATTGACCTGGGAAATACTCGAAATTATGCTTACTGATGATCTGGTTGTTTTTATCATATTCATATACCCCGTTTAATTTTAACCTTGGAATAGCTCTGTCAAAGTTGGGTGTAAAAATATAATTATTACTTCTTGAAAAATCATTCATTGGAGTTGGGAACTCTGAATTGAAATATCCCTGATTAAGTTGATAGGTTTTAATTACATTGTTATTGTTTTTAATTTTTATTTTATCCAAGGAATAAGCATTGAAGTCTTTTCGTGCTGTTGTAGATTTAATAAATTCAATCTCAGTATTTTCATAAACAATTCGGCTTATAAGCTTATCTGCAATTCCGGGTGAACTGTAAACATTATATACATTCCCATCTTTAGTTTTAGCAATTTCAGATGATATAGGATATTTATTACCAATCACTACAGGATTACCACTTGCCCAGGAAACCACATCATATTTTCCGTTAAAAAAATCAAAATTATTGGCAAAATATTTATATTGAGAGGTAAGGTATACATCTTGTTTCGCTAAATCAGTAACTGAAATAGTATTATTATCATAATAAAATCTTATCGTCTTGTTATCATTTGTAGTAATTTTTACCAGTAACCATGTACCAAATTGCGGATCTGTACCACTTGAAAATGCATTATCATTGCTAATGCTTACGCTTGAGACCTCCTCTATAACTTCAAATCTATTGTCATTGTCATCTGATTTTCCAAAAAAATAGGTGTTACCTACCCCATCAATAATTTTAAAGTCAACGATATTTCCATAATTATTTAAAGTTGGAATGATCTTGATATTATTTAAAGGGGTTGACACAAATTTATTGGATGAGAAGTCATAAAAGAATTTAAAATTCATATTAAATAATGAGACATTAAATTCATCTGGTTCCAAATCAACATTTTCAGCATTTTGATCCAGCCAGACATCAGTGTATACACCTGTTGAATTATTCATCAGACTGTTTTTAGCACTTGCAATAGATTGCAGGTAAAATGGAGAATCATTATAGTTATCTCTTTTGCCTCTAGTGTTTCTGGAAATAGTTCCTATTGAAGATAAGTTCCATCCCTGTCCTATAGAACTTGCTACTTCACTTACTTTTATGCCCTGGGTATTATATTGTAAGCTAACAGGAATGGATAAATTGCTATTAATAGGTAGTGTATAGATAGGAACTGAAACATTCACTGACCCATTAGATAAAGATATTGGTTTGTCAATATACTTTCCTAGTGAACTTATATCTGGGGTTTTTGGAGTAAATCCTAAATAAGAATCTTTCATTTGATTCTGTGAATACAACCAATTGCAAAATAGCAAAAGACAAATAATTTGATATCTTTTCATTTGTATTTATTTCTTAATTAATTTGGCATTCGCCGTTTTGTTGGTATCAGTTTTTATACTAATCAGATACGCTCCCTGAACCAAAGCCTGGGTATTGATCTTCGTTACTCTGTTCTTGGTTTTCAGGCTCTGAAGTTGTCTTCCACTCATATCATACAATAAAATATCAGCTTCCTTGAAATCAAAGCCGATTTCCACATAAGCGTAGTCTGAAACAGGATTCGGATAGATTTTGATATCATATTTTTCAATCAGCTGATCGACTTGTTTATCACCCAGTTTTACAATCTTCCAGTTTTCTTTCCCCAATTCTTCCGCACTGGTTCCGGCCAAAATAATAGAGCCATCTCGGTTCAGTTTTAAATCTGAAAGCCTTTCTTCTTTTTGTCTGGATTCTCCTTTGACATGTTTTCTCCACTGTTCATTTCCATTCTGATCAAGGTATAGCATCCAGAAAGTTTCGTCATCAGTCTGTATTCTTCCTTCAGCCTGGGTATAACCTCCCAACAATATTCCTTTTGTAAAGTCTTGATTCTTGGTTCTTGTATCTTGGCTCTGAATCACACTCATTCCCATTAAGATATCCCGGTTCTTGAAATTGTAGGATTTCTGCCATTGTTCATCACCTCTTTCATTTAAAGAAATCAGCCAAAGGTCTGTTCCTTCTTCAAGGCCTACCGTTTTATTACCTGATCTTTCTGATCTGGATTCTCCACCAATGATAAAGCCAGTTGAAGTCAGCGCCAGGGTTCTGATGTGGTCATCACCTTTGCCTCCAAAGTTCTTTTCCCATTCTACTTTTCCGTTTTTATCTAGCTTGACAATCCAGTAATCGCCTTCACCGAAGTTGTCGCTTTGCTTTGAGGTTGCAGATAGTAGTTTATGGGTTGCAGTTCTGTCAGACGGAATATTAGGGTTAGTCGTTGATTGCTGATTATTTGTTTTAACAGATGTGCTTCTGGAATAAATTCCAAGCAATGCGCCGCCGTCTTTCGTGGGAATCATCTTTTCAACTTCATCTAAGCCTTTTCCGCCTAAGATTAATTGAGAAAGTTCTTTTCCGTTTTTATCCAATTTTGTGATCCATACATCTTTGGAACCATAGCCTTTTGATGAACTCTGTACATTTCCGGCGACAAAGAATCCTAAGTCTGTGGTTTGAATGACCGCCCTAGCTTCTTCATCGGAAGTGCTTCCTAAAGTTTTCTGCCATAATTCATCGCCAAATTCATTGATTCTGATTAACCAGATATCGGATCCCCCTTTGGAATCCTCTTTTTTATCCAGTCCCTTTCCTGAGTATGATGTTCCGGCCAGTAAAAATCCGCCATCCTGAGTGGTAACGGTTGCGGATAAATAATCATGGTTGGATCCCGAAAAATATTTCTCCCAGACTTCCTGTCCCTGCTGGTTGAGTTTTACCAGATGGAAATCGTAACCGTTGTTTTGCTTACTTCCAGCCTCCAGCTTCCCGCTTCCTGACTGTATAGAACTTCCGGTGATTAGATACTGCTGATCGATCGTGGTGGTGACCTGGCTTAGAAAATCCTGGGTAGAGGATTTGATGTCTTTCTGCCATACCACTTCCTGAGCGGATATGCCCAGGATTGTGCATAGGGTGAATGCACTGATGTAGAATTTTTTCATTCTATGTTTTTTGAGTTAGTAATTAGTTTGTTAAAACGTGGCGAATTTAATACTTTTTAAGACACAAAATCACTTTAATGTGGTATCCTGTAAATCATACTATTAATTATTTAATTTTCTTTATTTATAGTAAATCCAGTCTTATTCTGATGTAAAATTATCTACGTGGAGCGACAAAACCTGTCGTATTAAAAAACAATAATATAATATGAACATGCAGTATCGATTACGAAATTATATCGCATAAAAGATAATATCCCTATTAGCTTTTACATCATAAAACAATTTCTTTATATCATATTTAACCATTTCAGGATCAGCTATTGCCATGTTTTATTTTTATGTATAAGTTTACTACATGATGAGAAAAAACTATTACCAGAAATTAGCATTTATGGTCACATTGCTGACTGTTTTATTTGCGTATCAAAAATATACCAGCCGGGAAAAAGAGCCTTTTCCTGAGGTTACATTCATTGCAGATGCTTCAATAGCAACACATTTATCCGATTTTGATCCCAATACGCTTGATAAAGATCAATGGCAGAAACTTGGGTTTTCAGAGAAACAGACTATTACCATTCTTAAGTATAAAGACATTGTAGGCGGAAAATTTACTTCAAAAGAACAATTGAAAAAATGTTATGCTATTTCCGAAGAGAAATTCAGTGAGCTGGCATCTTTCATTTTACTTCCTGAAATGACAAAAAAGGAAAATTCAAAAGGATTCAAAACTTTTGGAAAGAAAGAAATTATGATATCAGGGAAATTCAACCCTGATCAGTTTTCTGCCAATGACTGGCTTAAGATGGGCTTCAGTGAAAGACAGGCAGAGGCTATTATTAAATATCGAAATTATCTCGGAGGAAGTTTTATCAGCAAAGAAAAGTTTAAAGAATGCTTTATCATCTCTACAGAAAATTACAGCAAACTTGAGCCTTATCTGTTACTGCCGGCAAAAACCCCGGAAAACTTCAGGAATATGGCAAAGAATAATCCTATAAAATCTAAGGTTCAATATCATATGTTTAATCCCAATCAGCTGGACTTAGAAGGTTGGATAGCTCTTGGATTCTCAGAAAAACAAGCAAACACCATTATCAATTATCGGGACAGAAATTTACATGGAAGTTTTATAAGCCTGGATGATCTGCAGAAATGTTTTGTGATTTCTGCAGAGAAATTTCAGGAAATGAAACCTTATATCAAACTTCAGGAAAAGCAGCAGGAAAAAACAGATTTTTCAAAAACAGATCTCAATACCATTACTTTTAGACAACTTATAGAATTCGGACTGGATGAAAAAAGTGCAGGTTCAATAATTGGTTTCAGAAAAAAACTGGGAGGTTTTATGAATAAGCAACAGATTTTAAGTACGTACAATATTGATCAGGATCTTGTTCAAAAACTGATTTCAACAGCACCATTGAGCACCACCAAAGTACCTCGGTATTCATTAGTAGATGCACCGGAGGAATGGCTTAAAAATCATCCTTATTTCAAGTATTCAGCAGACAAAATACTATTCTACCGAATCAGTAACCCTGATGATAAAACAATATGGAAACTTTTAAAACTGAAACCTGAATATGAGGAAAGAATGAAATTATATATAAAATAATAGGGGGAACAAATAAAAAACGGACATAAACTCTTCCAAAAATACGATCCCGCAAGAGTTTGCGCTCTTAAATACTCTTTTAAATTTTAGTGATGCATATAATTGCTGGGACCATTGGTTCCTTCAATGGATTCGGGTAGTATTCCATATTGGTTACGTAAATCTACTGTCCCTAATTTTTTTCCGGAATTAATATCAATGATACTGATCGTTCCTGAATTCAAGTTAGGGAGATCCAATAAATTATTTTGTACTGCTACAACTTCTTTTCCTGATTTGGTTTTAAAGAAAGCCATATGATGTGCTCCTTTATCTGCATCAAAAGTCTTCAAAAGCTTTAATTGAGGAAGGTTATTGATATCAAATACGAGTACTTTTCCAGGTTCTGCAAAACTTACATAGAGTTTGTTTGAATCATCAATATACATTTCGAGCGCCCAGCCTAATCCTTTTGTACTACCATCAAAAACCTTAGCAAAAGCATCATATTTTTTGGTCGTAGGATTGTATGGAGCCATCCAGATATCACCACCAAGCATTGTGGTAGCAAGGGCGTATTGTGGAAATTTCCCACGAAGCAGTAAAACTTCAACAGGAGCGGACATATCTGTTGGCGAGTCTGCTACCTGATAGGTCTCCTTTATTTCATAGGTATTCAGATCTAATAAAGTACAGGTATTGCCCATTCCGGTAGTAAGATCAGGGTGAATGGTGGACGATACCATCATTAATCCCTTTTCTTCATTAATGGAAATACCATGCGGATACATTATAAATTGGTTGGGATTAGTTTGAATTGGAGCTTTAATCGTTTTGATAAGCTGATTATTACTGGCATTAAAGACCCCAATACTACCATCTTTTGGGCCTCCTGCTCCCCCCATAAAGGTCATAAAATATCTGCCATCATTCGTGAAAAATAAATTTTCGCCTACTGTATTCTCACCGGTATCAATAGGAGTTGCACTGATTAATTGGGGTTGTCCATTTTGATCTTCTCCCGTTTTTATCTCATAAAGATAGCTGCCACCTAAAGCAGTTGTGTACATTTTTTTTGCATTTTGATTGTAATAGATATGGTGTGGCAATACACCTATACCTAATTCAAGTCTGTTGCTGATATTTCCAAAATTAGGAGCTTCAGGATCGAGTTCAATGACGGCAATTCCATCTGGCAATCCTTTTAGACTTCTATAATCAATGTAAAACGAAGAATCATGCGGGTAATTCTGGTTATGATTATCATTTTGACAATTCACAAATATTACTAAAGTAACAAATAATAGAACCAAATTTAATATTAGTTTCATGATTTTCTGATTATGGTTATTAGTATTATAAATATAATATATTTTCAATGAAATATAAAATATATTACACTAATATGTGAGAAATAATTAATTACTCCTCAAATTGTTTATATCAGAAAAAATGAAATTGCTAAAGTATATTAGATATTTTAATCAAATGTTTTGCTGGAATCTGTCAGCAAAGAGTTTAGAGTTTTAAGTTCTTCATCCGTCATATCTCTCCATTTTCCAATGGGTAAATCGAGTTTGATATTCATGATACGGATTCTTTTCAGTTTTTTCACTTCATATCCAAGGTATTCGCACATTCTTCGGATCTGTCTGTTCAGTCCCTGAGTAAGGACAATTCTGAAGTTCATATCATCAATCTTCTCTATCTCACATTTTTTGGTCACCGTATCAAGGATGGGAACACCATTTCGCATTTTTTCCAGAAACTTTGGAGTGAGCGGTTTATCTACTCGAACAATATATTCTTTCTCGTGGTTATTTCTCGCTCTCAGAATTTTATTGACAATATCACCGTCACTTGTCAAGAGAATAAGTCCTTCACTTGGTTTATCCAATCTTCCGATAGGAAAAATTCTTTTTGGATGGTTGATATAGTCTACGATATTATTTTTTTCGCGTTTTGTATCTGTGGTACAAACAATCCCTACCGGTTTATTAAAAACGATATATATAGGTTTTTCCTGAGGTTCTCTGATAGGTTTTCCGTCTACCTCTACCAGATCTTCGTCAGAAACTTTTGTTCCCAACTCAGGAATTTTCCCGTTTATTGTAATCCTTCCCTCTTCCAAAAGCTTATCTGCTGCTCTTCTCGAACAGTATCCAACTTCTGATAAATATTTATTGATACGCGTTTTTTCCATTAGTCTTTTCCGTAGCCGGTATAATTTTTATTGCTAAAAATGGTAATTCCATAGCCTAGGCCTATAAAAAAACCATCAGCTCCATCTTTAAGTTTGTGTGATTCAAAAACGATTCCTCCTTCCTGACTCAATCTTTTTGAATAGGAAACCTGCATTCCCAGTCTTCCACCCCAGAATTCGGTATCTGAAATAGCAGAGTGATTAAGCTGTTTTCCGTAATTAATATCTATATAAAAAGGTCTTTCTCCAGGAGAAAAAATAATCTTTGGCTGGATAACCCAATAAATCAGGTGATCATTATCCTGTATAAAGCTATATTTAAACCCTGTTCCCAATGCAAAGTTAGGAAGAAAATTATAACCTCCTACAGCAGTAATACCATACGTTAGATTTCCTAATGAAGACCTGTTTTCGATATACTGCGAATTGTTGGGTTGATTTTTCTTATTAATATTAAACCCAATATTCAGAGAAGGATTGAAATAGAAATCCATTTTGGATTTTCCGGTTTCCGTATCCTGAGAAAATGCTTTAACAAGAGCAAATATGAATAATAAAAGGGATAATTTTATTTTCATAGGCCCTCAAACCTGTACTCGTTGTTCAGAAACTGATCTGTAGCATCTTCAATGGCGTATTCTCCGATTTTAGTACGTCTTAATTGTGTCAGATAAGCTCCAACCCCCAATTCCTGCCCGATATCATGAGCAAGACTTCTGATATATGTTCCTTTTGAACAACCTACCATAAAGCTCACCAAAGGGAAATCTATTTTAATATCCTGAATGTAATGAATGGTTGTCTTCCTCGCCTTCATTTCCACTTCTTCACCGGCTCTTGCAAGGTTATAGGCTCTTTCCCCATCAATTTTAATGGCCGAATAAATAGGTGGTTTCTGTTCGATTTCTCCAACAAATTTTTCCAGGATGTTTTTTACCTGTTCTTCAGTTATATGTGAGATGTCATGATGAAGGATTTCAGGTTTTTCAGTATCATAAGATTCTGTCTGTACTCCAATTTTAATCTCTGTCCAATATTCTTTGGGAGCATCCTGAATTTCAGGAATTTTCTTTGTAAATTTTCCACAGCAGACAATAAGAAGCCCAGTTGCTCTGGGATCTAAAGTTCCGGCATGTCCGATTTTAAATTTTTTAGGAAGATCAAATTCCCTTTTAAGTTTGTATTTCATTTTATTGACAGCCTGGAAGGAAGTCCAGTCCAAAGGCTTATCCAATAAAAAAATGTATCCTGATTTCAGTTCTTCAGCAGTCATGAATGGGTATAATGTAATTCCTATTTAAAGAAATAAAAATAGATCAAAAGAGCAATTCCAACGAAAATACGGTACCAGCCCCATGGTTTGAATCCATATTTATTAAGCACGCCAATAAAGGCTTTGATCGCAATAAGTGCCACAATAAAGGCTACAATATTTCCGATTACAAAGATCATAATGTGATCCTGTGAAGCCATGATCATTTCATATCCTTTCTGTGGATGGGCTGTTTCTTTTCCCCAGGTTTTCACAAAAACTGAGTACACAGTTACAGCGAGCATGGTAGGTACAGCAAGGAAGAAAGAGAATTCTGCGGCGGCTTTTCTGGTAAGTCCCTGTGCCATCCCTCCAATGATGGAAGCTGCACTACGGCTTGTTCCCGGCATCATCGCAAGACATTGCCAAAAACCGATGGTAACGGCATTTCTTATCGTAATCCCTTTTTCATCATCAATCTTAGGATTCTTAAACCATTTATCTGCAAACAGCAAAATAACACCTCCTAAAACCAATACGGAAGAAATAGCAATCTGATTTCCAAGAATGGCTTCAATCTTATCATCGAATAAGTATCCCAGCACCAAAGCCGGAACTACCGCAAAAGCCAGTTTGAAATAGAACTGAATATTGTTTAAATCAAAAAACTTTTTCCAATATGCTACTACTACAGATAAAATGGCTCCAAACTGAATGGACACCTGAAACATTTTTAAAAATTCTGTTTCCTCCAGCCCCATAAGATTTGCAGTAAACCCCATATGTGCTGTAGAAGAAATCGGAAGATATTCTGTCAACCCTTCTACAATGGCAATAATAATTGCTTTGATTAAATCCATATTCTTTTAAAAAATTAAAAAGATTAAAAGATTTAAGAATTTAAAAAGATGGGCTTATTAGCTTCATATCTTTAAATTCTTAAATTTTTTAATCCTTAAATAAAGTGTATTTTATTTATTTTCTTTTTAAGATCGCGTACACTTCTATGACAAATCCTATAACAACAAACAGAGGTGCTATTCTGATTCTTCTGATAGAAAAGATACCGTCATTCCATGAGTTCGGATCAAACTTTCCATCTACCGTATTGGCATCGGGACCCATCATCAGTAGAAACCCAACTACAATAAATGCTAATCCTATCAACATCCATTTGAAATTCTGCTGTCCGAAATAGAAAGCACTTTCCTGTGGTACTTCTGCTTCATGTCCAAAGTCTGAAGCGGAAAATTTATTTGTTTTTTTGCTCATTGTTAAGAGTAATATAAATCGTCAACGTTTGATTTTAAGAATCTCCATGTCGCGAAAATTGTACTTAAGACAGAAATAAAAATTCCAACTCCAAGTACTAAGATAACTAACCAGAAATATTGGTTGTTGTCCTGTACGAAAGCAGAGCCAATCTGACTTGTGAAATAATACCATACCCCTCCTAAAGCAATAAGACCTATTACAGAACCGATGGCTCCTAAAATAATAGCTTCTACAATAAAAGGTTTAAGGATAAATCTTCTTTTCGCCCCTACCAGCTGCATCGTTTTAATAATAAATCTCTTCGAGAATATTTTCAGACGGATAGAGTTGTTGATCAATACAACCGCCAATATCAGGAACAGCACTGAAAATCCTAAGATCCACTTCAGAATTCTGCTCAGGTTATTGTAAACATCTACCATCAAAGTACTGTCATTTTTAACATCAATAATCCCCGGAACGGATTTGATCTCTTTAATGGCTTCATCAATTTTTGCAGGATCTACAAATTCCGGTTTTAAAGCAACTTCAATAGAAGAAGGGAAAATATTTTCTTCAAACAATGCATCACTGTCGATTCCCATAGTTTTCTTGGCTTCTTTTGCCGCCATATCTCTTGAAATATAAGTCGCTTTTTTTACAGGAGCTAATAACTGTACCTTTTTAAAAGTTTCTTCCTCAAGTTTTGCAATTTTTACAGAATCTTTAGCGTCATAGTTTTCATCAAAGTAGGCGTTCACCACCAACTGTTCTTTGATATAGTCAGAATATTTCTGGGCATTAATCAGAATAAGCCCCATTAATCCTAACAAAAATAACACTAAGGCAATACTTATCACTACTGTAATATTGCTGGACCGAAGCCTTTTCTTATTAAATTCATCTACAGATTTAGCCATTAATATTAAAATTTTTGGCTAAAATAGAAAAAATCTTCCGAAATTTGGGACGAAATAAAGAAAATCATTGTTAATAAAATCATAAAAAACTTTGAGTGTAAAAGCAAAAAAACATCTGGGTCAGCACTTTCTGACAGATGAAAATATCGCAAGAAAAATCGTAGAAGGTCTTAGTTTTGAGAACTATAATAATATTATGGAAGTGGGTCCCGGAATGGGAGTTCTTACCAAATATCTTCTTGAAAAGGAGCAGAAGATTTACCTTGCAGAAATCGATACAGAATCTATCGAATACCTGAAAAAGAATTATGCGAAAGTAACTGAAGAAACTTTTGTAGGAGATTTCCTGAAGCAGGATTTCAGTTTTATCAAAGACGATGAGATTGCGATCATTGGTAATTTTCCGTACAATATCTCATCTCAGATCTTGTTTCAGATTGTAGATCATTACCAATTGATTCCGGAAATGGTAGGAATGTTCCAGAAGGAGGTAGCTGAAAGAACGGCTGCTGTTCCGAGAACTAAAGATTACGGTATTCTTTCTGTCCTGATACAGGCTTATTATGATGTATCTTATATGTTTACGGTACATGAAAACGTCTTCAATCCTCCGCCGAAAGTAAAATCGGGAGTAATCAGGCTTACAAGAAACCCTAAGGAAGGGCTTTCGGGAAATGAAGTTTTGTTTAAACAAATTGTAAAAACAGGATTCAATCAAAGAAGGAAAAAACTTTCTAATGCATTGAAATCATTAAATATTCCTGAAGCTTTAAAAGGACACGAATTTTTAGATAAGAGAGCAGAAGAACTTAGTGTTGCAGATTTTATACACTTTGCTAACCTCTGGAAAGAAAATCAATAAAGAAATCATTAAAAAAAAGCTTCTTTGCCGGGAGCTTTTTGTTGAACAAAATACAGTAACATTCTTTGTTAAAAAAAGCCTTTCAAAAATACATTTGAAAGGCTTTCTTTTATATTACATTATCAATTTTAGTTTCTGTTCTTCAGCATAATCCATCCTGACCAGTTCATCTGAGCTTTTGATTTTGGATACTCAAAATTAAACTTATACCAGTAGGTAGCTGTAGGCAGTCTCTTACCTCCCACTGTTCCGTCCCAGATAGGATTTTCTTTTGAGAATCTGAACATTTCTACTCCATATCTGTCATATATAGAACCTTTAAAGTTTTTAAAGTCTCCAAGAGCTTTAAGATCCAGTACATCGTTGATTCCGTCTTCGTTCGGAGTAATAATATTGTTGATCTGCAGGGTAAAGAATTCAAGAGATCCCACACAATGTGTTCCTACTCTTCTTACTAAAACAGTATAGTTTGTATTGTCTAAAAGATTAGTAAATACATTAGATTCCTGCCAGCTGATTCCGTTGTCTATAGAATACTCTAATGTACTTGGTGTATTGTTCATCGGAGGGTTTTCTGCAGTAATTGTAACTGTTTTCTTGATGCTTTCATAATTTAAAGCAGTAACAAAAGGAGTAGCAGCTCCCATTACTTTAGCTTCGAAAACCTTCTTACAGATACCATTATCAATTTCCACTGAATAAATCCCCCATTGGTCTACATTAATTTTCTGTGTTGTAGCCCCTGTACTCCAAAGATACTTGAAGCCTTGTCCTGCTCCTGCATCAAGGGTTACTATGTCACCAATACACATTTCAACATCTTTTAATGGTGATGTGATTTCCGGTGTAACTTCAATTCTTATGGTTGCAGGATTCAGAGATTTACATCCTTTTTGTCCGATGGCATATACTGTAAATGTTGTCGTCTGATATAAAGTAACCGTCTGCATATTACCTGTTCCCATGAAATTACTCCATAGATAAGTATCTCCTCCTTCAGCAGTAAGGGTTACAGACTCTCCAGGACATATTTTTATTCTGGAAGCTTTTACTTTAGCCGTTGGCGTTACTTCCTTCAGTAATTTCAGTTCAACCATTTTACTACAGAATGCTCCGTTGGAAACAACAACATAAAGAATCTGACCATCATTACCATTATAGTTTAATGGAGTCTGAATATAATTATCATTCTGAGCAATTGCATCAGCCTGATTAACGTAGAATTTAAAAATCGCTCCCGGTGTAGGGCTGATAGTAGATGTAATAGTACTTAAATCAAAAGTAGTAATATCCGGTGTAGTACAAAGCAGCAATGTTGCATCCTGAGCCAGCGGTGTTGTTCCTCCGTGAATCTGTATGGAGGCTTTACCCGGACATGGATTACCAGGAACGCTTACTTCGATAGTATAGGTACCAGGCTGGATAGCGGTAATTGTATTGGTAGTGGCATTAGGTACCGGAGCACCATTATAATACCATTGGTATACAAGATTAGGGTCATTTACAGAAGCTGTAATTACCTGAGGTACATTATCACACACATTGATATCTGAAGGTAATTTCGTTCCTGCAGGATCTAAAAGGTCTACCCCGATGTTGAAAGATCCTCCTTCAAGAAATACAGCAGAGTCATAACTATGGTCACTGTAATCGGCAATTACCATTTTAAAGTGGTATTCCTGCCCTGCTACTACTGTTGCTGTAGCAGTTAATGGAATTGTTCTTCCATTAAAGTTGGTTTCAACGTTACCCGTGTTATATCCTCCGAAATATTGTTCGTTTACAGCACCACAACTCCCTGGTATTTCAGGGTGGATATTCGTAATACTTACTGGTCCGGCTCCTCCAGGAAGCACAGCCATATTTACATAAGGTCCACCTGAAGTAGGTCTCAATAAGATTGCAAAGGCATCTGCAAAGGTACAAGGGAATGAGCCTGTATATTCTTCTGATGCAATCAGATAATTAAATTTAATCTGAGAGGTTGTTGGAACGAAGTCAAACTCCAAAAGAACAGCATCATTCAATCTACTTTCCACTACCCCAATCACCTGTGCAAGATCAGCATCTGATCCTCCACCGTTGACATCACTAAGGCCGCCTTCAAAAGTGTTACCTGCTCTTCTCGCATAACCTGTAGAAAGAATAAGACCGTCTTTAAAAGGGAAATTGGTTGTAGCTTTATGAAAATATCCCCATGCTCTGTCTGCATTACTTGCAGCATGGTTAGGAGTAATCTTCACATTGGTTACATTGGGAGTAAGACAGGTATTGGTTCCGGATGAAATCAATACATCTTTAACCATTTTCTCAATAGTGTAAGCAGTTTCAGGATACTGCGGAGCGTTCACATCAATAAAAGCCCCAGCTCTTCTGGATAGATTGGAAGGAATTTCTTTTGCCTGTTTTCGCGGTGGCAGGTTTTGTGAAAATAAAAAAGTCGAGATGACTAAAAAAAATAAACAAAGCGGTAGATATCTTCTCATAATATTTTTGTTTCAACAAATTTAATTTTTTTTTAAATATCTCATATACATATTTATATTTTTTACTACAAAAAAACAAAATAAGAACCTTTTACAGTAAATTTTCGTTAATCAATCCCTACCCGAAGAAACCATAAATGATGTGGTAGCATTGAATTACAAATTATTTTAACATATTTCCTTCTCATTTCAAATAATTCACAAATCATGATAACACTTACCCCTAAAAACAAGAAAATCTTTCATTGCTGAAAGATTTTCTTGTTACTATTTTATTTTTAATAAATGTCTAGTTTCTGTTCTTCAGAAGTATCCATCCGGAACGTTGTTCCAGTTTCTTGCTGGCCGGGTTTTCCCATTGTACCCTGTACCAGTAAGTAGCAGTAGGAAGATTGATTCCTTTTAAAGATCCTGTCCATATCACATCACCTTTAGCTGCTTTGAATACCTCTGCTCCATACCTGTCGAAGATAGAAGCTGCGAAATCTTTGTATCCGCTGATTCCGGAGAAATCTATAGTGTCATTAACACCATCCATATTAGGGGTAATAGCATTGCTGATAATGAATGTAAAATAATCCAGTGAAGTACCGCATTTAGCACCTTTCACTCTTACCATTACAGAATACATGGTATTATTTAAAACTCCTGTAAATACGTTTGATGACTGCCATGTCAATCCTCCGTCTATGGAAAATTCTAATGTTCCACCAGTAGGATTGCTTGCCGTAAGGGTAAGAATATGGTTATCATAAACAATATTCGTAAACTGTGGTAAATCAGGATTGATCAGCTGTGCAGAGAAAGTTTTTGAACAAACTCCGTTACTGATGATCACAGAATACGTTCCGGGAATATTAGTTGTTATCGTTTGAGTGGTTGCTCCTGTACTCCATACATAAGTATAGTTTGGTCCTGCCCCGGCATCCAGCGTTCCTTTATCTCCGGCGCAGACAAATACGTCTTTTAATGTAGAAACAATTGCAGGAACTACTTCAATGGTAACTTTAGCCGGATTCACAGAACTACATCCGTTTCCTCCCAATGCAAATACCGAATATTCTGTTGTTACTGTTGGAGTAACAACCTGTGTATTTCCATTACCGGTAAGCCCTATCCAGTTATAAGTAATTCCTCCTGTAGCTGTTAATGTTACAGATTCTCCTTCACAAATTTTTAATTTTGATGCGGTAAGTCCTGCTATAGGTGGACCTACCTGAACTGTTACTGTTGCTGGTGTTGCAGAAATACATCCGTTAGCTCCAACAGCAAATACGGTATACACAGTTGTTGTTGTAGGTGAAACAACCTGAGTATTTCCATTTCCGGTAAGGCCATTGCCCCAGTTATAAGTTACTCCTCCAGAAGCTGTCAATGTTACAGATTCTCCAACACAAATACGGGGTTGTGATGAAACAAGTGCAGCTATCGGCTGTACTTTATCTTCCTGTACTGTTACTGTTGCAGTATACGTACAGCTTAAGTTTCCTGGTTGTGATATATTAGTAACCGTTAAAGTATATGTTCCCCCAGCGCTTACAACTGGTGTAAGTGTATTGCCTCCTGATACGATAGTTCCTCCGGTTGTGGTCCATGCAATAGTAGATCCCGCAGGAACTACAGATGTTGAAGCATTGAGTGTAATCTGTGGAGTTGTACAGGTAATTGTTTGCGGCGCAGCAATGGTAAGAGTCGTTTGAGCTGTACTTAATAATTGCAGAGACACTACATAGCTACAACCTCCATTACTTGCTAATACATAAATAGTCTGGCTTCCTCCTGGAGGTGTATATGTTGTAGGTGTTACAATAAAGTTTCCGTTAGCAGCATTAGCATCAGCCTGATTGATATAGTAAGTAAAAGTAACTCCTGCAGCAGTTGTAATCTGAGTCTGAGCTTCAGTAAGATTATAAGTTAATCCTGGCTGATAACACTTATGTAATGTTGCGTTTTGGGCTGTAAAAGGTTCTGACACTTCAATTGTTAAAGTGGCAGGGTTTTGAGACACACAACCATTCGCTCCCACTGCTGTTACAGTATAGGTTGTTGTAACAGTAGGTGAAACAACCTGTGTGCTTCCGTTTCCGGTAAGGCCATTCCCCCAGTTATAGGTAGCACCTCCTGAAGCAGTAAGGGTTGCAGAATCTCCTTTACAGATTTTTATTTTGTTTGCCGTAAGCCCGGTAACTGGCGGAGCGCTGTTTCCTGTTACGGTTACAGTTCCTACAGCTGTACAGCTGATATTGCCAGGCTGATAAACTTTTGTAATGGTTAAAGTATAGGTTCCCGCAGCATTGATCACAGGATTTAAAGTAGTTCCTCCTGAAACAATATTTCCTCCGGTAGTCGTCCAGTTGAATGTAGCCCCAGCCGGATAAACAGAAGCTGAAGCATCCAGTGTCGTCTGAGAGCTAGCGCAGGTAAGCACTATCGGTGGAGCAATAGTAGGTACCATTTGTGGGGCTTTTACTAATTGCAGCTGCGCTACTTTTGCACAGAAACCGTTTGCCACTCTTACATACACCGTTCCGCCTGCACTCTGATGAGCTGTTGGATTAGGAACTGTATTTGTATTTCCTGCATTAGCATCTGCCAATGTGGTATAATATGAAAACACAGCTCCCGGAGTAGTGCTTATTGAGGCTTGTGCTGATGTTAAATTAAAAGTTGCATTCCCAGCGGCATAACAGGCCGTCAGTGTAGCATTCTGTACTGTAGGAGATGTTCCGCCAACCACAGTAATAGTAGCTTCTCCCGGACAGCTATTTCCCTGGATGAAAACCTTAACGGTATATACACCAGGCTGTGTTGCAGTATAACTTGCATTAGTAGCTCCTGGAATTGCATTGGTTCCCAAATACCACTGATAGGTTATGTTAGGTCCCTGAACCGAAGCTGTAAAAGTCTGTGGCGTATTATCACACATATTTACAGATGCAGGAAGTTGTACACCTGCCGGATCCAGGATTTTTACCCCGATATCGAATGATCCGGCTTCAAGAAATACGGCTGAATCAAAGTTGGGATCCTGATAATCTGCAAGCACAATTTTAAAATGGTAGGTTTGCCCAGGAATTACCGTTGCTTTTGCAGTAAGCGGAATAGTACGTCCATTGAAATTGGTTTCAACCTGAGCAGTATTGGTACCTCCGTAATAGGCTTCATTTTTAGGCCCGCAGTTTTGATATTGCGGGTGGATATTCGTTACACTTACAGGCCCTGCTCCTCCCGGAAGCACTGCAAGATTGGTATAAGTAGGATCAGATGCTTTTTTTAACAGTAAGGCAAAACCGTCTGTAATAGTACATGGAAAGTTTTGCTGATATTCTTTGGAAGCAAATAAATATCTGAAAGTAATTTCAGTAGAAGCAGCTACAAAGTCAAACTCTATAGATGTTGCATTGGTCAGGTTATTGTTAGCAATCCCTAAGGCATTCGCCAGATCTACATCTCCACCAGTTCCAAGGTCATCACTTAAAGTTCCCTGGAAAGTATTCCCGGCTTTATTGGCATACCCTGTTGAAAGTATAATCCCTTTACTGAAAGGAAAGTTTGTATTTGATTTATTAAAATATCCCCAGCTACGGTTCTGATTGGTGGCAGACAAGTTTGGAGATACTGTCACATTGCTTACCGTTGAACTGGTACAAGTGGTACCGCCCGATATAAGAACATCGTTTATCAGCTGAGTTATAGGATAGCCGGATTCCGGGTAGCTTGGTGCGTTTACATCGATAAAAACACCTGCTCTCAAGGAAGCAGCTTTAGGTTTTGCAGCAATTTCTACCCTTCCTTTATTTTGAGCCAAAACAAAGTTCCCCATGAAAGCTAAAAATAACGCTAAAAATAAATTTCCTCTCCTCCTATTTAACATTTTATATTATTTTGAACAAAAATACTATTTTTTTTGATTGAAATTCAAGTTAACACAATTTACATTATTACTAACGCAAATTTATTTATATTAGAATATCAACTCTGTTTATTTTAAAATAATAAAAAAAGACTGACAAAATAGTCAGTCTTTCAGTTAAAGTTTAAATTATTCTATATTTTTAAGTAATATCCATCCTGTTTTTACAGTAAGTTCTTTACTTGCAGGATCTTCGAAGGTTACCTGATACCAGTAGGTAGAAGTAGGAAGCTTTTTGCCCTGAAAATATCCGTCCCAATATGGATTGATCTTCGCAGCTTTGAACACTTCTCTTCCATATCGGTCGAAAACCTGTCCACTGAAATCTTTATAATTAACCACCCCGCTGAAATCAATGATATCATTAATATTATCACCGTTTGGAGTAATTACATTTTTCATCACGAATGTAAAGAATTCAAGGAAACCTACACAGCTTGTAAATTTAACCCTAACTCTGATCGAAATGATTTTATTTTTAGGGACATTATTAAATATATTCGAAGACTGCCATGTAACCCCGTTATCTACTGAATATTCAAGGATACCATTACTTGGATTACTTGCTGTGACAATCATTGTTCCGCTCTCATTATAATCCACTTTTATCACTTCAGGAATCACGGCTTTAATAACCTGAGTCTTGAACTCTTTTGAACAAACTCCGTTACTGATCATTACCGTATATTCTCCAGGAGTAGCTACTGTAATGCTCTGACTTGTTTCACCAGAACTCCACTGATAGGTATATCCAGGGCCTGAACCTGCATCCAGAACAATTTTATCACCCTGACAGATGTGGCCACCTTTTAAGTTTGAAACAATAGCCGGTACTACTTCAATGGTAATACGTGCCGGCTGAAGAGATTTACATCCCTGTGCTCCGATAGCATATACCGTATAGGTGGTAGTCTGAGTGGGGCTTACCGTTCTTATTCCTCCGGTAGTACTTGCAGAATCACTCCATTCATAGGTAACACCGCCAGAAGCTGTTAATAAAACAGATTCACCGGCACAAATTTTCAATCTCGGAGCGGTAAGTAAAGCTGTTGGTGTTTCTTCTTTTCTTAAGGTTAATGTTGCAATCTTGCTACAGAAAGCTCCATTGGAAACCAGAACATATAATATTTGTCCATCTGTTCCAGCATAGTTGGTCAGATTGGTGATATAACTGTTATTTTGAGCCTGTGCATCAGCCTGGTTGGCATAAAAACGGAATACTGCACCTGGTGTTGTACTGATCAATGGTTTTGCTGTTTCCAAGTTAAAACTGGTAATTGCAGGGCTTGTACAGAGTTTAAGTTCAGCATTCTGTACAGTAGGGCTCGTTCCTCCGACGATCGTAATGGTTGCCTCACTAGGACATTGATTTCCCGGAACCATTACTTTTACAGTATAAACTCCCGCCTGGGTAGCAATATAAATAGCGCTTGTTGCCCCAGGAATAGCGACTCCATCTTTATACCATTGATAAGTCATTCCCGGAATTGCTGCTACCTGAGCTTTCAACTGCCTTGGAGTATTATCACACATATTGATACTTCCCGGTAAAACCACTCCGGTTTCGTCTACAATTTTAATCCCCACATCAAAAGATCCTCCTTCTAAGAAAACCGCAGAGTCGTGGGAAGGGTCTTTTGCATCAGCCAATACCATTTTAAAATGATACGTCTGCCCTGGAATTACATCTGCAACAGCTGTTAGAGGTGTTGTTCTTCCAAAATAATTAATAACCAGATGCGGGTTTGCTAAAGCTCCAAAAAAGGTTGCATTGATAGGCCCGCAGCTGAATCCATTTCCTGCAGGAACAATATTGGTTGCACTTACAGGTCCTGCACCTCCGGGCAATACTGCCAGGTTCGTATAGGTAGGATCTCCAACTTTCTTTAATAAAAGGGCAAAGGCATCGGAATAGCCCAAGCAAGGATAATTGGAAGTATATTCATCAGAAACGAATATGTAATTAAATTTTACCTGGTTTGAATTCGGAACGAAATCAAATTCAAGGGCTACGGCATCCGTTAAGCTAACATTGGCTCCGGTAGCTGCTACAAGATCCGCATCACTTCCTGTTCCCACTGATTGTCCAACCGCTGATACATAATTATTACCTGCTTCGGAAGCATATCCAGTAGTCAGAACAATCCCGTCTGTAAAAGGAAAATTCGTTGTTCCTTTATGAAAATATCCCCAGAATCTGTTGCTGTTTGTCACTTCATGATCAGGAGATACCGTAACATTGGTAACATTGGCTGTTGTACAGTTGGTACCGCCATTGATCAAAATATTCTTTACCAACTGTTCCGGCGTATAGTTTGAAGGTGTATAGGGAGGTACATTCACATCAATGAATGCTCCAGCTCTAAGACTTGCCGCAGAAGGTTTTATCTTTTCTGATTTTCTGACAGGTCTCGTTTGAGAGAATGCAGAAGCAGAAATCAATAAAAAAGAAAAAAGGAAAAAATAGTTTTTTAGTCTATAAATTAACATTTTGTTTTCATTTGTTCAAATGTAGCAAAAATAATTATACTAATTCACCATTGTGTATTACTATTTTCTTATTCCACATCCACATTCACAATAATTTTTTCTTATCGTTACATTTTCCGTAAATTATTGAATATTAAAATTCAAGCATAAAAAAAACAGACCAATAGCATTGATCTGTTTTATATTTTTATTCTCAGTATTTCGGTTATTTATCGTCTTTTTTCAACTGATCAATTTCATTCTGCAGCTGAGAGATAATGTCTTTTAAAGCTTTTATTTCATACTTGTTCGAGCTTACATTACTCTTCAGTATTACATTTTTTGCTCTTTCACTGTGATCCTCTTCATCTTCTTCTTCATTAATTTCTTCAATATCCTCACTGATCTCCTCAATATCTTCCTGGATATCTTCTATATCTTCATTGATCTCTTCAATGTCTTCGCTGATTTCTTCAAGATCTTCCTGAATATCCTCAATGTCTTCACTGATCTCTTCAATATCTTCCTGAATATCTTCAATTTTCTCGTGGCTTTTATTCACTGACATCTGAATGAAGATGGCCAGATAAATAGCTTCCAGAGAAAGTACCGTAGTAAGAATAAGAAGCATTTTGTCAAAATCAACGATATTCAGCATTGGCAGCAAAAACGAGGTAAGGAACAGCAGCGTATGAACAATCAGGGACTGAATAGATCCAATCCATGAAGTAATACTGTCCGCTATTTTTTCAAGAACTTCTTTTTTTTCGTTATATTTTTTCATCCTTTATATTTTTACAACAGTTCTTTGGTTACCCCTAATCCAAACAAGGCAAAGTCATATTTTGCAGGATCTTTTTCATCAAATTTTCTAATGGCAACATCCAGCTCCTCTACCGTTTTCCAGTCATTCTGTGTTCTGGAAACCAATCCCAGTTTTCTGGAAATATTTCCGGTATGCACATCCAGAGGAATGGAAAGATGCTTCTGATCTATTTTTTCCCAAATTCCAAAATCTACTCCCCTTTTGTCTTTACGCACCATCCATCTCAAAAACATAATAATCCTTTTTGCAGAGGAGTTTTTGTAAGGAGAACTGACGTGTTTATGGCTTCTGTGTTTTTCTGTTTCCAGAAATCCGTTTCTGAATCGTTCTATGGCATGGAGAAAGTTATGCTCCGTTTTTTTTACGTCAAATAGACTTTCCAGGCTTTCATTTTCTTTATAAATTCTGTTGAACTGTCTTATAAAATAGGAAAAGTCCTGTCCGTTGAAAGTTCTGTGAATACTTTTATCCTGAATTTCCTTCAGATCCTTTTCAGAATAGTTCATCACAAAATCATAGGGAGAGTTTCCCATAATATCAAGCATTTTATCCGCAGAATTAATGATTGATTTTCTGTTTCCCCAGGAGATTGTAGCTGCCAGAAATCCTGCGATTTCAATATCCTGTTTTAAAGAAAAACGGTGTGGGATCTGGATGGGATCATTTTCAATAAAATCGGGGGCGTTATACTGATCTGCCTTTTCGTTGAGAAAGTCTCTAAGTTCTTCAAATTTCAGCATATTCATTCTAAATCTTTACACTTTCCAATGCTTTGGGCAAAAATGTATTCGGGAAAATTTCTCTGGCCTGATCGGTAAATACGGTTAAATCTCCATATCTGTTTGAAAAATGTCCTAAGATCAATTTTCCCACCTGAGCCTTCTTAGCAATTGTTGCGGCTTCCAATGCTGTGGTATGTCCTGTATAATCTGCCATTTCCTTCAGATCATGTAAAAATGTGGATTCATGATAGAGCACCGTTACATTTTTAATAATCGGAATAACACTTTCAAGATAGCGGGTATCACTGCAAAATGCATACGACACTGACGGAGCAGGCTCAAGAGTCAGAATTTCATTTTTAAGAACATAGCCGTCACTCAGTACAAAATCTTTTCCTGCTTTTATATTATGATAATCACAGGTTTCAATTTCACTGTATTTGGCAATTTCTTTCATGTTAAGATGCCTGTCTTTCTGCTTTTCTTTAAAAAGATAGCCATTACAGTAAATCCTGTGATCCAACGGAATAGTATATACCTCTATCCTGTTGTCCTCATATATTTTTTCAGAATAATCTTTGTCCAGCTCATGATAAACCACTTCAAAACCTCGATGGGTTTCTGTAATCTGGAAAATAGTTTCCAGCATCTTTTTTATTCCTTTCGGCCCGTAGACATGCAGCGGTGTATCTCTTCCCAGAAGACGGAAAGAAGCAATAAGTCCCGGAAGTCCAAAACAATGATCTCCGTGAAGATGAGAGATAAAAATATGATTGATCTTTGAAAATCTTGCTTTTGCTTTCCTAAGCTGTACTTGTGTACCTTCTCCACAATCAATCAGGAAGAGTCTTTCTTCCATTTCCAGCAGCTGTGCTGTAGGCGATGTGTTGATGGTTGGGATAGCAGAATTAAAACCTAATATTGTTAAATACGTACTCAAATCAATAATTTATGATAACAAATGTACAACAGAAAATCTAAATGGGTGGTTCACCCTGATATTTAAACTTAATCAGTTACTTTTAAAAAATCCATAAATAGGTCTAACGCCTGTTTACGGTGGCTGATTTTATTTTTGTCTTCAGGATTCATTTCAGCAAAGGTTCTTTCATAACCTTCAGGAACAAAAATCGGATCATATCCGAATCCTTTGAAACCTTTATTTTCAGTCAGTAAATTTCCGTGAACTCTGCCTTCAAAATATTGAGCCCCATTTTCATCATAGTAGCACAGAACCGTCACAAAATAAGCTTTTCTGTTTTCAACACCCTGCATTTCTTCCAATACCTTTTCGATATTTTTGGCAAAATCATGATCTCCCGCATAACGGGCTGAGAAAATCCCAGGTCTTCCGTCTAAAGATTCAACTACCAAACCGCTGTCGTCTCCCAGACTTGGAACTCCGGTTTTCTCAAAACAGTATTTGGCCTTGATCAGGGCATTGGCATGAAAAGAATCTCCGTCTTCTACAATTTCTTCGTGAATGTTGTAATCGGTAAGACTTTTCACAACACAATCACTTCCCAGGATTTGTTGGATTTCTTCTTTTTTATGTTCGTTGTGTGTAGCTACTAATAATTCCATTTCTATATTCATTTTCAATTTTACTTTTTTAGCCTGGTTACTTACATTTCAGCATAATGTACTTTATACTTTTTCATAAAGAGATAGTAGAATAAAGAGAAAAGTACAATTCCAACAGCCAGAATAAGCCATTCTGAAACATGCAGAACCTTTGCAAAACTCTCATCTTTACCGTAAAGCACCAATAGTGATAGGGTTAAATTATTAAATGCATGCAGCAATATCGGCATCAGTAAAGATTTTGTTTTATGATATACCAATCCCAGTACACAGCCCAGCATCACTGCACTGATAAACTGCCATGGATTTCCGTGAACCACCCCAAAAATAATGGAAGCATATAAAATTGCTTTCCATGGTTCTACTCCTTTATTAATCAATCCTTTCTGAATAATTCCCCTGAATATAATTTCCTCAAAAATGGGAGCCATAATTACCGTCATGATAATCATTACAACAGGATTATCCGTCAGTTGACTCATTAATTGGGTAAAATATTCATAAAAATCGCCAAAAAAAGGCCCGGTAGTCGGAATCTGAGCGGCAATAAATTCAGAAATAAACATCATTCCTGCCATCATGGGAAAGATCAGGAGATAGGTAGAGAAATTAACCGATGATAAATTGAAGTTAAGCCTCTTTTGAGTGGTGCGCCTTACAATGAAAAAGTCAAAAAAGGCAATAGCCGTAAGGAATCCTACAGAATTCGCTAGCATCAGAAACCAGTCTTTCAGTTCAAGATTTTCCCGGAAAACAACTTTCCAAAAAGTGCTGAATAAGGAAACAGCCATTGTTCCCACGAATAATCCAACCACCAAAACGACACCGCCAAACCATGTAAACGTAAACTTTGGATATTTGCTATTTTCCATCCTTTCTCTGTAAAAGTTTATGAGAAACAAAGATAATTTTTTTGACTGCTACAGGCAACTAAAAAAGGATTTTCTTATTTTCGTTCCTTTATCCATGAACATCACAAAATGAATACAGAATTTCCATTCCAAAGAATTGAGTCTACAAACAACAGATTAATGACTGTTGTTCTGAATGGGCTTTTCTTTGTGATCTTTATTCCTTTCACTATACTTTTCGTTCTGGGGCCTGTTTACGGAATTTATAAAAGAGGATTTGAAGCAATGATTTATCCCGCATTGGTAGGTTGGGGAATTTCGGCACTTATTTTAATCCCCACAGTCCGTTATTATAGTAGAAAAAGAAAGAAAATAGAAAGTAAAATTGTGGTTGATGAAACCGGACTTTTATTTTATAATGCAAAAGATGAAATTGCAGACCAGATTCTCTATACAGATCTTCGCCCTTCAAAACAAAACTTTGATATCTATATTGTAAATCCTGTAGGATCGGGTATTTCTCCTTTACTAGAACTTACGATCCAATCAGAGAAAAAAGAAGAAATTACAAAACGTATTGACATGAATCTCCCTTTAAAGGTGGTAAAAAATAAATATACTTTGTATGCACATTTCCTGCACGGCATTGTGACTTTCCGCCCTGACTTAACAGTAGATCCTTTTGTTTTTCGTAACTATTCTATTGATACGGAAACATGGAAGGTGAATAGCAAAGGGATTTCTTTGGGAGGCTGGCTTTTAATTCTGGCCACTCTTAGTATTACAGCACTTATATGCGGGCTTGTTTTTTTATTATCTGAAACTCACAATTAATATGACAGAAAAATTCCAGACCATAGAATCCAAAATCAATAAACCCATTACTTATTTTTTAATGGGGATTATCTGGATAGCTGTCATTTTGATTATGGTAGTAATCGGGGTCGTTTTCGATCTTATATACAATAATTTCAGACAATATTTAGAGAATGATCCTGGTATTTTTTTCACACTTCTTATTGCCCAGCTTCTTCTTATATTTTGCTGTATAGCCTTGATAGTGGCTTTAACGTACCGAAAAAAAGAAAAAGCAAGAAAAGTTCTTGTAGATGAGAGAGGAATTACTTTCTACAACAATCAAAATACCATTATTGAAACCATTCTATACATCGATCTTCAGCCAGCCAAAAATCCATCTGACGATGTATATGTCCGAAACACTCAGACTGTAAAATACGGCAAAACAACATTACAGATCTATGTGAAAAATAAAACAGGAGAAATTGTAGCTTCAAGTGTAGACTTTAATTTTGAATTGGTAATTCTAAGCAACCAATATGATTTGTACCGTCATTTTCTAAAAGGAATCCAACATTTTCGTCCTGATCTGAAAATAAGTATGCAGACTATTGAGCAGTATAACCTTAGTTCAGCACCGCAAAAAACTGAATTTGGAATATTTGAATACGTTATGTCTGCCTTTTTTATAATGATTACTGCCGGATTGATCTATGTCTTCATATTATTAATAAAAATGCTTGTTTGACAGATAAGCCCAACTATTCATGGGTTCGCAGCCACATGTATTATTCTCAAACGTGACTATCCATCTATTCTTCTGCTTAATTAACATTGTCTTAATTAAAATTTGAAAACCTCGCAAAAAATCCCGATTTTTGCAACTTCAAAATACGATATGTCAGACTTAATCAAAGAAATACAAAAAAGAAAGACCTTCGGGATCATTTCCCACCCGGATGCCGGAAAAACAACCCTTACAGAAAAGTTACTTCTTTTCGGGGGTGCGATTCAGGAAGCAGGTGCGGTAAAATCCAACAAAATAAAAAAAGGAGCTACCTCCGACTTTATGGAAATTGAAAGACAGAGAGGAATCTCTGTAGCGACTTCCGTATTGGCTTTTGAATATAGAGACCACAAAATCAACATTCTCGATACTCCGGGTCACAAAGACTTTGCTGAAGATACCTACAGAACATTAACGGCTGTAGATTCAGTAATCGTTGTGATTGACGTTGCAAAAGGGGTTGAGGAACAAACTGAAAAACTGGTTAAGGTTTGCAGAATGAGAAACATCCCAATGTTGGTTTTCATCAATAAACTTGACCGTGAAGGTAAAGATGCCTTCGATCTGTTAGACGAAGTAGAACAAAAATTAGGGTTAACAGTCTGCCCGCTTTCTTTGCCAATTGGTATGGGAAGTGACTTTCAGGGAATTTACAATATCTGGGAAAACAATATTCAGCTATTCTTAGAAGAGAAAAAACAGAAAGTTGGGGATTCTATTAAGTTTGACGACATTAATGATACTTCTATTGATGATGTTATTGGTGAAAAAGCAGCAAAAACTTTACGAGAAGAGCTTGATCTGATCCAGTCTGTTTACCCTGAGTTTAATCGTGAGGATTATATGAAAGGTGATCTTCAGCCGGTATTCTTCGGTTCGGCTTTAAATAACTTTGGAGTTCGTGAGTTACTGGATGCTTTCATTGATATTGCACCAATGCCACAGCCAAAAGAAAGTGATACCCGTCTGGTAAAGCCTGAAGAAAGCACTTTCACAGGATTCGTTTTCAAAATCCATGCGAATATGGATCCTAAACACAGAGACAGACTTGCCTTCGTAAAGATTGTTTCCGGAACCTTCAAAAGAAACGAAAATTATTTATTGGTAAGAGAAGGTAAAAAAATGAAATTCTCCTCTCCTAACGCATTCTTTGCTGACAAAAAAGAAGTAGTGGAAGAAAGTTTCCCTGGTGATATCGTGGGCTTACATGATACCGGAAGTTTCAGAATCGGAGATACATTAACTGGTGGAGAAAAATTAAGCTTCAAAGGAATTCCAAGCTTCTCTCCTGAACATTTCCGTTATATCAACAACAATGATCCGTTAAAAGCTAAGCAATTGGCAAAAGGTATTGATCAGTTGATGGATGAAGGGGTTGCACAGCTATTTACGCTTGAGATGAACGGAAGAAAGATCATCGGAACTGTGGGAGCGCTTCAGTACGAGGTTATTCAATACCGTCTGGAACATGAATATGGGGCAAAATGTACGTATGAACCTCTATCCATGCACAAAGCATGTTGGGTAGAAGCTGATGAAAAGTCTGAAGAATTCAAAGAATTTGCAAGATTAAAACAGAGATTCCTGGCAAGAGATAAATACAATCAATTGGTATTCCTTGCAGATTCTTCTTTCACGATTCATATGACCCAGGAAAAATTCCCGAATGTGAAGCTACACTTCATTAGTGAGTTCAGAGAAAATTAATCTGAAATAAAAGAGCAAAATCGCAAAAAGCCGAAATTGTTTTAAATATAGATCCGCAGAAATTTTCTGCGGATTTTTTTATGATAGGGTTTGAAACCACCCCGTCAAAAATTCGTTGAATTTTCGCCACCCCTCCGAAGGATGGGAATCTTCAGTTTCCCAAACTACTATTGAGTAAAAAGACAAAGCTTTAAAATCATTTCAATACCGCAAACTCGGAAAAACGCTTTGTAAATCTTTTGTAAATCAAATACAAAACACTGAAAATATAACAGTTACTATTTTACCAGTACAATACATTTCATTTACAATCTTTACAAGAACTTCCCTTCTAATTTTACTTCATCAAAAAAATTAAACTTATGAAAAAGTTCATCTTACTCGTTGCTATATCAAGCACTTTCATTATGTGTAAAAAAGGAGAAGTTGCACAGGATACAATACATGAAGCGATCCACTCAGCTGACAGCGCTGCTACAGTGGCAACGGAAGCTATTGATAATGCCAATAAAACAGCGGATAAAGTTCTGGACTCTGCCAGTATCAGAATAAAAGATTTTGAAAATACTAAGAACGATATTCAGCAAAAAATAGAAAATACCTCAAAGATGGTAGATTCTTTATCTGAAAAAATAGCAACAACAAAACTGGAATCCAAAATAGAGAAAAGGGATTCCACGGAGAAGAAACCTGAAAAAGTGGCTGCAAAAGCTCCGGCTCCAAAGATTATTAAGGAAACCAAGATCATCTATAAAGACAAACCTAAAAATGACAGTTATGAGCTGAATATGCCTAAAGATAATATGGTAAAATCAGGATATCTTACCATACAAGCAGAAAATACAGAAACAGTAAAGGAAATCATCAGAGAAGAAGCCCATAAAAATAACGGCTATATCAAAAGTGAAAATCTTTCTTACGTGGAATCTGCAAGTCCTCACGGAGAAGATCAAAAAGTCTACAGCCTGGATATCAAAGTTCCTCTCCAGCATTTTGATGGTTTAATGGATGCTATCAGCAGTAATATCGGGGATATTGATACGAAAGACATTCAGGTTTCAGGGCGAAACTATGCCGACAATACCATCTGTACGATCAATATAAATATCCGTGATCAAGAGAAAACAGAAACAGAACCTAAAACTTTCGGTGGAAAATCGTTAGCAGCCATCGAATCAGGCTGGGATGTGATTACTTCTATCTTCCTGTTTATTCTTCCGTTATGGCCTTTGTTTCTCATTGCCGGTATTGGATATTATTTTTATAAAAAGAGAAATAAAAACATTCCGAATAACGACTCTCATTAGATTTCAATCCGTCTTTGGATAGATTTTTAATATTTTTTTAATGAGGTTTAGAATTAAAGTTCGATTCTTATTTTTAATTTTATCAAACATTCAACGGAAGTATTTGTTTATTACAAAAATTCCTCTTAACTTTAAGTATAAGCAAAAGAGAATGAATCTTTGTTATCAAACAGGGTTCAAAAATAAAATTGGAAATTTTATTTCATATATTAATATTTTGTGATTTGGTGTAAAATAAGGCCCTCAGATTGAGAGCCTTATTTGTTTATTTCATATTCACTACTTTGTCTACGACAAACTTTGTGTTTCCTCTCCACGGAAGAGCACCATTGTACTCTTTGTAATGCAGATCAAAGGTTTTTCCACTGTTCGTTTCCAGTTGTTTGAAAACTTGAGGGTCATCTACAGAAAATTCAAACTCATAGCTTGTAATAGTTCCTGTTTTTCCACTTCCGAAGCCTTCCTGAATCAGCTTACCTTCATATGTTTTGAAGACATAGCCTTTTTTCATAGCGTAGTTCAGATATCCGGATTTCACTCCTTCTCCGAAAACGAAATAGTATTTATACCAGACAAATACGCCCAGTAACAGCAGTACAACACCAAGGGTGATCCACAAAGATTTTTTCATAGGTAGTGTGTTTTATAAAATGTTATTTTGCGATGCTTCTTGAGATCACGATTTTCTGAATTTCAGAAGTTCCTTCGTAGATCTGAGTGATTTTTGCATCTCTCATTAATCTTTCTACGTGGTATTCTTTCACGTATCCATATCCACCATGGATCTGTACTGCTTCAATAGTAGTATCCATTGCTACCTGAGAAGAGTATAATTTTGCCATAGCTCCGCTTTCAGAAATATCTTTTCCTGCATCTTTTTCACAAGCTGCTTTGAAACACAACATTCTTGCCGCAGTGATCTGAGTAGCCATATCAGCCAATTTGAATGCAATTGCCTGGTGGTTGATGATTTCAGTTTTGAAAGCTTTTCTTGTTTTAGCATATTTCAAAGCCAGTTCATAAGCCCCTGAAGCAATCCCTAAAGCCTGGGAAGCAATACCAATTCTTCCTCCGTTCAATACGGCCATTGCAAAGTTGAAACCGAATCCGTCAGCACCGATTCTGTTTTCTTTTGGAACTTTTACGTTATTAAAGATCAAAGAATGTGTATCACTTCCTCTGATTCCCAATTTGTCTTCTTTCAATCCGATTTCAAAACCTTCCCATCCTCTTTCTACGATGAAAGCATTGATCCCTTTGTGTTTTTTCTCAGGATCTGTCTGTGCAATTACAATATAATAAGTAGCTGTACCACCATTCGTGATCCAGTTTTTGATCCCGTTTAAAAGGTAGTAATCTCCTTTATCTTCAGCAGTTGTTTTCTGAGAAGTAGCATCAGACCCTGCTTCCGGCTCAGATAATGCAAATGCTCCGATTACCTGTCCGCTTGCCAATGGGGTAAGATATTTTACTTTTTGCTCTTCAGAAGCAAATTTTTCAAGACCGGCACAAACCAATGAGTTGTTTACAGACATTACAACAGCTGCAGAAGCATCTATTTTTGCAATCTCCTCCATCGCAAGCACGTAAGAAACGCTGTCCATACCTGCACCTCCGTATTTTGGATCTACCATCATTCCTAAAAGTCCCATTTCTCCCATTTTCTTCACCTGCTCTGTAGGGAATTTCTGGTCACGGTCTCTTTCAATCACTCCAGGTAATAGTTCATTTTGTGCAAAATCTCTTGCTGCCTGCTGAATCATCAGCTGTTCTTCCGATAAATTAAAGTCCATAAAAAAAATAATTAGATAGCCGTAAATTTACACTTTTTAAGCAAATCTGAAAAAATTAAATTGAAAGCAGAAAAAAGGCACAGAAAATAGAAGTTAGAGCGAGTTTAATGCCAGTGAATGCGTGTTTTGGGATTCGAAATGGTGAGAGATAAAAACAATACCGGATACCTTCAGAACCATAAACATTCACAAATGATCAGTTCAAAATATAAAATCCCTTTTTCAGGGCTTCCGGCCTCCTTTTTGATTCCATATATTATGGTAAGCATTTAACTAATTCCTAATTATTACATTGAAATGTTTTCAATTAAAAAAAATGCTTATATTTAAATTTCTTTATAAATTACGTAAAAAATCATGACGATCAAGAGATTATTCGATATTCCACACTACGCTTTAGAAAAATATCCTAAAACGGATATGTTTGTAACGAAATATCATGGTGAGTGGAAAAAAACTTCTACCCAGGAGTTTATTAATGAGGGAAATAAGATATCCAGAGGATTATTGAAGCTTGGTATAAAACCAGGTGATAAAATCGCTTTGATTACCACCAATTCCCGTACAGAATGGGCTATAATGGATTTCGGACTTTCTCAGATCGGAGTTGTTTCAGTACCTGTTTATCCAAGTATTTCTCCGGAAGATTACGAATTCATCTTCAATAATGCTGAAATTCAATACTGTTTTGTTTCTGATAAAGAACTGTTGAATAAAGTAATGAAAGTAAAACACAATATCCCGAGTTTACAGGGCATTTTTACTTTTGATAATATTAGTGGCGCTGCCAACTGGAGAGAAATTCTTGATCTGGGTAAAGATGAATCTACACAAATTGAAGTGGATGACCTTTCTAACGCGATCAATACGGAAGATCTTGCAACCATTATTTATACTTCCGGAACTACCGGAAGACCGAAAGGAGTAATGCTTACTCATAATAATATTGTTTCCAACGTATTGGGAGCCATTCCGAGAATTCCCAAGAAAAGAAGTCTGGATTATAAGGAAACAAGAGCATTAAGCTTCCTTCCTATCTGCCATATTTTTGAAAGAATGCTGTTTTATCTGTATCAGTACAACGGTTTTTCTCTTTATTTTGCGGAAAGCATTGAGAAAATGGGTGAAAACGTAAAAGAAGTGAAGCCTCATTATATGACGGTAGTACCAAGGCTGGTAGAAAAAGTATATGACAAAATTTACAATACAGGATCTTCTGCAGGAGGATTAAAATCAAAAATATTCTTCTGGGCACTGAACTTAATCAGTAAGAAGAAAACCATTTCAAAGCCATCCGGACTTCAGGAAATCATTGCAGATAAATTGGTATTTTCCAAATGGAGAGAAGGTTTAGGAGGTGAGATTGTGACATTGGTTTCAGGATCTGCGGCATTGTCTACCAGGCTTAACTTAATGTTCCAGAATGCGGGAATTCCTATTTTGGAAGGGTATGGTTTAACAGAAACCTCTCCGGTAATTTCGGTCAACAGCTTTGATAAGATGAAAGTGGGAACCGTAGGGATTCCATTGGATAATTTAAAAGTTAAAATTCAGGAAGACGGTGAAATTACGGTAAAAGGACCTTCTGTATTTAAAGGATATTTCCAGAATGAAGAAATGACAAAAGAAGCCTTCACAGAAGATGGTTTCTTCAAAACCGGAGATATCGGACATTTGGATGGTGACGGATTTTTACAGATCACGGACCGTAAGAAAGAAATGTTCAAGACATCGGGTGGGAAATATATTGCTCCTCAAACGATTGAAAATTTAGCAAAAGCCTCTAAATTCATAGAGCAGATCATGGTTGTGGGTGATGGTGAAAAGATGCCGTGTGCTTTGGTACAGCCTGATTTTGAATTTGCAAAAAGCTGGGCTATGAGAAACAACCTGAATATCGGTTCCACACCGGAGGAGATTGCGAAAAGCCCAGAACTTAAGCAAAGGATTGAAAAAGAGATTGACGGCATCAACGAGCACCTTGGAAACTGGGAGAAAATCAAAAAAATTGAGCTTACTCCTGAAATATGGAGCATTGAAAGCGGATTGCTTACTCCAACCTTAAAACTGAAAAGAAAAGCGGTAAAAGAGAAATTTATTGCTTTGTATAATAAGATGTACGATCATCAGGATTAAAATACGATCAGCCGCTTCATTTTGAAGCGGTTTTTTTTATGTTTTGGCTAAAGCCGATAAGGAAAGTTTGTTTTTGATTAAACGGGCTGAAGCCCGTTTCTATGGATGACTCTTCATTAAGTTTTTTAATCCAATTACAACACAACCTTTGTCATTCCGAAGGAATCTTTATCATGTTAAAAGAATGTGCAGAGATTCCTACGGAATGACAAAGCCCCTATTAAAGTTGCTTTACTCCAAGAGAGGCAGATTTATATTCAGATCAAATAAAAAAAGCTGTCTCATCTCTGAAACAGCTTTTATATTTTTAAAAATCAATAATTAGAATTTAATTACAGATTTCATTTTTTCGTTTTCCTCGATTACCAATTCGTCATCAACAAGGATTTTCCCAGAGTGCTCATCAATAATGATTTTCTTTCTCTGAGCAATTTCCATCTGCTTTTGAGGAGGGATTGTGAAGAAAGATCCTTTTGGAGCTCCTCTTTCTAATCCTACTACAGCAAGACCGTTGATAGAGTTTGTTCTGATTCTGTTGTAAGAAGCTAATAATCTCTCATCGATTTTACCTGCGAATTCTTTAGACTGCTCTATAAGATATTCTTCTTCTTTCTGAGTTTCAGAGATCAAACCATCCAATTCTTCTTTCTTGAATTTCAAGTGGCTTTTCAAATCGTCGATCTTAGCATTCAGTTCGCTTAAAGTTTCGTTTTTGTGAGCAATTTTAGCTCCGAATTCTTTAATTCTTTTTTCAGCAAGCTGAATTTCCAGATCCTGGAATTCCATTTCCTTCCCTAATGCTTCAAACTCTTTATTGTTTCTTACATTATCCTGCTGAGATTTGTATTTCTCAATTAAAGTTTTAGCATGGTTAATTACTTCATGCTTTGTTTTGATCTGATCGTCCTGATCTTTGATATCAGCATGAAATTTTTCAGCTCTTTTTTCAAGACCTTCAATCTCGATTTCAAGATCTTCAACTTCAATTGGCAATTCTCCTCTAGTATTTCGGATTTCATCCAATCTTGAATCAATGATCTGTAAATCGTATAAAGCTCTTAATTTTTCTTCAACTGAAATATCGTTGGTTTTTGCCATATTTAAATGAAATAATTTACTGGGTTTGTTTTTTCAATAGATTTTGAAATTGCAAATGTACTAAATTTTTGTGATAAAATTTCAAATAATTGTTGAGTAACAAATTGTTCTGACTCGTAATGTCCTATATCACAGATCAACATTTTAGACTCCGCTAAAAAATAGTCGTGATATTTAAGATCTCCGGTAAGATAAGCATCACATTTCTTGGCTGCTGCCGATCGTATTCCACTGGCTCCGGAGCCTCCTAAAACTCCTACTCTTCTAATTTTTTTATTATTGAAGGAGGAATGTTTTATCACTTCCAGCCCAAATTTTTCTTTTACCAATCCAAGGAAATCCTTTTCATCCATTTCCACTTCCAGATCACCATACATTCCCAATCCGGCATGATGATTTTTATTATCAAGACTATACACCTGATGCGCTACTTCTTCATAAGGGTGTGCAGCCTTCATAGCACCTACAATCTGTCCCTGTTTAAAGCTTTCAAAAATCACAGAAATCATATCTTCATCTGCATTTTCACGAATTCCCTGCTGTCCGGAAAATGGATTTGAACCTTCTACCGGCCTGAAGGTTCCGTTGCCATTCACTGTAAAACTGCAATCATCATAAAATCCGATATTTCCTGCTCCGGCAGAGAACATGGCTTCTTTTACCTTTTCCGAATATTCTTTAGGAACAAAAACCGTTAACTGTTTTAAATTATTTTCTTTAGGCTGAAGAATCTTCATATTGCTGAGTCCTAATTGACTGCATATTCCGTGGTTTACCCCAAAGAAATCATTATCAAATGCGGTATGGATGGCATAGATGGCTATTTTATTTTCAATAGCTTTTAAAACAGCTCTCTCTACATAGTTTTTTCCCGTTAAAGATTTTAGTCCGGAAAATATAATGGGATGAAAACAAACAATCAGATTACAATTTCTCTCAATGGCCTCTTCTACTACATTTTCCAGAGCATCATGACAAACCAGAATTCCGGATACATCGCGGTCATAAACACCACACAACAATCCTACATTATCAAAATCTTCAGCCTGTCTGATACTGATCTCTTCTTCAATTTTTGCAATTACAGTTTTTAGCTTCATTAATTTATATTTTACGGTTACAGCGAAGATATTAATTTTACTAAAAATCCGGAAAAATTTCTACAGCAATAAAAAAACCGGCTTTCTCCGGCCGGCTTAATTTGATATTAGAAAGAATTAAATAAGACTGTTAATCTTTGAACAGTGATACCCTTGTAAAGGACTCTACCACAACACTACAGCTTATATCGGATTCCATAAAGAGCTGATACCCTTTCCCCGGATCAAGACTTGCAGGGTCTGCAATGGTATAGAAATAAAAAGTAAGAATGTTACCTGTTCCACTTGATCCACTTGGAACCAACTGGATAGAGTTAACTTCAAAACCGGAATCAGGATTTTTAAAAGTAGCTTTTACTGATCCTGAAGAGTTGGAGCCAGGAGTGATCGTAGAGATTACTCTCCAGACATGGACCTGGCCGTTAATTTCATTTTCTCTCCATTTACCCGTAGCCGAAATATAAATATTGGAGGTCACTCCGGGAAAGGGAACAGTTGTTTCCGGCCAGCTTGTCGTAGGGCTTGCAGCAAAGACTAATGGTACAGCATAGAGAACTTGTTGTCTTGGGCCGTAACCGCTACCTGCAGCACTTAAACTGAATGAGGGTTTTACATTTGCGTTTCCAGAATTTATTTTAACGACACCGTCGTTACCAGCCTGAGAAGATGTGGGAACAAAAAGCTGTCTCCAGAGGGTACCATCCCAATACTGGAAGTTATTCGTTGTCGTATTAAAAATAAGGGTTCCTGCGGTAAGGTTAGCGTTTACGACACCTGCAGGAGGTACTGTGGAAACGTCATTATCAGCCAGGTTGGTATCCCGGTCAGTATCTGTAAGGCGAGGAATGAGGATTCCTTTCTGGTTGGAAACTATATCCAACACTGCAGCACCATTCGGTGATGAAGTATTGATCCCAACCTGAGCATGCACAAAACTGCTTATGAAAAACAGAATAAACAAGGTTAAAATTTTTCTCATGATATAAAGCTTTTGTAGAATAAAATTACGAATACGGCTTATAAGAATGTTAAAAAAAACATTTTTATATGTCATATTTTATTCGTATTTTGTTAAATATAACACTCTGAAAAACACACAATTAAGTACCAATAATTCACTTTTTGATGACGAATTTTATTTTAACATTTGCAGGATTCTTTTAACAGTCATATATTTACCCTATACTTTATAGAAATTATTAACTTCGCTGTGAAATAACCTTATATAAATGGAAAGAGAACATAATCTTATTCCTGAGGACACTCTTTGGAAAAGATTCCTTTACCGGATAATTTATCGCTCCGATACGAAGCTTGGAAAACTGTTCGACATCATATTATTGTCTTTAATTATGGCAAGTACTGCTATTATTATGATGGAAAGTGTCCCAAAGCTTGATAAAAGATTCCATTATACTTTTTTGATTCTTGAATGGGTAATCTCTGTTTTCTTCACCCTGGAATATTCTATGCGGATTGCAGTGGTAAAAAATAAGCGGAATTATATATTCAGTTTTTTCGGAGTTATTGATTTTCTGGCGCTGGTTCCTTTTTTCCTTAGCTTTTTCTTCCCTATTACCAAATACTTCCTGATTTTCAGAATGTTGAGAATGCTGAGGATTTTCAGGATTTTCAATTTGCTGGATTTCATGAATGATGGATATTTAATTGTAAGGGCTTTAAAAAACAGTTCGAGAAAAATTTATATCTTCCTTTTGTTCCTGATTATTTTTTCAGTCATTGTAGGCTCCCTTATGTTTATGGTAGAAGGCGGAAGACAAGGTTTTGAAACAATCCCCCAATCCATTTACTGGGCAGTGGTTACGGTAACCACTGTAGGATATGGTGATGTATCGCCTATTACGCCTTTAGGGAAGTTTTTTGCGGTTGTTCTGATGCTGGCCGGTTATTCCATCATCGCAGTTCCCACTGGTATTGTAACCGCAGAAATGAGAAACAAAAGACAAAACCTTGAACTGGTGTGCGAACGCTGCGGGAATGAAGATATTGATGATGATGCAAGGTATTGTAAGAAATGTGGCAAGAAATTAGCTTAATATTAGTATAAATAAAATTTATTCACCAAATACCACAAAATCATGGAACCGAAACAGAAAAACAAACCCAATAGCTTAGTGATTATTCTTTTTGCACTGATTGTGCTGATGATCATCATCTACTTTATATTAGTCATGTTCTTCCCTACTGTTTTTGATCTTATGAATAAGGGAGATATACAACCCGTACCCAATAAATAAAGAACAATGGGTAATACTCCATCATCAGTGATGGCCACAGGATAAAATATAAAAGAAGAGCAGAATATTCTGTTCTTCTTTTTTTATAAATACTTTCAAAGTCAAAATCCCAGCTCCCATAAAAAAGACGGATCATAATGACCCGTCCCCTTCTTTTTATTTAAATGATGAATTATTTTTTAATCGCCTTGATCGTCTGTTTAGATCCGTCTTTCATTTCCAGTGTTATTAAATAAACACCCTGCATTAGATCTCTTAAATGAATCACAGATTCAGGGTTTGCAATTGTTTTTACCAATCTTCCTGTAGCATCTGTTACTGATACATTTTTCACTTTTTTAATATCGGAGATATTCAATACGTCTGTAAACGGATTAGGATAAACCTGAATACTGTTTTTCGCTACAGCCGTTTCAGCTGTTGCCAGATTCGCGTTGTTAATACTAATATCATCTATATAAAGATTATACTGATCCGGATCTGAATAAGCATTAAATCCAAAGAAATATATTCCTGTTGTAGGAACTGTAAATGTTATAGATTCTGTATGAGCCATTTCATCATTAATTGAAGGATAATCTGCTATAGATCCTGTCATCGCTGATGCATCAGGTGATGTTCCATAGGCAACTTTCAATTTTTCAACATAAGTTGAAGAGTTATTACCATACTTATAACTGATTGTATACTGCACTCCTGCTGTCAGATTCAACCCTTGGGTAAAGAACCATGCATTTCCGGAATTGGAAGAGTTATAATGATAATTTAACACATTGGTAGTGAATCCCTGACTATCAGAAGGAGGATCCATTGTTTCCCAGTTATTTCCTGTTCCTGCATTAACATTGATTGTACAGCCAGGAAGAGCTGGAACGGTAACGTTTTCAAAATCTACCGTATAAGGAAGGTTCACACTTGAACACAATGTCATAAATGTAGCAGAATCACTCCATACACTTTTGCTTGTTGCACTACATGCAGATCTTACCCACACATAATAAGCAGTGGAAGGCGCTAAGCCAGGAATATTATAAGTAGCCGCCGTAATTCCTGTAAAATTAGGTGTACTTGTAGCTGTAGGCGCTGTATTGGTTGTGCTGTAATAAATATCATATCCGTTTGCAGGTACAGGAGTAGCTGCCGTCCATGAAACTGTAGCTCCTCCGGCCGTAATATTTGAAACAACTAAGGCATTAGGTTCACTACAAGCTGGTGCTACATCTATATTAATATCATCCACATACAATTGATTCATATTCGCATCAGAATATGCCTGGAATCCAAAATAATAAACTCCCGTGGTAGTGGGTGTGAAGTTTGCAAAAGCACTTGTTGCTGTACTGGAAACAATATTTGAGTGATCTGCTAATGTATTGGTCATTCCTGCGCCTGTAGCTGAAGTTCCGTAGGCTACCTTTAGCTTTTCTACGTATACCATTCCTTCTGCATTTGCATATTTATATTTAATTCTATAGGTTACTCCTGCAGTAAGGTTAATACCGTTGGTAAAAAACCAGGTATCAGCATTATCGGCATAGTCATAAGAATATTGAAGGACATTTCCTGTAAATCCTTGAGCATCCAGATCACCTGTCTCCCACAGATTTCCTGAACCGTCATTCACTACTGAAGTACAGCTCGGCATATCAGGTGGAGTTATACTTTCGAAGTCCAATGCATATGGCACCCCTACAGAAACACAGGATGTCATAAATGTTGCCATTTGAGACCACGCGCTCTTATTTGAAGTACTGCATACAGAACGCACCCACACATGGTAAGTAGTGGCTGCTGCAAGTGAAGGCAGATCGGCAGTTAATCCACTGCTTGTCCCGGAAACCACTACGGAAGCAGCAGGATATGTACTGGAGGTTGAATAATAATATTCGTATCCGCTGCCCGGAGCAGAAGACGGAGCAGTCCATCCCACCTGAGCAGAATTTGCTGTAACTGCGGATACCGTTAATGCAGATGGTGCAAAACAAGTTGGAACCGCACCAATAACTACTGTATAATCATGAGCTTCTCCATATCCATCAGTATTACAAGGAATAGGATCACTGGAGAACCTGTCTCCCACTCTCATTCTGTAAGTACCAGGAGTAACGGTAGAAGGAATTGTGATAAGCCCTGAGGTAATATTGTTTGCCCCTACAAGAGTACTACTCGCAGAAGCTACAAGTTCCGGAGCTGCATCATCAAAAGTTCCGTCGTTATTAAAATCTATCCAAACACGTACATTCTGATCACTGTAGCCATGTTTAACACTAAAATCATAACTTAAACCTGCACTAAGGTTAATTGTCATAGAAGTGTAATCTCCATATGCATCAGTAGAACAGCCTGTATCAGGATGATCAAATCCGGCACCCGGAATTGCAAAAGAATCTATCACATCTCCTCCACTACACCCACTAGCAAACGCTGGCGTACAGTATGTCTGTGCGGAGGATAAAAAGCCGGCCATTAAGAAACCAACAAGTAAAAAATTTCTCATATAAAAAACAGTATTAGTTAATCAAATCTAGTGAAAATCAGCAATAAAAAAAATATTTTTTTAATTATCTCATAACGAATTAAACTTTTCCTTTAACAAAAGATAATTTCACCTATAAAAAAAGAGACTACTCAAATTGAGCAGCCTCTTCTTCTTATTTTTAAGAAATTATTTTTATCTCTTAATTGCCTTAACGGTTTGTTTAGATCCGTCTTTCATATTCAAAACGACTAAATACAATCCTTCTTTAAGATCTCTCAATTGAAGTTCAGAAGAAGGTTTTTCAATAGTTTTAATCAATCTTCCGGAAACATCAATGATTGAAACAGATTTCACTTTAGACACATCCGAGATCGTTAATGTATCAATAAATGGATTAGGATATACGTTAATCTTATCTGCTTTCACAGAAGTTTCAGAAGTCGCTAAATTAGGATTTTGTTTGATTTCAACATTATCCAAAAGAAGATCATCATAGTAATATCCGTTACCACTTACATTTTTATCAACAGTAAATCTCACCTGAATAGTAGCTCCGATATAAGAAGCAGCTAAAGGAACACTCACTGTTCTCCATTGATTTAAGTTTGTGTTATCTGTAAAAATAACTACCCAACCGTTCCCATCGTTTACCTCTACGGTAAGTTTATTATTATCATAACTTGAAGGCGAAACTGTAGTAGTAGATACTGTAGAATGATTTTTAAACCAATCAAAAGAAACAAGCGGTGCTGTTAAACCTGTTAAATTTACAGAAGGAGTAACCAATTGTACAGTATTTGTACCAGCTCCTGCATAAGGTGAGCTAGCATCTACCCATGCATAGGTACCTGCAGCTTTTCCGTTATTAGCAGGGCTTGCACCATAGTCTGCAGATCCTGCAAATTTCCAGAAAAGGGTTGCATCAGTAGTTGTTGCTGTAGGATTTACATTATTCCAACAGTTTGGTGCTGCTCCATTATCAAAGGTTTGAGTAAAAGGTGCCATAGCAGTTCCACAAAGTGTATTAAATGTAGCAGCAATGCTCCATGCACTCTTATCAGAACCACTACATACTGATCTTACCCATACATAATATGTAGTAGAAGGAGACAGCCCGGCTAAAGGAGCTGAAGTGGTAGTACTTGTTCCTGAAGCTGTAGTAGAGGCAGTAGGAGCCGTACTGTTTGGCGAATAATAATATTCATATCCGTTTCCAGGAGCAGCAGCTGGTGCAGTCCATGAAATACTTGCTCCATTGGTAGTAATTGCAGATACCGTAACTCCTGATGGTTCTGAACAAGTAGGAGTAACATCTATATTAATATCATCAACATAGATTTGATTCATATTAGCAGCAGAATACGCCTGGAATCCAAAATAGTAAACCCCGGTTGCACTTGGTGTAAAGTCTACAAAAGTAATTACAGCAGTTCCTCCGATAATATTCGCATGATCCGCTAAAGTATTTGTCATTCCAGCACTTGTAGCTGAAGATCCGTAAGCAACTTTTACTTTTTCTGGGTACTGTGTTGTTCCGGTTGCATTAGCATATTTATATTTGATTCTGTAGCTAACTCCGGAAGTAAGATTTAAACCTTGTGTAAAGAACCATGTATTGGCAGCATTACTACTGTTATATGAATAGTTAAGCACTTTCCCTGTAAAGCCAGTTGGAGCCGTTGCAGTTTTCCATACATTTCCTGAACCACTATTAATAGCAGTTGTACAATTTGGTAAAGCTGGTGTTGTAACACTATCAAAATCTAAAGCATATGGTAAATTAGATGATGTACACGCTGTTTGGAAAGATCTCACTGTACACGCTGTAGCAGGCCCTGTAATATTAGCTGTATAGGCTGTTACAGAATAATAGTAGGTACTGGAATAATTCAAAGGTGTAGAGAAAACATAAGAGCTGCTAGTTCCACCAGCAATATCCATATCTAAAACATCATTTGCTCCTGAAGTTGTTCCTACTTTTAATTTATAACCTGAAGCCCCATTTATTGCAGTCCAAGTTATGGTAGGCGTTACACTTACTCCTGTAGCACTGGATGCAGGCGCTGTAACTGTAGGACAAAGACCTAATGTTGTGAAGTTTGCTGAACTTGACCATATCCCTTTATCTGTTCCGTTACAATTTCCTCTTACCCAATAATAATACTGAGTTGAAGGAGTCAAACCGGATAAATCTGCAGTTGTTACTCCTGCACCTACAGAACCTGAAGGCGTCACCGTTGCATTAGGGGTAGTTGAAGATGTAGAATAATAATACTCATATCCATTCCCTGGAGGCGTTGTTGAAGCTGTCCAGCTAATCGTTGCAAACTCAGGAGTTAAAGCTGAGGAAGAAAGACCGGTTACTGTACTTGCACAGTTTGGTGTAGTGGTAAAAGATCCTGCGGATGCATATCCACTTCCTGATCCGGCAGCATTTGGAATATGAGAGTAAATAGATTGAGCTGCCCCATTTAAAGCCTGAACCTGAACCTGATAAGTTGTATTCTGAGTCAGTCCATTAATGGTAGCAGTAGCAGCGGATACCGGGTTACCACTGTAATTAGTCCAGTCGCAGCTTCCAATCGCTCTATATTGAACATTATAAGTCGTTGCATCTGTCGGAGCAGTCCAATTGATCGTTGCTGCATTATTGGTTATTGCGGTTGCAGCAGCAAAAGTTCTTACCGGAGCTTGCGTACCAGGCGCCCATGAATATTGCAGCCCAGCCGGGATTTTAACACTTGCATTGGTTGTGCTTGAGAAAATCATAGTACTGTTATTAGCACTCGCTGTAACAGCTTTAGACCAATCGCAGGTAGTTCCAGATGGTACATTTCCAATCATCAGGGAATTTACATTGGATGCATAAGTAGTACTGTTTCCTCTTATCCCTACCTGTGGTGTACTGCCTGAAGTACTGGTACCCGGATCTGTACAGTTTCCGTAGATCACCTTTATTTCACCTGTAGCGTAAACCAACCTGATCTGAAAATTTAATTTTTCAGTAGATCTGTTATGGTAGTTAGCATGATCCTGCCACTGTACCACGAATTCAGTTCCAAGATCCTCATATCTCACCTCATGGTTTCCTGCTGGCTGCGGTGAATCTGTTGATAAAAATCCTCCATCCTGTCCAAAAGCAGAAATTGCTCCTGTAGTTGATCCCAAACTTGACATTGGAGTATAGTTTGTTCCTGAAGGTGCCGCTCCAAATGTTATAAATCCATTGGCGCTCACATAGCATGTTGTCATGGCAACACCGCCAAAGTTA
This sequence comes from Chryseobacterium sp. CFS2, assembly GCF_036543225.1. Classification (NCBI taxonomy): domain Bacteria; kingdom Pseudomonadati; phylum Bacteroidota; class Flavobacteriia; order Flavobacteriales; family Weeksellaceae; genus Chryseobacterium; species Chryseobacterium sp. CFS2. Next base: position 547,513 of record NZ_JAZHQU010000001.1, read on the forward strand.
AAAGGCGATGATAGAGGAATTGCGGCAGATACCTCATTGTCATACGTTGTATTAGTTCCGGTAGGGAATAATTTTGTACCTCCCGTAATTGAGGTATAAGCCACCCCGGTACTTTTCGAAAAAGTATAGTTGGCGACATTAGTTTGTGCAAAAACTCCCATACTTAAGGAAGCCAAGCACGATAGTAGTAATTTCTTCATAAAATAGTAATAATAAAAGTTAGGGCGGTAAATTTATAAATATTAATTTAAATTTTAAATGAAAAATTAAAAAATATCATAAAATTTTAAACAAAAACAATTAAAATCAACAGTAAAACCCAATAAAACCAAACGTTTATTTAATTTTAATAACTATTTCATAATTCATGGAAAAATAACAAAACACTGAAAATCAAATATTTAAATTAGCATATAATTAAAATAGACTTCAGAAAATTTTTCTATTTAACATAAAAAATTATTTAAAATTTTTCATCAATATTGAAAATATACAAACAAAAAAAAAGAGTGACATAAGCCACTCTTTTTTGTATAGGTAATTTTTTCTAGTTTAAATAAAACTCATACTTATTAAGAAGTTGAATTTCCTTAATCAGATCTCCATTCAGGTCCACTGAATGTTTCATAGACTGTACTTCGATATGGGAATCATCCTCAAGGTTTTTAATAAAGAATTTCAGTTTCTGATTTCCTTTATTTCTGTCGAGAACCGTTCGGAAGAAGTCGAGATCTTCCGGTCTTACATCCATCACATCCATGACTAACGAGATACTTTTTGCAAATCTTTCGAAAGCTTCCTGAAGCTCTATCACATCATTTACATTCACAAAGACTCTTCCATCTTTAACCTGAGCAAATTTTATTTTAAAAATAACAAATCTCTGAACCTCCAGCTTCTCTTTCAACCTCATATAATCTCTGTCACCCAATCTGAATGAATAAGATCCGGAATAATCTTCCAGCGTAACAAAAGCCACTTTTTCACCACTTCTGAAACCATCTTTTACTACATATTCCGTAATCAGACCAGCAACAGTATATTCTTTTCCGCCGCCACCGTTTTCTCTTTCTTTCTGCATGGTTTTCCAGTCTTTCTTTTTCTCTTCAAACAGCTCTTCCTGCTTATTTGCAAAAGCCTGCTCTTTGTAAGCATCCACCTCATCCAGATTCAGGAACATGAAGTTACCTTTAGGCTCAGCCTTTTTAGTCACTTCTTCCACTACTTCCTCTTCACCTGCCACAACATCATCGGATATAATTTCTGTAAGATCTACAGCGTCATCCTGAGCATCCTGCTCCAAGACAGGCGCTTCATCTGTCACGACTTTCTCTTCCTCATTTTTTTCAAGAACAGATTTTTTGGAAAGCTGCCCCTGCATAAACTTGAACTGGTACTTGAACTCATCCAGCGGATGCGCAGAAAGATAGAAGCCAATGATTTCCTTTTCTTTGTTAAGCTTATGCATATTCGGCCATTCCGGGCAAGGTGGCAGTTTAGGCTGTTCAATCTGAACTTCTTCCGCAAAATCAGCAAATAATGAATGTTCCATCTCATTTTTACTTTCCTGAAAGCTTTGTCCATATCTGATCAACCGTTCAAGATTGGTTTTTCCGGCCATGTCAATATCAAAATACTGTCCTCTGTGAAAAGAGTCCAGTTCATCAAAACCACCGGCAAGCACCAAACTTTCCGCTACTCTCTTATTCATCTGTGAAGGCAATATTCTTTCAAAGAAATCATAAATATTTTTAAACCTTCCGTTTGCTCTTTCTCTTGTAATTGCTTCACTTGGTCCTTCCCCAATTCCTTTGATAGCTCCCAATCCGAAACGGATCTGCCCTTTTTCGTTTACTGAGAATTTATATTGGGATTCATTCACATCCGGACCTAATACATCCACGCCCATACTTTTACAATCCTCCATGAACATGGTAATTGAATCCGTATTGTTAATGTTATTACTCATCACACTCGCCATATATTCAGCCGGATAATTTGCTTTTAAATAAGCCGTTTGATAAGCAATAAATGCATAACACGTGGAGTGAGATTTGTTAAAGGCATATTCTGCAAAGGCCTTCCAGTCATTCCAGATTTTCTCAAGTCTTTCTTCATTCAGGTTGTTTTTTCTACCTCCTTCAATGAATTTCGGGTACATTTTATTAAGAACGTCAATCTGCTTTTTACCCATCGCTTTTCTCAACGTATCGGCTTCACCTTTGGTAAAATTGGCCAATTTCTGGGACAAAAGCATTACCTGCTCCTGATAAACGGTAATCCCGTATGTTTCTTTTAAATATTCTTCTGTTTCCGGTAAATCATAAACAATCTCTTCAATCCCATGCTTCCTGTTAATAAAGTTTGGAATATATTTAATCGGACCCGGACGATACAAGGCGTTCATGGCAATAAGGTCAGCAAAAACAGTGGGTTTAAGTTCCCTCATGTATTTTTGCATCCCGGGACTTTCATACTGGAAAATCCCTACTGTTCTTCCTTCTTTAAATAGCTGATATGTTTTGGTATCATCAAGCGGAATAAGATCCGGATCAATATCTACATTATATCTTGCCTTCACAAGCTTCAATGCATCTTTAATGATAGTCAGAGTTCTCAACCCCAGGAAGTCCATCTTCAAGAGACCGGCACTCTCCGCCACGGAGTTGTCAAACTGTGACACTAAGATATCAGCATCTTTTGCTGCAATGGTTACCGGAACCAGATTACTCACATCTTCCGGCGTAATGATTACCCCACAGGCGTGAATTCCCGTATTTCTGATACAGCCTTCCATCTTTTTAGCACTTGCCAAAACTCCATGCCGTGCATCATCAGGACTGTTAAGAACATACCTCATCTCATCAACGAGCATCTGTTCTTCCGGTTTTAATTTATCATATTTTGCTAAAGCTTTCGCGATATTCATCCCCGGACTCGGAGGAATCAGCTTAGCAATATTGTTTGTATCAGGAATTGGAACATCCAGTACTCTTCCGGCATCTTTAATAGCAGATTTCCCACCCAAAACCGAGTACGTAATAATCTGTGCTACCTGAGTTTTTCCGTATTTCTCAACTACCCATTTGATAATTTTATCTCTTCCTTCATCATCAAAGTCAATATCAATATCGGGCATGGATACCCTTTCCGGATTAAGGAATCTCTCAAAAAGCAGGTCATATTTAATAGGGTCTACATTGGTAATTCCAATACAGTAAGCTACAGCAGAACCTGCAGCAGAACCCCTTCCCGGACCTACCCAAACCCCCATTTTACGGGCTTCATTACAGAAATCCTGTACAATAAGGAAGTACCCCGGATAACCGGTATTGGCAATTACTTCAAGCTCGAAGTCAAGACGTTCTTTAATATCCTCTGTAATACCATCTACACCATATCTTTTCTTTGCTCCTTCATACGTAAGATAGGTAAGATATGCCATTTCTCCTCTTTTTCCTCCGTCTACCTCATCTTCAGCATGGATAAATTCTTCCGGAATATCAAACTTCGGAAGGAGAACATCTCTTTTTAAGGTATAGGGTTTAAACTTTGCTGTAAATTCTTCATACGCATCAAATGCATCAGGATATGCTAAAAAGGCCTCTTTTATTTCATCGGAATTCTTGATATAATATTCACCTGTTGCCAGCCCTCTTCTTTTACCAAACCCTTTCCCAATAGGCGTTGTCAGCTTTTCACCATCTTTGATACAGCTTACAATATCCTGGATATTGGCATCATCTTTATTGGTATAAAAAGTCTCATTCTGCGCTAAAATTTTAACATTATATTTATCCGCGAAATGGAGTAAAACATCATTTAAATGCTCTTCTTCAGGCAGTTTATGATTTTGGATCTGAACATAAAAATCATCTTCAAAAGTATCTTTCCACCATTTGAAAAGCTCCTCTCCTTTCTGTTCACCGGTATTTAAGATGGCATCAGGAATATCACCCATAATTCCGGAGGTGAGTGCAATCACTCCTTCTTTATATTGTGCTATCAGTTCTCTGCTCACCCTCGGAACCCCAAAATAGAATCCTTTCAGAAAACCGATACTGGAAAGTTTTGCCAGGTTTTTGTACCCGTTAAAATCTTTTGCCAAAAGTACTACCTGTGTTCTCCTGTCGGGATCATCTTTGGTAAACTGCTTTTGTTCATAACGTTCCGAAATATAGAATTCACAGCCAACCACAGGAATAAGCGGTTCAGAAACAGGCTCTTCTTCATTGAACTCCGTTCCGTTTTCTTCTGCTTCCTGTTTTTTTGCTAAATATTCTTTATGCTTCTTTGCCCTGTCCCCATTGGCACCTTCCACTGCTGATACGAACTTAAAAGCTCCCATCATATTTCCAAGGTCCACCATACCGACAGCCGGGAAATTTTCGTCAGAAGCTTTTTTAATCAAATCATTGATACTCGATGTAGCCGTCAATGTCGAGAAAACACTGTGACTATTAAAATTGAAATATTTCCCTAAATCAATTTCATCAATACTCCCGAAATCCTGTTGCTTTTTCTTATTATGAAAATCTGCAACCTGCCTTCTGATAACAATATTAAAAGGCTTAATCGGATCAGGATAAAGACTTCTGAAATAAGCAAGCTGATCTTCTGAAATCTTTAAGGTTTCAGCAGGCACAACTCCGATTCTTACCATCTCAAAGAAAGCTCTGGCTGTAGCATTTACATCGGCAGCAGCATTATGGGCTTCATCAAATTTATTCCCATAAAGTTTTTCATAAAGCTCTTCCAATTTCGGAGGTTTGAATCTTCCTCCCCGACCTCCGCCAAGCTGACAGTAGTCGGTTCCCAAAATCATGGTATCTGCTTTGGGTTTTTCCTGAAGATTATCTTTCAGGTTTTTTCTGTAAAATTCTGCTCCTACAATATTATAGTCGAATTCTACATTATGCCCGGAAACCACTCTTACCCTTTCAAGGACTTTAGAGAACTCTTCAAGAATCTCCTGGAGATCTCGTCCTTCTTCATTGGCAATCTTGGTGGTAATTCCGTGAATACGTGCGGCATTGAAGGGAATATCATACCCTTCAGGTTTTATTATATAATCCTGGTTTTCAATTAAGTTCCCATCATCATCGTGCACTTGCCATGCAATCTGAACCATTCTTGGCCAGTTATCCGAGTCTGAAAGCGGAGCGTTGAAATTTTTTGGTAAACCGGTTGTTTCTGTGTCAAAAATTAAATACATATAATGTTCTAACTTTTTTATAAAAGAGAATGTAAAGTTACTTCATTTTTTCCAATTTCATATCAAAAACACAAAGAATCAACCCTAGCCCCAACAACAAAATAACGTGATTTTATTAAAAAAATAAACAATTCAAACAATCATGAAATAAAATATTAAAATTTCATTAAAAAAATTAGAATTATATACTAAAACCAACTAGGTATCAGTTTTTTACCATAGATTTGATCAACTGTATTTTTAACAATTTATTACTCAAAATGAAGAAACAATTACTTTTACTCAGTGTTTTAGCTATTACGCTAATAAATGCACAAAACAATGAAGAATTAAACCGATCATTTGAACGTCAGAGAATAGACAACAATGAAAAATTTGAGGCTTATATATCTAAACGATATAACGCTAACAGAACTCCTGAAGTTTTAAAAGAGATTGAACAGCAAAGAACCAATCTGGCAGGTTTTTTACCTGGCAACAAACCGTATTTTTTCAAGGCTCATGATATGGACCAGATTAAAAATTCCAATGCTGATTTTTTACAGGGAGGAAACATTACGGGCTTAACAGGTTCATTCAATGGAGAAGGTATTAAATTTACTATTTTTGACGGCAGTACTTCCTCCAGTGTTGCGAGAGTATTTGCCGGACACGTTTTTTTTAACAACCTTCCTAACAGAATCACAAACAAAGAAAGCAGCACCGTTAATTATGGAGACCACGCAACAGCCGTTTCCAGCTTTATTGGAGCGAAAGACTATCCATACACCGTAACCTTTACGAACGGAACAACCAGACAAGTCAATTTCAAAGGTATTGCACCTAACTCTACCATTGTAGCCTATGCTTTTGGAACCTCTGTTCTGGATGGAGAAACTACCCAAAGCACGGTATTTCAAAAAATCATCAAGGCACAACCTAATATTTCAAATCACTCCTATGGAAGTAACCAGGGATGGGCAGATCCTCAGCTGATTAACAACGAACCGTCATGGGTCTGGAATGGAGCTTTTACCAGCCCAGGCACTTCTTTTGACGCTCAGGGAACTTATCACACAAATGATCGTGATTATGATCAAATTGTATACAATAACCCTTCTTACATTATTATAAAATCTGCTGGAAACTCTTTTGGCGATGGACCTAGCGCTGCTACAAGTACTTATAAAAAATATTATACAGATAACACTGGAAATTTAGTAGAATTTGCAGCAACAGATACACTTCCTCCCAGCAATTGCGCACAGGGATACGACTGTATCGGGATTGGTTCTCTTGGAAAGAATATCATTGTGGTAGGTGCTGCAGACAGAATTACAACTAATGATGGAAGATATACAGCTTCTTCAGATGTTATCCATTCCAGTTACAGCAGCGCAGGACCAAGGGATGACGGAGGTATAAAACCGGATATTACTGCTGTAGGAACAAGTGTTGCGAGTGCATGGACTGATAATAACGCAACAGGAGGCAGTAAAATTACTATTGGAGACGGGACTTCTTATTCTGCCCCTGTCGTAACAGGTATTGTGGGACTTTGGACACAGATCAATAAACAGTTGTTTGGAGGAAATGTTTTAAATGCTGCATCAGCAAAAACCTTAATGGTTCACTCAGCTAAAGAAGCAGGAAACATAGGCCCTGACCCACAGTTTGGATGGGGCTTTATTGACTCGAAAAAGGGAGCGGAACTTCTTGTAGGAAAATCAAATAACACTATTATTTTCAATGATGAAACTTTAAACAGCGGAGTTGCCAATGTAAAAACAGTAAAAGCATCAGGTTCAGAGCCGTTAAAAGTGACCATATCCTGGATAGATCCTGAGTTCACCAACTTCACCAATCAATGGAGCAATATTTACAATAACAGAAGCTCCAAGCTGATTAATGATCTGGATCTGAAAATTACAGATACAACTACCAACACCGTGTATTATCCGTGGAAACTGGATGCCAACAATCCTATGACTCCTGCCACAAAAGGAGATAATACTGTAGACAACGTAGAACAGGTTGTAATTGATGCTCCGGTTGCCGGAAGAACTTATAAAATTGAGATCACCAACAAAGGCATATTGAAAAATAACTCAGGAGGCAATGCTCCTCAGAACTATTCTGTCATCGTAACAGGATTTACCGAGCTATTAGGAACTAAAGACCTTTCAAATCCTCTTAACAATCTCGCTATCTCCCCAACGATCACAAAAGATGTTACAAACATTCTAAAAGCACCTAAGAAATCTACCTTCAATGTGTATGACCTTACAGGTAAAAAACTGCAAAGCGGCACTATAAATAATGATAAAGAAACGATAGATTTATCTGCTTACACAAAAGGAATCTACATCATTGAAGTAAAAACAGACAAAGATGTTATTTCTAAAAAAGTGATCAAGGAATAACCTATATAAACAAAGATTTTTCACAAAATACTAACAGTTGTTAGTATTTTGTTTTTTTATGTATATTTGCTTCCTATGGAAAATGCACTTCACGAAAAAGTTTCTCAGGATATATTACTCAAAGCGTATAATCATATGATGCTGGCCAAGGCAATGGCTGATATTTATGAAGAAAACAGAAACATATGCAAATATGTTCATAGTACTTCAAGAGGCCATGAAGCCATTCAGCTGGCAACAGCCTATCAGCTAAAGAAAGAAGACTGGGTTTCTCCTTATTACAGAGACGAAAGTATTCTTTTAGGAATTGGTTTTGAACCTTACCAATTAATGCTTCAATTACTGGCTAAAGCTGACGACCCTTTTTCAGGAGGAAGATCTTATTATTCTCACCCTTCAAGTAGGGATGAAAACAAACCGAAGATCGTTCATCAGAGCTCCGCAACCGGAATGCAAACCATCCCTACTACAGGAGTAGCACAGGGAATTAAATATATTCAGGATTTCAATCTTCAGAATTTTGAAAATAACCCTGTGGTTGTATGCAGCCTTGGAGACAATTCGGTTACAGAAGGTGAAGTGAGTGAAGCGCTACAATTTGCAGCATTACACCAACTTCCTATCATATTTTTGGTTCAGGATAATGAATGGGGAATTTCCGTAACGAAGGATGAAGCAAGAACCTGTGATGCTTATGATTTTGTAGCAGGATTCACGGGATTAAGCAGAATGAGAGTAGACGGGACTGATTTCGTGGAAAGTTTCGAAGCCATGAAAAAAGCTGTAGATTTTGTAAGAACAGAAAGAAAACCTTTGGTTGTCTGTGCAAAAACAGTACTGATTGGCCACCATACTTCAGGAGTAAGAAGAGAATTCTATAGAGACGAAGAAGATTTAACAAAACATAGAGCTAAAGATCCGGGAGAAATCCTTAGAAAACATTTACTGGAAACAGGTGTGGATGATGATCTTTTAAAACAAATCACCAAAAAGGCCCGTCTTGAGGCAGAAGAGGCTTTCGAAAAAGCTAAAAATGCAGAAGATCCAAAGCCTGAAACCGTAATGCAGCACATTTTTGCTCCTACTCCAATTACTGAGGAAACAGGAACACGTGAGCCTGCTAACGGAGAAAAAATTGTAATGGTAGATGCAGCCATCCATGCTATACAGGAATTGATGTGGAAACATCCTGAAGCTCTGCTTTACGGACAGGATGTGGGGGAAAGAATCGGTGGTGTTTTCCGTGAAACGGTTACTTTAGGAAAAAAATTCGGAAGTAAAAGAGTTTTCAATACAGCCATTCAGGAGGCTTATATCATTGGATCTACAGCCGGAATGAGCGCTGTGGGATTGAAACCCATTGTTGAGGTTCAGTTTGCAGACTATATCTATCCGGGAATCAATCAGTTAATCACAGAGATTTCAAAATCCAACTATTTGAGTGGTGGAAAATTCCCTGTAAGCAATATCATCCGTGTTCCTATCGGAGCCTATGGCGGCGGCGGTCCTTACCACAGTGGAAGTGTTGAAAGTATACTCGCCAATATCAAAGGAATCAAAATAGCTTACCCAAGTAATGCTGCAGACTTTAAAGGTTTATTAAAAGCAGCTTATTATGACCCGAATCCGGTAGTAATGCTGGAACACAAAGGGTTATACTGGAGCAAAGTTCCGGGAACTGAAGATGCTAAAACAATAGAGCCTGCTGAAGACTATGTGCTTCCATTTGGAAAAGGTAAAGTAATCATTGAGGCTGATAAAGATGAAACTGAAAAAGGCAGAACTTTATTAGTGGTTACTTATGGTATGGGAGTTTACTGGACTAAAGAAGCCGCTAAGAATTTCAATGGAAGAGTTGAGGTGATTGATCTGAGAACATTAATTCCTCTTGATGAAGAACTTGTTTATGAAAGAGTAAAAGCCCACGGAAAGTGTATTGTTCTTACGGAAGAGCAGCTTAACAACTCTTTTGCAGAAGCTTTTGCCCACCGTATTTCTAAGAACTGCTTCAAATATCTTGATGCACCTGTAGAGACAATGGGATCACTGGATGTACCAGCCGTTCCTATCAATCTGGTTCTGGAAAAAGAAATGCTTCCCAATGCTGAAAAGCTCAGCAATAAGATCGAAGAAATGCTGAAATATTAATTTTATATCAACTTAAAACCTCTAAAAATTTTTAGAGGTTTTTTTATGCATTTTTTTCACTACTTTTAATTAAGATTATCAATCTCAATTCTAGCTCATTATAAACTAAAAAAACTTGACTACCCATTATCTGACAGGCATTACAAATTAAAATCTATTATAGTTTGGTATTTATTTTGTCTGTACACGCAAAACACATCCATCTTTATGATCACAACCAAATACGTCAATTATAAACAGGTTCTCAATCTGGCCGGTGTACATCTTATCTTTATATCAATCTGGTGTACCTTAATTGCTGTTTTCTTTTATTTCTTCAACTGGCACTGGATGACGATTCCCTGGGTTCCCGTTGCACTGATTGGTACCGCGGAAGCTTTCCTTGTGGGTTTCAAAAACAACCAGGCTTATGACAGACTTTGGGAAGCCAGAAAAATCTGGGGTGGCATTGTGAATTCAAGCCGCTCATTTGCTTCTATGGTATATGCTTTTGATACTAAAAATGAGGAAATTGGTGTTTTTGATCTTGAAGATCGTAAAAGAAGAATCGTTTATCGTCATATTGCATGGTTATATACTTTCCGTGAGCAGCTTCTGGTACCTACTGAATGGGAACACATCAGCACAGAAAAAAAATTCGGGAATATCAACCTGAGAAGAAACAGACTGATTAAAGCGGGATTCCCGGACTATGGCAGAGCCCCTATTTTCCTTCACAAATACCTTTCGGAGGAAGAATATGAGCTTAAGAATGATTATAAAAACTTTGCCACTTATCTGGTTTCCCAACAGGCAAAAGATATCAATGAGCTGAAAAATATGAATGCGATTACCGATTTCAACCAGACTCAGCTGCAGAATAGTTTAAATGAATTCTATAATTTTCAGGGCCAGGCAGAAAGGATCAAAAAATTCCCTTCTCCAAGACAGTTTGCCAGCACAGCCTTTGTTTTTAACATCCTGTTTATTATGCTTCTTCCACTGGGATTGGTAAATGAATTTGCAAAGCTTGGTGATTGGGGAATATGGACTTCTATTCCTTTCTGTATCATCATTGGATGGATCTATATCATCATGGAGCTGGTGGGAGATTATTCTGAAAACCCTTTTGCAGGATTAATGTTTGATGTTCCTATGCTTTCTATCTGCAGAGCGATTGAAATTGATCTTCTTCAGATGAGCGGAGAAACAGATCTTCCGGATCCTATTTCTTCTAAAAACGGGGTTCTCGTATAACATCACCTGATATCAGAATTACATCAAAAAATATTCGGTAAAATAATTTTAACATCTCATTGTTTTTCATAATTTAGAGGTATTGAAAGTATAAGCTAATTCACTCTATTACGGGTTCGGTTGAGCTTATATTTTTGATCAACTAATAATTTATCCCTTCTTTTTTAAACAATGAGATCCAAGCAAGTACTGCAGGTTTTGACAATGCTATGTCTTACCCTATTCTGCCCTACAGTGAAATCACAGGCAGCATTCAATAAAGAACTGCCCAAAGAATTTACAGACCAGTTCACCAAAGAAATCAATGACAGTATTCCCTCTCTGGGATCTTTTATTGTTTCCCAAAACGACAGGCTTCTGTACCAACAGTATTTTCATGGAGCCAACAAAGAATCTGTTTTCAGCATAAAATCTGTTACCAAAAGCATTGTCTCTGTTCTGGCAGGAATTGCAAAAGATAAAAACCTGCTTCCCAATCTCAATACTCCGGTTTTAAAAATCCTTCCGGAATACAATGTCTCAAGGACCAGTTTTAAAAATATTTCCAATATTGAAGGAAAAGTGGTTCATGATTCCATCAGAAATACCTTAACGTTAAAAAATATCCTGACCATGCAGGGTGGTTTTGATTGGGTTGAAAATTCAAAAATCTCAACGGCAATGTCATTTTCCAGCGACCCTGTGAAGTTTGTTCTGGATTTGCCATTCGAAGAATATCCGGGTACTGTTTTCAATTATAATAGTGGTGAATCCCATCTTTTTGGGGCTGCATTGGCAAAAATTGTAAAGACAAACCTGAAACAGTTCGCGACAGAAAATCTTTTCAGACCTTTAAAGATGAATGTTACCCGATGGGATACGGATTCCATGAACAGAAATCTGGCAGGCTCAGAGATGTTCATGAAACCTGAAGATATGCTGAAATTTGGTTCCATGATCCTTAACAATGGAAAATTGGGCAGCAAACAGATTGTCTCACAGAAATGGGTTCAGGAATCTACAGCTGAACATGTAAAACTGGATTCCTGGGATGTCATGCCGGATGCCAACGGATATGGCTACTACTGGTGGCGAAGAAAAACCAACGGTCATCAGGCTTTCGTAGCAACCGGTTATGGAGGTCAGCTTATCTGTGTGATTCCTGATTTAAAAATGGTAATTGTAACCACTTGCTTTTTGAATGATAAAAACAAAGGGAGATCCGATATTAAAAGGCTTCATTATTTCATTGATAAAATAACAAAGGAAGATCACATCAAATAACCCAATCCGGAATTTTTTAATACGCTACAATACAATCGCCGTGGTGTTTTTCACTTCGGAAATCATAAATGAGCTGTGCGTACTTGCGATGTGCTGAAGCGTCGTCAATTTCGTCAGCATAAAGCTGCGGTAGTCTTCAATATCTTTAACGCCTATTTTAAGAATATAATCATAATCTCCGCTTACATGGAAACATTCTGTAACCTCCTGAAGATCCATCACCTCTTTTTCAAACTGCAATACAAATTCTTTTTTATGCTGGCTCAGTTTTACGTGGCACAGGACAATGAAATTTTTCTTAACTTTACTTTTGTCAAGCAAGGCTACATATTTTGAAATAACCCCTGCATTTTCAAGCTTTTTTACACGCTCATAAACAGCTGTAACAGACAATCCAAGTTTGCCGGACAGTTCTTTGGTGGTTTGCTTACAGTCTTCCTGTAAAAAAAATAAGAGTTTCTTATCAGTTTCGTCAAGTTCCATAGATAATTTTTTGGTAAAAATTTAGCAATCCCGAAGATACTAAATAAATTTTCTAAATAAACAATATTTTACAGTTTTATTTTCTATAAATTCAAATTTATATTGTAATAATTAGCAAATTAATGCAAATTGGGACGATAAAATAAAAACAATATTTATGGAAAACTTTAACGCAGCCAACGAGATCCAGGATCTTCAGTATTTTGGTGAATTCGGAGGAGTGAATCCTTCTATCTCCGATAGCTCTACGTATACATTCCTTTCTGCAAAGACCATGTTTGATACTTTCGAAGGAAATGCCGAAGGATGCTACCTGTACTCCAGACACTCATCTCCAATGAATCTGTATCTGGCCCAGGCCCTTGCCAAAATGGAAAATACAGAGTCTGCCAACGTTACAGCATCCGGAATGGGAGCCATTACTTCCGTTTTGATGCAGGTGTGCAAAAGTGGAGATCATATTATTTCAAGCAGAACGATTTACGGAGGAACCTATGCTTTTCTTAAAAACTTCATGCCTCAGTTTAATGTCGCAACGACCTTTGTTGATATCAACAATTTTGAGTCGATAGAAAAAGCCATTACACCTCACACTAAAGTTATTTACTGCGAAAGTGTGAGCAACCCGCTTCTTGAAGTGGCAGACCTTAGAAAGCTTTCTGAAATCTGTAAAAAACACAGTCTGAAGCTTATTGTAGACAATACCTTCTCTCCCCTTTCTATCTCTCCTACTTTATTCGGAGCAGATGTGGTGATTCATAGCCTGACAAAGTTTATCAACGGAAGCAGTGATACGGTTGGAGGAGTATATTGTGCAACTCAGGCATTTATTGATGACACCAAAAATGTCAATTCAGGAGCATGTATGCTTCTCGGACCTACGATGGACAGCTTAAGATCATCAAGTATCTTAAAAAACCTGAGAACATTGCACATCAGAATCAAACAACACAGCCACAATGCAATGTATCTGGCTGAAAGATTCGAAAAAGACGGATTAAAAGTATCTTATCCGGGATTGCCGTCTCATAAAAACCATGAACTCATGAAGAGCATGCTTCATGAAGAATACGGATATGGCGGTCTCCTGACGCTGGATGCCGGAACCACAGAAAAAGCAAACGAACTGATGGAATTGATGCAGACAGAAAACCTGGGTTATCTTGCAGTAAGTTTAGGGTTTTACAAAACCTTATTCTCATGCTCAGGAAAATCTACCTCATCTGAGATCCCGGAAGAAGAAAGAGCTTCCATAGGTATTTCAGACGGACTGATCAGATTTTCCATCGGTCTTGACCACGATATCAAAAGAACTTACCATAAAATGAAAGAGTGTATGCTGAAAGTTGGAGTTCTTAACCACCATGAAAACATTTCTATCATCTAAATTTATTGTAAAAAGGCTGTTTCATTTGGAACAGCCTTTTTTTTAAGTTATCAAAGAGGTTCTTGAGATTTCCTCGGAATGACAACTATGTGGGCAAGGTAAAAATTATAAATGTTGAATAATTAATAGACATCCTATACCTGCGTCTTTGTCATTCCGTAGGAATCCAGGCTCCCACTTTGATCTACAGTAGGAATTTCAGAGGAATAAGCTTGGTTTGTTGTAATGACAAAAGCATTCATGATCTGGTTTTAATTCAAAGTTCAGTAGATTGTTGAGATTCCTATGGAATGACAAGCTGTGCGGGCAAGGTAAATGCATCGTTAGAATTATAAATGTTGAATAATTAATTAATACAGATCCTATACCTGCGTCTTTGTCATTCCGTAAGAATCTAGACTACCACTTTGATCTGCAGTAGGAATTTCAGAGGAATAAGCTTGGTTTGTTGTAATGACAAAAGCATTCATGATCTGGTTTTAATTCAAAGTTCAGTAGATTGTTGAGATTCCTACGGAATGACAAGCTGTGCGGGCAAGGTAAATGCATCGTTAGAATTATAAATGTTGAATAATAATTAATAAAGATTCTATACCTGCGTCTTTGTCATTCCGTAGGAATCTAGGCTACCACTTTGATCTGCAGTAGGAATTTAAGAGGAATAAGCTTGGTTTGTTGTAATGATTAATGTGGACACAAGCAGCATGCTCGCGCCAGCGGGGAGGGCAAGGTAAATGCATCGTTAGAATTATAAATGTTGAATAATTAATTAATACAGATCCTATACCTGCGTCTTTGTCATTCCGTAGGAATCCAGACTGCCACTTTGATCTGCAGTAGGAATTTGAGAGGAATAAGCTTGGTTTGTTGTAATGATAAAAGCATTCATGATCTGGTTTTAGTTCAAAGTCCAATAGATTGTTGAGATTCCTACGGAATGACAATAACGTATTTTTCACTTAATGGATCAACATTAAAGAACCTTCCTATCGAAGGATCATAGTTCCTCCATCGGTAAGAACTCCAGCCTGTTTCTGTCTGTTTTTCCTGCCCCTGAGAAGAGTACTTGTAATTTGGAGATATTGAATTGGCAGTAACTAGCTCTCCTCCAAACTCTAGCCCGAAAGGATAAAAATGAGTAGCTCTGTCTATTGTAGGTTTTCCGTAAGCATCTTTGTAATACGCTAATCTGATGTTTCCTGCTTGATCGGTATAGTTTATTAAAATTTAGGGTATTGAAATCAATAACCTAAATTATTATAAGTTTAGAAATTACTCATTATTTAATATTTCCTCAGCAATTCTTACCGATTCTAAGGTTTTCTCATATAAATTTTATCATAATCTTCAGAAATCCATTCCTGTAAACCAAAATGAGCTTTTAATGCATTTTCAAAACGAATAGGTGCAATTTCAGATTTATACATTAACTTATTAAATTGAAATTCATCAATATTCTTCAAAATTTTACTTTTATAATCAACCAAACGAGCGTCATCACTTGTTCCTAATCTAAAAAATGGTAAAGAAACTGATTGAATATTGTCTTTATAATTTCCAATTACCTGCCAATCTTTGTAATATAGTTTTGCATCAAAAGTATATCCAAGAAAAATTATTTTTAAATCATTAATATTGATATTTTGAAATTCATCTAATTCAGTAATTTTTTCGTTAAATAGTATGACAATAAATGCATCGGATGTTTTTGGAAAATTGATGATTTGCCCTAATCCAAATTCGCTATTTCCTAAAGGAATTGCAAAAACATCGCCTTTATTTAATTTAAATCTATTAGCCATTGTATGGTTGTTTTGGTAATTTTGGTGGTTTAACTTGATTAGCATTCATTTTCACTTGTACTTATCATTAAACTCTTCCATTTTGTGATTGTAATTTCTACTATTGGTAAAAGCAACATACTTTATACCAGAGCAAAGACTAACATCGCCATCGATCACTTTTGTATATAAAAAAGCGAAGTGTTTCACCTTTTTCAATGGTTTTAACCATGATAATGACTCCATATCTCCGCATCTGGTTAAAATAATCTTTTCCAAATTTTTGCAATACTTTAAATCATTATAATTTGTTAGATTACCACAAGATTCTAAAATAAAAGACTGTAAATTATCTGAGCTTTTTATAAGTCCATCCAATGAAGTTAGTTTACTGCAATAATGCCCTTCAAAGCTCTTTAAGCTTAGAAGGACTAAACCATCAAGGCTTTGAATATTACTCTCGGTAATTTCAAAATTTTCAAGTGATGTAGGAAGTTTAATATAAGAAAAGGATTTGGTTTTTGGTTTGAACTTCCAAATAACTAACTTTTTCAAATGTTTATTTTCTGACAAATCTATTTCCTTATCGTACCAATTTATTGAAAGATACTCTAGTTTCTTAAATTGCGAATAATCTATATTGGGTTTTATTGCCTCTCGATAAATAACATCTAAGGATTTCAGATTCTTAAGTTTGTAAATCCCACTATAATCCATGTCATATTTACTAATGTAAAATTTTTCAATAAAATCAATTTCATCAAAAAAGTTCAAATCCTTAACTATTGAATCTGAATTTATTGAAACAGAAATAATATTTTCCGCCTTTATATATTCAATTTCATCTTTCAAATTATCTCCACCTCTAACAGCCATAGTTTTACCATCTTTAGAAAAATGAAAATCACTTCTAATTATTTCACTCATATTAATTTATTTAGATTATTACGATCATTTTTTTTGAGCATCCTCACTTCTATATCTATCACCAGGAGATCTTCTTTTATTATAATTATTTTCACTCTCGTGCCCTTCTTTTCCTTTTTCTTTATCCGCATCAGTTTCCATTCTTTTAGATTCCTCTTTAAACGCTTCTCTCTCATCTTTGGCTTCAGTCCAGTCTGTACTTTCTAAGGGATCATCATTTTCCTTAGCCTTCTCATCCCCAGATTTTTTTGCTCTTTTTTCATCTCCTTTTCCATGATATTTTTTACCGCTTTGATGAGTATTTGTGTATGATCCTGTTTTCTTCTTCCCACTAGAAGAATCACCATCTTTACTCTTTCTTTTATTATCTCCCTCACTATTTAAGACACGATTGGCAAGGTTTATTCCGGTATAAGAAACCGCCACAAGAACATTAATTTGGGTACCTAAGCCCCGCATTAAGCCATTATAATTATTAATGGCATTACTTTTCATCTGCTCATACACTGCTGATCCTGCTCCCGGTTTTGCAGCATATAGAGGCGGAGGTGTTAAAGCACCAGGAGCAAATATTGGTAATGGTACAAATTCTAGCCCTTCCAGCTCTCTTCCATCAACAACTCTATTTTCTGAGAAGTTATAATGTGATTGATATGCGTATTTTTCACTTAAAGGATCAACATTAAAGAACCTTCCTATCGAAGGATCATAGTTCCTCCATCGGTAAGAACTCCAGCCTGTTTCTGTCTGTTTTTCCTGCCCCTGAGAAGAGTATTTGTAATTTGGAGATATTGAATTGGCAATAACTAGCTCTCCTCCAAACTCTAACCCGAAAGGATAATAATGAGTAGCTCTGTCTATTGCAGGATTTCCGGAAACTTCTTTACATTACGCTAATCTGATGTTTCCTACCTGATCAGAATTCCATTTTAAATTTAGGTTATTGTTTTCAATATCCTAAGTTTAATGACTTAGTAACATTCCACTGATCAATTATTCAATGAATGCATTCTATAAGCATCAGAAGCCAATAGCCTCACTTTATTTTGATTTACAATCTCCTTATTTTCTTTTAAAATGATTTCTGCCTTTTGAAACCATATTCTAGGGACATTATCTACTGCCTTTAAGGGTGTGAATTGAAATTCTAAATCTTCATTATCTTTTTTCTCTTCTATCTTAGTAATTACTTTACTAGCCAATTCATAAAGATTTATAACATCAGAGCTTTTTTCGATATCTTGAATTAATTCAGGCGTTATAAAATTTATTTCGGCAGCTTGCACAGCATTTATAAAGTTATCAAATGCGTTTGGAGAAGTAGCATTCCACCAATTATCCTCCACAACTTCATAGTCATCACCCCATAAACTGATTTTCTCTCTGTCATTTAATAGAAATCCTATTCTTTGATATGAATTCTTCGGAATATCTCCCCATGTACATGACCAACATGTGGTTTTTGATAAATAAAAACTTCCAGTAAAATTTTCCTTTTCAAACCTTGAGATTACCAACCCAAGGCTTAAATATAAATTAGGTTGAATTTTTTTAACAAAAAAACCATCAGCTCCTAAAAATGTTTCTTTAAACTCAACAAATCCTTGTTTGGTTAATCCACGTTCTAGCTCATTTATTAATTTCTTTTTATTTAAATTCATTTCTATTATTTTCTTGGTCCAATATATGTTGGAGAATTCGGTAAATATTTAGGATCTTTTGGATTGTACAAAATAGTTTCAGATTTTTCTCCATTTCTTTTTAAAAGGTTTTCTCTTTTCGTTGCAGACTTAATTCCTGAAGGCGTATTAGATTTAATAATAATGTTAGTTCCATCTTTTCGTACCCCGTCTTTTCGTACTCGAGTACCATCCTTAAGTATTTTAGGTACTTCTATAGCTACTCCTTCACTTTTAAGCCCTTTTTGTATTTGACGATGCGCTTCTTGGCCTATTCTTGCAGAAGAATGTAGTTTCTGTACACTGCTTTTCACTTCTTCTACGCCCTTAAGAATAGGCGATCTCCCTCCTTGAACAGTTAATATTCCTTCAGGTCCACTAGCGACAGATAGAACCATAGTACCCCAATCAAGAGCACCGTTTGCTACTTTCTCTTTGAAGGATTCTTTAGGAACTCCTGTTAACAGAGTTAAACCACCATCTTCACCAACTACAAGTTTATTTCTTACCGCATCATTCGAGAAAAAATTAGCTGTTCTAGCAACATTATTAGCGACTGCAGCTCTTAGACTGTTAATCCCGCCACCAATCATTTCTGCAAATTCTGCAGGATCACCAGGAAGATCTTGTGCTCTTTTTGTGCTTTGCCACTCTAAGCCTTCCAGTTCTCTTCCATCAACAACTCTATTTTCTGAGAAGTTATAATGTGATTGATAAGCGTATTTCTCACTTAACGGATCTACATTAAAGAACCTTCCTATCGCAGGATCATAGTTACCTTGCTGGCGCGAGCGTCTCGCTCGTGTCTACGAACAAAATCATTAAGTTTATATAACTATTCTGAAAATTCAATTACAGATTGAAGCAAAGCTGGTTGTCATCCAAAGTTTAAAATAGTATACACCACCTGCACAAATGCAACGGTTGTTATTTATTCTAATATAGACACGAGCAGCATGCTCGCACCAGCAGTTTTTTTATATTGAAAAACCGCTATCGTCATAAGATAATATTTCTATTACTCTGTTGTGAGTTTTTTCAAACTCTTCATTTTCTTCTTGGGTATAATCATCACTATAAATATAAGGAGCAAATGTTTTCTCAAATTTGCATTTCTGTGCTTCTTTAATATTAATTAAAGCCATTGCACTATCACTGGCATCAGTAATAACAATAAAATTTTTATACACTACAATATCTTTAAACATTTTATCAAAGTGAATTTCATCAGGTTTTGTTTTTATCACAATTCCTTTGGTTAATTCTTTTTTAGTTGAAATTTGATTGATTGTCGCTATTAACTGAAAATAATTTGTAGTAAATTCGCATTTCAAAACAACTTCTATATCAATTTCTTTAAAACGTTTCTTTTTGTGCACCCATTCATTTTTACAACCTCCTTTTTTAAATTCAGTAATTAAGCTTAGAAGATCTTCGAGAGGTATTGGTTTAAATACAGCCGCTTTTTTAAATCCTTCTTCTAGTACTTCTAAATAATAATTACAGTCTTCAGTTCCCTTAGTTTTTTCATAACGGTTTTGATCAAATGGAAGATAAGTTTCAAGTACATCTATGGCAGTTATTTTAGTTGGCTCTAATTTATTTTCAGGCAGTAACGCAATAGAAACCATATTAAAAGTACCATCTGTATCAAATTTATACTTTCTGATAGCTTTTGAAAAGTAATTACTAATAAAACGAGTATGGTATAGAAAATGTGAAGAATATATTTTTCCTGCTACTTCATTTTCAAGCAATAATAATACGTATCTTAATTTCATATTTATGGTCTTTTATGATATTTTTTATCGTTTAACTGTCCTTGGTCTCTCAAATTATCGGCATTTTCTCTTTCTGCTCTCAAAGCCTTTTGTCTTGCGCCTGTTCCTCCTGATTGTATACCCGTTACAACCCCTTTATATTTCCCCAGAGAATTCTCATTTTTATTCCATTTGTTAGCCTGAGAGTTGGCTCTTCTTGAAGTTCCGTTTTGGTTGAGTTTACTACCGCTAATACCTGTTTTTACAACATCATTATTAGAATGTGTATTGACTATGTCATAAGTATGCTGCGGCTTTGTACTTAGCTTAGAATTTCCATGAACCGACTTTACCGCATCTTTTACCTCTTCAAACCCTTTTACAGCAGGTGATCTCCCTCCTTGAGCGGTTAACATTCCTTCAGGTCCACCAGCAACAGATAGAAGTATAGTTCCCCAATCAAGAGCACCGTTTGCTACCTTTTCTTTGAAGGATTCTTTAGGAACTCCTGTAAGCAAAGTCAGCCCGCCATCTTCACCAACTACAAGTTTATTTCTTACAGCATCATTCGAGAAAAAATTAGCTGTTCTTGCAACATTATTGGCTACTGCAGCTCTTAGACTGTTAATCCCACCACCAATCATTTCTGCAAATTCTGCAGGATCACCAGGAAGATCTTGTGCTCTTTTTGTGCTTTGCCATTCTAAGCCTTCCAGTTCTCTTCCATCAACAACTCTATTTTCTGAGAAGTTATAATGTGATTGATAAGCGTATTTCTCACTTAACGGATCAACATTAAAGAACCTTCCTATCGAAGGATCATAGTTACCTTGCTGGCGCGAGCGTCTCGCTCGTGTCCATAAACAAAATCATTAAGTTTATATAACTATTCTTAAAATTCAATTACAGATTGAAGCAAAGCTGGTTATCATCCAAAGTTTAAAAGTAGTAAAATTTGCTCCCTGCACAAATGCAATGGTTGTTCTTTATTCTAATGTGGACACGAGCAGCATGCTCGCGCCAGTGGGGCTCAGTAAGCATGCATCAAACAAGATTCTTCATAAGTCCAAATATTGTTTTTCTCACCTTTATCAAGATATTCTTTAATTGGTTTATACTCAACTTCCTTTGGAATATTTATAGCAATAATATTTCTAGCCAATAATACTTCTGATTCACACTTATGCTCAGATAGCCATTTTCTAGCTCCTTCAATATCTTTTTCATCATCTACATAAACTCTAACAGTTGTATTGCCTGAAACAGCTATAAAATCATCAAAATAATATCTTTTTTCATCTTCATCATATTCTGCTTTTATTGTATCTCCTAAAGAAATTCTTTTTGCTATAATGGGAATATTATCTACAATAAAATTATCCCCGTCAATATCGCACCAAAGAGTTTCTGTTTCATACTCCCCATCTCCAATCTCTTGTACAAATGCAACTTTTACACTATTTTTTTCCATAATTATTATATTTATCTATCACTATTGTTACAACCTCTGCATCGAATTCTTAAATTATCTGGAGTTCCACTTCCTCCTTCTCTTCTTTTTTTAATATGGTCAATTTCCGTCCTATTAAGTGGCGGAGTAACTCCTTTAGCATCTTTTTTAGCAGGAATAGTTTCTGTTCCGCATGTTTCACAAATTGTTTTTCCTTTATTATTAACTTTATTTAAATCAACAGTTGCACTTTTCCCTGCTTTTGTAGCATCCATTCCAGGTCTTTGTTTTATGCTTAATTTAGCAGCACGAGCTTCAATCTTTGAGAGCGATTTTACCTCTTCAAACCCTTTTACAGCAGGCGCTTTTCCTCCTTGTGCCGTTAATGCTCCTTCAGGTCCACCAGCAACAGATAGAAGTATAGTCCCCCAATCAAGAGCACCGTTTGCTACTTTCTCTTTCAAGGATTCTTTAGGAACTCCAGTTAACAGAGTTAAACCGTATCTTCACCAACTACAAGTTTATTTCTTACCGCATCATTCGAGAAAAAATTGGCTGTTCTTGCAACATTATTGGTGACTGCAGCTCTTAGACTGTTAATCCCTCCGCCATTCATTTCCGCAAACTCTATAGGATCATCCGGGAGACTAACTTCATTTACTTTTTTAGGCTCAAGTCCTTCCAGTTCCCTTGCATCTACAACTCTGTTTCCGCTGAAGGCATACGTTGACCAGGAGTGATAGGTTTCTGCTAATGGATCTACATTAAAGAACCTTCCTATCGAAGGGTCATAGTTCCTCCATCGGTAAGAACTCCAGCCTGTTTCTGTCTGTTTTTCCTGCCCCTGAGAAGAGTATTTGTAATTTGGAGATATTGAATTGGCAGTAACTAGCTCTCCTCCAAACTCTAGCCCGAAAGGATAATAATGAGTAGCTCTGTCTATTGTAGGATTTCATGAAGCATCTTTGTAATACGCAAGTCTGATGTTTCCTACCTGATCGGAAAGTGCTTTTATAAATCTAGGGTATTGATTTCAATATCCTAGATTAAGATTCTTAGAAATTAGCCATTTTATGGTTGTTTTGGTAATTTTTGTGGATTTATTACTGATTTCTAAACTCTTCAATTCTATGATTATAGTTTTTATTATCTTTAAAACTAACATACTGAATACCAAAACAAGGGTTTACATTCCCGTCCATTAATTTTGTATTATAAAAAGAAAAATGCTTTAATTTCTTCAACAGTTTGATCCATTTTAAGTCAGGAATATCTCCGCAGTCTCCTAAAATTAATTTTTCCAGATTTAAACAATTTTTCAATTCATTATATTGAATTAATTTCCTACAATAGTCTAATATCAAAATTTCCAAATTTTCACAAATATTCTCAAGTCCCTTTAAAGTACTTAATTGACTACAATAATGTCCTTCGAAAATTTTTAACTTTGAGAGTTTTAATCCCTCAAAATTTTGAATATTACTTTCTGTAATATGTATTTTTTCTAGTGAGCCAGGGAGCTTAATGAATGAAAAGGATTTATTTTTAGGTTTAAACTTCCAAATGACTAATGTTTTCAGATGTATATTTTCTGACAAATCAATTTGTTCATTGTACCAATCAATTGAAAGGTGCTCTAACTCCTTAAATTGAGAATAGTCTATACTTGGTTTAGATTGGGAGTCATGAATATTAACTGTAATTTTTTTAAGATTATTTAATTCATATAAGCCTGAACAATCAATATCAAATTTGTTTAAGTAAATTTCTTCAATAAAAGTTATGTCTTTTAAGAAAGATAAATCTTTAATAGAATCTGAATTGATAGAAATAGAACGAATTTTTTTTGATTTAATGTATTTTATTTCTTCAGACAAACTACGGTTGCCTCTCCCTATGGCCAAAGTTTTACCATCTTCTGCGATAGCATATCCATTATTTATCATAATTTCTTGTTATTATATTTCTTTGTGTCTTGCTCTCTATATCTGTCACCAGGAGACCTTCTTTGATTATAATTATTTTCACTTTTGTGACCAGGAGTCCCCTGATCCTTATCAGCATCTGTTTCCATTCTTTCAGATTCCTGTTTAAATGCTTCTCTATCATTTTTTGCTTCTGTCCAATCTGTCTTTTCTAAAGGATCATCATTCTTCTCTGCCTTTTCTTTACCAGATTTTGCAGCTCTTTTCTCATCTCCTTTTCCATGATATTTTTTACCGCTTTGATGAGTATTTGTGTATGATCCTGTTTTCTTCTTCCCACTAGAAGAATCACCATCTTTACTCTTTCTTTTATTATCTCCCTCACTATTTAAGACACGATTGGCAAGGTTTATTCCGGTATAGGAAACCGCCACAAGAACATTAATTTGGGTACCTAAGCCCCGCATTAAGCCATTATAATTATTAATGGCATTACTTTTCATCTGCTCATACACTGCTGATCCTGCTCCCGGTTTTGCAGCGTATAGAGGCGGAGGTGTTAAAGCACCAGGAGCAAATATCGGTAGTGGTACAAATTCTAGCCCTTCCAGTTCTCTCCCATCAACAACTCTATTTTCTGAGAAGTTATAATGTGATTGATATGCGTATTTTTCACTTAATGGATCAACATTAAAGAACCTTCCTATCGCAGGGTCATAGTTCCTCCATCGGTAAGAACTCCAGCCTGTTTCTGTTTGTTTTTCCTGCCCTTGTGTAGAGTATTTGTAATTTGGAGATATTGAAGTCGCAGTAACTAGCTCTCCTCCAAACTCTAGCCCGAAAGGATAATAATGAGTAGCTCTGTCTATTGTAGGATTTCCGGAGGCATCTTTGTAATACGCAAGCCTGATGTTTCCTACCTGATCGGTATAGTTGTAAAAATACTTATTCTGAACGAAGTCATAATAGCCCTCTGAAGTAGGTACAAAGCTTAATACATTATTGGTATATTGAAATCCATCCAGATAGTCTGTAGCAGAGGTGGTTTCGATATTCGTTTTGCCGGAACCGAAGGTATAGATCTTTTTAAGCTTGGTTCCATCTGCTTTGTATACATATTTTGTATTGACATTGAAAAGCAGATTGTAATAATCCCGTGATTTATATAAAGAATTGAATTCTATTTGATTGGGAAGATTCAGAAAATTGTAATTGATCTTTAATATCCCTTTATCCAAATGGGTAGTCATATTCCCATTACCATCATAGGGAATCTCATTTCCTGAAACGTCGGGGTAGCCAGCATAATTTCCGGAAGTATCATTCACCTTGGCAAGTCTGTTCCCGGTGTATGTATACCCCAAATTATCCATCACTACAGCTCCTCCGTTGGAGAGCAGGTTTCTTTTTAAGGTTTGGATATTCCCGTTGAGATCATAAGTGAGGGATTCGTTGTAATAATTGTTCTGAGGTACAGTGGCATTGGGTTCAGAATAGATTCCGCTTTTGAGCCTGTCTAATCCATCATACTGATAATTATACCTTCTGAATGTTCCGGTATCTGCGCTTGACCAGTCTATTTCTGCAATATTCCCATTGTATTTTCCTGTAGACACCGTAGAATACGCAGGATTATGATATTTCAGCTCATAGGCAAAGAGCTTTCCGTTCAGGTTGGCAGGATCATTCACTTTCGTAATCCATCCACGGATATTGTAGGTTTGATCTATCGACTGTAAAGGAGTTCCGGTGGTATTTCCTGTTTTTTTATTGATAAGCTGTCCAAGATCATTATAAGTATTTTCTGCCAGCAGTTCTTCCATTTGGCTGTTCACCTTGTGGTAGTGTTTCAGCAGTCTTTTCTGGTCATCATATACAAACCTTTCCTGGATGGTAACCTCAGCATCGGAAGTTCCTTTTTTGTGATAGGTATAGCTTTCATCCACAGCCCCGGAAAAATCAAGTTTGAATTCCTTTTTTGTATATCCACCCAGGTGATTCCAGCTTTTCTCCGCTACTTTCTCACTCTTTGTATTGTAGTAGAAATAGGTTTGGGTCCAGTTATCATCCTCAACATTTTTTACATAAGATGCTGTGGGCAGCCCTTGGGTACTGGCTCCTCCGTTAAGCGATTTGTCTTCGTTAATTACATATTGATCGAGGATTTTTGCAGGGGGAAATTCCTTAGTATCTCTTGGATAAGAGTCGTAGTAATTAACCGTTAAAAGTGTCGTAAAGCCGGATAGGAAATTATTGGTGTAATAGACGATGAAGCCATTTTTATCAAATCCATTTGCTGTCTGGTTTTCACTGACCACCTGAGAAGCAAGCTGGCTTTGCATGGCTGCTCTTTCTCCACCTGCCATAAGTCCGGTATAGGCAACACGGCCAAAAGCATCATATTTGGTCAACAGCCATTGACCTTTATTTTTCAGGTTGACATCCTGGGTAAGTACCGGACGGTCAGAAGCATCATATACTACAGATTCCCAATCATCCCTTCCGGGCAGTCTTTTTTCCACCTGCCTGTACTGGCCGTCGTAGCAGTATTGGTAGCAAAGGCTGTTTAGAATATCGGTGGAAACCACATTATTATTCTGCTCAATTTTCTTTACTGCTAAAGCAGGAATGATGAATGCCTTTTGCCCGTATTCATTGTAGACATAATAGGTGTCAATGTTTTGGGTTCCATCTGTTCTGCGTACCAGAATAGCCTCACCACGTCCATTTTGAAACTCAATAACAGGAGTTCCGTCTTCATCGGTTACGGTATTCTTGTATAAAGTTCCCGGAGCATAAAACTCACTGCCCGGCACTATAGATACAGAGGAAATAGTTTTATGATCTGCTCCAGATGTAGCCGTGGTTGTACTCGTGATAAATTTCTTTACCTCTGAACCAAGGTTCACTTCATAGGTAAGCTTTTGTGTATGTCCGCCAGCCATTTTCCAGGGGTCACCAGGCTGAGCCACTTGCTTTAGCCTGTCTAAGGGAGAATTTTCCATCTCCTTTTCCGTATAGGCATTGGCTGTTCCGTAGTAAGAATTAGCCGCAGTTTCATTGGTAATCCCGGTATGAATGGCTGAATTGAGGGTATTGGAAGGAACTGGCAGAATATCCTTTACCTGTCTACCGAAGGCATCATAAGTAATGGGAGTCACCAGGTCTTTTCCTGTTGTTGTAGCTTTTACGCTAACAATTTGCTTGGGTCTTCCCAGTCCATCGAAATAGGTAAGGGTTTCTGTCTTTTTGCTGCAGTCTCCGCTCAGGCAGGTTTGGGATTGTATATAGTTTTCTGAGATACTTTGTGCAGAGGTCAGCATGGCGATCAACAGCAGACCTAATAGGTGTATTTTTTTCATGGGTGTTTTTTTCATGGGTGCTTACTGTTTATAGTGATACCTGAATTCTTTCACCATCTTATAGCGGTAGGTTCCGGTATTATCCCTTTTTCTTACCTGAACCTGTTTCAATCGGTTAGCGCTGTCATAGACATAGAGTTCCCTGATTCCTGACGGTGGGGTTATGGTGGTTACTCCTACCAAAGAATCGTAAGTATACTTGGTGGTCATTCCTGCAGGCTGAAAGGCATCAAGAGCTTGTAATAACTCAGCCTCTTTGGTGGGATCTGCTGCATCTTCATTGGATTGGGTTATAATGGTGGCTATTTGGGTGTCTTTCTGCCACACTACTTCCTGAGCGGGTACGCCGAGGACTGTGCATAGAGTGAATGCACTGAGATCATTTTTTTTCATTCTCGTGTTGTTTTTAAGTTAACATAGTTTATCCTGATAGATCATGGTTAATCCAATTCCTTTTTATACTCTGCTTTTGAGAATCAGATGCTTTTATAGGCTCAGAAATATTTCAAAACTATTTATAATAATATTCTTTAGGGGTGAAAAATATTGTAATTTATGTGCATAAAATCGGGCTTCAATGTGTACACATTAAACTGATATTGAATAATTTAAAAGAAGTTAAAGAATATCCACCGAATGGGTATAACCGAATAAAAATTTCATAGTTATTGCTTTTTAGCCCTAATTGCCGGATGGTAAAAATGTGACCTATTTGTACGAATGTTACTTTGATGTATGCAAAAATATTCTCGTGAAGCAGCAGAATAAAATAACAAAAGATCCGGAGTAATGTTCCGGATCTTTTTATTTCTGCTGAAAAAGTATATAACCTGTCTTTTGCGGTTGGGAAATCCTCCGCTGACGTTCTGAACTTCTCCGTATATGTTTTTAATCTCAATGATGGGCTTATACAACCGGAAATCTGATATAACAGACCTTAACGGAAAGCAAGCACCCCGAAATAGTATGCTGAAACCTCAAACTATAACCTTACCTCCCCGATTTACATATTAATACCCCATACAATGTATTATTTAGGCAGCAGTGAATGAATCGTAAATGGTGTATATACTTTTTTATAGGTTTTGGCTAAAGCCGTTAGAAGATGTTATTTATGGTTAAATGGGCTAAAGCCCGTTCCTACTGCATTTTCTTTTGCAGACAATATCCCTGTTACTTTTTATAGTAGTGATGGGGAAAAGCATCCTCAGGTTTCATTCTGAAAACATTCAGCAAAATCCAGGATTTCAGAAATCCATACCCGTAAGAAAACATTTGAATATAGGTGGAAACAACTGCCATACCGGCAATACTGATATTTTTAGTCAGCAATAAAGCATGAAACAGCACCAAAAAGGTATATAATCCATAGAAGGCAAGGATGATTCCTCTATGCATAATAAAATACTCCAGGAAGCCCATCACATATCCCAACATAAATAAAGTAGGAAACGCAAAAGAAATCTTCACATAATTAGGGTGTCTCTGGTTAAGAATAGGTCTTGCACAACCAAACTGATAGACCTGCTTGGAAAATTTTCCAAAATCAACTCTGCGCTTATGATATACTGCAATATCATCAAAAAAAGCAGTGGTAAAACCGTTTTCCCAAAGGGTCATAGACAAATCCGGATCCTCTCCTATTCTCATTTCAGAAAATCCGCCTACTTTTTGAAAAACAGCCTTTTTCACACCCATATTAAAACTTCTGGGCTGAAATTTAGAAACGGCTTTCTTACTTCCCCTGATTCCTCCTGTAGTAAAAACAGAAGTCATGGAATAGGAAATAGCCTTCTGCATCAGATTGAATCCTTTATGAGCCTTATCTGCTCCTCCAAACGCATCACAGGGAATCGTCAGGATATCGTTTTTAATATGTTCAATATAATCTTTTTCAACGATGACATCACTGTCTACAAAAACCAGCCATTCATGGGCTGCTCTTGCTGCGCCATAATTTCTTGTCAGCCCAGGTCCTGAATTATCCTTTCTGAAATATTTAATATCCAGCCCTTGTTCAAAGTTTTTGATGGTTGGCTTCAGGTCGATCAGAGAACCGTCATCTACAATAATGATCTCAAACTCCTTATCCGTCTGCTGGGTAAGAGAAGTCAGCAGCTCAAAAAGTTCGTCTTTTCGGTTGTAAATGGCAACGACAATGGAAATAGTAGGCTTCAAATTGAAAATTTTTCAAAATTACTTATTCGCAGAACAATCTACAAACAGTTTAACAGCTTATTCAGAGAAATTAACGAAGTTCTATTTTATCCTTCTCATTGTATGGGTTTTACTGATGAAATTCTGAGCCAACAAATTTGACATTTTAAACAAAATGAACACAGGAAATCCATCCTAATTTTGCTATAGAAATTTAAAACAATAAAAAATGGAATTTACAATCAATGCATTGCAACAGCCTGTTCAATCAGGATTCAATGCGTATTCAACAGCACAGGAGGTTATTAAAGGAATCGATCTTACCGGAAAAACAGTGATCATCACCGGCGGTTATGCAGGAATTGGTCTTGAAACCACAAAAGTATTGATCTCAGCCGGAGCACAGGTTATTATTCCGGCAAGAGATATTGAAAAGGCACGAAAAAATCTCTCAGGGATTGAAAATTTTGAACTTGAAGAAATAGATCTGATGAATCCATCTTCTATTGATGCTTTTGCAGAACGATTTACAGCATCAGGAAAAAGCCTGGATCTGCTTATTAATAATGCTGGAATCATGTGGGTTCCTCTTCGCAGAGACAGCAGAGGTTTTGAATCTCAGTTGGCGACCAATTACTTTGGGCAGTTTCACCTTACCGCAAAATTATGGCCGGCTCTGAAAAAAGCTAACGGCGCAAGGGTGATCAGTGTTTCTTCTTATGGACATCAGATGTCGCCTTTTGATTTTGAAGACCCTAATTTTGAGAGAAGAGACTATGATACCCTATCCGGATACGGACAATCCAAAACAGCCTGTAATCTGTTTGCTGTAGCACTGGATGAAAGAGGAAAAGAGTTCAATATCAGAGCCTATTCTCTTCATCCCGGTTCTGTATATGGAACTGACCTGGGCAGAGAAGAGCCTATTGAACTTTTTAAACAGCTTGGAACCCATGATGAAAACGGAAATATCAAACCAGAGGTTGAGGCAAGATTAAAAACTGTTCCCCAAGGGGCTGCCACTACAATCTGGTGTGCCGTAAGCCCACAGCTTAAGGAAATTGGCGGTGTGTACTGTGAAAACTGTGATATTGCAGAAATAGACCATGGACAAATAGAGCACCGGTTTGATGAACCGGCAACCATCCGGGGAGTCCAGTCCTATTCCATTGATAAAAAAAATGCTGAGCGTTTATGGAAATTAAGTGAAGAAATGCTGGGTTTCCGGTTTGATGCCTAATAATTGTTTTTTAAATACATTTGTAATGCAAAACTTCTGACAATGGATTTCCAGATACAATACCTCACACCGGATATCAAGCTTTCCAGTTATGATGATAAGCTGTTCAAAACCGAAACAGTGTTTGAATACCATATGCTGGTTTGGTTCATATCAGGAGAAACGAAGATTATTCAGGCCGATAAAACCTATATTTTCAAAGCAGGAGATATTTTTCTGATCCCAAGGAATCATCTGGCCACGATTATTAATTATCCTAAAGACGGACTTCCTCATAAAGCAGTAGCCATGCATCTTACCACAGAACGTCTGAAAGATTTTTACCGTTCGGTTGGGGAGCAAAGAAAGACAGGATATCGGGAAGCCAGCATCCACAGCTTTGACAGTCATCCGCTTTTGAACAGCTGTCTTGCTTCTCTAATCCCCTATTTTGAGATGGAAGGGCCGTTTCCTGAAAATATTGCTCATCTAAAGATTACTGAGGCGATCAGTATTGTAAGGGAAATTGATCCGGATATAGATTCTGTACTCGCCGATTTCGATGAGCCTGGGAAAGTGGATCTGATTCATTTTATGGAAAAGAATTATATGTTCAATATGCCTTTGGAACGGTTCGGATATCTTACGGGAAGGAGTTTATCTACTTTCAACCGTGATTTCAGAAAGATTTTTCAAACGACACCGCAGCGTTGGCTCACCCAAAAGCGTCTTGAACTCGCCTTTTATCATTTGTCTGAAAAGAATAAAAAGCCTTCTGATGTTTTCCTGGAAGTAGGTTTTGAAGATCTGTCGCATTTTTCGCACGCATTTAAAAAGCAGTATGGCTTTGCGCCTTCACTGGCACGATAAAATAAAATAGGTTGTACTTATGGGTACAACCTATTTTTTATTATTTTAATAAACTGATCATCTACTGCAGTTATTTTTCCTTAGAAATATCCGGATCTTTCGGATTCTTCTTTTGAGATATCACATTATGATTTAAAGCCTTTCTTTCAGGTTTTGAGCGTGGCGATTTGGATCCGGAACTAAACAATCCAAACGCATCCAAAACTATATCAAATACATCTAAAAAATTCCAGGACATTTTAATCTCAAAGTTTATTAATTATTACCTTCCAGTTTATGTACTTTCTTCGTTCCCTCATACATTTCGTACTGTAAAAATCTCGTTTCCAGTTTTCCGTTGAAAAGTTTGATCTTTCTTGAAGGACGTAAACCGATTTTCTTCACCGCTTCAAGGTCAGAAGAGATCAGCCATGCTAAGGTATTCGGATAATTGGTTTTAAAAGTATCTCCGATTTTCTTGTAGAAATCATCATCATTGATGGAAATTCTCTCATCATACGGAGGGTTGAAGACCATTAATAATGGGAACAATTCTTTTTTAGAATCAAAGAAATTCTGTTTTTTGATCTCAATTACATCTTCCATCTCTGCCGCTTCTACGTTCATTCTTGCAGCATTCAGCATTCTTGCATCAATGTCATACCCAACAATTTTTCCATCAAACTGTCTTACTCTGTTAATTCTGAATTCTTTGATTTTCGAGAACAATTCTGCATCATAATTATTCCAGTTCTGGAATCCGAATCTTTTTCTGAAGATCTGAGCCGGAAGATCCATTGCAATCATTGCTGCTTCAATCAATAATGTTCCGGAACCGCACATAGGATCCAGGAAATTTCCTTTTCCGTCCCAGCCCGCCAGCTGAAGCATTCCGCTTGCCAACACTTCATTAATAGGGGCTTCTCCTTGTTCTGTTCTATATCCTCTTTTGAATAAAGGGTCTCCTGATGAATCCATTGAAATCATCACCAATTCCCTGTCAATATGAAGGTGGAATTTGATATCCGGATTTCTTGTTTCTACATTCGGACGTCTTTTGAATTTGTCCTGAAAATAATCCACGATGGCATCCTTCATTTTTAAAGTCACAAACTGAGAATGTTTGAACGTTTCAGAATTTACTGTAGCATCAATAGAGAAAGACTGGTCAACATCCATGAAGTTTTCCCATTCAAATTTGAACAGTCTGTCATAAAACTGATGTTGATTAAAAGCCTTGAACTCATGAATCGGAACCAGAATCTTCAATGCTGTTCTCGCAGAGTAATTGATTTTATAAAGAAAACCAAGATCTCCTTCACAATTTACTGCTCTGTTTTTGATTTCAACATTTCTTCCCCCCAATTTTTTGATTTCTTCTGCCAGAATTTGCTCCAATCCGAAGAATGTCTTTATCTGTATTTTAATATTTTCTGTATCCATAAGTATGAATTAAAAGATTTAAAGTTTTAAAAATTAAAAGATTAGCTATCCAACTTCTTGTCCAATTGAAATTTTCAATCTCTTAATGTTGTAAAATACTTTGCTTTTAACCGCACAAATTTAGTTATTTTTGCATTATGGAATGGTTTGAATCTTGGTTTGATACCCCTTATTATCATTTGCTTTATAGCAACAGAGACTATACTGAAGCTGAAAACTTCATTACAAAGCTTACTGCGGACCTTCAGCTTCCGCCTCAGTCGAAAATCATAGATCTTGCCTGTGGAAAGGGAAGACACTCTGTTTTCCTCAATAAATTAGGGTATGATGTTTTGGGTCTTGACCTATCAAGACAAAGTATTGAATCTGATAAACAGTATGAAAATCAAACACTTATTTTTGAAGTTCATGATATGAGAAACCCAATTGATGCGGATCCTATGGATGCTGTATTCAACCTATTTACAAGTTTTGGGTACTTTGATAATGAAAATGATGATAAAAAAGTATTTCAATCGGTTTATAATGCATTGAAGCCCGGAGGATATTTTGTCCTTGATTATCTGAATGAAGCGTATGTAAGAAATACACTGATCCCTGAAACAACAGCCACACGCGGTGATATTGATTTCAGGATCCTGAAAAACATCGAAGGCAGACATGTCATCAAAGATATCCGTTTTGAAGCTGACGGTAAACCGTTTCATTTTTTTGAAAAGGTAAAGCTTCATACATTGGAAGCCATTCACAACTATGCCTCTGAATGTGGCTTTGAAAGAATAAAAATCTGGGGAGACTATCAGCTGAATGAATTTAATAAAGAAAATTCCCCACGTTGTATCAATTTATTTAAGAAAAAATAATGACAACAGTACTTTTACTGATTTTAAGTGTCGTAACAGGCGTATTTCTGGGAAAACACTTTGGTAAAAAAGAAAAACTGGCTAAAAATCTTTTGATATTGAGTGCCGGTTTTTTAATTACGATCTGTCTCAATGAAGTTTTCCCTCAGGTGTATACCTCTGCCGGAAGCAGTAATCTTGGGATATTCGTCATCGGAGGAGTTCTTCTTCAGATGATTCTGGAAGCACTTACCAAAGGTTTTGAACACGGACACTTCCATCATCATAGTGAACATAATATCCTTCCCGTTGCCTTAATGGTAGGATTATTCATCCATGCTTTCATTGAAGGAATTCCTCTTGCCAATGAAACGCACGAGATGTCTCCTTACCTTTGGGGGATTGTATTTCACAATCTGCCTATTTCATTTATTCTGGGGGCATTTTTATTTAACAGAAAGGGAGAATCAAAAAGTTCGTCCTCTTATCCTTCTATTCTCATTGTAGCATTATTTGCCCTGGCTTCTCCAATGGGAATGTTATTAGGAAACTATTTCAATCCTGATCTTCAGCCCTATTTTCTGGCTATTGTAGGGGGAATATTCCTTCATATTTCCTCTGTAATCATTTTTGAAAGTAATAAAAATCATAATATAGACTGGGTAAAAATCGGACTGGTAGTTTTAGGAGTTTCACTTGCATTGATGATGCATGTTTTTCATCAGCATCCTACCGCTGTTCATTCTCATTAAAAAGTAAAAAAGCTCCGGAATCCGGAGCTTTTTATGGTATAACGCTTTAATTATCAAAGCTTAGAATTTCCATCCTAATGTAAGGAAGAAATTATTTCTGTTACTTTTTACATCACTTACTGCATAAGCATCACTTTGGAAGCTGTTTTTAGCAGAATAATAAGATGAATCAAAATTACCATCCATATATCCTCTCATGAAAGGATTACTATATTTGGATGAGATATTCTGATAAGAAGCATCCACATAGAATGATTTGAAATCATATCCGATACCCAGTGAAAGTGTATTTCTGTCACTTAGCATAAGATTGCTGTAAGACTGATCACCTACAGTACCAGCATCATTAAATCTGCTGATGGTAAGTGCATCAAAAGGACTTGACTGGTAAGAATAACCACCTCTCAATCTGAACTGCTGTACTCTGTACTCCGCCCCTACTCTTACTTCTGAAAGATTCTTGTAATTATCTTTAAAGAAATCATTCAACTCTCTTTCTGCTCCTCCATATACTTTGTAATCAGGTTTTGTAAGTCCAAGCGTATAGTCTACGTTCAAAGAGAAGTTTTTACTTGCTACAAAGGCAGCACTCACAGTTGCTTTAAGCGGTGAAGTAAACTTTCTGTTCTCAGCTCCCATATCATCCCCGTAAACAGGATCATTATAGAAATAATAATTTCTGTCTATTGTCCAGAATGTAGGCGTTTCAAGAGATGCTCCCACTCTGAAATTAGGACTTAGCTTTCCGATTACCCCTAATGAAGCTGAAAAACCAGAAGATCTTTCTGAATAAGGAGTATCTTGTTTACTGAATCCTTCTGTGGAATTATTGGTCAGATTTCTGTAAAACAAGCTGTCATACTGATCCAGTGAAGCATTGAAAAAATTGAAACCTGCTCCTAAATATAAATTATGATTATAGTTGGCACCTACCCCAAAACTCATCTTTGACAAGTTTCCATATCTTTCATACAGATGACCCACCAATGCTGCATCTTTGGTAATATCATCTTTATCAAAAGCATAAACGATATTATTATTTCCCGGGGACTGGATGACATTGTCCAGAGTCTGGTTAGAAAAATTAATACCAATATTGATAAACTTCCATCCAGTTTCTGTCATTAAAGGAAAAGCAATTACTCCTCCTGCATTCCCAAGATCTCCTTTGGTTTTGCTATAATCTATTGTAGATCCTCCTAAAGAACTGGTGTTTTTATTTCCTAAAATAGATAAAGTTCCTGAAACCTCTCCTGAAATAGCGACTCCTAAACCTGCCGGGTTAGTAAGCAAAGAGTTTGCATCACCACCTAGCGCACCATTAGCTCCAGCCATCGCATTAAACTTAGCTGATCCCACCATAGGAGTACTTGAGTAAACCTCTACAGTATTTCTTATGACAGAAACATCCTGAGCCTGCGCATAAAATGCAGCAGAAATACTCATTAATACTAAAGATTTTTTTAACATTATTTTTTTATAGTTTATTAATTTGAAAATTATCTGAAGCCACCTCTGCCGCCGCCACCGGATCTCATTCCGCCGCCGCCTGAAGAACCGCCTCTGAAGCCGCCTCCACCAGAGTTGAAGCCACCACTGGATCTGAAACCTCCTGAATCATTAGATCTGAAGCCTCCATTATTGTTGTTATATCTTGGCTGTGGTTGCTGATAATTATAATTAGGTCTTGTTTGTGGTGCAGAATTACGGAATCCACCATTGGAATTCGTATTTCTGAAACCACCCGAATTGGTATTTCTGAAGCCGCCCGAATTGGTGCCATTACTGTTTCTGAAGCCACCATTTGAGTTTGCATCTCTGAAACCACCATTATTATTGGTATTTCTGAAACCACCGTTACTATTTCTGAAACCTGAATTAGCGGTATTGGTTCTGTACACTGCATTACCTACCCCTGTATTCTGGAATCCGCCTCCGCTGATACCACTTCTTCTGTAAACAGGTCTGTTGTAGTAGCCACCACCCCAGTAACCTCCTCCGTATCCCCAATATGGGTTTCCATAGTATCCGCCCCAGAATGGATCATAGTATCCTCCATAACCATATCCCCAGTATGGACTTCCCCATCCGATAGAGCCTCCCCAGCCCCAGCCGAATGATCCGCCCCAACCCCAGGACATACTTGCACCCCAGCCCCAGCCACGGTTCATACCCCAGCCCCAATACGGGCTATAACCACCATACCATCCCCAAGGAGATCCCCATCCCCATGAGTTGTTGTCATAATAGTTGGTTTGAGAACCTGCATAAAGTCCCCAATCTGAATCTGTAGCATTGGAGTTCCAGTTTGTATTGGTATTACTCCAGTCATTATATCTGTTTTGCTGCTCTCTGGAATTCGTTTGTGCATTTTGAATTACATTGGAATCCTGATAGTAGTCATAATATTCTCCTACTCTGTTTCCGCTATCATTAATGATAACTCCTTCAGGTAGCGTATCCTTATTGGGGTCGTAATACACCCCATCGGTCTCGCTATACCCTCCCATCTGAGCACCACAAGACACAAGTAATAATCCGCCTGATATAGCCAATACCCCTTTGGATCTTAGCAGACCAAGCAAATTTTTATGTATATTTCTTTTCATGATAACGTAAAAATTTTTAATTTAAATTATATTTGCAATCTGTACCAAAAATGTACCAAAATACTGGTAAAAAAATCTATCAAAAATAGATTTTTATTTTTAGATAACAATAATGTACAAAAGTTAAAAAAATTTTAAAAAATAATGGCAAAATTAACCTCAAGAAGCGAAGATTACAGCAAATGGTATAATGAGCTGGTTGTAAAAGCTGATTTAGCTGAAAACTCAGGCGTGCGTGGATGTATGGTGATCAAACCGTATGGCTATGCGATCTGGGAAAAAATGCGTGATGAAATGGATAAAAAATTCAAAGAAACAGGTCACGTTAACGCATACTTCCCGCTTTTTGTGCCCAAGAGCTTATTTGAGGCTGAGGAAAAAAATGCAGAAGGTTTTGCAAAAGAATGTGCTGTTGTTACCCACTACAGATTAAAAACCGACCCGGACAATCCTTCCAAACTGATTGTAGATCCGGATGCAAAACTGGAAGAAGAACTTATTGTTCGTCCTACTTCAGAAGCAATTATCTGGAATACTTACAAAAACTGGATTCAGTCTTACAGAGACTTACCAATATTGATCAACCAATGGGCGAATGTTGTTCGTTGGGAAATGAGAACACGTCTTTTCTTAAGAACCGCAGAGTTTTTATGGCAGGAAGGTCACACCGCTCACGCTACAAAAGATGAAGCTGTGGAAGAAGCAGAAAAGATGAATAAAGTATATGCAGATTTTGCAGAAAACTTTATGGCAATGCCGGTAATTCAAGGATTAAAAACTCCATCTGAAAGATTTGCAGGAGCTGATGAAACCTATTGTATTGAAGCATTAATGCAGGACGGAAAAGCTTTACAGGCAGGAACATCTCACTTCTTAGGTCAGAATTTCGCAAAAGCATTTGACGTAAAATTCACCAATAAAGAAGGAAAGATAGAACATGCATGGGCTACCTCATGGGGAACATCCACTCGTTTGATGGGAGCTTTGATTATGACACACTCTGATGATTTCGGATTGGTACTGCCTCCTACGCTGGCACCAATTCAGGTGGTGATTGTTCCGATCTTTAAAGGAGAAGAGCAGTTAGAACAAATCAGTGAAGTAGCTTTGGACATTCAGGCTAAACTGAGAGCTAAAGGTATTTCTGTGAAATTTGATAATGATACTCAGAACAAACCAGGATGGAAATTTGCAGAATATGAATTGAAAGGAGTTCCTGTTAGAATTGCAATGGGACCAAGAGATCTGGAAAATAAATCTGTGGAAATCGCGAGAAGAGATAATCTGACGAAAGAAGTTCATTCTATTGAAGGGCTTGATTCGTACATTGAAGAGCTATTGAAAACAATTCAACAGGACCTTTACAATAAAGCATCTGAATTCAGAAAAGATAATATGACGAAAGTTGATACTTATGAAGAGTTCAAAAAAGTTCTCGAAGAGAAAGGTGGATTCATCTATGCTCACTGGGATGGTACAGCTGAAGAAGAGGAACAAATCAAGGATGAAACGAAGGCTACGATCCGATGTATTCCTTTCGATGACGATGTAGAAGAAGGAATTTCATTAATTTCCGGAAAACCTTCTAAGAGACGTGTATTATTCGCAAAAGCTTATTAATAATTTTAATGATTTAGAAAAAAAACGTTAATTTTTAAAGAAATATTCAAAAAAAAGTGACATTTGGACGGATTTTTGTTTAATTTTATCTCAACATTAATCAAAAAAATTTATTATTATGTCTTTAAATGTCATTGATTTAATTAAAGGACAATTAGGTCCCGCTTTAGTTTCACAGGCTGCATCGCAGTTTGGAGAAAGTGAATCCGGTATTTCTAAAGCAATTGGCGGATTATTACCTGCTGTAGTAGGTGGATTAGCCAATAACGCAGATAAGCCTGGCGTTGTGGATGCTATTACACAAGCCTCTTCAAGTGGAATTTTAGGAAATTTATTAGGTGGCTCGTCCAGCAATCCTATTATTTCGAACTTGTTGTCTTCAATTTTTGGAGATAAAGTAAGTGCATTAGTTAATTCCATTGCCAGTTTTTCAGGAGTCAGCAATACCTCTGCAGGTTCTTTGTTAAACCTGGTGACTGGAGCTACAGTAGGCACTGTTGGAAAATATGCAGCAGACAATAATTTGGGTGCTTCAGGTATTTCCAGCTTACTGAATGATCAGAAAGGCGTTATTTCTTCTTTATTACCAGCAGGTCTTTCTTTGGCTTCCTTTGGATTAGGAGCTGAAAATTGGTTTGGTCAGGCGAAAGAAACAGTTTCTTCAGTAACTTCTACTGCTAAAGATAACCTTGCAGAAGGTGTTGCTACAGCAAGAGAAAATGTTTCCGAAGGAGCTAGAGAAGTAAGAGAAAGATTTGAAAATAATAACAATAATAATCAAGGCGGAGGTTCAATCTGGAAATGGTTGCTTCCGCTTTTATTATTGATAGCCGCTGCTTATTTCTTATGGAAACAGTGTGAGAAAAAACAGACGACTACAACTACGACCACTACGTCTGATTCTGCAGCTACCAGCTCCACTACAGATACAGCAGCTACTACAGGAACAGTAACTCCTGCTCCTGCAACAGCTAAAACGGATGAAAACATTGATCTTAACGGAGTGATGTTAAAAGGTTACAAAGGAGGAATGGAAGATCAGATGATTACTTTCCTGAAATCCGGAGCTTACAAAAACGCCGCTGATGATTCAGCATTGAAAGATAAGTGGTACGATTTCGATCACGTAAATTTCAAAATGGGAAGTTCTTCTGAACTTGAAGCAGGTTCACAAGGACAGCTGGATAACTTAGTGGCTATCCTTAAAGCTTTCCCTGATGCAAAAATCAAAATCGGAGGTTATACTGACAAAACAGGAAATGAGGCTAGCAACGTAAAACTGTCAAAAGCCAGAGCTGAATTCATCAAAGCTGCTTTAGCAAAAGCAGGAGTTGGTGCTCAGGTTCTGGAAGCAGAAGGCTATGGAAGTCAATTTGCAAAAGTAGATGCAAAAGCTTCTGATGCTGAAAGAGCTGCTGACAGAAAAATGTCTGTAAGATTTGCAAAATAGTCTTTAGATTTAATAAAAATTAGATCCCGGGAATCAATTTCCGGGATTTTTTTATGCTATGATTTTTCTGTTTACATTTATTTAATTAAATTTGTTAGTCATTTCTAACATTTATGAATTTCAATATAAAAAGCGCCTGGCGAAAAGATAAAACAAACCATTCCTTATCAGAGGTTTATTCATCTATCAAAGTACCTAAAAATGCCACTTTCTGGAGAAAATATCTGGCATTTGCAGGACCAGGACTGATGATTGCTGTAGGCTATATGGACCCCGGAAACTGGGCTACCGATATTGCCGGAGGCGCTCAGTTTGGATATACACTCCTTTCAGTAATTCTTATCTCCAATATTTTTGCGATGGTTTTACAGCACTTATCTGTAAAGCTGGGAGTTGTTGCAGAAAGAGATCTTGCACAGGCATGCAGAGACCACTTTAGCCCTACGACCAATTTTATTCTGTGGGTATTCTGTGAAATCGCGATTGCCGCCTGTGATCTCGCCGAGGTTATTGGTTCAGCCATTGCACTGAACCTGCTATTCCATATCCCGTTAACCTGGGGAATTGTCATTACAACAGTAGATGTTTTGATTATTCTTTTACTTCAGGCCAAAGGCTTCCGATGGATTGAAAGTATTGTAGGTGGCCTTATATTTATCATTCTGGCTTGTTTCGTGTATGAAATTGTCATTTCACAGCCTGCTTTCAATGAGATTCTGGGAGGCTTGGTTCCACAAAAAGAAATTATTCAGAATCCGGCTATGCTTTATATTGCCATCGGAATTTTAGGAGCCACGGTAATGCCTCACAATTTGTATCTTCATAGCAGTATTGTACAGACCAGAGATTATACCCGTGACGCTGAAGGAAAAAAAGAAGCGATAAAATTTGCCACCCTAGACAGCACAGTTTCATTAATGCTTGCTTTCTTCATCAATGCAGCAATCCTTATTCTGGCAGCCGCTACATTCCATACTACAGGAAACGAACATGTGGCTGATATTCATGATGCCTATAAAATGCTGACTCCTATTCTGGGAGCTTCTATGGCAAGTATTGCGTTTGCCATTGCTTTATTAGCATCCGGACAAAACTCTACATTGACTGGAACGCTTGCCGGACAGATCGTCATGGAAGGATTCCTGAACATCAGATTAAAACCGTGGCTGAGAAGGCTTATCACCAGACTTATTGCTGTAATTCCTGCACTTATTGTTGCCATTCTTTACGGAGAACAGGGAACTACTGAATTATTGGTTTTAAGCCAGGTAATTCTATCCATGCAGTTGAGTTTCGCCGTTGTTCCATTGGTGATGTTTACCAATGATAAAGCCAAAATGGGTGAATTTGTCAATAAGCCTTTCCTTAAAATCTGTGTATGGATTATTTCCATCATTATCATTGTTTTAAACCTGTACCTGCTATACCAGACTTTTACAGGAGAATAGAAAATACAAACTATAGTTTTTAAATTGACTATTGGCCATTATTAAGTGAATGGTCAATAGTCAATTTTTGCTTCGCAAAGTCAATTTTAATTTCACACTACAACAAATTCACAAGCGTAGCGGATTGACTTATTCACAATTGACAAGTGAATGGTCAATGGTCAATTTTTGTTTTGCAAAGTCAATTTTTAATCTCACACTACGACAAATTCACAACCGTAACGGATTGACATATTCACAATTGACAAGTGAATGGTCAATAGTCAATTTTAATTTCACACTACGACAAATTCACTAGCGTAGCGGATTGACTTATTCACCATTGACAAGTGAATGGTCAATAGTCAATTTTTGCTTCGCAAAGTCAATTTTTAATCTCACACTACAAAAAATTCACTAGCGAAGCGGATTGATATATTCACTATTCACCGCTACTCATTTTTCTGCCTTAATGTCCAGATTTTGGATTTGGCAGGCTCTTTGTCAAACAATCAGTAAATAAATATTGAATTATGGAAAACCAGGATATTAACGAAGAAAGCATCAATAATCACGAAGAAAACACTGTTCAGAATGACGCAACGTCTCAGGACAATGTGACAGCAGCACCTTCTCCAGAAGAACTTTTGGCAGAAGAAAAAGACCGTTACATCAGATTGTACGCTGAATTCGAAAACTATAAAAAAAGAACAAGCAAAGAGAAGATGGAATTCTTCCAGTATGCCAACCAGGAGATGATGGTTTCAATGTTAGGGGTTTTAGATGATTTTGAAAGAGCATTAAAGGAAATCGCTAAAAACGGAAACCCGGCTGACCTGCAAGGTGTAGAGCTTATCTATCAGAAATTCAAAAATAAACTTACCGAAAAAGGCTTAAAAATGATGGAAGTAAGAGCTGGTGACAGCTTTAATGTTGATTTCCATGAAGCGATTACTCAGATCCCTGCTCCATCGGAAGATTTGAAAGGAAAAATCGTAGACGTTATTGAAACTGGATATACTTTAGGTGATAAAGTAATCCGTTTTGCAAAAGTAGTAACAGGAAATTAAAATTCATAAATGATAAATGATGAGTGATAATTGATGAATGTTTCACTTATTAGCTTTACAATATCTTTTATCATTTATCAACAATCAATTATAAAATTGTCATGTCAAAAAGAGATTATTACGAGGTTCTTGAGATCAGCAAATCTGCATCCGCCGACGAAATAAAAAAAGCATACCGTAAAATGGCCATCAAGTTTCACCCGGACAAAAATCCCGGTGATAAAGAGGCTGAAGAAAGATTTAAAGAAGCTGCTGAGGCTTACGAAGTTCTGAGCGACGATCAGAAACGTGCCAGATACGACCAGTTCGGTCATGCCGGAATGGGCGGAAATGGCGGTTTCGGAGGTGGAGGCTTTGGAGGCGGAATGAACATGGAAGATATTTTCAGTC
This sequence comes from Chryseobacterium sp. CFS2, assembly GCF_036543225.1. Taxonomy (NCBI): domain Bacteria; kingdom Pseudomonadati; phylum Bacteroidota; class Flavobacteriia; order Flavobacteriales; family Weeksellaceae; genus Chryseobacterium; species Chryseobacterium sp. CFS2. The sequence continues at coordinate 590,359 of NZ_JAZHQU010000001.1, forward strand.
AGTTTGGAGATATTTTCGGTGGTGGTTTCGGAGGATTTGGCGGTGGCGGCGGAGGCCGTCAGCAGGTAAAAGGTTCTAATTTAAGAATCAGAATCAGGCTGAATCTTGAGGAAATGGTAAACGGTACTCAGAAAACCATTAAAGTAAAGAAAATGAAGATGGCAGAAGGCGCCACTTCAAAAACATGTCCTACCTGTAACGGTTCCGGTGTTCAGTTAAAAGTAATGAATACCATGTTTGGCCAGATGCAGACTCAAACAACCTGTAGTACTTGTCAGGGAATTGGAAAAGTTGCTGACAAAATTCCGGCAGGAGCTAATGCCCAAGGCCTTATTAAAGATGAAGAGGAAATTACCATCAATATTCCGGCAGGAGCAAGAGACGGTATCCAGCTTAATGTAAGAGGAAAAGGAAATGACGCCCCATTTGGTGGAATTCCGGGAGATTTATTGGTGATTATTGAAGAGGAAGTAGATCAGGTGATCAAGAGAGAAGGTGATAATCTTCATCAGGAACTGTATGTTTCATTTGCTGAAGCCGCTTTAGGAACTAAAAAAGAAATTCCTACAGTAGGTGGAAAAGTAAAAATTACCGTTGATCCGGGCACTCAATCCGGAAAGATCTTAAGATTGGCTGGAAAAGGACTTCCAAGTATCGACAGTTATGGTAAAGGAGACATGTTCATCCACATCAATGTATGGACGCCGCAAAAGCTTACTAAGGAACAGAAAGACTTCTTTGAAAAGCAGATGTCCAGCGGAGAAATGGTTGCAGAACCATCCGGAAAGGAAAAAACTTTTTTTGATAAAGTAAAAGATTTATTCAATTAATATAAGAGAGGCTTTTTAAGCCTCTTTTTTTATGTTCTTTAATTTTTTATATTTTTGTCCGTTATTTGATTGACTCAAAAGACTTCTGGAAATCCATGGATACAAGAACAATATTTTTAAATGCCTGTAACGAAATCGCCACTCAGCTTGATGGCTTCAAAACACTTGAAAAAGGACAAAGGCTTAAGAAAGTATCTCTTGATAAAGATATCTATTTTGAAATTTATTTTCAGTCGAGTTTTAGGAATGATTCTTCATCCATTCAGCTCCTTCCTCATATTACTATCTATTCTAAAATTTTAAAGAAATGGCAGATAGAGCAAACTAAAAATGAATATGCTCAGGGATTAATTTTTGGAAATCAGATAGGGTATTTAATGCCCTATAATAATTGGAAAGAATGGAATTTAGCAGGATTGTCTTATGAAAAATCAATTCTTGAAATCACAGAAAATATAGAGAAATATATACTTCCAATTTTCGAAATTTTTAATTCTAAGAAAATCGCCATCGAGTTTTTAAAGAACAAGGGAACAAAGTTTAATCAATGGTCAGAAGATTCAATTTCTCCTTTAGATTTCCTTCTATGTTTTTCAGAAAAAGAGACCTCTGAAGTTTTTCTAAATAATTTTGTAAACAGCTGTCCATATAAAGGGAAAATTCTTAAACTTTACGAGAGTCTAAAAACGGAAAATGAAATTGATCTCAATTATTCTGAATTTCATGGAGCTCAAACCATTAAATTAGCCTACATGAATGGGTTGAAAATAAAATAAGGTTAGTACAAAACTATATCTTAATAAAGGATAAAAATCTCAGAAATGCCTATGCAAAAAATGCGATTATAACTTTTAATATATCAACCGATAAATTCTCTACATGTATTAATAAAAAATCCTGCACTCTCACGAATACAGGATTTTTTGGTTATTTAATTCTAATTCTGTTTTATTTTTTGGTTGCCAGAGCGTAAATCCCTTTTCCTAAAGTAAATATGGCAACCGCTACCAATCCGCCAACAACGCCAAGCGTAAGCTCTTTTAAAACATCCGGCCAGGTTGGAAGTATACCATGAAGAAATTCTACTCTGTGTAGAAAAATTCCACCAGCAACCATTATTAAAGCAATTGTTCCGACAACTCCTAATATTTTAATAACAATAGGTAAAGCCTTCACTAATAAATGCCCAAGCCTCCCGAAAAAACCTTTATCATTACTTTTCTTTATTAATTTAAACCCTGCATCGTCCATTCTTACAATCAAAGCTACAATTCCATAAACTCCAACAGTCGCAATAAATGCAACCAAGCTCGTTACTAAAATCTGCGTAATGAAGGGATGACTTTCTTCCAATACGGTTCCTAAAGCAATAATAACGATCTCGATGGATAAAATAAAATCCGTTGTAATGGCCGATTTTACTTTCTCTTTTTCTATTTCTTCAGAACTTTTTTTATCTTCTTCAATTTCCTCTATAACTTCATGACCCTTTTTGTCACGGTGAAAAAGAAATTCTATTACTTTTTCAACCCCTTCAAAGGCCAGATAGAATCCTCCAAGGATCAATACATAATTAATAGCCGGAGCATACAACCAATTAAGTAAAAAAACGATGGGAAGAATGATCAGTTTATTGATAAAAGAACCTTTTGTAATTGCCCATAAAACCGGAATTTCTCTTGAGGAAAGAAAGCCTGTGGCTTTTTCTGCATTTACAGCCAGGTCGTCTCCTAAAATTCCTGCTGTCTTTTGGGTAGCGACCTTACTGGTAACCGCTACATCATCCATCAATGCTGCAATATCGTCCAAAATAGCAAAAAAGCCTGATGCCATATTTTAATAATTTTTTAATCTTTGTTAAGTTCAGCAAAAATAAATATTTAATTCCGTTTTTAGATTCATAATATGACAATAATTTTGAAAATTATGAGAAAGATTAAGCAATGCTCCATTTTCAATATTTTATATCTTTGTTTAAAATCTATTCCATGGATGAAAACTGGGAAACCCAGCTACAAAGTATCTGGCTAAAACTTGGAACAATAAGCAGTGAAGCGTTTATTCAACAAATTAAAAATCATGTAGAATTACTTACAGTGGCAGATTCCCGGGCTATTGCAGATTTTGAAAGAGCCTGCGCTTTTGACTCTACCGGACATGAAAAAGAGGCTGAACCTTTGTACAGATCTGCGCTAGATAAAGGACTCACCGGTTTACGAAGAAGAAGAGCAAGAATTCAGCTGGCAAGTACCTTACGAAATAATGGGAAAATAGAAGAAAGCATCCATATTTTAAGGGAAGAAAAAGCTAATGAGTCTGATGAACTGAATGATGCGGTAGATTCTTTCTTAGCACTGTCTCTTTCCTCAGCAGGAGAGCACAAAGAAGCACTATCTATCGCTTTAAAAGCACTATCAAAACATTTGCCCAGATACAATAATTCTTTAAGCCGCTATGCTGAAAACCTTTAATTCTAAACTATATTCCGGCGTTTCAACCAGATATGACATTCAAGTCCAGTCCTTACAGACACAGAATTGTACACGATCAATATTAAGCTTAATTTTAACCGTTTTTTAAAACCTGATACTATGCGACGTCAATTTCAATCTTTAGCTTTAGGATGTTTATTTTGTCTGTTCAGTACCATCTGCCCAACTTTAAAAGCTCAGACAGAAACTTATCCCAATACTATTAATCAGGAAAAGAAAAAACAGGAAATAGACAGCATTATACAAGCATACGCTGCCATTAATAAGTTTAATGGAACCGCCCTAATCCATTATGAGAACAAAAATATTTTCGAAAAGTCATACGGCTGGCAGGATGCAGAGAAAAAGATATCCAACCAGAACAAAAGTGTATATCAGATTGCATCTTTAACCAAATCATTCACAGCCCTGGTTATTGTAAAACTAAGTGAGGAAGGGAAACTTTCTTTTAAAGATCCGGTTTCAAAGTTTATTCCCGATTATCCGAGAGGAAATGAAATTACGATTGAACACCTGCTCACCCACACGTCGGGTATTTATGAAGTACTGCGAAATAAAGAATATGTCAGCCTGCTTCACACCGGAAAATCAATAGCCAAAAATAAAGAACTCTCCTTTTTTAAAAATGAACCCCTGGATTTTGAGCCCGGCACTCAATTTTCGTATACCAATTCAGGATATATTGTATTGGGGCTCATTATTGAAAAACTCACAGGACTTTCCTATGAACATGCTGTAAGAAAAATCATCTTAAATCCTCTGAAGATGAACCATACCGGATTTAATTACATGGCTTTGAAAAGTACTTACAAAACAGTTCCTTATTCTTATATTTCAAAGACAAGACAGGAAAAAACTGAAGTATGGAATTCCACATTAACCGGTCCTGCAGGACAAATCTATAGTACTGCGGAAGACCTGTACAATTACTATATCGGATTGAGGGATTATAAAATTGTTTCCAAAGAAGCTTTTAAAAAAGCTACCACACCTTATTTAAGCGGTTATGGTTACGGTTGGTTTATTGATGATCTTTACGGAAAAAAACTCATTAACCATGGTGGAAATATAGAAGGCTCTACAAGCTATTTTGCTATGCTTCCTGAAGATGACCTCTGCATTATCCTTTTGAATAATATCACAAGTAAAAGACTGGAGAAAGTAGGAAATACTATTTTAGCAGCCCTGTTAGGACAGCCTTATACCCTTCCACAGCCCAAGAAAGACATCACTCTGGGAGCTGATATTCTTAAAAAATATGTTGGTGACTATGCTCTTTCTGATAATAATGTTATTCATATTCTGGACAAAAACGGTCAGCTTTTTATACAGAACAATAAAGATCCTAAAGTAAGAATGCTGGCTGAAAAAGAGGATGTATTTTTCCTGCAGGATGATGACACCGAAATTACTTTTATTTTCAAAAAAGGAGAAAAGGATGTTATTACGATCAAAAAAGGGCTTTCATCAAAGACCGCAGAACGACTTTAATTCAACATTAATCATTTCATAATCAATAGAATTTTCCGTAAATTTAAGTAATGAAAAAGCTCATTCTCAGGTATCATTTTTTTGTCATGGGATGCATTGGTTTCCTCTTGCAGTCCTGCAATACCAAATTCAGAGTATGGGTTGGTCCCGGAGGTCAGCAGAAGATTTACAATTTGAAATATGGTGAGCATAAAAGACAGAAAATGGATGTCTTTCTTCCCAAAGATTATGCTGAAGATTCTCCTGTAGTTCTTATTGTTCACGGCGGAGCATGGACGTTAGGTAAAAAAGAGCATATGATTCAGGTTCAGAAAATGCTTTTTGAAAACCGGATTCCGAGTATCAATATGAATTATAGATTGGTTTCTACCAAAGAAAAAATCACTTATAAACAACAGCTTGAAGATATTGCCCTGGCTATTGAAAAATTCAATTCTTTAGCAGAAAAGGCGGAACTTCAACCCAACAATTATATTCTTTTGGGAGAAAGTGCAGGTGGGCATCTGGCCTTACTTTACGGATATCAGTATCCTGAACAGATCAAAAAAATCATCTCTTTAAGCGGCCCGACAGATTTTTATAGCCCGGAATATCTTAAATCTTTTTATTCCAAATACACCTCTCCTACTTTTCAAAAGGTAGTAGGAACTAAATTTGACCGGAAAAATATATCCGAAGCTTTCAAAGAAGCCAGTCCCATCGCCAATATTACCAATGTACCTACCCTGATATTTCAGGGAAATAATGATATACTGGTTAATCAGCACCAGGGAATTGCTATGGATTCAGCGCTTACAAAAATGAAAGTTCCACACAAATTCATTTTTATGAAGGGCGCCGGGCATGCTCCAAGGTTTTTCAGCAAAAGAAAAAGAGACAGCATTATCTATCCGAATATTCTGGAATGGATTAAAGAATAGTTATCTATTTAAATAATTAAACAACTATTCTAACCAATTCGTTCATAAGAATCTTTTAAATATTCAGTATAAAAAAAACAATTTTTGCCTGGTAGATGTATTTAAAAACGCTATGGGCGCAAAAGAATTTTAATGCTTATATCTCTCGGTCGCAAAGACACTTCGTTCAGCTAGGCAGGTGACTTAGCTAAGTGAAACGCCTCTGCGAACGAAAAAATAACAGATCATCATAATAATCTTGCGAGCTTTGCGGGGTAAAAAAAAATTCTTATGCATAAAAAAGCCATCTCATTGCTGAGACGGCTCTGTATATTTTGATTGAATTATTAATTATTCAAAGTCCTGATCTTCATATTTTTTAGAAAGATCTTCTTTTTTTCCAAAAACAAATTTAAAGATCACCGGAAGTGTAGTGACTAACACGATGACAATAATGATGTATTCCAGCTTTTGTTTTAAGTTGATTCCAAACTGTTCCATAAAAAGTTTGTCCAGATAATGCCCTGCAAAGATCAGAATGAATGACCATAATACGGCACCAATGATGTTATCTCTTAAAAATTCCTTTTTATCCATTTTTACAATACCTGCTACAATAGGGGTAAAAGTTCTCACAACAGGTAAGAATCTTGCCATAATAACAGCTAATGCGCCGTGTTTTTCAAAGAAATCGTGTGCCTGATAAAGGTATTTTTTCTTGAAAAGCATTGAGTCTGGCCTTTTATATAAAGCAGGTCCTGCCTTTCTTCCAAAATAATATCCTACCTCATTTCCGATAATAGCTGCAAGAGCTACCCCTGAAGCTAACAATGTGGTATCTAAGAAATCGCTTCCTGTAGACCCAAAAGTCTCTTTGATGATTTCAACAGCATAAATCCCCGAAACGAAGAGTAGTGAGTCCCCAGGTAGAAAAAATCCTACAAAAAGACCTGTTTCAGCAAAAACAATAAACAAAATCAGCCAAAACCCTCCCATTTTTATATAAAACTCCGGGTTTAATAAATCCTTCCAGCTATTGAAATCTTCCATAAATATCGATGAACAACAAAAGTAAGCCTAAAATGTCTGAAACAAAAATTAATTATAAGATTTTAACTAAAATTCAAACATGATTTTTATAAGTCCAGATCATCATCGGAAACTGCCGTTCCATCGGCCATTAAGAATGCTTTTAAGAAAGGAGTGATATTTCCGTTCATTACGGCATCCACATCAGACGTTTCATGACCTGAGCGTACATCTTTCACCAATTTGTAAGGGTGCATTACGTAGTTTCGGATCTGGCTTCCCCACTCGATCTTCATTTTATTGGCTTCTATCTCATTTCTGGCCTTCATACGCTCTTCCAATTCCATTTCGTAGAGTCTTGAACGAAGGAGCTGCATTGCTTTTTCTTTATTCTGAAGCTGAGAACGGGATTCTGAGTTTTCAATAATAATCCCTGTTGGGGCGTGACGAAGACGTACGGCAGTTTCTACCTTGTTTACGTTCTGTCCTCCTGCGCCGGAAGCTCTCATGGTTTCAAAACTGATGTCTGCAGGATTAATATTAATTTCAATAGTATCATCCACCAAAGGATATACGTAAACAGAAACAAAACTTGTATGGCGTTTTGCATTACTGTCAAAAGGAGAAATTCTTACCAATCGATGTACTCCATTTTCGCCTCTTAAATATCCAAAAGCAAATTCCCCTTCAATTTCCAGGGTAACAGTCTTCACACCTGCCACGTCTCCTTCCTGAAAGTTCAGTTCACGGATTTTATAGCCCTGCTTTTCGGCCCACATCGTATACATTCTCATCAGCATGGCTGCCCAGTCACAACTTTCCGTTCCTCCTGCACCTGCTGTAATCTGAAGAACAGCCGAAAGCTCATCTCCTTCATTGGAAAGCATATTTTTGAATTCAAGATCCTCAATTTTCTCTACCAACTGCGGGAATGTTTCATCCAGTTCTTTTTCAGAATCCGGATCTTCTTTCGCAAAGTCAGCTAAAACCTGAAGATCTTCAAACTGTGTCTGAATTTCATCATAGCCTTCTACCCATTTTTTCTTGGAACGAAGCTGTTTTAGAAATGCTTCAGCAGTTTTTGGATTGTCCCAAAATTCGGGTGCCGCCGTTTTTTCATCATCATTGGCAATTTCAATCTTCTTTTTTTCAATCTGAAGGTATCTGTGTAAGTCTTCAATTCTGGATTGAACTTCTTTTATCTGGTCGTTGTTAATCACGAATTTTTCTTTTTGCAAAAATAAGGAATTCTTTTAGAGTGGAGCGCTTTGAGTTTAAAGTTCCAGGTTTTAAGTTTTGGGTTCGGATTGGAGCTTTATTAAGGTTTCAGAAGATGATTAGAAGTTACGATTATTTGATAATTTCAGCTTCAAAGCTTCTCCTAAGGAATTCTTTTGATTGTTTACTTTCAGATTTGAAACCTACCATAGTTAAAGCATAGACAAACAAAAGCATACCTAAAGGAAGAAAAAGTTCTACCGATATTTCTTTTTCTCTTATAGCTCTTATGGAAACACCTATGAAGAAAATCAGGGCAAATGAACACCAGACTATTAAAAAAAATAATACAAATGCATGTAATGATAGAGCCACGTGTATTTTTACTCCATCATTTTCCTTTTGAATTCTACCATTTATCTGAGGAAGAAAAGAATTCCTGTATTGTATCACTTTGCTGATTTCAAAGCTGTTATTATGGATAGATCCTTCATATTCTTTCATATAATTTCTCCCTAAACCGAATTTTTTAGGTTCTACAAAACCGGAGAGCCTTGTTAAAACTTCCTGTTCGGATAAATGGGTTCTGTAAGTAATGCGTTCAAAAGGCAAATATTTCATGTATAATGCACGTGTATTTATATCATTTTTATATCATTTCTGCTATCATTTCTCCAATCTTCGGAGCTAAGGCAACTCCCATTCCTGAAAGTCTTACGGCACAAAACTGTCTTTCTGAAAGTTGTTTTACAATAGGTGTTTTTTCATCACCCATGGCCATAATTCCTGACCAGCGAAGTGCTATTTTAAAATCTGTATAAGGAAGTATGACTTCTTTTAAAAAATTTTCCAAATGATTTTGCAGAAATTCTGTCGTTCCAAAAGCCGTCGTTTCTTCTGTCTTAAAATCCTGATTTCTTCCACCACCCAGCAATATTCTGTTTCCTACATTTCTGAAATAATAGTAGCCTTCGTCATAATGAAACGTTCCTTTAAGTTTTAAATCTTCTATAGGCTCAGTCAGAAGAATTTGTCCGCGGGCAGGAATAATATTTTCATCTTCCAGAAACTTTGAAGTGAATGCATTGGTACAATAGATGAGTTGATTGGCTTTTACACAAAGATCAGTGGAAAGATAAACCTCAACTTCATCTGTTTTTTCTTCAATATTCTGAACTTCTGTTCCGAATAAAAATTCAATTTTCAGTTCATGGCATTTTTCCAGCAATTTCTGTAACAGCTTTCCTGAATGCAGGCTTCCTTCACAAGGATTCTCCACCAGAAATGCAGATTTTTCTAATCCGAATTCCTGTATTTTATTCTGTTTCAGAATATATGTTTGATTCACGCCGGTTATTGCTTTCAGCTTTTCATTCACGAAATCGATATGAGATAAAGGTTCTTCGTTATTGAGAATTTCATAGCCTGCATTCAACTCAAAATCAATTTCTTCATGGGTAAAATAATGTCTTATTTTCTGCAATCCGTCAAACCTCATTTTAACAAGTGCCAGCGTTTTCTCCCAACCCATTTTATGAGCATCTGCAATAACTTCAGTAAGGCTTCCAAAACAGGCAAATCCGGCATTTCTCGTGGAAGCACCCAATGGAATGGCATTCCGTTCAATAATCAAAACGGATTTTTCAGGATATTTTTCTTTGATGGATATTGCTGTCCATAGTCCGGAAAACCCCGCACCTATAATGATGATGTCTCTTTTTCTGTAGAAAGTGTTCAGTTCCCAGATGCTGTTCATGAGTAATTTTTTGTAAAATGTATAATGTAAAAAGTATTAATGTACGATACAGCGCAACCTTAAACCTTAAACCTTAAACCTTAAACCTTAAACCTTGAATATCTTACCCTTTGTCTTTCTCTTCCTCATTATGCTGGAATCCGATTGCTCTTACCGGTTCTTCAACAACTCTGTAGGTTTCCAGCTCGCTCTTCAATGCCTGAATTCTGAATTGGAAGTCATCAAAATTATTGATAATGGCATCAGCAAGAAATCTAGCTACCTGATCAAGATATTCTTCCGTAAGCTTTGATCCGGCATCTCTTAATGCGCTGTCTAAAAGTTTCTGATCAATTTTCAGCTTTTCGTTTCTGGTTCTTTGGTAAAGGTTTTTAATTCTTTTCTTGAGGCTTTGGGTAAAATCTATCAGCATCGTATTGCTGAATGCTTTCATTTTTGAAGAGATTTCATGCCAGAAAGGAATTTTATCCGCTTTGTTATTTTTAAGTATTTTATAGAGTAAAGAATCTTCCTCAAGTCCTCTGGTCATGGCGTAAAGAATAATTTCTGAACGCTCTGAAGCATTAGGTGGAAAGATCGGTATCATCACATCAAATCTTCCCGGAGCAAGAATTTCCTCGTCAATTTCTGAAACAGAATTGGCAGAACCTACCATCAAAACACCTTCTTTTTCAAATTTCCCGATGTAATGAAGAATCAGCTCCTGAGCTTCCAGGTTGCATGATGCAATATCGTTTTCAGCTCTTCTCTGCATCATAATTTCATCAAAATCATCCATGAAAAGCAGCATTTTATTTTCCTTCATCATACTCAACAGGAAATCACTGAAGTTGATTTCATTCCCGTCAATCAATGAAGTTCCTAAATAGTGCTTTTTGACTTCTTTAAACTGATAGCCAATGATTTCAGCAATTTTATTAGCCCAGAATATTTTCCCGCTTCCCGGAGGTCCGTAGAGAATAATTCCTGCAGGTTTATTAATGCCCCAGTCTTTGATCTGTTGTGGATTCAGAAAAGGTTCCAAAACCGTAGAGGTATAAAAGAACAAGTCTCTGTATCCTATAAAATCTCTTTGTTTAAGGCTTGTTTTATGCCCAAAATAATCATAGACAAACTGATAGTTTCCCCCCAGTTTGTTATCAATCCCATAGCTTGATATAGAAGATTTGAAAAAGCCATTATCGAAAATATTAAGATTATTATCCTTGATTACTTTTTCCACCTTGTCTTTTGGCTGCTTAATTACTTCGGCAATCTGCTCCAGGGTTTTATTTTTATCAAGATCTTTTTCGTACAGCCTTAAAAAATCTAAATTTTCGCGGGCAAATTTTTCAAAATCTTCTTTTACTTCAAAATTGGTACTGATGCATTCTACCAATTCAAGATCGAAATCCTGTATAAATTGTTTTATGGCTTCTGCAGAAACATTAAGTTCTTCTGCCAGTTCAATTAGCTTCATAAGTCTTGATTAATTCTATCAAATTTAATGTATTTACATTTAAACTTATATTGATTTATGATAATTCTGTAACATTATCTAATTTATATAGACTACTACTATGTAAAACAAATTACATGGAAAAGATTTTATCAGTAAAAAATTTGACAAAGAAATTCAAAAGAGTTGTAGTCAACAATATTTCTTTTGATGTTGAAAAAGGAAACGTTTATGGGCTATTGGGGCCGAATGGAAGTGGAAAATCCACCACTTTCGGAATGTTGCTTTCCACCATTAATCCTACCAGTGGAGATTGGTTCTGGTTTGGGAAAAAGGGAACAGACCCGGAAACCTTAAAGAAGATTGGAGCTATTATTGAACAGCCTAATTTTTATCCTTATTTAAGTGCAGAAACCAATCTTAAGATTGTGGCAGAAATCAAAAAAACACCCTATTCCAGGATTGATGAAGTTCTAAAGACCGTTAATCTGTATGAAAGGAGAAAAGATACTTTCAAAACTTTTTCTCTGGGAATGAAACAGCGTCTTGCTATTGCTTCAGCGATGTTAAATAATCCTGAGGTAATGATATTGGACGAACCCACCAACGGATTGGATCCTGAAGGAATTATTCAGATCAGAGAAATCATCAGCAATATTGCCAAGCAGGGAATCACCATTATTATTGCCAGCCACCTTTTGGATGAAATTGAAAAAATCTGCAGCCATGTTATTGTATTGAAAGAAGGAAATTCTATTTACTGTGGAAGAGTAGACGAAATGACTTCCAACAACGGATATTTTGAACTGAAAGCTGATAATAACATATTACTTTTCAATACATTGAACGAATTACCGTGGTTTAGCTTCGTCAATCAGGACAGGGATTATATTAAAGCCCAGATCCGTGATGATGTGTCAATTTCAGCTTCAGCACTGAATCAGAAGCTGGCGGAAAAAGGGATTTTCTTATCTCATTTGGCCAAGAAAAAACTATCTCTTGAATCACAATTCCTTGAACTTGTAAAAAACACCAATTAGTCATGATAAAATTATTAAAACTGGAATACTACAAAAACCTGAACTATAAGCCGTTTAAGGTTTTTACGATACTTTATTTTGCCATTCTTGTCGCTTTGCTTTTCATCGGATTGGTTGATTTTGATCTTTTCGGAAGTACCATCAATTTAAAAGAACAGGGCATTTATAATTTCCCCGAAATCTGGAATTTCACGACATGGATTGTTGCTTTATTGAAAATTTTCCTGGGACTGATTATTGTTTTTTCCATTTCGCAGGAATTCAGCAACCGAATGTTCAAGCAAAATACGATTGACGGATTAAGCAGAAAGGAATTTATCACTTCAAAATTGCTGACCATAAGTATCTTCACCATTGTGTCAACGGCAATTGTATTGGGTCTTACGATATTGCTTGGATATCAGTATTCTAATACAACCGAATCTACAAAGGTTTGTGCGGAGATTTTCTTTATCGGAAATTACCTGGTAAAATTATTTACGTTCTTCTGTTTCTTAATGTTCCTTTCTATTTTATTGAGAAAATCGGTATTTGTATTTCTTGCCCTATTTGTTTTCTGGATTGGTGAGGGAATTTTAACAGCTGTTGAAGTTTTCACCAAAGTAAAAGGACTGCAGGGAGCACAAAGAAACGAAGTTCTTCAGAATGACTTTTTTATCACGCATCTTTTGCCGTTGGAAAGTATGTCCAGCCTTATCCCTAATCCAATGATGAGATTGAATATGGTGAAAATGATGGGCGTAAAATATGAATTCCACTACCCTACGGAAAGCCTTATTGCCTGTCTGGTTTGGTCTGCCGTTTTCATCTTCGGGTCCTACTGGATTCTGAGAAAAAGGGATTGGTAGAGGTCAATATTAAGAATTTAAAGATTTAATCATTAAAATATTTAAAGATTCTTTTTAAGTGGTTCGGTTTCGGATCACTTTTTTTGGCTTAAAATTTTCATTCTGCTTTTTCAAAAACTAACCCTGAAAAAAATATTCTACGTACCCGGATTAATCAGTGCCGTGCTGATTCCTATTTTATTCTGGTATTATGGAAATCAAAAGTTTGAAGACATTAACGTTTCTGTTATGGATATCGGACTTCCTGCTAAAGAAAGAGAGGGAGATAAAAATACTTTTGCCAGTTTTGAACCTTACAGAAGCTGGGATTACAGGAAAATAAAAGTTGTTCCCGGAACAGCTGAGCAAAATTCAAAATTATATGTTTCCGAACTGAAAAATCTTCAAAAAAGAAATGAGAAAAAATCTGGTATTGAGTTTATTTTAGATCAAAAAAATAGCTATGGTGATTTTATCTCAGTTTTGAATGATCTGGCAATAGCTCAACAAGAACAGTATGCGGTTGACTTGGAGAAAACAGGACATATTTTTGCGGTTTATAACTATATTACCCCCAATGTCCAGGCTCCCGAATATGAATGTTTACTTTGTTATGATGTTATCAGACCAGAATATAAACCTGATTTTTTTGAAAAAATACAGTTGTTTCTCACAAAACTTCCAAAAGATACCTATTACTTTATTTTTGGATTTCTCATATTTCTGAATATCTGTATGCTCAGCATTAAAGAACGATTTCAGCTATATCATTAGTTTTAAAAATAAAAGGCTGCCATTGGGCAGCCTTCCTTTCACATTACTTTTTATCTAACAACGGAAGATATTTTCCGTATCCTTTACTTTCCATTTCTGCCTTCGGAATAAATTTCAGAGAAGCACTGTTGATACAGTAGCGGAGTCCTCCTTTATCCTGTGGTCCATCTGTAAAGACATGTCCCAAATGGGCATCACCTGTTTTACTTCTTACTTCTACTCTATCCATACCATGGGTACGATCCAGCTTTTCGTCAATCAAAGCCTTTGTAATAGGTTTTGAGAAACTTGGCCAACCACATCCGGATTCAAATTTATCGGTAGAAATAAACAAAGGCTCTCCGGTGGTAATATCTACATAAATTCCTTCACGGGTTTCGTTCCAGTATTCATTTTGAAAAGGTCTTTCTGTACCGTTTTCCTGAGTGACATTATATTGCTCTGCAGTCAGCTTTTCTTTTAAAACTTTTTTATCCTGCTTTTGATAGGTTGGTTTTGGAAGTGGATTGGCTTTTTTCGCCATTTCAAAAAGTCCCGGTTCAATGTGGCAATATCCGCCTGGATTTTTATCCAGATAATCCTGATGATAATCTTCTGCTTTGTAGAAATTTTTCAATGGAATTGTTTCTACAAGCAATGGCTTGTTATAATTTTTTGCCAGTTTCAGAACTTCATCTTTTACCACAGCTTCATCTGTTTTATTGGTGAAATAGATTCCCGTTCTGTACTGATTTCCTCTGTCATTTCCCTGCTGATCTTTACTTGTAGGATCAATGGTTTTGAAATATAAATCAATCAACAGTTTCAGATCCACTTGTTCCGGATCATATTTTACTTTTACCGTTTCTGCAAAACCTGTTGTATGACTTACCACCTCTTCATAAGTAGGATTTTGAGTATTCCCGTTGGCATAGCCCACTTCTGTTCCTACCACTCCTCGAATCTGTTGAAAAAAATGTTCTGTCCCCCAGAAACATCCACCTGCAAAATAAATCTCTCTAACGTTTTTGTTATCCATAATTTTCTCATTTTCTTTTTTAATTTCCACTACATTAGGCTTGTTTTTCTTAAAAAGCCCTGATCCCGCAGCAAATACTGCTATACCCAGAATGATTCCGAGTACAATGAATATATTTTTCATATTTACCTTTTTATTCATTACTATTATTTTTGAACGATCATGAATCCGAATCCTAAAAGCATAAGGTCTTTTAAAATAAAGAAATCCGTCACAGGCACTCCATCTACTATTTTCCACATTCCCGGTGTTGTAAATAAATAGCTTAATGTTACCAGAAAAGTTACCATCATTCCTATCCCTGCATACTTTTTCAATACAGCAAATTTCGCACTAAATATCAGGAGTAATGCAATGATAATTTCTATCGTTCCGATAAGATTTGACACTGCCTGGACGCTCATAATCTTATATACGAAAAAAGTTAAGAAATGGTTTTCCACCAAAGGTTTTATGGCAGCGGCTTCTGTAGGGGTAAATTTGAAGATACCAATCCACAGCAATATAAGCGCTGCTCCGAAAAGCGAAATGTAATACCCGGTTCGGGTTAATTGATTTTTAGATTCCTGTACTGTTCCGACCATGTTTTAAGATTTTAATTGAATACTTTATTGTTTTCAAAAGTATAGTCGGAGCATTTTTAAAATCCTGACAGAAATTTTCTTAGAAATTTAATTTATCGATCATTTTATTTTTAAAGACCTGAATTTCAGAATCATTAATTTCGGTTTTCTCTTCAGAAAATTTCTTTTTAAACACTTTATCCAGAAGTGCCAGCTTTTCATTGTACATTCTGCACCATTTGCAGATCATCAGGTGCATGCTCAGCATCCTGTTTTCTCTGGCAGAAATGGATTGGGCATTCCTTTTTTCCATCAGTAAAGTAGCTTCACTGCATGGTAAAAATAATATATGTAGTATTCTTCTTATCATTTTTCTTATGATTTTGAAAACCAGTTAAACTCCAGACATTCTCTCAACTGCATTCGGCTTCTTTGCAAAATCTTCCAAAGATTAGTCGTAGAAACACTCAATTCCTGACTGACTTCCGGTGCTTTTTTTTCTTCGATATAATACATTTTCAGCAGAATCTTCCATCTGGAGGGCAATTCTTCGATACATTCCTCCAATGTTTTATTAAAATCTGCACTGTCTAAAAGTTCATCTCCTTCCCTTGAGACATTCCAGTCATTCAAAACATCATTATTTTTCCAGGATCCTGTTTCGTCAAAAAAATGATCGAGTCTGACATTGGGTTCGGATTTGTATTTTTTTCGGTAAAAATCTGCCACTTTCCTGTTCAGAATAGCCATCAGCCAGGTTAGAGGATTGCTCTTCCCTTCAAAAGAATCATGGGCTGAATAGGCCGCAAGAAAAACTTCCTGAACAACATCCTGTGCGTCTTCCTTATTAGAAAGTACATACAGTGCCCGCTTCAAAAGCGGCCCGGAATACTGCTCTATCCAGCTTTTCAATTCTTCATCTTTTGTCATGGGAAGGATTTTTTGTCTTATCTCAGATCACGGCTAAGGTAATAAGTTAAACGGAAAATTGCAAAATTAATAGATAATCATTGGTTACAGACTCTGCAAATTGTACAGTCTTTGAAACCCTATACAATTGATGGAAAGCGATTAAAAATTCTGATGCACATTTATTATCAAAACCCATCACCATTCAAAACATAGTATAAAATTATTACAAATCGCTTAAAAATCTTAAATTTGCATCTTATCAAAATTTGATACTAAAAAAAGCAAAAGCAATACTATGACATCACAAGAGATACGTCAAAAATTTTTAGATTATTTTAAAAGTAAGGAGCACTTAATCGTTCCTTCAGCTCCTATTGTGCTGAAAGACGACCCTACCCTTATGTTTTCCAACTCCGGA
Source organism: Chryseobacterium sp. CFS2 (assembly GCF_036543225.1). Lineage (NCBI taxonomy): Bacteria > Pseudomonadati > Bacteroidota > Flavobacteriia > Flavobacteriales > Weeksellaceae > Chryseobacterium > Chryseobacterium sp. CFS2. The sequence continues at coordinate 607,064 of NZ_JAZHQU010000001.1, forward strand.
ATGACGCAGTTCAAGGATTTTTTCCTTGGCTACAAAACCCCTACCGCCCCTAGAATTGCCGATACACAAAAGTGTCTGAGAGTTTCAGGGAAACACAATGACCTGGATGATGTAGGTAGAGATACTTACCACCACACCATGTTTGAGATGTTAGGAAACTGGTCTTTCGGGGATTACTTCAAAAAAGAGGCTATTGCTTTTGCCTGGGAATTACTGACTGAAGTATACGGAATTCCAAAAGAAAATTTATATGTAACGATTTTTGAAGGAGACGCTTCTGAAAATCTGGACAGAGACCAGGATGCTTTTGATTTCTGGAAATCTCACATTTCAGAAGACAGAATCATCAACGGAAATAAAAAAGATAACTTCTGGGAAATGGGTGAAAGCGGACCATGCGGACCGTGTTCAGAAATCCATGTTGACTTAAGAACACCGGAAGAAAAAGCTAAAGTTTCAGGACTTGAGCTGGTAAATAACGACCATCCTCAAGTTGTAGAAGTATGGAACCTGGTTTTCATGGAGTTCAACAGAAAGGCAGATAAATCTTTAGAGAAACTTCCTGCTCAGCATGTAGATACAGGAATGGGCTTTGAACGTCTTTGTATGGCGCTTCAAGGAAAATCTTCCAACTATGATACAGATGTTTTCACCCCGCTTATTTCTAAAGTTGAAGAGCTTTCAGGTAAAAAATATACAGGAGTTTTAGAAGACGAAAAAGATATTGCCATCCGTGTTGTGGTAGACCATATCAGAGCAGTTTCTTTTGCTATTGCAGACGGACAATTACCATCTAATGGAGGTGCAGGTTATGTAATCAGAAGGATTTTAAGAAGAGGAATTTCTTATTCTTACCGATTCTTAGGAATGAAAGAGCCTTTCCTTTACAAATTGGTTGCTGTTCTGCAGGAACAAATGGGGCCTTTCTTCCCGGAACTTGAAAAACAAGGAAAACTGGTTGCTGAAGTAATCAAAAGTGAAGAGGATTCATTCTTAAAAACAATTGAAAATGGTTTGATCAGAGTTGAAAAACTGATTCAGCAGACCATTGCAGATAATCAGAAAGTACTACCAAGTGAAGAAGTTTTCGAATTGTATGATACCTATGGGTTCCCTGATGATTTAACAAGAATCATTGCTGAAGAAAAAGGGTTGACTATTGACGAAGCGGGTTTTAAAGCTGAAATGGAGAAACAGAAACTTCGTTCAAAAGCTGATTCTGCTCAGAAAGTATATGACTGGGTAAACCTTGAATCAAAACCTGAAACCTTTGTAGGATATGATCAGACTGAATCTGAAACGTATATTACCAGATACAGAAAGGTAGAAAACAAAGACGGAGAATTTTACCAGGTGGTATTAAGCAATTCTCCTTTCTATCCTGAAGGAGGTGGACAGGTTGGAGACAAAGGTGTTCTTGAAAATGCTGTTGAAAGCTTTGAGGTACTGGAAACTAAAAAAGAAAACGGATTGATTATTTCATTGATCAGTGGACTTCCAAAGGATGCAGGTGCTGTTTTCTATGCGAAAGTAAATGCTTCCGACAGAAAGAATTCTCAGGCTAACCACTCTGTGACTCACCTTCTGCATGAAGCTTTAAGAGATGTTTTAGGAACTCACGTAGAGCAGAAAGGTTCTTATGTAGGTCCTGATTATCTTCGTTTCGACTTCTCTCACTTCAACAAAATGACTGAGGAAGAACTGGCATTAATTGAAGAAAAAGTAAACAAAAAAATCAAAGAAAGTATTGCTTTGCAGGAGTTCAGAAATATTCCGATTCAGGAAGCTTTGGAAAAAGGGGCAATGGCTTTGTTTGGTGAAAAATATGGTGACAGTGTGAGAATGATTCAATTCGGAAGTTCAAAAGAACTTTGCGGAGGAACTCACGTTAAAAACACCAGCGAAATCGGTCATTTCAAAATCACTTCTGAAGGCTCTGCAGCAGCGGGAATCAGAAGAATTGAGGCTATTTCAGGAGATAAATCTGAAGAATATTTCAACAATCTTGAAAAACAGATCACTGAACTTTCTCAACTGTTAAAGTCCAAAGATGTTGTAAGATCCATCGAAAAACTGATTGAAGAAAACACTTCATTGAAAGCTGAAGTAGATGCTCTTAAAAAGGAGAAAGCAAAAGGAGAAATCGGAGAATGGAAGAATGCTTATGAGCAAAAAGGCAACAAGCAGCTTCTTGTAAAGAAAACTTCTCTGGATGCAGGTTCTGTAAAAGATATCGTATTCCAGCTAAAGAGAGAGATCCCTTCTTCCGTGACGATTATTCTTTCTGATGCAGACGGAAAACCAATGATTACTGTTGGCGTTTCTGATGATCTTGCAACAGATTATCAGGCTGGGGCTATCGTAAAAGACCTTGCAAAAGAAATCCAAGGCGGCGGTGGCGGAAACCCAGGTTTTGCAACAGCAGGTGGTAAAAACCTTGATGGTTTGGAAAACGCTTACCAGAAAGCTTTGAATATCTAAAATAGGAAGCTCTATTATAAATTTTAGCCCCGGCTGTCTCAGAATTGAGACAGCCGGGGCTGTTTTTATTGTATATCATATTTTTCGACGCAGAGTATTTTCTATATTATTTTATATTTCAGGAGGCAAAGATTGGAATCAACTTCATTGATCCTGACGAAGCTGATGTACTAATCATACTCCGATCTAGTTTTCCATAAACATCTGTGTAATTCGTGTAATCTGTGGGAAATTAAAATAATTTAGGAAACCAAATATATGTTTTATTTAATGCTAAGAATCGCAATAAAAGGCTCATGCTATCATAAATATTTCCGATCGCAAAGGCGTTACACTCAGCTATGAAATGATTTCGTTTTTTGCTAAATAGAATGCCTTTGCGAACGAAAAAGTAGATGGACAGAAACCTTAGCATCTCTGCGTTATAAAATCCCATTCTTTATGACTCAGATTTTCATCAAAGACTCTTTTTATTTATATCCGTTCTAATTATTGACCTTACCTTAACAAATCATCACTTAATCTTAAACTATTTGTTTTGTCTTCTTAAAACTTAGTTAACACCAGACCGTTAGTTTTGTCGTAATCGAAATTCAAAAAATATAATTATGAAAATTAACAAAACTATTGGAGCTCTATTCCTTACAGCAATTGTTTTTCAAGGCTGTAATAATGACAATAACGGGGATTCCAACACCCCTGCCAATGACAAAATAAAGATTGAAAATTTTTCTAAAGAGCCTGCTTTCGTTTATGGAATGCAAGGTTTTGAAAATTTAAATATTACCACCCTTATTTCCAGTTCTGATGTTCTTCCAGGTTCTCCTGACTTCGTTTTCGGAGGTCAGCCGGACGGAATGGGAATTATGAAAGATCCTAATTCTGATGGTTACCTGATGATCACCAACCATGAGATCAAACAATCGGTATCCAGAGTATATTTAGACAAAACGTTTAAGCCTGTAAAAGGAGAATATATCTTAAATGGAACAGGAGGAATGACAAGGTTATGTTCCGCTACCCTGGCAACTCCTGAAATTCATGGCTTCAGTGCCTTCCTTACTGCTGGAGAATCAGGTGAAGAAAGTATGGTTCATGCTTTAAATCCTTTGGCTCCTGTATCGCAGGCAGCAGATAAAACAAGAGTAAAACCAGCTTTAGGAAAGGCTTCAATGGAAAATGCAGTTCCGCTTCCTAAAGATGTTTCTAATGGAAAATCTTATATCGTTATCGGGGAAGACCAGTCTTATTCATCTTCTCACCAGTCTGCAGGACAGTTGATCATGTATGTAGCCGATACGCAGGGAGATTTGGATAACGGTAAGTTGTATTCTTTAAAAAGAACAAACAACAACTATACTGAAACGGATATGACGAAAGGAAGCAGCTACGATGTAGAATTTGTTGAAATTCCGAATGCCAAAAACCTTACAGGAGCTCAGATCAATCAGAAAAATATTGATAATAATGCCATTCGCTTTTCAAGAGTGGAAGATGTTGATTACAGAAAAGGAGCAGGAAAAGGAAGAGAAATTTATTTTACCGCTACAGGAGAATCTTCTGACGGTGTGAATCCGAAAGCAGGATTAACCATGTGGGGAAGAGTTTACAAACTTGTTTTGAACGCTAACAATATGCTGACAGGAAAACTAGAGGTGGTAGCAGAAGGAGATTCCAATCCTGGAAATAACCTTATCAACCCTGACAACTTATGTGTAACTGAAAACTTTGTGTACATCCAGGAAGACGGAGATTCTTATTACAAAAATGCAAACCATGATTCTTATATATGGCAGCTGAATATCGCTACAAAACAATACAAGCCATGGCTGAATATGAGACACAACAGAAATGATTCTGCATGGCAGACGGCTTATAACCAATCCGGAGATCTTCAGAAATTCGGTTCATGGGAATTCGGTGCTATGGTTGATATTTCAGATATCATTGGAGTTCCGAATACATTCTCTGTGAATATCCATTCTCATACCTGGCAGCTGGATAAATTCAAAAATCCTGACGGTTCCGGAATCAACACCAATAAAGAAGGTGGACAGATTGTAATCATCAGAAACGTAGAAAAATAGTTTTAATTTCTTCATATCAAATTAAAGTATCAATAGAAAATCTCTGTTGATACTTTTTCATACCTATGCATAAACTTTCAAAATACCCGATACTCCTTTTCTTATACTCTGCAGCAGCACTTTTTACACTCTATTATTGTAAAAATGATAAACAGCAGCCTGTGTACGAAGATCTTGGTTCTGTAAAAAACAGGATTATCAAAACCAATACTGATTTTGAAAAACAAATCAACGAGCTTAAAACCCTGGTCGCTAAAAGTTCCGATGAAAAACTTCTTCAGCAAAAGTTTCAGGATATCAGAAAAACCTACAAAAAAATGGAATGGGCTGTAGAATATTTCCTGCCTCACTCTGCAAGGTTTATCAATGGTCCTGCCCTTCCTGAAATAGAAATGGATGAACACACCGAAATAGAACCGGAAGGATTACAGGTTTTGGAAGAGATGTTTTATCCCTATGACCAAGCAAACAAAGAGGAAGTAACCCGAATGCTTAATAAACTCATCAATAAAAGCAATACGATAGCCACCAACTTTCAGGTAATTACCATCAGTAAAGATCAGGTTTTTGATGCTTTAAGACAGCAAGCTTTCAGAATTTCCAGCTTAGGAATTTCAGGTTTTGACACGCCTGTTTCTGGTGTGTTTTTGCAGGAAATGCCCTCTTCTCTGGAAGGGATTAAAGAAACGCTGAAGCAAATTTCTACGGATCGGTCAAAAGATAAAGCTTTAAAAAATATTGTGGCAGAAATCAATTCAACGATTGAAGTTCTGAAGAAAAACACAGACAAGAATACGTTTGATTATGTCAATTTTATCCCTGATCACCTGAATAAAATCACTGCTCTGATGCTTGATTTTAAAAATCAGGAGAATATTCCGGATGTGGAAGTAACCACTGCCTTGAACAAAAATGCTGCTACTTTTTTCTCTAAAAATGCTTTTAACCCTAATGCTTTCACGCCGGGAAAGGAATATGCCTATTCTGAAGAAAAAGCAGCTCTAGGTCATCAGCTTTTTAATGATAAAATTCTTTCCAACAGCAACAACCGGAGCTGTGCCACCTGTCATATTCCTGAGAAGGCATTTACTGACGGACTTGCCAGATCTATGTCTCTTGAAAATTCAGAACTTGCCAGAAATGCTCCATCGCTTAACTATGCAGGATATCAGCATGGTCAGTTTTGGGATATGAGAAAAGATGATCTGGAAGGCCAAAGCTCGGATGTGATCTCCAATAAGGAAGAAATGCATGGTGATTTGAATGTCATCCTTGCAAAAATCAATCAGGATAAAAACTATCAGGCAGCCTTTAAAAAGATTTATCATTCTCAGAAAACTGAGGTATGGCAACTGCAGAATGTACTGGCAAGTTATATCCGTTCTCTGGCGAAATTTAATTCTGACTTTGATGAATATATGAGAGGGAATAAATCAGCAATGACAGAAAATCAAAAGCGTGGTTTTAATCTTTTTGTAGGAAAAGCTCAATGTGCCATCTGTCATTTCTTACCTTTATTCAATGGTACGGTTCCTCCGAATTTCAAAAAAACGGAACAGGAAGTACTGGGAGTCGCTGTAAATGGAGAGAATCAAACATTTGACAATGATCTGGGAAGAGGAAAATTCCATGAAACAGTAGCTTCATTACAGCATTCTTTCAAAACTCCAACACTTAGAAACATCAGCAAAACAGCACCTTATATGCACAACGGAGGATACAAAACGTTGAAGGAAGTCATGAATTTTTACAACAAAGGCGGAGGAAAATCTTTTGGATTTAAAATAGAAAACCAAACTCTTTCTGATGCTCCATTACAACTTACGGATAAGGAAATAGATGATCTTATCGAATTTATGAAAGCTTTGGATGATCATTAAGTCCCCGGAAAACAACAAATAATTAAAAAACTCCTGTACCTTATATGTTTAGGAGTTTTTTTATTGGAAATCTCCAGAAAATACAGAAAGACTATCTGAATGATTTTGTCATTTAATTTTATCAGAGGAAAGTCCCATGAAAACATTAGATTAAATCAATGTTATACTCTGTTAAAAACTTTTTTACCATCATAAATATTATTAATTTTGACGTAGTTTTTTTACATGAAAAGGGGTTTACTGTTATTATTTTTTATAATCAGCTTTTTGGGGTATTCGCAATCAAAAATTAAGGTTGTGGATGACGCCAGTCAAAAACCTGTCTTTAATGCTAAAGTGTCATGCGACAATACAATCATTGGATACACCAATGAACAGGGCATTCTCGAGTTTAAAACGGGATGTAAAAACATTGATATTGACGCTGATTCTTACCAGAAAGAAACCATCACAGTAGAAAGCAGCATGGAGGTTTCCCTGCTCAAAAAAACTTCAAAAACCACCAACATTGAAGCGGTAGTTATTGAAGATAAAAGTGATCCCAGAGCATTGGAAATCCTTAAAAAAGTAAATAAATTATTTAAAGAGAATTCTCCAAAAAGCTTAGGTTCCTATTCCTATAAATCTTATGAAAAAATATCTCTGGATATTGACGAAGACAGTCTTTCCCAGTTTAATCAGTACTTCAATGATTTAAATATTTTCAAGAAAAAAAGAGAAAAGGACTCATTGAATAATATCAACGCAAAAAAGATATTTTCAAAAAGCAAACTTTTTCTTTGGGAAAGGGCGCAAGAGTTTTTATATTCTAAGAAATATGGTGAAAAAATCAATATCCTGGACAACAGAATCTCAGGTCTGAAACAGCCTATCTATGAAATGATCGCTCTTCAGCAAAGTAACAGAGATGTTGTTCCCGAGCAGTTGAAACCGGAAAACAGAGGATTGTACAGATTTTTCCTTTCAGATACCGTTACCCTGGACGGAAGAAAAAACTTTGTGATCCGTTTCCGTGAAGTAAACTATAAAAAGCCAGACAGGAAGCGAAAATATAATGGAGCTATTTATGTAGATACTGAAACGTACGGAGTTAAAAAAATTGAGAATTTCAGTAAAAACAAAAACGAAGGAATTATCACCAGCACCTGGGTATTTTACAATAACAAATGGTTTCTTGCCCATGAAAAAGCCAAGCTTAAAATGGGTAAAATGGCGATGGATGACAAAGAACATGCTGATGATAAGAAAGATAAAAGAAGCTTTGGAACCTATGCATTCCTGACCTCAAAATATTTTGATTTTGAAGCACCTATTGAGGAAAATCCAAAAGATTTCAAAGGCTATACCTTCTCTGTAAAAAATATTGACGGGCACTCTCTGGATCAGTACAGAACCGATCCTCTTACTGACAGGGAGCAGAATACCTATAAAACCATTGACAGTTTAGGTAAAAAGTATAAAATCGACAGCAAAGCACAGATTTTATCAGGATTACTGAACGGACAGATCAGAGTGGGTTCTGTAGATTTTGCTGTAGATGAAATTGTCAATTACAACTCTTATGAAGGCTTCAGATTAGGGTTAAAAGCCAAGCTTAATGAAAACTTCAATCCTTATTTTTCACCGGATTATTATTTCGCATATGGTGTGAAAGACAGAAGGTGGAAATACGGAATGGGGCTTGATATGAAAACTACACTGGAAAAAAATTCATTTTTCAGGTTTGAGGTTTATGATGATGTAACAGCGTCGGGAGAATTCAACCGGAAGCTTTGGAATTTCAAAATGAGAATGATGAATTTCGGGAATAACTTAAACAACGACCGATATTTTCACTTTAAAGGATTTTCATTATCCTATCTGAATGATGTCACTAACGGACTTACCGTTGCCCTTGCAGTAAGAAGAAATACAGAAGCGGCAGAGTTCGACTATCAGTTCAGAGACAGAGGAACTTCATACAGGAATTTTAATACATTATTTACCTTAAAGTATTCTCCGAATTCTACCAATATTATGACTCCTCAAGGGAAATCACTGATTGACCAGAAATACCCTGAGCTTTATTTTAATTATGAACAGAGCTACAAAATACTGCAGGGAGACTTCAGTTATTCACGTTTTGATGCCCTTTTTGTTCATAATTTCAAAACACCCATCGGAACTACCGGTTTCAGATTGTACGGTGGAGTCGTTTTAGGAGGAGCGCCGATCTGGAAAAACTTTACCATGAACGGACTTGCCTCTCCGGGAAAAGATTTTAATTTCAACCTTACTTCTTACCTTGGTTTTGCAACACTGGAGGGCGGAAAATACTATAACGATAAATTCGTAGCCTATTACTTTACCCACAAACTGCCTTGGTATTTCAAAAGTTTCGGGCATAATGTTTCCAGCTTTGATTTTGTTCTGAGAGGGACAATCGGAGATATGAAGCATCCGGAATATCATCAGTTCAAGTTCAGAAAACTGGATCACCTGTATCAGGAAGTAGGTTTGGAATGGAACAATTTCCTTTCCAGCTATTTTAATCTGGGGCTATTCTACAGAGTGGGTTATTACGCAACACCGCATTTTAAAGAAAATTTTGCCATCCAGTTTAAACTGAAGTTTCTCGAGTTTTAATACCCCGGCAAATACAAATTCTTTATTTTTGAATCAGAATTCAGAAATATCCAACGATAATATAAAAAAGAGCATGCAGAAAATCGAAATCAAAGCAGAACAGTTTTTTGAATTATTAAAATTAAAAGACACTCCGATGTGGGAGATTTTCTCACAGATGATTGATGGAAATGAAAAGGAAATTATCTTTTTAGACAATGAAGACAAAATCCTTTTTACTTATATTTTACCTTCTACAAAGGAAAAACTGGAAGAAGACAGAAAGGAATTTTCAAAACAGTTTTCAGAGAAACTGGCTAACTTCAATTAAGAATTCCCATGAATAAAAATTATATTTTTTCTTTACTGGGCCTTTTCTTATTTACTATAGGAAGTGCTCAGAATTATAAAAAACCATTGGTTTCAGCCATCAAAGAATCTGATCTTCGTACCGATATGTATCAGCTTGCCGCAGACCAGTTCTGGGGCCGTGAAGCAGGAACACTGGATGAATTAAAAGTTTCTATGTGGCTTGCTGACAAAGCAAAAGAAGCAGGAATGAAACCGGCCGGAGACAATGGTACTTTTTTCCAGTTTTTTGATATGTACAGACATCAGGTGATTCCTCAAAGCAGCCTGAAAATTGGGGATACAAGTTTGAAATTATGGAAAGACTTCTTGGTTGCCGAACCTGTGAATGCTTCTGTAGATGCTGAAATTGTATATGCCGGAAATGCAGAACCTGAAGATCTGACTAAATTAAATATTAAAGGAAAAGTTCTTGCGGTGAATGCTTCAGACAAAAACATTTCAAAAGATATGACTCTTTTTGTAAGAAGATATCCCGGATTTGTAAGAAACAAATACTACAATAAAGCTGCTGAACTGGGAGCTAAGGCAATCATCTTCATTACCGATGATACTTCTGAACAAAGCTGGGTAGAAGTACTGCCTCAAATGACAAGAGGAAGCTACGGCGTGGAAGGACTAAGAGAGAAAATCACGAATAATATTCCTGTTTTATGGATTAAAAGAGAAAATGCTGCCTGGGTAAAAAATAATCCTAAAGCTTCTCTGAACCTGATCACTGAAACCTACAAATATCCGTCAGTGAATATTATCGGGAAAATAGAAGGTACAGATCCGGTTCTTAAAAATGAATATGTTTTGCTAAGCGGACATCAGGATCATGACGGAATCCGACATCCTGTAAAGAATGACACCATCTATAACGGAGCAGATGATAATGCAAGCACCTGTGTTGCAATGCTGGCTATGGCCAGAGCTTATAAAAAACAGCCGGGAAAAAGAAGTATCCTGTTTGTTTTCCATGGAGCTGAAGAAAGAGGCTTGCTGGGGTCAAGATGGCATGCAGCCCACCCTGTTGTTCCGAAAGAGAAAATTGTAGCCGTACTGAATGGCGATATGATCGGAAGAAATGATAATAACGAGGCAGCACTATTAGGAGGAAATGCTCCTCATAAAAACTCTGAAGAGCTTGTAAAAATGGCTGAAGATGCTAATAATGAGAGTACAAAATTCAAATACTTAAAGGATTGGGATGCTCCGAGTCATGCTGAGTATTTCTATTTCAGAAGTGATCATCTTCCTTATGCTAAAATTGGGATTCCTGCTATATTCTTCACCAGTGTACTGCACGACCAGTATCATACACCACAAGATGAATCTGAGAATATCAATTACAAAAAGCTTTATAAAATGACCGAATGGATGTACAGAACATCCTGGAAAGTAGCGAATGAAACTGAAAGGCCAAAAGTAATTTCCAATTTTTCGCTTGAAAGATAAACAATACTGAAAAAATTGAACCATTAAGAAGGATTTAGGCTGTAAGGAAAATTAAGATTCAAATCAATTTGAATGAAGCAATCTGCTTACTAAATATCAAAAGATATTCTTCTTCACTATTCTTAAAATTTTAATCCTTCTTAATGGTTCAAAAAAATAAAAGCTTCACAGATTGTGAAGCTTTTTTCATCATTGTGTTTTTAGAATCTGATTGTGTACGAAATAATTTAATATTTAATATTTAATATTTGTTATTGTTCTTTTGCCTTGAAGCAAAAGAACCAAAAATTCAAGACTTAGAAACTTCCGCTAAAAATGAAATCTGTTCTCTAAAAACTCTAAAACTCGTGCGGTAGCAATGGATGTTTAGAATCATATTATGTCCCGCACTCAGACAGTAGAGTTTTTTTAACGTTCTCAGAATTCATTTTTTTAACGCTGCAGTTTCTTATATCATTAATATGGTTGATAAAAGAAAATTTCTGTGTTTAATAAACATTCCTTTTAAATAAGAAGATTCATCAGAGAAGGATCATTATTCAGATAATTGACAAAAAAATCATACTGCTTCATCTTATCAATCAAAGGGGGAAAGTCTTTGTTTTGCTTCAATGCAATTCCTACGACTGCTATTCCTTTTTCTTTTGAGTTTTTCTGAGTATACTCGAAATAAGTAATATCGTCATCAGGACCGAGAACATCCATTACAAAAGTTTTCAATGCCCCGGGGCGCTGTGGAAATCTGACCAGAAAATAATGCTTTAATCCTGCATGCAGTAATGCTTTCTCTTTGATCTCTTCCATACGGGTAATGTCATTATTGCTTCCGCTGATAATACACACTACATTTTTACCTTTTATTTCCTCTCTGTATTTTTCCAGTACAGCCACTGAAAGGGCTCCCGCCGGCTCTACCACGATAGCGTCTTTATTGTATAACGACAATATGGTTTCGCAGACCAGTCCTTCATCTACAGTAGCCATATCATACAGGATATTTTTACAGCGTTCAAAAGTGAGATCTCCCACTTGTTGTACTGCTGCCCCATCTACAAAACGGCTTATCTTTTCAAGGAGAACAGGTCTTCCTTTTTCTAAAGCTTTTTTCATACTTGCAGCAGCGGAAGGCTCTACCCCAATGATCTTTGTTTGGGGAGATAAATGTTGAAACACCGTACAGATTCCTGCAGCTAATCCGCCGCCACCGATCGGAACAAAAAGATAATCAACACTACCTTCTGTCTGCTCCAGAATCTCGAGCGCAGTTGTTGCCTGCCCTTCAATAATGGCCGGATCATCAAAAGGATGAATAAATACACTGTTATGGTCTTTACAAAACCTCATCGCAGCATCTTTAGCATCATCAAAAGTATCTCCGAAGAGAATCACATCTATATATTCTCCACCGAACATTTTTACCTGTTCAAGTTTTTGTCCGGGGGTTGGCAAAGGCATAAAAATAGTTCCTTTCACCTTCATTTTCTGACATGCAAACGCTACTCCCTGCGCATGATTTCCGGCACTGGCACAGACTACTCCTTTGGATAGTTCTTCCTCAGACATCGTTGCCATCTTATTATACGCTCCTCTTATTTTATAGGATCTTACTCTCTGAAGGTCTTCTCTTTTAAAACTGATGTTCGCTTCATAAATGGCTGACAAATTATTATTGACAGCCAAAGGTGTTTTTACTACTACATTTTTTAATCGCTCCTCCGCTTTATAGACATTCTCTAAAACGGGGGAACTTACTTCCTCTTTCATCATCTGTTCAGTTATTAATTGTTTTCGGGTCTCAGACTTCGCACCGTCTTACCCGCTTTCCACATTTCACTTTCTCTTAGCTCAGTAAGCTCTAATTCTAATTTTTCACGATAATCAGGTTTACTGTTGCTGTCTATGGAACGCTGAGCTTCGTTTCCTTTAGCTACGTTGTCATACAGTTCTTCGAACAAAGGTGAAGTGGCATCTCTGAAACGCTTCCACCAATCCAGAGCCCCTCTCTGAGCTGTGGTACTACAGTTGGCGTACATCCAGTCCATTCCGTTTTCTGCCACTAAAGGCATTAATGACTGAGTCAATTCTTCTACCGTTTCATTGAACGCTTCTGAAGGGCTGTGTCCGTTTTTCCTCAATACATCGTACTGAGCGGCAAATATTCCCTGTACAGCACCCATCAATGTTCCACGCTCTCCGGCAAGGTCACTGTATACTTCTTTTTTAAAGTCGGTTTCGAACAGATATCCGCTTCCTATCGCAATCCCTAATGCTGTTACTCTTTCTCTGGCTTTTCCTGTAGCATCCTGATATACGGCAAAACTACTGTTCAAACCTCTGTCCTGCAGAAACATTCTTCTCAATGAGGTTCCTGAACCTTTAGGTGCTACCAGAAATACATCTACATCGGCAGGAGGAACAATTCCTGTACGCTCACTGAAAGTAATTCCGAAACCATGAGAGAAGTATAATGCTTTACCTGGGGTAAGATGCTGTTTTACTTTTGGCCAGTACTCAATCTGTGCAGCATCACTCAGAAGATAGCAGATAATAGTTCCTTTTTCTAAAGCTTCTTCAATTTCAAATAAGGTTTCTCCCGGTACAAATCCGTCTGCTACTGCTTTATCCCATGATTTGGAGTTTTTTCTCTGTCCTACAATGACATTAATTCCGTTATCTTTTTGATTTAAAGCCTGTCCGGGGCCCTGTACTCCATATCCGATCACTGCTACGACTTCATTTTTTAATACTTCCTGAGCTTTTTCCAACGGAAATTCTTCTCTTGTTACTACGTTCTCCTCTACTCCTCCAAAATTCAATTTTGCCATTTTTTTTGATTTTATAATTATTGATTATGATGTTTAATTTTTGTGTTTAGCTTGCATATTCTACAGCCGTCAGGTATGGATTTCTATGATAATGTACTTCCAGAACATCTACCTGTTTTTCCATTTGTCTGCTGATCTTCTGAACAGAATCTTCCGTTTCTCTGATCACAATGACAAACTTTTTTACTTTTTCTATTTCGGAAGGCCCTACATTGAAGGTCACCATAGAAATTCTTCTTCTTGAAAAAATAGCATTGATCCGGCTGATCAATCCTAAGTAATCTTCTGTATACGCGGTAATGGTATATTCTTTATGATCTGTTTTCATCTTTTTTATTTTTGAGTTTTATTATTTAATACAATCTCCGAAACACTTTTCCCCTGCGGAATCATCGGAAATACATTGTGTTCTTTTCCTGTCATGACTTCAAGGAGGAAAGAGCCTTTATGATCGAGCATTTCACGGAGAGCCGATTGCAAATCTTCTCTCTCAGACACTTTATTCCCTGATATATTGTAACCTTTGGCAACCTGAACAAAATCAGGACTCTGAATGTCTACTGAAGAATATCTTTCTTCGTGAAACAATTCCTGCCACTGCCTTACCATTCCCAGATAGCAATTATTAAGAATTAAAATTTTAACCTCAGGATGATACTGCATAATGGTTCCCAGTTCCTGAATATTCATCTGAGCCCCGCCATCTCCCATCACCGCAATCACAGGACGATTGGTCTCTGCATATGATGCTCCGATTGCTGCGGGAAGACAAAACCCCATTGTTCCCAGTCCTCCGCTTGTGACATTCGTTCGGGAATGTTTAAAATGAGAATAGCGGCATGTTGCCATCTGATGCTGTCCCACATCCGTTACAATCACTGCCTCACCGTCTGTCATCTCATTCAGGTGACGGATAACTTCTCCCATTGTGATCTCTCCTTCTTCAGGGTAAAGCTCAGTATTGATAAGATTGATACTTTCCACTTCATGACATTTTTTAAACTGATCATGCCAGTCATGATGTTCTCTTTTCATGATCCTTTCTGTAAGAAGAGGAAGCGTATGTTTACAGTTTCCAAGAACCGGAACATCAACTTTTACATTTTTATTGATCTCTGCGTTATCAATATCAAAGTGAATAATTTTTGCCTGTTTTGCATACTGATCCAGTCTTCCGGTTACGCGGTCATCGAATCTCATTCCGATGGCAATAAGAACATCACATTCGTTGGTTAATATATTGGGGCCATAATTCCCGTGCATTCCTACCATGCCTACAGCTTGAGGATGATGAGTAGGAATGGCACTCATTCCCAGAACAGTCCATGCTACCGGAATTCCTGATTTTTCGGCAAACTGCAAAAATTCTTTTTCAGCTTTACCCAGCATAATTCCCTGTCCAGCAATGACAAATGGTCTTTCTGCATTATTGATCAATTCTGCAGCTTTTCCTATGCTTTCCTTACATGGATGAGGATCTGGTTTATAGCTTCTCAATGAATGACATGGTGAATATCCTTTATAATCAACAGACTGGAGCTGGGCATTTTTGCTAACATCTATCAATACTGGGCCGGGACGACCTGATTTTGCAATGTAAAATGCTTTTGCCAGTACTTCGGGAAGTTCATTCGCATCAGTCACCTGATAATTCCATTTGGTGACCGGGCTAGTGACGTTCATTACATCTATTTCCTGGAAAGCATCCGTTCCGAGAAGGTGTTCAAAAACCTGTCCCGTAATGCATACCAAAGGTGTATTATCCAATAAAGCATCTGCCAGTCCTGTCACAAGATTGGTTGCTCCGGGACCGCTGGTAGCCAGAACGACACCTACTTCTCCCGATACCCTTGCCAGACCCTGTGCTGCATGTACTGCTGCCTGCTCGTGACGTACAAGAATGTGTTTCAGGTTTTCTTTATAATCATAAAGAGCATCATAGATAGGAATAATGGCACCTCCAGGATATCCGAAAACGGTTTTCACTCCTTCCTGAAGAAAAGCTTCAAGAATAATGCGGCTTCCGCTAAGTTGTATTTCTGTTGATAAATTCAGGTTTTCCATATACTTTTATTGAGTGATTTCGTCTGTTACACAGCCTTCTGCGGCTGATGATACTGTTAATGCATATTTATAAAGCAGTCCTTTCTGTACTTTAAGTGGTGGTTTTTGCCATCCTTTTTTTCTTCTTTCTATTTCTTCTTCTGAAACTTTGAGCTGTATGGTGTTGTTTACAGCATCAATTTCAATCAGGTCATCATTGTTTACAAAGGCTATCAGACCTCCTTCATGAGCTTCGGGAGTGATGTGTCCTACCACAAATCCGTGGGTTCCTCCGCTAAATCTTCCATCGGTAATCAAAGCAACGCTGCTTCCCAGACCGGCTCCTATCAAAGCACTGGTAGGTTTCAACATTTCCGGCATTCCGGGAGCTCCTTTGGGACCTTCATGGCGGATTACAATGACATCACCATGCTGTACAGTTCCATCCTGAATTCCTCTGATAAGATTTTTTTCGCCGTCAAATACACGGGCTTTTCCTACAAAGCGTTCACCTTCTTTTCCTGTAATTTTGGCTACACTTCCTTTCTCCGCAAGGTTTCCGTATAATATTCTCAGGTGTCCGGTAGCTTTTACAGGTTCTGACAGAGGTTTTATGATTTTCTGTTTATTAAAATCCAGATCGGGAACATTTTCTAAATTTTCAGCCAGTGTTTTTCCGGTTACAGTCAGGCAATCACCATGTAATAATCCTTGTTTTAAAAGGTATTTCATTACTGATGGTATTCCTCCGTGTTCATACAAATCCTGCATCAGGTATTTTCCGCTAGGTTTCAGGTCTGCCAATACCGGAGTTACATCGCTCATCTTCTGGAAGTCATCCTGAGTAAGAGGTACTCCGACACTTTTTGCCATGGCTATAAAATGTAAAACAGCATTGGTACTTCCTCCTAGAATAACAATCATGCGAAGAGCATTTTCAAAAGCTTTGCGGGTCATGATATCTGAAGGTTTGATGTCCTTTTCCAGTAATACTTTGAGATATTTTCCTGCCTCATGGCATTCTTCATGTTTTTCCTTGCTCAAAGCGGGATTGGAAGAAGAATATGGAAGACTCATTCCTAATGCTTCTATAGCGGAAGCCATGGTATTGGCTGTATACATTCCACCACATGCTCCGGCACCTGGACAGGAATTTTTCACAACTCCATCAAAATCTTCCTCTGTAATTTCTCCAGCAATCTTTTTACCCAGCGCTTCAAATGCAGAAACGATATTGAGCTGTTCCCCTTTGTAGCAGCCGGGAGCAATAGTCCCTCCGTACACCATGATCGATGGCCTGTTGAGTCTTCCCATCGCAATAATAGTTCCCGGCATGTTTTTGTCGCACCCTGGGAGAGCAATCAGTCCATCGTAGTATTGTGCGCCGCAGATCGCTTCGATACTGTCTGCAATAACATCACGGCTTACCAGAGAATAGCGCATTCCATCTGTTCCGTTGCTCATCCCGTCACTTACCCCAATGGTATTAAAAATCAATCCGGCTAATCCATGATCCCATGTTCCTTTTTTTACCATTTTAGCCAGATCATTCAGATGCATATTACAGGTATTCCCGTCGTAGCCCATACTGGCAATTCCGACCTGAGCCTTGTGCATATCTTCTTCTGTAAATCCTATCCCGTACAACATAGCTTTGGCTGCGGGTTGTTCACTGTTTTGTGTGAATGTTTTTGAATATTTATTTAACATATTTATCATGCATTTGATGTTCTTTCATCATTTAAAAATCTAGTTCTTTACTTAATTTTGCCCCAAAACTACAGCTTGTTATATTTTATTCATTTTCAAATTTCCTGAAAACTACAATATCCAATCGTTTCAAAAACAGACATATTTAATTAATAATCAATCATTTAAACTCTTGAAATTTACAATGACAAAACTCTTACCCGTTTCAAATAAGCTTGCTGTACTTTCTTACTGGCAGTCTCTTCCCAGTTTTTGCTAAAAGGAACATCATCAAGGGAATCCAGGGCAACAATCTCTGCAGCCGTACCACAGAAAAAACCTGCATCAGCACCACGCATTTCTTCCGGTTTAAAGAAGGTTTCTTTCACAGGAATGTTGAGTTCATCACAGATTTCCATAACCGTTTGTCTTGTGATTCCCGGAAGGATACTTCCTTTGCCCGGAGTAAATAAAACTCCGTCTTTTTCGTAGAAAACATTGGCACCTGAGCTCTCTGCAACATTTCCGTCCTCATCCAATACCAGCGCTTCATCATAGCCTTTGTCTTTGGCATCCTGACACGCCAGTATCGAGTTTACATAATGTCCACCTACTTTGGCTTCAACCTTAAAGGCTTTAGGATTAGGACGCTGAAAAGGCGAAGTCATGATTTTCATTTTGTCTGCCAGATATCCGTTATTCCATTCCCAGGCAAGAAGAGACAGATAAGATTTTTGTCCTTTTGAAAGTGACATATTGGGCGAACATGTAACCAATGGGCGGATATAAGCATCCGTAAAACCATTACGATCCAGAAGCTCATACGTAAGCTCTGTAAGCTGGTTCACGGAATAATCAAAGGGAATATGCATCAGTTCTGCAGATCTTTTCAGTCTTTCATAATGTTCTTTTGCTTTGAAAATTCTGGGTCCGTGATCTGTGCTATAGGATTTAATTCCTTCAAAAACAGAGTAACCATAGTGCAGAGATTGTCCGTAAAGGTCTGTTCCGGCTTCTTTGGCTTTCCTAAATTTTCCGTCAAAGTAGATGATCGTGTCGTCGTTGTAATACATGTTATAAGGTTTAAAAAATTTAAAAAATGGGAATAAAAAAAGCCCTCTCACAGTGTGAGAGGGCTCAATATATGTACAGTCATACATCTTCCTTCTCACAAACGCAAGGGAATAATAATGACGATAATAATTACTGATAATAACTGATACATATTTTTTACTATAAAAAATTAAAACAAAAAAAACCGTTTCATAATTTGAAACGGTTTTATATATAATTTAAATTAAAATCTATTTAAAATGCCGTTTCCTTACTGTTGTTAATGACAACAGCAATAATAGAAATGACAATAATATTTTTCTGATTCGTAAAATTCATATTGCAAATGTATAAACTTTTTAATTACTCACAAGTTTTTTTCACACTTTTTATTTTTTTCGTAAAAAATGAGTCAATGTTTCCTTTGCCTGAGCCACATCATGAACCCTTAGAATCTTTGCGCCCTGTTCCAAAACTTTTAGGTGCAGTTTCTGTGTTTCATCATTGATATCCAAAGAAGATTTCCCTAGCGGTTTATAGATAAATGATTTTCTGGAAATACCTATTAAAAGAGGAAATTTTCCAAATCCCAGATATTCAACTTCGTGGATCATTTTCATCTGATCTTCCACTGTTTTTCCGAACCCAAAACCGGGATCAAGAATAATATCCTTCACTCCTTTTTCTAAAAGTTCTTTTGTTTTTTTGGAAAAATACCGGTTCACTTCCAGCGTAATATCTTCGAACTTTATTTTATCGTGCATGGTTTCGTAGGAAGGATTTATATGCATCAAAATGTAAGGAAGTTTCGTTTCTGCAGCTGTATCAAACATTTCTGCATCATACTGACCGCCTGAGATATCATTAATCAGATCAATTCCTTCATTAAATCCGAATCTTACGGTTTCTGCATAAAAAGTATCCAGAGAAATCAGGGCTTCCGGAAATTCTTTTTTGATCAGAGAAATAAGATTTCCGATTCGTTTTATTTCTTCATCAGCGCTCAAAAATTCAGCATTGGGACGTGTAGACTGAGGACCGACATCTAATATTTCAGCACCTTCATTCAATAGTTTTTCCGCATGTTTTAAAGCTGAATTCTCATTATTGAATTTTCCACCATCAGAGAAAGAATCCGGCGTAAGATTGAGGATTCCCATGATTTTTGGAGTGTCGAGTTGTACTAAACGACCGTTACAGTTGATTGAATAGGTTTTAGGGTCTGAGGGTTGGAGAGTTGGAGGGTTGGAGAGCATGAGATTATTATTGATGAGTGATAAATGATAAATGATTTTGGCTATTCTGCAAAATTAGTGATTTATCAGTTTTTATGAGAAGTTAGAAGCTGGAAATTAGAAATTGCAAGCTGGAAGCATGAAGCTGGAGGCTGGAAGCTAAATGTGCACTTTCAAATCCTAAAACTCAGTAAATCGAATTTTGAAATTCTTATCTCTAACCCTAAAAACTCTCAAACTCTCCCACTCTCACCCCCTCTCACACACAAACTCAGCTCTTCAAATTCAAAAATCTAAAACCGAATTCGTATATTTGGAAGATTAAGAAAATTTATGCTAAAAACATCAGTACAGTTCGAGAAAATTATCAGTGAATGCCGTGATCTTTTCGGTAAAAAATTACAGGATTACGGTGCAGCATGGAGGGTTTTAAGACCCAGCTCTATTACAGATCAGATCTATATCAAGGTCAATAGAATCCGTACGTTGCAGATGACTGATAAAAAAATGGTGGATGAGAGTGAGGAAGGTGAGTTTATCGCAATTGTAAACTATTCTATCATTGGACTTATTCAGCTAGAGAAAGGTCTTTCCAATGATTTTAATGAAAATAAAGAAGAAATTTTAGGTCTGTATGACAAATATGCCAATGAAGCCAAAGCTTTAATGGAAAGAAAAAATCATGATTATGGTGAGGCCTGGAGAGATATGAGAATCTCTTCCATCACAGATCTTATTTATCAGAAAGTATTACGAACCAAACAGATTGAGGACAATCAGGGGAAAACAATCGTTTCAGAAGGTCTTGATGCCAACTATTTCGATATGCTGAATTACGCTGTCTT
This sequence comes from Chryseobacterium sp. CFS2, assembly GCF_036543225.1. NCBI lineage: Bacteria > Pseudomonadati > Bacteroidota > Flavobacteriia > Flavobacteriales > Weeksellaceae > Chryseobacterium > Chryseobacterium sp. CFS2. The sequence goes on from NZ_JAZHQU010000001.1 coordinate 627,615, forward strand.
CTGTCTGATTAAGTTCTCAGAACAAGAAAATCAATTCGAACCCAAAAATATTTAATATGCTCAAAGGTTTATTACGCTTTATTATTGCTGTTATTTTTATCCTTTCAGGCTTTGTAAAAGCCGTGGATCTGGTAGGTTTTTCTTTCAAAATGGAAGAGTATTTTGCCCCTCCGGTTTTCAATATGCCGTTTTTAGAAAAGTTTGCCCTGCTGTTTTCCATCATTGTAGTGGTACTGGAGCTTTTCCTAGGATTTATGCTGCTGCTTAAATTAAAGCTTAAATTTACCTTATCCATATTAATTGCCCTGTGTATTTTCTTTGGATTCCTGACATTTTATTCAGCGTATTTCAACGTAGTAACCGATTGCGGATGTTTTGGTGATGCTATCAAATTCACGCCTTGGCAGAGCTTCCTTAAAGATGTTGTCCTTCTTGTAGGATTGATTATACTATTTGTTCTTTACAGAAAAGAATTCCGCAAAAAAGATGAGTATGGAGTTACGGAGAAAGAGCCTTCCAATACATTTAAATATATCCTTTTAACAGTCTTTTCACTGGGAATGATCTACGTGATGGCGCAAGGAATTATGCATGAACCGATCATAGATTTCCGTGATTATAAAATAGGAACAGATATTAAAGGTGAAAAAGTAAAAATCGAAAAAAATCCTTCTGAATACAAGACTTTCTATTCTCTGAAAAATCAGAAAACCGGAGCTGTTGTAAAAGTAAATCAGGATGATTATATCAAAAAAACAGAATATTGGGCAGAAGGTTCTCCATGGAAAATTGAAGAAGGCAAGAATGAATCTGTACTAACCAAAGAGGGCTACAAGTCTGAAATTGTGAAATTTAAGATTGAAGACCCTACAGGAATGGACGCTACCAATGAGATCATTAATGCTCCGAAAGCAATTTTGGTGTTCTCTTACCATCCCAAAGATGTTCCTGCAGATCTTCTTCAGAAAGTAGAAGCGAAAGTAAAAACTCAGAAAGGAGCTCTTCTCTATGGCGTTTCTACGGAACCCAATACTTTTAAAACCATCAAAAATTTAATGATGGACGGAACTGCCATCAAAACAATAGCAAGAAGCAACCCATTTGTACTGATTCTTGAAAATGGAAAAATCATTGACAAACAGCCTGCAAAGGACTACGTTAATTAATTATAAATGATGAATGATGAATTATAAATGATAGAAGGGATAATCATAGCTCAATTATCAATTATCAACTTTAAACACTAAACTTAAACATACAACTACTCATGCAAAAATCAAATAAATCAATCGCTGGTTATCACTTATCAATGATCCTTTCTTCTGTGGACGGAGAGTTTGCTCCTGAGGAGGGAATGCTTGTACAGCAGTACCTGGCAGATGAATTCCCGTTCAGAATGAATCTTGACAATGAGCTTGAGACCCTTGCTCTTTTACAGCCTGAAGAATGGAAAGATCATTTTGAATTCCATGCAAGATGTTTCCACGAAGATTCTACAGAAGAAGAACGTATAAAGTTTGTTCAGTTTGCAAAATCACTTATTAAAGCAGATAATAAAGTAACTGAAGAAGAGCATACTTTCTATGTTTTACTAAAGAACCTTTGGGGATTATAAACGCGAAAAAAGTAAATAAATCAATATAATAAATCTTATGAGAAGAAAAATAGTTGCAGGAAACTGGAAAATGAACAAAAATGTAATTGATGCACAACAATTGATGATTCAGTTACTAAGCTATAAAAACAATAATGCTACGAACTGTGAGGTTTGGATTGCACCACCAGCATTATATTTAATGATGGCAAAAGACATCTTTGAAAAGGATGAGATCGGAGTATTTTCTCAGGATATGAGTGAGCATGAAAGTGGAGCTTACACGGGAGAAATTTCTGCAGATATGCTGGAATCTATCGATGCTACCGGTTCATTAATCGGACACTCTGAAAGAAGACAGTATCACGGAGAAACAGATTCTCACTGTAACAGAAAAATCAAATTAGCTCTTGATAAAGGCCTTATTCCTGTTTACTGTAATGGAGAAACTCTTGAACAGAGAAAAGCAGGACAGCACTTTGATGTGGTAAAGAATCAGACTGAAGTGGCTCTTTTCACACTTTCTGCTGAAGAGATCAAAAAAGTAGTGATTGCTTATGAACCAGTTTGGGCTATCGGAACAGGAGAAACGGCAACACCTGAGCAGGCTCAGGAAATCCATGCACATATCAGAAGCATCATTGCTGCCAAATATGGACAGGAAGTTGCTGATGAAATTTCAATCCTTTATGGAGGATCTGTGAAGCCAGACAATGCAAAAGAAATCTTCTCTCAGCCGGATATTGACGGAGGTCTTATTGGAGGAGCTGCTTTGAAATTAGAGGATTTCTCTAAGATTATTGAAGGTTTTAACTAATATCAAAAAAAACAGGTCCCGGATTAAGTCTGCTCCTATTGATACATAAAAACGGCGGCATCTTCGATGCCGCCGTTTTCCGTTAAAAAAATCTAATTATTTAATATCGACTACATACATCGTTCCTTTATCGACCTTCCCTGTTTTAGGAAGAATCTTAGCTTTCGGATTTCCGTTTCCATCATCCACTACTCCAAAATCATCATCATTGAAAACAGCAAGTTTATTATTTCCCAAATAAACGATCCCTTCAAACTTATCATGCTCATACCCCAGTTTTGCAACAAGATCAACAGCCAATGTTTTGGTCACAGCTTTTATTCCGGCAGTGGTAATTTCATCCCATGAGCACTGTTCCAAAGCTTTTCCATTCACTTTCATACCGTCCACAGCAGTAATATCTGTTCCGTTTACATCCGTTGCATTGCTCAGATTGATTCTGTATACTTTTTTAATTCCTCCCTGGGAACCAAAATTTCCGTCTCTTTCGATCACTAAAAATTCGTTGTTACTTAACGCCGTAATATCACAAACCGAATCCGAAGCACCTCCATCCTGTTTATATAAAAACTGCTTGGTCTGCCCTGTAATAATATCAAATGTGACAATTCTCGTTAAAGTAGTATTGGTTGCCAATGCCTTGCTTGGTACCAGCATCATCGACTGTATGGTTCCTACCAGCGTTCTTCCGTCCGGAGTAATACACAATCCTTCCATCCCTCTGTTGGCCCTTCTTTTGGCTAAAACGGCAGGTAGTTTTCTGGATCCGGTATTTACACCTATCGGGCTTATTCTTTCCATTTCTACTCCCTCTGCACTGTAATGCACAATATGCGGTCCGTATTCATCGGAAACCCAGAATGTACCGTCGGCTGCTGCTACAATACTTTCACTGTCAAGACCGTACTGATCAGTACCTAAAACATTTCCGGAAGCATCATAAGCAATTTCTCCTGTACTTCCCATTCCTACAGGATTTGGAAGACCTGTAATAGGTTGTCCTGATGGATTTTTAAGCTTAATATATTTGATAACCTCTACATTCCCGTCAGCATTAATTTTAAAATGCATAATCGTTGGCGTAAAGTTAGGTGCTAAGAACTTTTTTCCATTCTGGAAGTCGGTATTTGGACCTCTGTCTGTAATGACATAAAATTCACCTTTTCTTGTAGGGTGGGCTGCGGCTCCGGAACCAAATCCGCCGTTGATAACATCCACTCCGTTAATCGTAGCCAGTTTTGTAAATGGAAACTCCTGAGGAAGTTTGGAATAATTAATATCCTGATTCATTATTGTTGTGTCATCATCACTTTTACATGAGGCCAATACTGCCAGTACTCCAACAGACCATAGTAATTTTTTCATATGCTATTTTATGGCTGCGAATGTATAAACTGATTGTAAACTGATCTTGAATATAATGATAATTGTATTTTAACATTAGAATCTACAAAATGAATTGAATATAAACAGAAAAATTCAGGATTTAAAAATAAAACAATAACAATACAATCAAATCATTAAACAATATTAAAATCAATTTTTTAAGGATATCTGAAAAAAAATAATTCACAAAACAGACTCATCAATTTATATGATATATTTGCAGCGTTTTAAGGCTGAACAATGTTCATTAATAGGGAATCAGGTGAGAATACTATTCAAATCCTGAGCTGTACCCGCAACTGTAAACTGTTTAAACTTATAGCATAATAATCCACTGGAGGGAAATCCGGGAAGGAAGCTGTAAGATGTGAGCCAGGAGACCTGCCTTAGAATACTGACTTCAGAGAAAGAATTGTTTCTCCCCCTGAAGATAAGTTTCGGGAATAAAACTTTAAATTAATGATATCATGAGGAAAATTTATCTTTTTTTCTTACTGCTTTGTATACAGCTCTTGTCGGCCCAATTTACAGAAAACGACATTAAATTTTGGGTAGGAACCGGTTCTAAAAAGGCCTATTTCATTGCAGATTTTAATGACAGCAGTACTCCCAATTCTTATGCATGGGGATACCGTTTTGATGGCAATGATTTATTGATGGAAGATCTTATCAATGCAATTGTGGCAGCAGAACCCCAAATGAACGTTGATATTCCCACAGGATATCTTTCTATTCTTAATTATAACCATCATACATCCACCATTGATGACAGCTGGATAACATGGTCCGGATCCAGTGCATCCGGCATGACATGGAACAACGGTGTAGGCTATACTCCTTTAGCGGACGGAAAATGGTATGGAGTTTCATATGGCATTGATCATTATGACATCCCTCCTTCTCCTCCTGTTCCGGCTTATAGTTCTTCATGGTTTACTCCCTCTCAGGTTACTCATTGGGTAGGAACCGGAAATAATAAAAGTCTCATAGTTATTGATTTTGGGACAGACAATGCCAATGGAAATGCCAATTCTTTTGTTTTTGGAATTAAATATAACGGAAGTATAACTGCAGAGCAGGCTCTACAGCTGGTTCAGACTCAGATTTCCTATTTTAATTTTACATCAGCGAACAATCAGATTTCTAACTTATCATTAAATTCATTTACCGGGAATACTTCCGGATCGGACAGCTGGAAATTGTATAAAGGAAAAGATTTATCAAGCTGGCAAATGAAAGCAAATCTATCTCAGGTTCAGCTGAGCAATAACGATTGGTTAGGATTAAGCTTCGGACAAAGAAGACCATTTACTCCAACTGAAGCACAACTGACATTGGGTACTTCATCAGTTACAAAGAAAAAATTCGGCATTTATCCAAATCCGGCCAGTGATTTTATTCAGATTGAAACTGATGAGAAACTGAAAGAAGTGAATATTTATTCTGCTACAGGACAGAAAGTAAAGACTTCCCAGCTGGCGAAGGTTAATATTCAAGCCTTGCAGACAGGAGTTTATTTTGTTGAGATTAAAACCAATAGAGGTTCTGTGATATATAAGATTGTTAAAAAATAAAGAAAAGTGCCTAATTGTTATTTCTTAAAGAATGCGTGTAGAAAACCACCCCGTCAAAAATTCTTTGAATTTTCGCCACCCCTCCAAAGGATGGGAATTTTTACGTCTTTAATTGAAATCTGGTCTGGATTGTAGATTATTTCTGAAGTATTTCTTCATGAATAATTGCGGCTGGATTCCTACGGAATGACAAACTTTATGTATAAACCATCATTTCAATTGTGTCGTTCCGCAGGAATCCACCCAGTCAATACAGTTTAAATCTATAATAAACCGAACAAAAAAACCGCACCTATTGGGTGCGGTTTTTTATGATTTTACAATCAATTATTTTTTCTCTGTAGATCTTTGAAGAACCTCATCTACCATTCCGTAGCCTTTAGCTTCTTCAGAAGTCATCCAGTAATCTCTGTCAGAAGATTTCTCTACCCACTCGTAAGTTTGTCCTGAGTGATGACCGATGATTTCATAAAGCTCCTGTTTCAATTTCAACATCTCTCTTAAGTTGATCTCCATATCAGAAGCAACTCCCTGAGCACCTCCTGAAGGCTGGTGGATCATTACTCTTGAATGCTTAAGCGCAGAACGCTTTCCTTTTTCTCCGGCAACCAATAATACAGCTCCCATTGAAGCAGCCATCCCTGTACAGATTGTTGCTACATCCGGCTTAATGATCTGCATGGTGTCATAAATACCTAAACCTGCATATACGCTACCACCAGGAGAGTTGATGTAGATTTGAATATCTTTTGAAGGGTCTGCACTTTCTAAGAATAAAAGCTGTGCTGTAACGATGTTTGCTACCTGATCATCAATCCCTGTTCCCAGGAAGATAATTCTGTCCATCATCAAACGAGAGAAAACGTCCATTTGAGCAACGTTTAATCTTCTTTCTTCCATGATGTACGGAGTAAGATTCGTTGGGCCATACATTCCCATATACTGATCGGTAACCAAACCGTTGTTTCCTAAATGTTTTACAGAGAAATCTCTGAATTCTTTTTTAATGTCCATATTTCTATTATGTATTATTTTTAACTATTCTCGAAGTTTAAATTACAATATTTATTCCTAAAATTTTATAGGACTTTTTGTCACAGAATATCAAAAAAACTGACTTAAAAACTATCTTCTTCTATCTCCATAGATTCCTTTGATAGGCGAATATTCGATGATATTACTCAATCGCATTGAAGCTTGTTTCAATAAGGTGATTTTCTTGATAAGTTCATAGTACTTTACTTCATCAGTATCCCTGTACACATCCAGCTCCTTATCTGTTTCGGTGATTAAATAATCAATATATCTGTATTTATGCAATAAAACATCTCCCTTGATCTGATCTGCCACTTTATCCCCGTAATTAGGTGGATAAATATTTCTGGAAGCCCAGTTTTCAAGCTCATCCAACGGAATTAAAGCATCTACAACCTTCGTGGTAATCTCTTCATCCATAAAAGATACAAAAAAGTTTCCACTTCTCAACTCATCTTTTTGAATTCCTTCTCTCACCTGAGTGATAATGATTTCATTGCCTTTAACTAAAAATGCATACTGCTCTTCTTCAAAATGATGAAGTATTTCTTCAATTACTGTAATCTGATATTCTTCACCTTGTTCATTTCTACGTTTCAGAATAATATCCCCAAATGCCAGCATGTGTTCTACAAGCTTATTCTCCATGAACAATACATCATACAGAAAAGGATCTTCTTTTTCCTGATTCAAAGGAACAATCTCCATCTTGGGAGCGGCTGCTTTCTCCTTCTGCTGTTGCTGTACATGATGCGTCTGATTCTGCGTAATCTGCTTCTGAACATCCAGTTCATTGAAAAGACTCTGCTCGGAAAGTCCGAATTTGTTGGAAACCTCTTTAAGATACACCTCTCTTTTCAGGGCATTCTGTACAAAAGAAACAGATTTAACAATATCTCTGATGGCTTCAGCCTTTTTGATAGGATCATTTCCGATATCCTTTAAAAGAATTTCCGCTTTAAAGTCGATGAAATCCATCGCTTCATTTTCGATATACTTTTCAACGTATTCCTGCGGATGTTTTCTGGCAAAAGAATCCGGGTCATCTCCATCAGGGAAAAGTAACACACGGATATTCATTCCTTCAGTCAAAAGCATATCAATACTTCGGAAACTGGCTTTGATACCGGCATTATCACCATCAAAAAGAATGGTTACGTTTTCCGTAAGCCTCTTAATCAGTTTGATCTGCTCAGTAGTTAAAGACGTTCCGGAACTTGCCACCACATTTTCAATTCCGGACATGTGAAGTGAAATCACATCCATATATCCTTCCACCAAAAGACAGCCATTCTTTCTTGAAATGGCCTGTTTACTCTGGTTTAATCCATAAAGGACATTGGATTTATGATAGATCTCCGTTTCCGGCGAGTTGAGGTATTTTGCAGTCTTTACATTATTCTTAAGAATCCTTGCTCCAAAACCTAAAACCCTTCCTGAAAAACTATGTATCGGGAAAATAACCCTTTCCCTAAAACGGTCTACCCCTGCAGGTGTATTTTCAGGAAAAATAGAAAGTCCGGATTTTTCAAGAATTTCTTTGGTATATCCTTTTTCCAGTGCATACGCTGTGAAAGCATTCTTTTTCTCCGGAGAATATCCCAGCTGGAATTTTTTGATAATATCGTCCTTAAGCTCTCTTTCTTTAAAATAAGAAAGACCTATACTTCTCCCTTCATGATCATCCCAAAGAATCTCCTGAAAATAAGTATTGGCTACTTCATGAATCTTATACAACAGATCTTTTTCGGTCTGTGCATGTTTTGCTTCTTCAGAAATTTCACGCTGATCTTCCTCAATTTCAATTCCGTACTTTTTGGCAGCGTGGCGAAGTGCTTCAGGATAGGTAAAGTTCTCAATTTCCATAAGGAAAGAGATGGCCGTTCCTCCCTTTCCTGTTGAGAAATCTTTCCAGATCTGCTTACTTGGTGACACCACAAAACTTGGAGACTTTTCTTCATGAAACGGACTGAGTCCTTTAAAGTTAGACCCTGCTCTTTTCAACTGCACATATTCACCCACAATCTCTTCAACGCGGATTGTGGAGAATATCTTATCAATGGTCTGTTTGGAAATCATGCTGTAAAATTAAGTATTTTATGGAGAAGTTGGAAGGGTTCTAGGAAGAGAGTCGGAGGGTTTGAGAGTTTGGGAGTTTTGGGAGTCGTGTTGTGTTTGGTTTGAGAGTGTTCGAGATAAGAATTTCAACATTCGATTTGCCAAGTTTTGGGGTTTGAGAGTACGTATTGAGCTTCCAGCCTCCAGCTTCTGGCTTCCAGCTTGCAACCTCTCATTTCCAGATATACGAATTCGGTTTCAGATTTGTGATGTAGGTTTCGAGTTGATGGTTTTAGCATTTGAAGTAAGAGTTTCAAGATTCTATTTACCGAGCTTTGTGGGTTTGAGAGTACGAATTGAGCTTCCAGCCTCCAGCTTCTGGCTTCCAGCTTGCAACCTCTCATTTCCAGATATACGAATTCGGTTTCAGATTTGTGATGTAGGTGTCGAGTTGATAGTTTTAGCATTTGAAGTAAGAGTTTCAAGATTCTATTTACCGAGCTTTGTGGGTTTGAGAGTACGAATTGAGCTTCCAGCCTCCAGCTTCTGGCTTCCAGCTTATAATTTCTAATTTCTAGCTTCTAACCTCTCATTAAAGACTCATAAATCATTATTTTTGCAAAATAAATTTGGTAATATATGCAATTCACTATAGATAAAATTGAAGACTGGCAGGAAGTTGTCGACACCATCATTCCGGAATTAAAACATAATATCCTGTTACTAAAGGGAAATCTGGGAGCAGGAAAAACCACTTTCACTCAATTCCTGCTTAAAAGTATGGGCAGCAAGGATGAGGTAAACTCTCCTACCTACTCTATTGTGAATGAATACAATACGGAAAAAGGAAAAGTATACCATTTTGATCTTTACCGCTTGAAAAACATTGAAGAAGTGTATGATATCGGAATTGAAGAATACCTGGACAATTCTTTTTTATGCATCATCGAATGGCCGGAAGTGTATGAAGAGGAGCTTTACGGCCTTAACTACCACGCAATGAGTATTGTGAATACGGGTGAAAAAAGAGAAATTTCATTCGATTAAATATTATGTATCTTTGTTCATTAATTGAGTGTAAAAAACAATCTGTAAGACATAATTTAATTTAAGGATGAGTACAAATATTTTTACTCCTTTCACAGAAGAAGAATTAATGCCGAAAGAGGAAAAATTGGAGGTTATAAAAAAGGGAAAACAGTTCAGTATTGGTATTCCTAAAGAGACCTGTCTCAACGAAAGGAGAACCTGCATCACTCCTGACGCCGTACAGGTGTTGGTAGAGCACGGCCATGAGATCATTATAGAAGCCGGGGCCGGAGAAGGTTCATTTTTTACAGATTTACAGTATTCCGAATCTGGGGCGAAGATCACCAATGATCCTAAAGAAGCTTTCGGACAGGATCTTATCCTGAAGGTGAATCCACCTACAGAAGATGAGATTGAGTACATGAAACCGAATACTTATCTGGTTTCTGCACTTCAGATCAATCTCCGAGACAAGGATTATTTCTTAAAGCTTGCAGAGAAAAAAATAAATGCCATCGCTTTTGAATTTATCGTTGATGAATATAAGCAGCTGGCATTGGTAAGATTAGTAGGCGAAATTGCAGGAACTGTTTCTATCTTATATGCTTCGGAATTATTGGCCTTATCAAACGGATTAATGCTTGGAGGAATTACAGGAGTAAGACCTGCTGAAGTAGTAATCCTGGGAGCTGGTATTGTAGGGGAATTTGCTACAAAAGCAGCCATTGGTTTAGGAGCCAGCGTAAAGGTTTTTGACAACTCTTTATCCAAACTGAGAAGGCTTCATACAATTGTTGACAGCCGTGTTCCTACTTCCATTATAGATCCTAAAGAACTCAGCAAAAGCTTGAGACGTGCTGATGTAGTGATTGGAGCATTACCAAGATTAAATATGACTCCTATCGTTACCGAAGATATGGTCATGAAAATGAAAAAAGGCAGTGTCATTATTGACATCACCATAGATAATGGTAAAGTGATTGAGACTTCTGAACTTACTACCATGGAAGATCCTTATATTATCAAACATGGTGTCATCCATTGTGGGCTTCCCAACCTTACCTCAAGAATGCCGAGAACCACTACTAAAGCTATCTCGAATTTCTTCCTTTCCTATATTTTAAATTATGACGAAGAGGGCGGCTTTGAAAATATGCTGATCCGCAAAAACGAAATGAAGCAGAGCTTATATATGTACAAAGGAAGACATACCAAGAAAATCATCTGCGACCGTTTCGGACTTACGTACCACGATATCAATCTTTTAATTTTCTAATGAAAAAACTGAAATTTTATGCAATAGGCTTCGTTCCGGGGCTTTTACTCGTATTTTTTATTTTAAACAAAAAGGGCGCAAGCTGCAGCGGATATTTACCAAACAGCCGTGTGATTGCTGAAAGTCTTTCCAAGGAATTCAAATATTCTGAAGAGGCTAAAAATGCAATGACTGCCTATAAGATTGATGAGAAATTTATAAAAGATAGCATCATTACCAACGGAAAAGTAGATTTTGACCGTAGCCATGCCCAGAAAAAACCTTGCCCAAGCTATCTTATTACCTATCCTGAAAAAAATCCGTCTTACGAGATCACTTTTGAAAAGTGTGAAGAAACTGTAACGGTAAACGGTCTTAAGAAACTTAAATAGTTTTCAGCAACTACAAGCTATGGAAGGCAATTACTACATGATTCATGATTACCTGATATTCTTCGGAGTTTTTGCCATTTTCCTTTTTCTGACCACCAGTATTTATCTCTTCAGCCAGAATCAGAAACTGAAACAGAGAAATACCAAGCTATCGGAAACCAACAAACTTATTGAACAGCGTCTGAATGAAGTACGTTTGGAACATATCGGTACAAAGCTGAATCCGCATTTGTTTAAAAACATTCTCAATTCCGTACAGTCTCATGCCTATCAGACCTATATGTCACTGGATAAGCTGGCCAATGTACTGGATTATATTTTATATGAAAGCAACAATAAGTACGTTAGCCCGAAAGAAGAGCTCAATTTTGCTTTAAGCCTTATTGAGATTAATAAAATCAAGATCAATCCCCTTTTTGACTTCAGGATCAAATCAAGGATTAATAAATCTGATGCTTTGTATGAGGAAAAAGTATTTGCTCCGCTGATTTCTGTGGATCTTATTGAAAATGCCTTTAAACATACAGATTTCCTGGCTCAGGATTCTTTTATTTCCATTTATATGGAGCTTGAAAATGGTATTTTCACCATGAAAGTAAGCAATAAAGCTTCGTTAAAAAATATTCTGGAAAAGGAAAAAAGCGGTTTTGGAAGCCAGTCTTTTGATCAAAGGCTTAAAATGATCTACAGCACGTACTACCAGCTGGAAAGAAGTACAAAAAACGGAGTCTTCACTGCAGAATTAAAAATCAATTTAGGAGAATTCTATGATAAAATGCGTTATTCTGGATGATGAATTATTGGCCATCAGCTATTTAAAACTTCTATGCGAGCAAATCGACAATGTAGAAGTGGTAAAAGCGTTCAATGATCCTAAAATCTTTCTGAATGAAATAGATAACCTTGATTGTAATCTTTGTATTCTGGATATCGAAATGCCGGGAATGACAGGACTTCAGGTGGCCGAAATTATTTCCGGTTCCAAGAAAATCATCTTTACTACCGCTTATAAAGAATATGCAGCCGAAGCTTTCGACCTGAATGTGGTGGATTATGTAAGAAAACCGATCAAAAAAGAAAGACTGATTCAGGCCTTCGAAAAAGCTAAAGAACTAGTGGAAAATGCACCTAAAAAGGCTTTCATCGAATGGAACACCAATATCGGAAAAACGGTTATCTTCACAGAACAGATTTCTTATATCAAAACCTCTGAGATAGACAGCAGAGATAAAGACATCATCCTCAGTGACGGCACTACGATCGTATTAAAAAACCTGAATTTTAAAAACCTTCTGGAAATGCTTCCGGCAAAAGATTTTGCCCAGGTCAACAAAAAAGAGATTATTGCTCTTTCTTCCATTAAAGTATTTTCAACCAACGAAATTATTACTACCATTCCTACAGAAGATCACACTTTCCTGAAACTTCAGATTGGAGATGCTTATAAAAATTCATTGATGGAACTCTTCGGAAAATAGGTCTTTTTCAAATTTTTCCGGTTTCATTACAGAAATTAAGTCCTTCATTACAACTCCCCTTTTTCAGTAGGTAATCCCTTTACTTTTGCATAGAATTAATTGATTTTATAATGAAAAACTGTTTCTATGCTGCAGGAATTCTCATATCCGGCTTGTGTTTTTCCCAGGAAACACCTTCAAAACTGAAGGTCTCATTTTTCGACGGAATAGCAGTAGCCGGATATGTAGATAATGGTGCTTTTATCAACTTTACCGGTCCCAATGTAAGCCTTACCCACAAAAACGTAAAATTCGTATTGGGAATGCTTCCTTCTCTTAGAATTAAAGAAGACCATTCTTCCGGAACTAAAAACAGTCCTATTATGCCTACTTTAGGTGCGGGTCTTACTTTTGTATATAGAAAGATAGCCCTTCAGATCCCTGCTTACTACAATACCAAAACGGCTGATCAGAATGGCAGCTGGAAAATAGGAATCGGGCTTGGCTATTCTTTCAGATAGATTTTATTACATTTTTTAGAACATTCATTACATTTTAAAAAAAAGAATATTTAACATAACTATATTCTTATCAAATTTGCATAAAATATTGGAATCATGAATTTGGGGAAATACAAAAATATTATCTTTTACATCAGTACCATTGCTTTCTTTTCCTGCATTATGTACTGGTTTTTTATTCAGGGTAAAACACTGGAAATAGGAGAAAATATCACTCCGAGCAAAGCTACAGGAGCTACAATGTGGGAAAATTTCGTAGATTCTTTTCTGACAAACCTTCATCATCCTTTAGCACTTCTTCTTATCCAGATCGTGACCATTATTCTGGTAGCTAAACTTTTCGGATGGATCTGTATAAAGCTGAAACAGCCTTCTGTAATTGGTGAAATGATTGCGGGTATTGTTTTAGGACCGTCACTTTTCGGATTGTATTTCCCGGAACTTTCTGCCTTTATTTTCCCTAAAGAATCGCTTCCTAATCTACAGTTTTTAAGCCAGATCGGCTTGATTCTCTTCATGTATATTGTGGGAATGGAACTTGATTTGAGCGTTCTTAGAAAAAAAGCCCATGATGCCGTAGTGATCAGCCATGCAAGTATTATTTTCCCTTTTGCATTAGGGGTTGGGCTATCTTATTTTATTTATAAAGAATTTGCACCGGAAGGAATTCAGTTCAGTTCCTTTGCTTTATTTATAGCAATTGCAATGAGTATTACAGCATTTCCGGTTTTGGCAAGAATCGTTCAGGAACGAAACCTTCACAAAACAAAAATAGGAACCGTAGTAATCACCTGCGCCGCCGCTGATGATATTACAGCATGGTGTATTCTGGCAGCAGTAATTGCGGTGGTAAAAGCTGGATCTTTTTCAGGATCAGTATTCGTTATCTTAATGGCCATTCTGTATGTATTCATTATGATAAAGGCGGTAAGGCCATTCCTGAACAGAATTGCCGAATCACAAAAAGGAAAGGGGTTCATCAACAAATCGCTGGTTGCGATCTTTTTCCTGATTCTGATTATCTCTTCTTATGCAACAGAAGTTATTGGTATCCACGCTCTTTTCGGAGCATTTATGGCCGGAGCAATTATGCCGGAAAACATAAAATTCAGGAATCTTTTCATAGAAAAAATAGAAGATGTTGCACTGGTTTTATTACTGCCTCTGTTCTTCGTCTTTACGGGGTTAAGAACCCAGATCGGGCTATTGAATGATCCTCATCTTTGGAAAATCGGCGGACTGATTATTTTAACAGCGGTTACCGGGAAATTTGTAGGAAGTGCACTCACCGCAAGATTTTTAAGAATAAGCTGGAAAGACAGTCTCACAATAGGTGCTTTAATGAATACCCGGGGGCTTACAGAACTAATCGTTCTCAATATCGGTTATGATTTAGGAGTGCTGGGGCCAGAGCTTTTCGCGATGCTGGTGATCATGGCGTTATTTACAACGTTTATGACAGGGCCGTGCCTGGATTTTATCAATTACCTTTTTAAAGGAAAAAAATCAATGATTGAAGAAGATGAACAAGAGGATAATGATACAAAATACAGAGTTCTTCTCTCTTTTGAGACGGCAAAAGCAGGAAGTAAACTGTTGAAACTGGCAGATAATTTCACCCATAAAATGAACGGGAATAAAAGCGTAACTGCGATGAATATTGCTCCTGTAGATGAACTTCACGCCTTCGATATAGAAAATTTTGAAAAAGAGCAGTTTAAAAATGTCATTGAAACCTCTCATGAGCTTCAGCTTGAAGTAACTACCCTTTTCAAAGCTTCTACAGATGTTGAAAGTGACCTGACCAATATTACCAATAAAGGAAATTATGATCTTCTTTTGATTATGCTGGGAAAATCTATGTATGAGGGAAGTTTACTGGGAAGATTATTAGGATTTACCACCAAAATCATTAATCCTGAAAAATTATTGAACACTGTAAAAGGAAAAGGGAATATTTTCAATACCTCTCCTTTCGATGATCTGACGCTTCAGGTTTTGGATAAATCGACTATTCCTGTAGGTATTCTTGTTGATAAAGAATTTATAACAGCGGACAAGATCTTTGTTCCGATCTTTAACCTGAGTGATTTCTATCTTCTTGAATATGCAAAAAGGCTTATCAATAACAACAATTCACAGGTTATCATTCTGGATGCCGCAGGACAGATCAGGAACAATATTGAGGTGAAAGAGCTTATCAGAAGTATTGAACAGGTAGCACCCAATCATATCACCCTGTACAATGAGAAAAAGATTGAGAAAGAATTTTTGAACTCTCAGGATCTGATGCTGATCAGCAGCAAAAGCTGGAAAAACCTGATTGACACAAAAAGTCTCTGGCTTTCTGATATCCCATCCACCTTAATAATATCAAATCCATAACACAATAGCACACCGATATTTCTATTTCTATTTGAAGCTGTAAATATTATTCGTTGTCTGTAAAGAAAAAACGGGTATATTTATAGCTTCAATTTTTTGGGACATGCTGATTAACAGTGAAAATGGAGTTATAGAGCTTGAAACCTTCAATACAAGGCTCTATCGTGGAATGAGTCTTGATCAGCTGAAACAGACTGATTTCTATAAAGAAAAGTATCATTCGATTTGGAATGTAAAAACCGGATATTTTTGGTATTATTTTAAGAGTATAGAAATTACAGGTTATCAGGTATCTTTCAGTGTATGTTTTTTCGGAAATCATTTGGATATCATTCATATGAATACCTGGGAAAGCAGTGATGCCAAAGACTGGAAGGATTGGACAGAAGAAAAAGAAATGAAGGTATTCCACAGGAACAACACATTTCTGACACAGATTCTTGAAAGGCCGCCCACCCAAAAAAAGAAAATACCTTACCCAAGCTGCACCTTCAACTTTTCCTGGGGAAATGTATGGTCGGTCTACGATCCGAGAAGTGCCAGCAGCCTAATGGGAATCAATTGGAATGAAGAGGAAAAAACAAATAAAAAATAACTTATAACCAAAGAATAAGATAATACTATGTGCCGATACTCCATGATGGTTTACAAAGGTCATTATGCCTGTTTCAACTGCCAGAAAACATTCAAACGACGCCTCTTAGCAGATGCGAACCGAGATTCTAAAACCTCGGTAGAAGCCAAATGTCCGGAATGTGGAAACCTGATGGCCAATATGGGACTTGATTTTAAATCACCGGCAAAAAATGATGATAAACAGTGGGCTCATATCAGGGATTTGTATACTGTGGGAATCACGTTCCATTCCTGCGGATGCTCTGGCCCGGGATATATTCCTCAGGATCGCAAGGCTATTATTACTTATCTGGAAAAAATCCGTTCCGAATACATGCATGCTCTGGTATTCTGGAGATACCGTATAGAGCCTGAAAATAAAAAAGAACGGGAACTGGATTATCAAAAAAACAGCTCACACCTATGGGCAGTCAGCCGGAATGCTTTTAAAGAAACGGTGACCAATCAGGAAGGAATTAATTATTGGCTCAAAAGAATCAATGAGGTTGAAGAAAGACTTAATATTATCAAAGCTGATCAACAGAAATAAGGTAAGTATTATTCAGCCAGTTTCAGGAGTCTTTTAAAATCCTCTGTTATACTTTTCTCTTGTTCGGCCGGATAGTCTGCACTGATAGTAAATCCGCGCCCCGCAGTATTATTGATCAGAATTATATTTCCGTTTTCAAAATAATTCCGGGTTAAAGTAATTTCTGACTTCTTAAAATCAAAGGCTTCCGTATCCTTATTCTCTTTCATTGCTTTGGTATCATAAAAAAGCGGTCGGTTATACCTGTATTCTTTCTCCAAAACAAAAGATAACTGTCCATTCAACAGATAATATTCTATCAGTACCTGCCCCATTTCTCCGTAATGTCTGGCGATCACTTTTTCCAGGTTTTTATGGGTGTAATAAAATACAGCTTCCCCTCCTTCTGCTGATTCTCCTTCAATACTTCTATTTTTGACAGAAGTCCATTTTGTCATTGAGTTGATTCTTTTAAAATTGGCCTGAATAGGTTTCAACCGGTCTTTTAAATCTTCAGTTTTGGCAGTATCATTTTCGTTAAATGTTTCTTTAATTTTTACCGTATCTTTTGCTTTAGTGGTAAAAAAAACAGAAGACTGCTCTCTAAATTCCTGAGCATTTCCCAAACTTAAACCAGTCAATACAATGAAAACTCCGTATAAAAATCTATTCTTCATATTTGCTTTTTTACAGCTTTAAAATTAATAATAACTTTTGTTTGTATGGTATATCATGAAACCACAAAAGTCACCAAAGTTTCTTATTTGCTTATTTTAAGTTACAACTCAAGCTTTAAAAACCATTATAAGAGCTGAGATTTCTACGGAATGGCAAACTGTATGGATAAACCATCATTCCAATTATGTCATTCCGTAGGAATCCAGCCGCATTAAACCAATAAGAAAGCATCAACAAAAACTCCCATCCTGACTAGCATCACAACTGAAGACGTAAAAATTCCCCTTCTCTGGAGGGGGGCGAAAATTCAAAGAATTTTTGACGGGGTGGTTTTGCGTGTTTCTTAAAATTAAAGTCGTAATTCTACTACAATTTCTAAAATTTAACCCCTAAAATTAATTTCAAATTGAGTTTTTTAATAGCTTTATAGGATAATTCACATTGAATGGAAATTGATTTCTTACAATATCAGGTACGAAATGGAGACACGCTAACCTCTATCGCTTCCCGGCTGGGCATGACCAGTGAGGAGCTAAAACTCTTTCACAATTCTCATTGTCAAAAGATGGATACAGTCTGGTTTGAAAATCTTAATGATGTTAAAAAAATCTATGTTCCTACTGATTTCAAGACCGAAGCACAAAAGGAAAAGAAAAGGAAAGAAAACCTTCCTGCTCAGCTGTCAGATTCTTTTTTTGCTAAGACCTATACTGTTCAGGAAACGTTTGAAAGTCCATTTGAATCTCCGGTTAACATTCATTATACTGTTCACCTTGACCTTCACAAAAACAAAAATACGGATCAGTACATCCTGAGCTATCTTCAGAAAGATTTTACCTGTAATGAAAATACGCCCGATGATAAAGTAAGCAGTCTTTCTATTGCGTGTATGCAAAGCATTATGCCTCTTGAATTTATAATGAATAAACAAGGCACAATCACAGGATTTGCAGACCATAAGAAAATGGTAGAAACATTTTCCGGACAGCGCAAAGAACTTGAAGAATTTTACGTAGGCGAAGTTGCTCAAAACTATATGAATATTTTTGAAAGTGGTATTCAGGATGAATTATTTTTATTGCAGCAATTCAAGAGTACGCTCTTATTTCAGACGTTATTTCCGAAAACAGACTGGTTTCAGAAGAAAATAAAATGGAAAGAACCTTTTTATCTTTTACAAAACTCATTTCCTATACAGTGTGAAATCAATACTGATCAGGAAAATGAAGATGAAGATTCTGTTTTGACCATTTTAAAGGGTAAAATCATTGAATTATGTACGTCACAAGAGATCATGCGGGGCATTAAACTTCAGAAACCGGCTTCTGAACCTGCATCAGGAACTATTATACTGGAATACATCACTCACAAAAAAAATAAGAATCTTCTTCAGGCTAAAGCTTCGGTGTTACTCAGTCATGAAGAAGAGTTGATACACCAACATCACATCAATATAACACAAGGATAATATGAAAAATTATGTCACACAAAAAGGCGATACATTCAGTTCGCTGGCCCGACAGTTTAAGCTGAAAAATGAAGGCATTTTAAAAACCTATCATAATCTCCACTGCCCGCCGGAAGACGTTATGCAGGAACCTGTTCCCGGAAAAACCATTCTTATTCCGGAAGATCCACAGCTTATGACAAACGAAACTCAGAATCAGGATATTTCAGATTCTTCACAGGAAGAAACTACAGATGAGATGAGCTCCGGCGAAGAAAATCCTTCAGAACAGCAAATAAACAAAGAAGAGCAATCCTCTGAAAAAACGGATCAGCAATCCGATAAAGAGAAAAAGAAAGATACAAAAGAAGACAGCGGCTCCACTCCTCATGAAGGAAAATATTTCATTGTGCAAAAAGGAACAGTACAGTGTAATCAGGGTTTCAAATTTCCAAAATTTAAAGTTACCAGCCACCAGAAACATTACTGGAATGATGAAGAAGGAAATGCCGATTATCTGGCAGTAACAGAGGATGATCTTCAGCTTGATCCGGCTGCACAACCGTTTGGACAATGTAAACTAAAGCCCACTTCCGGCGGATATCTTCCCTGCGCCTATGCTCCTGCAGGAAAATGGCAGAAAACGTATGAGAAAGTAAAAGTCATGGGAAAAAGCTGCCTTACAGAGATTTCAGAACTGATGTGCAGCACGGGAGGGAAAATCACCATTCTCAAACATGGCCAGCAAAGTGAAACCAGCAAAAGCCAGGTTCGGAAAGCGAATACACAGGAACAGCAAGTCTACAACCCTGTTGTAGATTTTGATGCATTCAAGGAAGATACAAAAGGTACAGACGAACTTTATTACAGCTAAGCCATGACAGGAAATATTATCGGGAATCAGAATCCTATGGTAGGAAAAACCTATCCCTACGAAATACAACCTTCCGGCCTTTCATTCGGGTTGAAAGGAGAATATGAATGGCATCTTTATAAGAAACAAAAAAACGGAACCTGGAAAGACATTACCAGCCAGCCTAAAAAGGGAGAAAAAGTAAACTACAAATTTGGAGAAATAGCACTGGGAATAGAATTTCAGATGAAAGTCTATGAAAATAAAAAAGGGATTTTACCCGGACTTCCTGCTACCAAAGAACTGGCGGGTACTTTTATACTGATTCCTACCAGTGATAAAGTTTCAAAAATAGATAAAGTAATCCTTTTTAACAGAGGGGCAAAAGATGTCAATAAAGCCAGCTATCGTGATACTCTTATTGCACAGGCTCACTGCATCGCCATGTTCAATAAGGAAATAGAATTTCACCTTTGGGAAGATGATGCTCCAGGTAAAGGCCATGATCCGGTCATCAATAAAAATAACCGTCATACCCGCAGCTACAAAGCACGGGTAAATGAAAAAGGGATTGCAGAAGTGTCAATTCCTCTGATGTCTGATGAAAAAATTCTTCGTCAGATGGCCAATCAGTTTCTGATGAAAGGTGACAGGAATGAAGGCGCCAATCATGAATATTATGTTACAGCAACTTACTCCGGGAAAATCCAGGGAGCCAGCCAGGTGAATGTAGATGTGGCCAATCCGGATGATAAAGGACAGCCTCAAAATCAGCCCAAACCTAAGCCACAACCTGAGCAACACACTCCAAAGTTCACGCCCGCACAAGGAAGAGGTCCCAAGCAGCCCGATCCTAAAGGGAATATTATAGAAGCTGTTTTCATTGATGATACCGGAAAAGAGCTTTCCAAAGTCGCTGTAGGAGATAAAGTGAGGGTAAGAATTCACTCCAAAAATATGTTGGGGAAACACATCCAGTATGTAGTTTGGGAATATGACACTACTTCCAACGATGAAGTTTACAGAAGTGGAAATATTAAAATTCCTGCCGATGTATGTGACACTTCAGGGTTTATCATTAGCAAAGATATTTTTGGAAAAGGAATAGACTCTCGTATCGGCGATCCGGATGCAAATAAACAAAACTATTTTATAGAAATTATCTCCAAAGAACTATCCGCAGAATCTCAGAAATTTGGGGTAAATTCGGAGGGCTTGATGGAAGTGGAGAAGGTGAAGAGTGCGGCGGGGGTGCAGAAGCCACCGAAAGCAGACAAAGGATGTGGTGGTAAATATTGTATTGATAAAAACTCCCCTCCTAGCGAGCTCATTAGAGAAATAAATATTCGCTTAGCCGGTTTTGGAGGAAATGTACCTACAGATAAATTTACAGACAGAACTGAAAAAATGGTTAAGCAGTTTCAGAAAGATTATATGAAGGTCACAGAAACTGGAAAAGTGTGTGGCAATGTTTTGAGAGCTATTGATGAATTTACAACAAAATATCCTGTTAATATTAATGAAGGAAAATGCCCATGTGGTCAATGTTCTGGATTTGGGAATGGTTTATTTCCTGAACAAAAAAATAATTCTAAAATATCTGAGAAAACTAGAAAATATGAATATCCAGGAATCCATAGATCTTTATTATGGGTAGAAAAAGCAATAAAATTTTATTTATCAAATCAAGAGAAACAAAATGGTTTAAAAGTAGGATTAATTTTTTCTGGGTATAGATGCAATGCAAATAACAAAAAAAATAGAAGGAGTAGTACTAATCATATGGGTAAAGCTCTTGATCTTCATATTTATAAACTTTCAGATAGCATCAATACTGAAAAAAATGCAGATAAAGTAAGAGATCTTCTTGTAAAATATACAAATGCAGAATATAGATGGGGAGGAAAAAATGTTTTTGCCTTAGAGCCAAGTTCAAGAAATAGAATAGAGACGGAGTTTATTGCTACAACATGGGTACATTATGATGTAAGAACCTTCCATTTAGATTACCTTAAAGATGAATTTTTCGCAAAAAATAATAATGCTGTTAATGGAGAAAATATTATAGCTTTAGCAAATCGTCTTGGATTTCAAAATACTTGTTTATGTAATAATAGTATTTCTCAATCGAATAAAATTGAAGGAAATAGCAAGAGTAAACAAAAATGGTCTCATAGTGAGTTTGGTAATCTAATTGCAGTGCGTGAATCAAGTGATGATTATAATAAATGTAATCAAACTAAAGGAGGTCTCAAGGTTATCAATAATGTAAAAGTTATTGAACTGACAATAAAAGAAATCCAAGACAAACAGTCAAACAGAGACATTTTCGCTGTGGGTAGATATCAATTAATTCCAAATACTTTAAATGATGCAATAACAAAATTAGAATTAGATACCAATCAAAAATTAGATAAAGAAATGCAAGACAAGATTTTCGATGAATATCTAATTAAAATTAAAAGACCTAAAATCATTGCATATTTAGAAGGACAAGGAAGTGTTGAAGATGCCATGTATGATTCTGCAAAAGAATGGGCAAGTATAGGTGTTGAAAAGGGAAAACGAATAAGTGATAAAAAAATCAAAAAAGGGAAAAAAGTTATTTCAATAATTAAAAGATATGCTAAAGGAGGAGAGTCTTATTATGCTGGTGATGGTTTAAATAAAGCACATATAACTCCAGAACAAATTAAAACCGTTTTAATAAATTCAAAGAATGCAAATAAATAAAATTCTATTAGTAATTATCCTATTATCCATGATTGGATGTAAAAAGGATCCCCAAAAAACAACACCGAAAACTTCGGAAGTTCAATCAACTCAAAATATTTCAAACCCTCAAAAGACCAAAACAGAAAATAATAAATCTTTTGTTATTAGCTGCGGTTCTGGTTGTGCGATGACTTATACTGCTGAAAATATTTTACAGAATGGGACTGCTTCAATAAAAGTTAAGTTCAAAGTAGAAATGTATACTGATGAAAAGTTATCAGATACATATTATGAAACCTATTTTTTTTCCTATAGTAAAAATAAAGAAATTGAAAAAATAAGCCTTGAAGGAAAAAATGAAAACATTCTAAGCAATCTTATGCCCGATGCACAAGATTCTTTTAAAGAGTTTGCTACTGAAATTATCAAGGATAAAAATATTGATCATTCACAAATAAAAGAGGAAAATAATATATCTAATAATCAAAAATATAATTTTTGCGCTCTTCCTTTCGATTTTGATAATTACTATTCTATCTGTAATGAAAATGAGAGTGAGTGTCAAAATAGGTATCCTTCATACAAGTATCCTGAAAATAAGAATATTTTGGAATCATTTGGCATTAAAGATGCTCCAAGCAGTTATTTCCTACTTCCAAAAATCAATAATTTTCAGCCAATAATTCTCGCTTATACTGATTCAGATGTTGAAGGCTATTATTTAAAAGTTGTTGAAAAAAACAAACTAATTTCATCTTTACAGATAGCTAAATTTGATGGAGAAACAGTTGAAGATTTTGTAATCACAAAAGATTTTGAAGTTGAATTATATACAAGGAAAGATGCAAGTGAAAAAAGGATTTTAAAAAAGAAATATAAAATACAAGAAGATGGTTTTATCAAATAATTCTTATATCGATCACTAGTAAATATACCTTCAACGAGATGATGAAAAACTTTTTAATTTTATTATCATTCATATTCATTTCGTGCACAGATAATCAAAAAGGAAAAGACTGTGTATTGAAGAAAGAAAAAAAAGATGATCTTAATACTCAAGTTATTGAATCTGATTTACAGAAAATTGGAGGAAGTATTTCATCATCAAAACAACAGATTTCTATCCCATCAGGAGAATATTTTGCTACTAACGAGAAGTTGGATGATTATGGAATTTCATTAAAAATTGAGAAAGATTCTATCGTTTATACAGAATCTGGAAACATGGGGAAAATGTATAATCAATACCTACTTAAAGAAGATAAGACTATTGATGGAAAAATCTTTTTAAAATATTCACAATTAATTAATGGATATACAGGTGATGCAGATAAACCACTTTATTTTGGTAATCTTCGATATGATAAAGGTAAATTATTATTTGAAAGTGAATACACGGAGAAAAGATACGGATTAAAAAATCTAATATTAAAAAAATAATTATTAAAATTTAGTCTATCTAGGGAGTGTACCATTCTAATAAGACTAAAAAATAAACACAAATAATGAAAAACTTTACGGCTTTACTACTTTTTATATTCTTCTTTTTCAGCTGCAAAGGCCAGGATAAAGATGAAAAAAAGAAAATAGATACAAAAGTTTATGTTGCCAACTGTAAAGGCGAATATTCTACAAAAGAAAAATTAACTGAAAGAGACAAAGCATGGTCTCTCAATAATAATGATATTGAAAAAATCATGAATTTATCAGTTCCTATTACTGAAGAAGAATGGCATTTTTCATATCCGATTACACCATGTAATATTAATATAAAAGGTTATTTATATAAAGGAAAAAAATATGACTTACAAATTAATGGAGGTTCATATATTTCTTTTTTTGATGGAAAAAAAACACAAATCTTAGGATGTGAACTACCGGAATGCAAAAAATATTTTCTCAAATCTAAAGAAAATATGGAAGAAGAAGATCTACCCTCTTCTTCTAATTCAGAATCTACACAAACTAAAAATTATAGAGTTAACTTTAATAAAAGTGATAAAAATGACATCGTTTTTATAGAAAAAAATATAAATGACTATACTTTAAAAGCACAAACTGATAATAAAGTATTTTTTACCAAAAACATTAGCTGTGATTTTATAGAAATAGATACTAATACAAAAAACAAACAAGCTTTCAATTTAATCTTGGGTTACACTGATCAATATCAAAATACGTCTCGGAAAATAGTTATACCAGTATTTTTCAAAAATAATGATTTATTTATTGAAAAATTATTCATTGCAACGTTGGGAACGAGTGCTAAAACAGGCGAGGAAGAGTGGATACAAAAAGAGATTTCTGAAAAAACATCCCTTAAACAACTTGATTTGGATAAAATCCTATTAGAATAAATGAAAAAAATAATTCTATTATCCTTACTTTTCTTTATTAACTGCAAAGAGAATAATGTAAAAACTATCGATACAATTGAATCACAATGTGAAACATTATACTTTGATGATGATATTGGGGACAAAGCCGAAGCTAGGGCGAAACAAAATTCAGAACTCTCAAGTTTTATTTTATCCATCTATTTATCTTCTTTGAACAAAACGGTTGAAATCCCCATTATAAATAATAGTATTCTATATAACAATGCTGAATCAGATTATTATTTAAGTGATCCTATTATTAAAAATAAAATCATTACCATTCGAGTAGATTATGCAGATCTAGTTACAAAACCAAATATTTCTGGAGAAAGAAAAAATCTAATTGAAAAAATAAAATTTAGATATGATTCTAAAAACAAAAAAATACAGGTTATTGGATATGATCTAAACTATACAAAAGCTAGAAAAAAATACTCCAAAACATTTAATTTTATTACAGGTAAGTTTTATTCTTCATCATCCTTTGATGGTAAAAAAGAAGAGACATCTGGTTGGGCTTCAGAACTTCAAAACATATATATAGAAAATTGGAATAGTGATTTTATCGGTAAACTTTTACTATATGGAAATGAAATTGAATAAAAACACAATGATGAAACCCTTTTTAATTCTATTATCACTTATATTATTTTCATGTTCAGACAAGCAGAAAAACAAAACAGCCGAAAATATAAATAACGATATAGATTTAATAAAAAAACATATGAAGCTTCAAGAAAAAATTGAGCTTTCTGAAAATGATACAAATACATTAAATCAGTATAAGCTAACAGATAAAGACCTAAAATTAGGTGGAGAATTAACACTGCAAGGATTGAAAGAAAATGGCTATCAAGTTCCTGAAAAGAATTCTTTTTCACAGCAAATTAAAAATATTTTTGAAACCCAGGAAGATTGTTCTTGTACCTCAATAAAGGAGCATCAAAATTTCACTACCTATTTTGTCAATCCATCACAGGAACAAAATATTAAACAAACAGAATTTGATTATACTTATGACCATATATATGTTTATTCAAATCTTAAAATTTTATCTGATCTACCTCTTTTAAATGATATTGCGGAAATAAAGAATAATAATTTAAAAATAAATTTAAATCAAAATATTATTGCTAGAAACAAATATTTATTTAATAATAGTAAAGGAGACTTAGCTTGGTTATTAATTCATGATAAAGATTTCTTGAAAACATTACTTATAAATTTTGGTTTTGATAAAGAAGAAAAAATAAATGAAATAATTCTAAATGATTTATTTCAGGAATATTCCAAAGAAACACCGGAATCTTCTCAAAAAATAGGAAATATTTTATTTGTAAAAAATTGTGAAGGAAAACTAAGCATTAGAAAAAATTTACTTAAGTATATAGAAAAAAATACATCTAAAAATAATGATAAATACATCTCTGCTTTATCAAATTATGTAATTGATATACTTTATAATGATAGTATAAAATCTCCATTTTCACCTGATGAGAAGGCTGAGATTGTAGCAAATATCTCCAATATAGAAATTCCTGCATTCAATCAATACAAAGGATTAAGCACAGATTCTTGGAACTCACAAGCTACTACCCTATCCTATCTTCAAAATAAAAACACTATGAATCACCCTGAAGTACTAGAGATTTTAAAAAAACACAACTATTTTGGTTATCCATTTTTAAAAAAATATGTTGAAAGTGGTGACCTACAAAATGAGAGTACAACTCCACCCCAAGATAATGATTATCAATAACATTATTTAAATTATTAATAGGCAATTTGTACTAACAAATCAGATGATGAAAAACTTTTTAATTTTACTATCACTCATATTTCTATCATACTCATGTGAACAGAAAAAAGAGAAAGAAAGCATAACTGCAAAAGATAAGACAGAAATAAACAGAGTTAACTCTTTAATTTCTCAAAATGAAAATCAACCATCAACAGTAGTAAAAGAAACAGATTCTATAACCCTATCCAAATCCTCCATTTGGTCAACAGACTGCAATGCTGATAAATTTATTAGTATTAAGACAGATATTAACAATATACAATTTACAGTCCCAGGTAGATTTTCTATGAATGCTCAATTAAAAAAAGTAGGCAATAATAAATATGAATTTTACTTTACCGATTTTCCTCCGATTATTCCTCTTCCTGATGAAATGCAAAACTGGGAAAATTTAGATAACAAAAAGGCCGTTGGTTACATTCAAATAATTGATGAATCTAAAATAACCTTAACATGGTTTGGCTTCTATAATAAAAAAAATAAGAAAAATATACAAACTGAAAATCCTTTCAATAAGGAGCATAATTTTTCTGCAAACCTTATTAAGTGTTCTGAATAATATAAAATATTTGTAGTAAATTATGAAACACCTTTTAGCCTTTATATTTTTCTCAATTGTACTTTTTAGTTGCGAAAAGAAAATTGAAAATACGAAACCAAAGATTCAAAATATTCAGCAGACACAAAAAATTTCTACAACAACGAAAAATAATTCTGATTTTTGGACAGGAGAATATCATTTTGAAGCTTCAAATAGAGACGAAGCAAAAACAGTTTTTGATATAACGATAAATTCTTTGGAAAATATTTCTGTAGATGTTACTGAAGAAGGAACAACAAATAAATATTCTAAATTAAAGGCTGAAGAAGTTAATCATCAAAAAATTAAAATAAAATATGATAATTCTTCTGAAGATATGGGAGTTATTTACATTGAAAAATCTGATAACAATTATTTTATTTCAGGGAATCCAATATATTTTATCAATCCGGGAAATAATGAAATGCCACTACAAAAATTAAAAAATAAATAATTCTCTTTTTTTTAACGTTTGAAAGGCAATATTAATAAACACCAAATGATGAAAATCTTTTTAATTTTATTCTTTCTTATCTTTTTCTTTTATGGTTGTAAAGGTCAAAAAGAGAAAAATGATTACATAAATTTTCTGGATACTAAATATCAGTCAACCGGTTTTTTCATTCCAGATATCTCCAATCCCTATCCAACATACACTTATTCAGATAAAAAAATGGGTGTTTTCAGTGTAGATTTTATCGGGAAAAGTAATGAAACTCAATATTTTTGGAGCCCTAATAATTCGAAAGGTTTTTTTTCTAAATCTACTAATCCTGAAAATGATGCCCAAAATTCAAAAGCCATAAAAAACCTCATTAAAGAAAATGATTATTATGTAGTTGCTTCTTATTTACCTAGTGAATTCATCACTTATACAGGTGGAGAAGATGGAGAATTTGAACCAAAACAAAATGCAAAAACAATGTTCTATTTATATGAAAAGAATAAATGGAAACAAATAGGAGAAATTGAGACTTCAAAGATTCCAGAAGATATTTTATTGTTCGAAACCAACCTTGTTCAGAAATTTCAAATTCTCATTAATAAAAAATAAGCTGTTAACCCCGAATAGCAAGGCTAAAACCTAAACCCACACCACCAATTAATACCATCTATATATAATTTAGAAAAGAAATTTCGTTTCATTTGAAAAATATTTTTACCTTTGCCTTGTGAATTTTAACAACGGAACATATTATTATAGAATTTTTACCTCAGCTCTGGGATAGGAATTCTTATGAATATAATTTAAAACCTCGTCCTAGGGACGAGGTTTTTTTATTTTAAAAATGTAAAAAGATGAAAATAAGTATTATTGGAATAGGATTAATCGGAGGTTCGATGGCTTTGAAATTAAGAGAGAAAAACCTGGCCAGCTTCATCTACGGAATCGATAACAATACACAGCATATCAGTGACGCCTTAGAACTGAAAATAATTGATGCCGGGGTAGATCTGGAGCATGGAATTAAAAATTCGGATCTGATTATTCTTGCCATTCCTGTAGATGCTGCCAGAAAATTATTGCCTACTGTTTTAGACCTTGTGTCTGATCAGCAGACCGTAATGGATGCAGGCTCTACCAAAGCAGGAATTGTAAATGCTGTGAAAGACCATCCGAAACGCTCAAGGTTTGTAGCATTTCACCCGATGTGGGGAACAGAAAACAATGGTCCGAAATCTGCCATTGCAGAAAGTTTCTCCGGAAAAGCAGGTGTGATATGCAACAAAGAAGAATCTGCAGGCGATGCATTGAGTACTGTTGAAAAAGTAGTCAATGCCCTTGACATGCACATGATTTACATGGATGCGCAAGATCACGATGTTCACACTGCTTACATCTCTCATATCTCCCATATTACGTCTTATGCCCTTGCCAATACCGTATTGGAAAAAGAACGTGAAGAGGAAACTATTTTCCAGCTTGCCAGTTCCGGTTTCTCAAGTACGGTACGTCTTGCCAAGTCGCATCCTGAAATGTGGGTTCCTATTTTTAAGCAAAACAAAGAAAATGTATTGGATGTGTTGAACGAACATATCTCCCAGCTTAGAAAATTCAAATCTGCCCTTGAAAAAGAGAACTATGAATACCTTGAAGAGCTGATCACCAATGCCAACAGGATCAGAGGAATTTTAAGATAAAATCTCTTTATACAATACTAAAAGCCCAGTGGTTTTTACTTTTATTTTATTAAGAAACCCTTAGTCAGTAATGTCTAAGGGTTTTATATTTTTAAAACGGTGTTATTTCTATTAACATTCCGGAACGTTCACCGCAATGGCTAATCCACCTTCCGAAGTTTCTTTGAAACGGTCACTCATCGACTGAGCGGTTTCCCACATCGTCAGAATCACCTCATCCAATGTTACTTTAGCTTTGGTAGGATCACTTTCTAGGGCAATATTCGCGGCAGTAATGGCTTTCATAGCTCCCATGGTATTTCTTTCAA
Organism: Chryseobacterium sp. CFS2; assembly: GCF_036543225.1. NCBI lineage: Bacteria > Pseudomonadati > Bacteroidota > Flavobacteriia > Flavobacteriales > Weeksellaceae > Chryseobacterium > Chryseobacterium sp. CFS2. The sequence goes on from NZ_JAZHQU010000001.1 coordinate 657,164, forward strand.
TACACGGAATTTGTACCAATCCTTTGATAGGATCACATGTTAATCCAAGGTGATGTTCCATGGCAATTTCTGCTGCCATTAATACCTGCCCGACACTTCCACCCAGAATCTCTGTAAGTCCGGCTGCTGCCATTGCAGAGGAAACTCCAATTTCAGCCTGACAACCTCCCATTGCAGCAGAAATGGTTGCATTTTTCTTGAATAATGTCCCGATTTCTCCGGCTACAAGCAAGAATCTCACGATATCATCTTCATTGGTAAATGGGGTAAATGCCTGAGCATACATCAATACTGCCGGAATTACTCCACTCGCTCCATTGGTAGGCGCCGTAATAATCCTTCCGAAACTCGCATTCTCTTCATTCACTGCCAGGGCAAAACAGGCAATCCATTTGTTAATATTGGTGAAGTTCTCCTCAGTATCTACCACCTGCTGGAACCATTCGTCTTTATTTTTATAAATTTTGTCTCCCAGCAGCTTTCTGTTGATTCCTGCAGCTCTTCGGGTAACATTCAGTCCGCCCGGAAGAATTCCTTCCTTATTTACGCCTTTGTAAATACATTCTTTAATCTGCTGCCAGATGTAAAGCGCTTCCTGTCTCGTTTCTTCCTGAGTCCTCCAGCTTTCTTCATTCATGAAAATCAAATCTGAAATTTTATCAAATCCCAGTTTCTCACAATATTTTGCAATATCCGAAGCTTTATGACAAGGATATAATGTACGAACACACTGTTTCTGAATAGAGTTTTTTTCCTGGCTGGCAATAAAACCTCCTCCTACAGAATAAAAATCTTGTACAAGTTCAGTTCCGTCTTCAAAAACAGCTCTGAAAATCATTCCGTTGGGATGAAAATCAAGGCTCTTTTTCATATTCAGAATCAAATGATGTCCGTAAACAAACGGAATCACCTTCTCCCCTCCCAGATTAAGGGTTTGAGTACTTTTGATGTATTCTATTTTCTCATCAATTTTTGAAGTATTGATCGTCTTAAAATCTTCTCCATTCAAACCAAGCATTCCTGCAATATCAGTTCCGTGCCCAATCCCCGTTTTTGCGAGTGAGCCAAAAAATTCAAGAAAAACCTCTTTAACTTCTTCGATTGATCTTTCTCTTTTTATAATCCTGATAAATGCTGCAGCAGCATTCCAAGGTCCCATCGTATGCGAACTGGAAGGACCTATTCCTACTTTAATAATTTCAAAAACCGATATTGATTCCATAAATGATTCGTCATTTTCCTCAAAAACAAAGATACATGATAAATCTCTAAAAAAAGCATAGCTGCACTCCAGAATTATTGAGTTTTCATAAGCACTGAAATGAATTTATGACAAGTATTTTGTACATTAGCCTATATTGTTGAATCTATTGTTTAAGTGGTCTTCTTTAATCATTTTGAATGGAAACATTAATTAAAAATATTTCACAACACATTAAATTAAGCCCGGAAGAAATTTCCATTTTTAAAAGCTTCTGGACGGAAAGAACACTTGAAAAAGGAGAGTTTCTTTTAAGGAACGGGGAAATATGCCGCCATGATAGCTATATTGTTTCGGGTGTATTGAAAGCATTCTGCATCAATGCGGATAATGGAAATGAAGAAATTCTTTTTTTAGCGATTGACCATTGGTGGGCAACAGATATTGCCAGTTTTTCAAAACAAAAAGCTTCCATCTACAACATACAGGCTGTCGAAAAAACCCGCCTTTTACAGATCAGCCATCCGTCTTTTCAAAAAATGCTGAAGGAAATTCCATCTTTAGAAAAATATTTCAGGATTATTCTGGAAGGCTATCTCGGAACACTCGAGAAAAGAGTGGTATTTAATCATATGTACAAAGCTGAGCAAAAATATTACGATTTCCTGGAAACCTATCCCAATATTGCATCCAGAGTTCCTCAATACTTGATTGCTTCTTACCTGGGAGTATCTGCAGAATTTATAAGCAGAATTCGGAAAAAAAATAAATCCTCTTGAACTAGATCAATTTCCATGGCATAAATAATCAGGAATTTTGCTGGTATAAATGATAGCAAATGAAAATACTGATTATCAATGCAAGTGTAAGAAACGAAAGATCTTATAGCAGAAAACTCACCCAGTTATTTGTTGAAAACTGGAAAACCAAATATCCTCAGGATACATTTACCTGGCGGGAGACCGGAATTGACACTATTCCCAATATTGATGAATCCTGGATTGCAGGGGCATTTAAAAAACCTCTGGACAGGACGGAAGTCAGCCAAAAAGCTTTGCAACTCAGCAATGAACTGGTACAGGAGCTTAAAGAACATGATGTATATGTCATTGGAACTCCCATGTATAACTGGTCTATTCCTTCCGGGTTGAAAGCTTATATCGATCAGGTAATGAGGATCAATGAAACCTGGAAATTCAGATCAGGAGTTCCGGATGGAGATTATGTAGGGCTTCTAGAGCACAAGAAAATGTTTATCCTTTCCACCCGTGGAGATACAGGATATGGAGAAAATGAGAAAAACGGCCATATCAATTTTCAAACGACTTATCTGAAACATATTTTCGGAATTATGGGAGTAAATGATGTTACCATTCATTCCTTAGACAATGAAGAATTTGGTGGTGAAGTTTTTGAAAATTCAAAAAATAAAATCTTTGAAACGATCCATTCTATTCAATAAATCATTTTTGATCTGAATATATCCCTCAGGAGACTATCTTAAAAGTTCGATTATTTGGCATCTGTCATTCTGACGAAGGAAGAATCTTATTAATAACCAGACGCATAAGATTCTTCATTTCATTCAGAATGACATTTTTGAGAAAGCCTCCTGTTTTTATCAACTGAAACTTTCCTCATGCTGAGACAGATCAAGCCCTTTGTTTTCAGACTCTTCAGAAACTCTTAAGGTAATTATTGAATTGGTAAGTTTATATAAAATGAATGATCCAAAAAATGTAAAAACAGAAACCAAAACCAAGGCGGCCATATGATGAAGAAAAACATCTACTCCTCCATGAAGCAGACTGGCATTTTCCCCATGAGCAAAGACAGCCGTAAGAATCATTCCCATAATCCCTCCTACTCCATGACAGGCAAAAACATCCAACGTATCATCTATTTTCTTTAATCCTTTCCAGTTGACCATCACATTTGAAACGATAGCCGTAATAAATCCGATAAAAAGACTCTCCTGAATGCTTACAAAACCACATCCGGGAGTAATGGCCACCAGTCCTACTACAGCTCCGATACAGGCTCCCAAAGCCGAAACACTTCTCCCATTGATTCTGTCAAAAAAGATCCAGGTCATCATTGCTGAGGCAGAGGCAATAGTAGTTGTTCCAAAAGCTGTAGCAGCAGAGGCAGAAGCGCTCAAAGCAGATCCTGCATTGAATCCGAACCATCCGAACCACAACATTCCCGTTCCTAAAAGTACATACGGGATATTGGAAGGCTCATGATGCGGATTTTTTCGGTTTCCTACTACCAAAGCTCCTGCAAGTGCGGCAAAACCGGCACTCATATGCACCACCGTTCCGCCTGCAAAGTCTTTTACTCCAAAATATTTGTTTAAAAGACCATCAGGATGCCATACCATATGACAAAGCGGTGTATAAATAAAAATGCTGAAAAGAACGATGAACAGTAAATAAGAGATAAAACGAACCCTTTCCGCAAAAGACCCGGTAATAATAGCAGGAGTAATAACCGCAAACTTCATCTGAAACAAAGCAAACAGGATAAAAGGAATCGTAGGGGCCATCAACTTATGAGGTAGATTTCCTACTCCGCTAAAAAAGGGATAGCTTAACGGATTTCCGACAATCCCATAATGTTTTCCGGCAATGGTAATTCCCAGAGACTCACCGAAGGATAAAGAAAAACCGACTACTACCCAGACCATAGAGATGACTCCTAAAGCAATAAAGCTCTGCAACATCGTAGAAATCACATTTTTCTTCCCCACCATTCCCCCATAAAAAAAGGAAAGTCCGGGAGTCATCAGCAAAACAAGTCCAGCTGCAGCCAGAATCCAGGCTACATCGGCACCTACAATTTTATCTTCGCTTAAAAATTCTCCTGTATCAGGAATATTGGCAACCGGATTCCAGAACAAACCTCCAATGGCAACCAGTGTGATAACAGAGAATGAAACCATCCATTTTAATCCTATTTTCATAAAATTTATATTTAACCCTATCAAATTTAAATATAAATTCCATAAAAACTACATTTTAAAACAAAACACCCCTAAAAAAAACTCTATTTAATAAATAATATTGAGAATTTTAACAAAATACCTCTTTCAGTATTTTAGAAACTTCTTTAGATTTTGTAGCAGGAAAAAGATGGGTTCCTCCCTTCACCACATAATCCGGATGGGAATAACGGATGGGGAAAACGATGTCTTTATCACCAAGAATCTGAATCACGTCAGGATTTTCTTCAAACTTCCATTCAGAAACTTTTTCTACAGACCATTTCAGGTAATAAGGATCTCTTACTTTGAAATATTGTAACAGTTTTGGATTTTTGGGATCAAACAGCTTTCGGACAACAGCATATACATTGGCTGCTTTATCATTGAACAAACCTACAGGAAGTATCCTCGGGATTTTGGTCATCTCCCCGGTTTTTATGAATTTGGACTTTTCCTTATCGGATTTTATACTTCCAAGGATTACTACTTTCTCTGCTGGCTTTAATTGATTAATCTCCTGTACAATAATTCCTCCAAAAGAATAACCCAACAGGCAGAACGGCTCTGAGTCATCTACTTTCTCTGCCATTCTTTTAACATAGGCATCGAAAGGCTCATTTTTTTCAGGAATAAGCCAGTCTATAAAAATCAATTCACAGTGTTCGGGAAACTCTATTCTTTCAAGTACCTTGAAGTCTGCTCCCAGACCGCTTACGATATAAATTTTCATACTACTAATTTATAAAAATACCGGGAAACAGAGAATAGCTGCAAAAAAAATGAGACGTTCCCGGGAACATCTCATTTCTATATTGATCATATTGGATCTTATTTTTTCTTCTTCTGAATTCTATTTTCGTTATCCAGCATTTCAGTAGTCACTTTGAACTGAATATCCATTTCGTTCTTAATGAAATAATCTTTCAATGAAGACTGATAGAATACTTTAAAGTCTCTTCTGTTCAGAGAGAACTTTGCAGACTCAATAGATGTGGTAAACTGAGTAACGTATACATTCGCAGGGAAAGAGATTGTTTTTCTCACTCCTTTAAGGGTAAGGTCACCATATACTGTTGAATTGTATTCACTGTTTGCTAAAGGAATAATTTTAGTCAAATGGAATTTTGCAATAGGGAATTTTTTTACTTCAAAGAAGTTCGAGCTTTTCAAATCGTTAGTAAGCTTGATTTGATCTTCGTCAGAAACATCTCCCGCCATCATACTTCTCATATCTATTACAAACTCTCCATCTACCAGAACCGTATGGTCAAAGTTGAATTTTCCGCTTTTTAACTTTACTGTTCCTGAGTGGGAAGTTTCTTCGGTTTTTACCACTTTATACCCCCACCATCTGATCTCTGATGAAGTCACTTTAGCCACCTTATCAAATTTCTTTTGGGCAGAAACAAATGATATGCTTGCGCACACCATAGCAAACAATAGTAATCTTTTCATTCTTTTTTATTTACAATTCAACAAAAATAAAAAAAAGTGTAGAACTTCTACACTTTTAATAATCTTTTTTTGATTAATTTATTGAGCAGTTACCTTTACAAGCATATCAATATCATCTTTCACAAAAACATCCTGCATGGTAGACTTGTAAGCTACGTCAAATTTTTGTCTGTCGAAAGAGAATTTGTTTGATACTAAACTTACTACTCCTTTGCTGTAAGAAATCTTAGCAGGGAAAGAGATTGGGCTTGTTTTTCCTTTTACAGTAAGGTTTCCTGTTACAAGAGAGTTATACACTTTATCGTTGTTTTTCTTTACTCCTGTAATTTTGAAGCTTGCAGTTGGGAATTTTTCAACTTCAAAGAAGTCACCGTTCTTAAGGTGTCCGTTTAATTTTTGCTGATATTCTCCTGTAAGGTCAGTAGAGCTGATTGAAGTCATATCCAATACGAAGCTTCCGCCTACCAATTGGTTTCCTTTCATTACCATGTCTCCTGACTTTACTTTTACAGTACCATCGTGAGAGCTAGCCTCAGATTTTGCTACTTTGTATCCCCACCAGTGTACATCAGACGCTACTACTTTTTTTGACTGTCCGAAAGCTAAACCACCAGCTAAAACTGCTAATAAAAATATTTTTTTCATTGAATAGAGTTGTTTACTTATTTAACAGTACAAAGGTAGCATCTTATTCAATAGATTTCATTGATGTATATCAATAAAATTTATTATTTTCATGAATAATATCATCCCATAAAAAAACTCCGGAGAAATCCGGAGTCCTTATTTTATAGCTGATAGTAAGCAGTATAAAGCGCTATACCATTTAATGCTGTATGATTTTGCTTGACCAGATAGATGGGAGTATTTTTAAGCATCTCCTCCATTTTATCACTGATCTTGAATTTCTCATAGAATTTCGCTTTGTCTATATATTCTGCGATCATCTGTGGAATATCTCCGGCAATCAGTAGCCCTCCGGTAGCTTTTAATTTTAAAGTTAAGTTATTCGCTTCTCTTGCCAGAAACTCAAGGAAAGTATCTAAAGCGATTCTGCAGATCAGTACATTTTCCTCTACAGCAGCTTTATATAATTCCTCCACGAAATTTCCCTGTGCAAGACGTTCTCCCAGCCATTCCGGTTCAGGATGTCTTTTTACATCTCTTAAGAATCTGTAGATATTGAATAATCCTGATTTCGAAAGTACATTTTCCCAGCTTACAATACCATAGATATTATTTAAGAACTGGTAAAACTCAACTTCTACGTTGGTTCTTGGTGAAAATTCCGAATGTCCTCCTTCTGTTGCGAAAGGTCTCAGGTATTTTCCGTCAAAGAAATATCCGGCTTCCCCTAATCCGTTTCCGGGAGCAAGAACCGCTACATTTCCTTTTTCAAGATGTCCGCTGGTATAAATAGCTTCAAGATGATTATCTTCAAGAAGAGCCATTCCGTAAGCAGAGGCTTCCAGGTCATTCAGCATTTCTACTTTTTCAAACCCGAAATCACGGGCATATTCAGCTACATCTAAATTCCAGCCCAGCCTTGCAGGACTGCTTTTCCCGTCAAGTACAGGACCTGGCACTGCCATTCCCAGACGTTTTACGTTTTCCAGCTGATTATCCTGAATAAACTTCTTTAAAATATCCGAAAAAGAAGCATACTCTTTGGTTGCAAATTTATTTTCTACTTTTATCTCAAGACCTCCGTTACCGGAAACAAAATAGCCTAAGATTGTTATATCTTCACGAAGACTTGCTCCAATGATAGAAACATTATCATTATTACTGTTCTCTACTCCTGGTAAATAAAGTGGAAATTTTGGATTCAGAATCATAACCTCAAATTTTACCAAATATAATAATTGTTTTTGTAAATCCTGCACAGAACAAAAAAACCTTTCCACTTTCGTGAAAAGGTTTTGGTTAATAATTGTTTATATATTAAATCTAACTACTTTCCTAATGGAATATTGTAACCGAATCCTACACCGATATTCCCCACATTATAGTCCTGACCCGGCAAATCTCCTTTTGTCCCTACAAAAACCTTTTGGTATTGTACGAAGAAATTCCAGTCTCTGTTGTGATATCCGATCTCCGGTTTAAGGTAAAAACCTCCGCTTGCTCTTTCAACATTGGTGTTTGATGCCACTGTTTTGTCTCCAACAAGGAAACCATATCCTAAGTCTGTTCCGAAATAGAAACCTGTTTGTTTAGGATAAATTCTGATTAAAGCTGCTACAGGAACTACTCCTACATCATTATTTTTATATCCGTTGTTTTCTTTTCCAAAATAGTGAGTATATCCTGATGCAATACCTAATCCGAATCCTGGTGTAATCAGGTTCTGGTAAGCTACATCCACTCCTACTGCAGCGGAAAGATTATCTGCGGGAACTGCTAAACCAACATTTGCACCTACCTTGATCATATTATTCATTTGAGAACTTTGGGCGCTTGCGATACCTGCTGTTAAAATACCAGCCAGTACTATTGCTTGTTTAAACATTTTCATAACTCTAATTTTTTAATTTTACTAAACAAGAGGATGTAAAAATCATGCCAAGCACGGTTTTTTCTTTGGTTTTAACATTCAAAAAACTCATAAAACAATGAATATCAAATGATTATTTTTTAACAAAATTTAAATATTTGTTTAACAAAAATTATCAAAAAATGATAGCTAAAAAGTGAATTAATTAAAGGATGGAAAAAAGGAAGCTGGATACCGGAAGAAATACAACTCCATAAAGTCAACTCTAATTCTACGATACAAAACTTTCCGACCTCAATCTTCCTGCCTCCTGCTTCCAACTTCCAGCCTTAAAAACAATATTAACAAACATTAACCCGTTATTATTTTAACCTTTTTCTTCGAAATACATCAAAAAATAAATTCTTCATGATGGCTGATTCATTATTAAAAAACAAGCATCTTCTTTGGCGTGCAGGTTTTGGTGTTGGTATTCATCAAATTGATGATTTGAAAAATAAAAACATTAAAACGTTAATGAATGAATTATTTAAAGAAGAGCGCTTCAGCGAAATTACTTATGATACTCCTGATCCGGTTTCGGTGGCTGATTACATGAGCAGTACCACTCCTGCAGATAAGAAAAAAGAAATGCAAAGGATTAACAGGGAGCAGAATAATGAACTGAATCTGAACTTTCTGAATTCCATTGTTAACAGTAAGGAACAGATGAGGGAAAAGATGGCGTTCTTCTGGCATGGGCATTTCGCATCAAGAGTGATCAATCCAAGGTTCAATAAACAGCTTTTGAATACGATCAGGAAAAATGCACTGGGAAATTTCAAAGATCTGCTTTTTGAAGTAAGTCAATCACCAGCCATGCTTAATTTCCTGAATAATCAGCAGAATAAAAAGGATCATCCTAATGAAAATTTTGCCCGCGAAGTGATGGAACTGTTTACGATGGGCAGAGGAAACTACACTGAAAAAGATGTAAGAGAAGGCGCCAGAGCCTTTACAGGATGGAGTTATGATAAAGAAGGGAATTTTAAAGAAAGAAAAAATCTTCATGATGAAGACTTCAAAACTTTTTTAGGAAAAACCGGAAATTTCGATGGAAATGATGTTCTCAATATCATTCTGGAACAGAAAGCTACCGCACAGTTCATTACCACAAAGATTTATAAGTTTTTCGTCAATGAAAAACCAGATCAGGATATTGTCAATACATTGAGTGCCAATTTCTACAATTCAGGATACGATATCAAAAAACTAATGACGGAGATCTTCTCAAGCTCATGGTTTTATGATCAGAAAAATATCGGTAATCGTATAAAGTCTCCTGTAGAATTGATGGCAGGGATTATGCGGATTCTTCCTATGCACATCCAGAATCCGGAAAACCTTATTGTATATCAGAAATTATTGGGACAAATGCTGCTTTATCCACCTAATGTTGCGGGATGGCCTAGCGGAAAATCATGGATAGACAGCTCAACACTGATGTTGAGACTTCAGGTTCCGCAGATCTGGTCCGGACTTCGCCCTTTGGAATACAGTCCGCGACAGGATGATGATATTGACATGGGAATGAAATCCCGTGAAACTGCTTTAAATAAAAGTTTTAAAAATCCGAATATTACCATCGACTGGGATCGTATTGAGCAACTTTTCGCCAATAAAAACTGTGAAGACTACCTTCTCATGAGCACTCAAAGCCTTGATATGAACTCTGTAAAGAATTTTTCCGATAAGAGTATAAAAATGAATGTCATCAACCTGATGTCTACCCCGGAATACCAGTTGAGCTAGGTAGAAGATTTTTAGGTTGCAGGTAGCAGGTAATAGCTGTCGTAGTATAGCTTAATTACCATTTACTTATCTTTTACTGTTATAAAAATAAATGCCAGTAAAAATGCAGCCTAGTCCTACAACCTGCTACCTATCATCTGCCACCTTAAACCCTAAAAACAAAATTATGTTAATCAAAAGAAGAGAATTCCTCAAAATAAGTTCATTGGCTTCCGCTTCTATGCTAATGCCCAATTTCTTAAAAGCAATGGCGTTGGATGAAGCTCTGAATCCCAATCAGAACATTCTGGTGGTTCTCCAATTTACAGGAGGAAATGATGGCTTGAATACTATTATTCCAGCTAAAAATGACATTTATTTCAGGGAAAGGAAAACGTTGGCCATTCAGAACTCAATACCGCTTACCGATGAAGCAGGCATCAATCCTTCACTCTCTTATTTTAAAGAGCTTTTTGACAATGGGGAACTTTCTGTAATGAATAATGTAGGATATCCCAATCCCGACAAATCCCATTTCCGAAGTATGGATATCTGGCAGTCGGCAAGCAGAAGTGATCAGTTTCTGGAAACAGGCTGGCTTGGGCGTTTTCTGGATGAAGAGTGCTATCGTTGTGACCATCCTACCCAGGCATTGGAAGTGGATGATATGCTCAGCCTTGCTTTAAAAGGAGAAAACAATAAAGCTTTTGCATTTAAAGATCCTAAAAGACTCTACCAGACCAGTCAGGAAAAATATTTTAAATCACTCTACAACCATCATCATGATGATGAAACGGTATCTTATCTTTATCAGACATTAGGTTCTACTATCAATAATGCCGATTATATTTTTGAAAAAAGCAAAGCTAAAAAGACGGAACAGATTTATCCCAACTCCTCATTAGGAAAAGATTTTAAGACGGTAGCTTCTTTAATAAAATCTGATATCAATACTCAGGTGTACTATCTTTCTGTAGGAAGTTTTGATACCCATGTCAATCAGAATGACCGACAGAAAAAGTTGTTTGACGATATCAATGAAGCCGTAAAATCATTTGTTACCGATATGAAAAGTAATGGACTGTTCAAAAATATCCTTCTGATAACATTTTCAGAGTTTGGCCGCCGTGTTGCACAGAATGCCAGCAATGGAACGGACCACGGAACTGCCAACCAGATGTTTTTTATCAGCGGAAACCTTAAAAAGAAAGGTCTGTTGAATTCACTTCCTGATTTACAGAACCTGAATGAAGGCGATCTGATCTATAAAGAAGATTTCAGAAAAGTATATGCAACAATTCTTAAAAACTGGCTTAAGGCAGATTCCTCCAAAGTACTGGGATGGAAAGATGGAGTCTACGATTTTGTGTAACTGTAATTGAACCACAAAAGTCACAAAGTATTTAAATGCTTAAGTTTATTTAAAGTAACTACTAAATATTAAAAAGTACACTTAAGATTTTTAAACTATAGTAAACGGATATTTAGATTCCTGTGAATGACACCATTGTGATGGCAGTTTATCATTCCATAAGAATCCAGTCATCTTTTTTCCAAAACTACAATCCTAACCAATATCCAACTGAAGGTGTGAAAATTCACCTTCTCTGGAGGGGTGGCAAAAATTCAAAGAATTTTTGACGGGGTGGTCATGAAACATCATACCTCTCCATCATCCACAAAAAAAGAGACTGTACATCTTCATGACAATCTCTTTTCAATAATTTTAAATTTTAACTACTTTTACGTTTAAGCTGTAATCTGCTTTTTTTCGCTCTCTTTTTCTTCTTGTTTTTTATCTAATTTCTCAGATATTTTTTTAACAATATATTCTATTGCTATGGGTGCTATGATGGCAATTAATGCTTTAAATATTCTTGATTTCATAATATTATTAGGTATTGTTAGGTTATTAATACAATTTCCAAGCCAAGATAAAAATAGACAAAAAGTTTAGTTTTCATCCGGAACAATCAGGCTCTGGTAGTTTTTACTTCCGGCACTGAATTTTTCCTCCATCTTCACTCTTAATTTTCGGGGTTTATGAACAATCAGGCTATCACCAAATCCAAGCAGTAATCTTTCCAGTTCAAAATTGATCTGAACACAAATTTTAAAGAGGGTACCTTCAGGATCTTCCTTAATAATTTCCTGACTTTTATGCAGCGGCTTTGTTTTCACATAGGGTGCATTTCCCGCATCTACCCAGAAAATCACATTCCTAGGATCCATTGATTCTGAGACGGTAACTCCTACAATGTCCTTAAAGTATTCATCTCCATCCAGATCTTTATCAATATACTGAAGGCTGTCATCTGTTTCAATACGCTCCATTCTGTCCAGCGCCAGATTGTACATTTTCTGTTTGTAAAGGCAGATCAGAAACCAACGGTTGTTGAATTCCTTCAGCAGCTGCGGATGTACCGTAAATACATTGGATTCTCTGGCCGTAAAGCTTTTGTAAAGAATCTTCAGTACCTTTTTATTGGCAATACTTTCATACAGGATATCAATATGTTCCAGCCCTTTTAACTGTTCATTTTTATCTAAATGAATGATAGATTTTTGGTTGGTAGCATGAATAGAGTCTTCCAGTTTCTGAATAACACCGTTCATTTCTTTGAACATAGAAAAGTCCTTGAACTGTTTCAGAATCTGAACCGCATTATTCATAGCCTTCAGGTCACTTTCATTCACAGAGATATTATGAATACTGTATTCCGGATCTCTGTAACGGTAGTATTTTCTTTCGTAGACTTCAATAGGAGCTTCATATCCGAATTTTTCACTCCGCATATTCTGAAGATCAAGCTGAACGGTTCTTTTACTTACATAGGACTCTTTTCCCTCAAATTCAAATAATGCTTCTGAACATTCATCAATGAGATCTTCCAGCGTATATTTCCTGTATTTGTTTTTAAGACATTTATCTAATGTTTTATACCGGATCAGAGCATTTTTATTGGATGACATACCTTAGTGTTTAATGATGTGGTGTTTTTTAAATAAGAAATTTACTTTTTCCTTAAAAATTATTTTTCTTTTAAAGCGTTTTCGTCAAAAGTAATTCCTTCCCAGCCAGATTTCATGAAGTTTCGGATATTCTGGTGATCAGTTCCATCAGGATGTTTCAAAACATCATCTCTGTAATACTCACCAAAAAGCCAAAGAGTCTCCTCTTTTGTCAGATCCTGAATACTTGCGAAGCTGAACACTTTACACGAACCATTGTTCTGCCCTGCCTGATTGGTTGTATCACCGTTCTGAAAAGCGGTAGGAGTAAATTCATAATGTTCATCAATATGAGCGATAACATCATTAAACTGGATTGTTTCCGGGAAATGTTTTAATTGTTCTAATAATACCATGAGCCTTGTTTTTTTTAAGTTATAGAGTATTTTTACGAATCTGCAAAGCTGCTTTTCGTCTTGTTATTAAACTTTTTGTAAAAATAATTAAAATTTCTTTATCTACGCAAAACTATTGCGCAATAATGATATTACTTTGCATCATCAAAATGAAACAACATGGAATTTAATGGAAATCATTTAATCGAATTAGGATATAGACCCGCAAAATGGTTTAAAGATGCCATTAGCTATATCAACGAGAATAATCTGGGTGAACATGAGATCGCAGAATATCTGGTACAGTTCAAACAGCCGGATATTATTCCGCTTCATGAAACGGCTAAAGATTTTATGATCAACATACGAGCGGAGCATGAAAGTGAAAATGATAATGTGGAAAAAGTAATCAAAACGATGAAAGTTCTGATGAAAACCCCTACTCTGGTTGGCGGAGCTTTAATGCCTGATGCCTGCCCGACAGGTCCTGAAGGTCAGATTCCCGTAGGAGGTGTGGTAGTAGCACAAAATGCCATTCACCCGGGATTCCATAGTGCAGATATCTGTTGTTCTGTGATGCTGACAGATTTTGGAAAAACAAATCCTAAAGAGGTACTGGATGCAGCACATGCTATCACCCACTTCGGATATGGAGGAAGACCAAGAGGTGAACAGATGCCGATGTCTCAGGAACTGATGGATGCTTTCAGAGAAAACGAATTCTTAAATGATGAAAAACTGATCAGCATTGCCCGTTCTCATATGGGAACTCAGGGAGACGGAAACCATTTCCTTTTCGTGGGGATTTCTAAAAATACAGGAAATACCATGATGGTGACACACCACGGATCAAGAGCTCCCGGAGCTGCTTTATACGATAAAGGAATGAAGGTTGCCAACCGTTTCAGACAGGAAATCTCCCCTGAAACATTGAAAGAAAATGCCTGGATTCCTTATGATACTGAAGAAGGTAAATCCTATTGGGAAGCCCTTCAGTTAATAAGACAATGGACAAAAGAAAACCATACTTCCCTTCATGATGCCGTGCTGAATAAGCTGGAAATGGAAAAGGAAAACAGATATTGGAATGAACATAATTTCGTTTTCAAGGATGGAGATCTTTTCTATCATGCAAAAGGAGCCACTCCACTGGATGATAAATTCATGCCTGATATTACGGGACCAAGACTGATTCCGTTGAATATGGCAGAACCGGTACTGATTGTTCAGGGAAAAACAAATGAAAGAAACTTAGGTTTTGCACCGCATGGAGCCGGAAGAAATTTCAGCAGAAGCCAGCATAAAAGATCTTTGGCTCATAAAACAACCGAAGAAATTTTCAATGAAGAAACAGAAGGATTAGATATCCGTTTCTATTCCAATGAAGTTGATATTTCTGAGCTTCCGAGCGCTTATAAAAGTGCTAAGAATGTGAGAGCACAGATTGAAGAATACGGACTTTGCGAAGTTCTGGATGAAGTAATGCCTTACGGGTGTATCATGGCCGGAGATGTTGAGAAGAATGCACCATGGAAGAGAAAGAAGAAATATAGAAAAGCATAATTCTTAATTTAATTAATAAACCTTAAAGGTTTTCAAAAAAACTAATAACCAAACCTTATGGGTATAAAAGCCTGTAAGGTTCATGAAAACGTTTTTCATAACGGCAGGGGCAGTAGCTCAGATGGTAGAGCAACAAGAATTACTTTTCGCTGCAGGCACATAAAGTTCCTATAAATCACCAGGTTTGTGGGTCACAGGTTCGAGTCCTGTCTGCTCCTCAAAACAATGAAAATGTGTATATTCACCTATCAGTCATTTTCATATGTTAAAAAATTAAAGGCAAAGAAAGTTCCTATATTTTGGACCTACTTTCCGCTTTTTCACTCATTATCAGGCAAAGGGAGTTCCTATATATTTTTTGATAAACTACTCCCCGCTTTTATAAACTATAGGTAAAAGGAGTTCCTATACCCTTCACTTTTAATGAATATACTCCTCACTTATTTTTTAAACTTAAAACAATGAAAACACTACAATTATTCAATGCTGTATTGGCTAGAAAATCTGATGAAAAGCCATTTATTTCTGATGATGGTTTTATCATTGAATCTGATGCTGTATGGGCAAAAAATGAAATCATCTCCTATTATGCAAAGGAAAAATTAAATGGAAATGATTTGAATAAAACGTTTCATAAGTCCTGGGCGAAAATAAAAAACACCTCCAGAATAGACTTATTGTTTGAACAGTTCACTCATTATATTTCAACGTACGGCAGTAATTTCCAAAGTGAAATGTATATTCCTGAAGAAATATTGAATGTTCCGGGTACAAAGTTGATTTTTAAAGTCATCAAGGCTTATACTGTGGAAGAAATGCAGGAAAAATGCCTTTCTCTTTTGAGATCAGGAATTGCTTTAAAAGAAGAAACCGTTGACGACTTGCTTTCTATTTTACATACAGAGCTGGAATACGATTTTACAGGAAAAGAAAACATCAGAAATAAAGAAGCGGTTATAAAAATAGCGGATCTCTATGATGTCTATCCTGAAAATCCGGTTGAGTTTTTCCGTTATGTAATTTATAAAACAACCCATACAACACTTTTAATCAAAAATGATGAACTGATTGATTTAATCAAGCAAAGTAAATTCAATCCAGCGTATTTATTTGAGAGTTTTGGGCAGGAGAAAATGGCGGAAATTTTCAATAGATTTAAGCCTCTATTCCTTGCTTATAAAAACAGAGCTCCGAAAGCCATTAATAAAATTTCGAAGCTGTCTAAAACACATCATAAACCACTCATTTCAAACCCATTGAATGATGCTACCAATACATTACTGGAAAACAGTGATTGGCATTGGCTGGAAAATGCAACACCGTTTGCATTATTCAAAGCATTGGCGGCATGTCATTCAAGAATGTATGGTCAGGATACTTTCGTGTATAGAGTCAGAAATGGAAAATCATGGGCTAAAAAAGGTAAGGAAACTTATGTAAACCAGTACAACTATGAATTCATTTTGGATTATCTGAAACTGAAGTATGAAAACTTATCCGGAAAGAAATTCTATTTCCCTGAGAATGTAGAATTTGCATTACCGACCTCTGAGAAAATGTTTGTCGGGAATATTCCTACCGGAACCCGTTTTTATGGTGACCGACTGGCTGTAGGTATTTACTGGGAAAACAAATGGGGAGCGAATGACCTTGACCTTTCAGGATTGAACATCGCCGGAAAAATAGGTTGGAATGCTGCTTATAATTATGGTAACGGACAATTGATGTACTCAGGAGATATGACTTCTGCTCCTAATGGTGCTGTGGAATATCTGTACGCTGATAAAGGACTGACTACCCCAACTCTTATTATGAATAACGTTTTCAGCGGTGATGCAAATTGCGGATATAAAATCATTGTCGGAAAAGGAGATCATATTTCCTACGACTATATGATGAATCCTAATCAGCTTTTTGCGGAAGCCAGATGTAATTCGGTTCAGAAACAAATGATCCTGGGAATGCTGATCCCTAAAAACGAAAAACAATGTTTCGTACTATTGAATTTCGGAGCCGGACATTCTCATGTTTCGGGGAATAGCGAAGTTTCCACCATGGCAACAACCGCATTGTATCAGCAATGGTCTGAAGCCATGTCTTTCAATGAGCTTGTAAAAGAGCTTGGTGCAGAGATTACCACAGAAAAAGCGGAAGCTGATTTTGATTTTTCATTGGAAAGTCTGGAAAAAGATAGTTTTATCAGGGTTTTTAAATAAATTCCATCACGTCATCTGATTGTATCGGGTGGCGTTTTTTTGTGGAATGCTTTAGGAAAAATGTTGGATAACCACCCCGTCAAAAATTCTTTGAATTTTCGCCACCCCTCCGAGGGAGGGGAATTTTATCGTCTTCAACTCAAACAAAGCCTTCCTCATACAGTTTGTCATTCCGTAGGAATCCAGCCTCCAAAATTTAGAATGAGCATAGATATTCCATTATAATATAAATAACATAAGTTTTGGCTAAAGCCTATTGAAATTTTAATCCTTATCAAACGGACTAAAGTCCGTTCCTATTGAATATTAACATGATCCAGATTCCTGCGGAATGACAATCTAGAGGGACAAACTATCCTTACAAGGGTGTCATTCCGGAGTTTAAAAAACTTTTATTCTTTACTGTTATTAACCATTCACCTTTTTAACAGAAAATAGTCCTTCATTCTCATGAATGATCACTTTTTTTCCATAATCAATCTGGATACTGAACATATTTTCCAGCGGAAACTGAAGCACAGCCTGAAGGATCAGACGAATCACTCCGGCATGGGCGATGATGAGTATTTTTTCCGCTTCTTTTTTCTGAATCAGTTCGTTCCAGAAACGGAGAACACGAGTCTGCATTTCAAGCAGATTTTCTCCTCCTGAAGCATTGATATTAACAAAATCTTGATACCAGGGATTGATTTCTTCTTCCGGAATATCCGCCCATTTTTTCATTTCCCAGTTCCCGAAATTCATTTCCCGAAGTCTTTCATCCGTTTGATAATTGAAATTAAAATAGTCAGCTAAAAGGCAGCAGCGCTGGGAAGGACTTGAGATAATTAGATCATAATCATCCTCTATATCCACTGTTGTAAAATCTTCAGGAAACTCTTTTCTTAAAGGCATTTCAGCAAAACCATAACATAGGTTTTCCGGATTTTCTACAGCAGTATGACGAATTAAATGAATTTCCATGCGATCATTGTTCCTAAATAAAATAAAACTTCACAAACCTGCTGTACAGATCCCAGGCAGTCTCCCGTATAGCCGCCGATATGTTTTTTAAAATACCAGCCCATATAGATTTTCCCTAAATATGCCAGCCCAAAAGCAAAAATCAGCCGCCAATCCGGAATCAGGACGAAAGCCATTAAAACACTGACGAATCCTATCAGTAAAGCCATTCCGTCTAATGGTTTATTGGCTAAAGGCTTTGATTTGCTGACATCAATATCAGTAACATACTGATGGGTATAAATCATTGTTCCTGAAATAAACCGGCTTGATGTATGAGCTAAAATAATGATCCCTAAAACTTTCAATGGATCCATAACTCCCAAAGCCTGGATGCTGTAGAATTTCAGAGCGAAAAGCAGGATAATACCAATGGTTCCGTAGGCTCCTACCCTACTGTCTTTCATAATAGTCAGAATTTTTTCTTTCCCATATCCGCCTCCAAAACTGTCACACATATCCGTAAAACCATCTTCATGAAAAGCTCCGGTCAGCAAAACACTGGCGATCATCATTAAAACAATCCCTATTTCCAGGTTAAAAAGCATTGTGGAAAGGTAAAGAATCACTGCATTAATCAGTCCTATTACCAGCCCAATCCACGCGAAATATTTTTGAGATTTATTCATGATCTCACTGGAATAAGGAATGGTAAACGGAACCGGAATTCTTGTAAAAAACATCAATGCCGTTGCAAAGTAGATCAGTTCATTTTTGAGGACTTTCATCTGTTCGTTTTAATATAAAAACTGGATTAATCAATTTCTGTAAAAATAGGAAAGCTTTCAACAATGATAAAGGGATCGATTGAAAAAATACAAAACATGAATCTTATCATTTTAAATTTATCCTTTTATTTCCGGAGTATTTTTAGTTTTGCACCATAATAACCATGAAAAAAATCAAATGAAAAAAACTTATTTCGTTGGATTATGTCTTATATCCATAATAAGCTGCTCAGCTCCCGGCGATGAGCTGGAAACTGCAAATGAATCACAAGCCTTACATGCATCCGGCAAAAACATGCTGGCAAAAGGAGGTTTCAGAGACAACCCTGATACACCAACTCCTCCTCCTGCAGGAATCTGGTCTAAATCTTTTTACTTAACGAATCCTATTTACGGTTTCTACAGTGATCTTACCAAAAAACATCTGTACAATACCTCTCCTTTACCATCCGAACTTCCTAAATCCTATCCTGGATTAAGCTATTATTTTCAGGAAAGATTATTAGGATCTGCAGATGGGCCCGGCCCGGTAATCACAAGATGGTTTCACACAGGAAGTAATGATCTGGTATTAACAACAAATCCGAATGAGCTTGTAGGACAAAGCTACTGGGAGAAAAGAGATCTCGGAACCAGTTATAACGGTGATGAGCCGGGAAGTTTTCCTATTTACAGGTATTTTAATGGTGATAAAAAAACTCACTTTTATACCAGGGATAAGAATGAGCTGGGTGACGGGAAAGACGGCTATGTTTATGAGGGAATTGCTTTCTATTTGAAAGATTCAGAACCTAAAGCGTATCGGGTTCGTGACGGACAGTTTTTCCAGGATAATGCAACAGGAGCTTTATACATTGTATTTGAAAGTACCCTAAGACGTATTGAATCCTTTTCAGTGATCAATCATCTGTTTGCTGTTCAGGGAAAGGCTTATCTGGTTTATAAAGTGAATATAGAAGATTACACAGGGGAAAGAGGAGCTGATATCACTTCAGGAACTCAACTGGTACGAAACAGCAATACCGGAAAACTATATTTGGTAGATGATGGTTTATACAGGTATATCCCAACCATGCAGATATTTAATTCATATAAACTCAATGAAGATGCTATTCAAAATAAACCTGTAAGAATGATGTTTACAGGTAAAGATGTAGCGCATACTTACTAATTGTATTGAATGTAAGATAAAAAGGGGCTTTATTGCCCCTTTTTTATTTTATAAACTAAGATGATTTATTCGAAATATGAGCATCTTCAAAGCTTGACATTTCATTCAGGAAATTAACGGCACTTTGAATAATCGGATAAGCCAGTGCACAGCCTGTTCCTTCTCCCAGGCGCAGATTGAGATTGAGAATAGCTTTTTCTCTCATCAGTCCCAACAGCTGAGGATGGGCATTTTCATTGCTTACATGACAGAAGATACAATTGTTCAGAATTTCAGGATTCTTTTTCCAGACGGTGGCTACCGCAACAGTGGCTATAAATCCGTCTACCATGATCAGCATATTGTGGTTATAAGCTTCTTCTATAGCCCCAATCATTTGTGCAATTTCCAATCCGCCGAAGGTTTGAGCAATTTCATCTTCACTCATTTCAGTCGGATATTTTTCAATCGCTTCCGTTAAGATACTGATCTTATTCTGCAGCTGATGGTCATTCAGTCCGGTTCCGCGTCCGATACAATTGGTAATCGGAATATCAAACAGTTTGCTCATCATCAAAGAAGAAGCTGAAGTATTCCCAATTCCCATTTCACCAAAACCAATAATATTACAGCCTTTCCTGGTGATCTCAGATACTACAGATTTTCCGTTTTCAAGAGCCTGCTGATATTCTTCTAAAGTCATGGCTGGTTCTTCCAGAATATTACGGCTGGATTTTCTGACTTTTTTATCCATCAGATCCAGCCCTTCCGGAAAATCAAAATTGACTCCGGCATCCACAATTTTTATCCTGATACCATTCTGTCTGCAAAAAACATTGATGGCAGCCCCTCCACCCAGGAAATTCATCACCATTTGGTAAGTGACTTCCTGCGGATAAGCACTTACTCCTGCAGTAGCAATCCCGTGATCGGCTGCAAAAACCACCATATGAGGATT
This sequence comes from Chryseobacterium sp. CFS2, assembly GCF_036543225.1. Classification (NCBI taxonomy): domain Bacteria; kingdom Pseudomonadati; phylum Bacteroidota; class Flavobacteriia; order Flavobacteriales; family Weeksellaceae; genus Chryseobacterium; species Chryseobacterium sp. CFS2. The sequence goes on from NZ_JAZHQU010000001.1 coordinate 678,037, forward strand.
CAATAAATGTGGTGAAGTGGTTTTCTGAACCATTCCGATTTTGTGAGCAACGTGTTCCAGATGCCCTAATGCGCCCAGCGGTTTTGTTTTAAAATCAATTTTATGCTGTAATTCTGATGATAACATGGATGTTTGTAGTTATGTTAAATGGAAAAATGCAATATTAGTGAAATGAGAAGGATTTTGTATGGTGTACAATGTAAAAAGTAAAATGTATTGATGATATATGGGCTGGAAGTTGGAAGCTTGAGGCTGGAAGTTAGACTCTCACCCTCAAACTCTCCCCTCTCTTACTCTCAAACTTTCAAACACAAAAATTCTACGTAAGAACATTGCGCACCTCATCTTTTACTTTGCCTTATAAATCAATAACAATGACACCAAAAATACTTGAAAAAATAAAAGAAGTTGAGGCAAGCCGTGGCGTAGAAGTCCTCCTTGCAGTAGAATCAGGAAGCAGAGCCTGGGGTTTTGCCTCTCCCGACAGTGATTATGATATACGTTTTATATACCGCCATGAAAAAGACTGGTATCTTTCCCCCTGGGACAAGGATGAAACGATAGAATTTATGACGGAAGATGATCTTGACGGCTCCGGATGGGATCTGCGAAAGACCTTCCACCTATTGCTGAAATCGAATGCGGCATTGCTAAGCTGGTTCTATTCTCCTATCGTTTACAAAGCGGACGAAAAGTTTGTAGATCTTTTCAGGCCTCTGGCAGATGCCTGTTTTTCTCCGGTAGCCGTGTCTTATCATTATTTAAGCATGAGCAAAAAATATCTGGAAGCCTGCAGAAGTGATGAAGTAAAATTAAAAAGTTACTTCTATTGCTTACGAACGACCTTAACAGGAAAATGGATCATAAAGAAAGGAACAGTTCCTCCTGTATTATTCAGTGATCTGCTTGTTTTAACCGATGACGAAACCAGACGGAAAATAGAAGGCCTCGTTGCCTTGAAAGCCACCAAAGGAGAATCTTATTACCATCCGAACGATTGGGAACTATTTGATTTTCTTGAAAAAACAATCGCGGAAAATGAGGAAAAATCGAAAAGTTTATCAGGTGGAAAGGCCGATAAAGGTGAGATGGAGAGGGTTTTTAGGGAGATATTAGCACTATAAATCAAACCAATATGAAACAATTATCTGAAAGAGCATTACTTTTTATTGAAAAAGCCGGAAGAAACAAGGAATATGAAATTGATTTAGGAATTTTAGAAAATCATCTTAGATTTTATCATCTTCAAAATTCTTCAGAAATTATAAATTTTCAGGAAAAATCTTCAGGATTAAATATTTATGATACTGTACTTCATATTTTTACACCCAAACAAATAAAAGAAAATAAAGGAGTAAATACCTACCATTGGAAAGGGCAAACTTTGTTTTCGATTAATGATAGCTTATATATTGCTGAAAATGGTGAAGTTTTCATAAGAGATTGCGGTTGTGAATCTTGGGATTTTTTTTCTTATTTTGAAAGATTTGAAACATTTATTGAACAACAGGCTTTTTTTGAAGAATACAGATACTATATGAAACTTCCAGGGCTTGGAAATAATTGGGTTGATCCTATTGATTTGCTTTCAGATTATTTCTCAGATTATGAATTTATTGCTGAATGTTCTGACAAGTACCATCGTATTTGGAAAAACGAAATAAATATAATTCACGCAAGATTATACCCTGAGGGATGGAGTCTTTTTATTGATGGTATATCTGAAGATGAACGGCATGAATTAATACATAAATTAAAAAAAGAGAAAAAAATCACATGAAAAATATCACTGAGAAAGCATTGGATGTAATTGTGAGCAACTTTATTGAAATTTAAAATTATTCTTCTATAGTTCTAGTTTTTAATTTTCCAATAGCAATCCATATTTTACTTTTCAAAAAAAACAATTAAAATGACCCTCCAAGACCTAAAAAACAAAAACCTCCTCCTCTTCGAAGCCATTTCCGGAAGCCGTTCTTTTGGGCTGGCAACGGAGAATTCTGATACGGATATCCGTGGGGTGTATTATCTGCCGAAGGAAGATTTCTTTGGCCTGAACTATATTCCGCAGATTTCCAATGAGACGAATGATATTACGTATTATGAAATCGGGAGATTTGTAGAATTGCTGCAGAAAAACAATCCTAATATTCTGGAAATTCTGGCAAGTCCAGAAGATTGTATTCAGTATAAACATCCGTTGATGGATCTATTGAAAACCGAGGATTTCCTGTCAAAATTATGCAAAGATACTTTTGCAGGATATGCTGTTTCGCAGATTAAAAAAGCGAAAGGTCTTAATAAAAAGATTCTAAACCCTATTGATAAAGAGAGAAAATCGATCCTGGATTTCTGTTTTATTTTGGAAGGACAAGGTTCTGTACCATTGAAAAAATGGCTGCATGAATTCCATTCCTCTGGAGAACGGGGTGGTTTATCACAAGAGAAATGCGGATTGGTAAATATTGATCATACAAAAGGAATGTATTCGTTATTTTATGATGAATCAGGAAGGTTGGGCTATAAAGGTGTTATTCATCATGAAGAAGCGAATCAGGTTTCCGTATCATCCATTCCTAAAAATGAAAAACCTGTTGCTTACCTGTTTTGTAACCTTGATGCCTACTCTGTGTACTGCAAAGACTACAGAGAATACTGGAAATGGGTAACTGAGCGTAATGAAGACCGTTACAATGTCAATCAGACCCACGGACAGAATTATGACAGCAAGAACATGATGCACACCATCCGGTTGCTGCAGTCCTGTGAACAGATTTTTAAAACCAATTCACTGACGATCCGTATAGAAAATCGTGATGAACTCTTAGACATCAAAGCGGGAAATCAATCGTATGAAAGTGTAATGCAAAAGGCAGAAAACCTTATAGAATCAATAGAAAAACATTATTCCACATCAAATCTTCCTGAATATCCGGATTTAGAAAAAACAACAAAAATCCTGATTGAAATAAGGAAAAAACTGTACGATAAGAATGATGAATTATAAATGATGAGTGATGAATGTGGGACTGTTAAACTCCAACACTCCCACTCTCAAACTCTCTTACCCTCAAACTCTCCCACTCTCAAACCCTACAACCCAAAACTCACTTCTTCGAAGCTTTTGCCATCGGGTTATAATCAAGGCAGATGGTTATCCAGTATTCAAAATCTTCTGCTTTTTGAAAACCAATGGGTTCTACATAACAATATCCATTTAACTGTTTCCCTTTCATGATCATCGGCAGAAAGCCTTTCTTTTCCGAAACTTCATCTTCCAGCTCAGGATTATAACGGCACATCAGATTATCGTGGCTGATGTTGATGCACATCTTCCCGTTGACAAGAAAAGACAGTCCGCTGAACATTTTCTTTTCTTCAATCTCAATATTTTTCATTATTGAAAGCCGTTCACGTACCCGGTCGGCCAGTTCAGTACTGTAAGCCATGATTTCAATTTTTTTGTTATTTAAAATTAATTAAAAACAATGATTATCACACTATTCCATTGAGATTCCTGAGAGATCTTAATCTGAAAAAATAAAATTTTATTTAAATTAATTATTGTTTTACGATAATTAATTATACATTTGCAATATCAATTATGCTTCATACCATGAACCAGACTAAAATTATTTCAAAGATTTTATTTTATATCTGCTCCTTACTTTCGGCCGGATATCTGATCACTTTTGTGTATGCTTTATTCTGTCTGAGCAGCGGATTTGCAGTTACGCCCTATAAAAACGGAAAGTTCCTTCATATCAATTATCCGTTTACGGAACAGCCGTTTCTGAATATCGAAAACAATTATCCTTATATGATTTTTTCCTTTATGTTGGTACTCATCACTTATGGAACCTTTTTCTGGTTATCAGCCAAAGTTTTCAAAGTATTTTTCCAACAGAAGCTGTTTACTCAGGAAAATATCAATCAGCTTAAGCAATTTTACCTGTATAATATTTTCATTCCTCTTCCACTGGTGATTATCGCAAGTTTCTTTGTGGAAGTAGAAAGTATGATATGGGGACTGGTGTTTATTCACTTTATGCTTGGAATTTTCTGCCTGTTTCTTGCGAATATCTTTAAGCAAGGACTACATTTGCAAAACGAACAAGACCTATTTATTTAAAATGCCAATTATAGTCAACTTAGATGTGATGCTTGCCAAAAGAAAAATGCAGAGTAAAGAATTGGCAGAAAAACTGGGTATCACACCCGTAAACCTCTCTATCCTGAAAACCGGAAAAGCCAAAGGTGTCCGATTTGATACCCTTGAAGCCATCTGTAAAATCCTGGAATGCCAGCCGGGAGATATTCTTGAATTTAAAGAGTAGACGGGATTCGGGTTTGAGTTTGAGCGCCGGAGGATTGGAGGGTTTGAGAGTGTGAGAGTTTGAGTGTAAGAGTGTTTGAGCATGGTATCTGAAACTTCCACTTCTAACTTCTAACTTCTAACTTCTAGCCTCCTGCCTCCTGCTTCCAGCTTCCAGCCACTAATTTCTAACTTCTAAAATCGCTGCCGAAAGGCCGCCTGTCCTTCTATTCCCCAAACACAACGTTATGAATACACTATCCATCAACAACCTCAGCCTTACCTATAGAAATGGTTTCCAGGCTATTAAAAACATTTCACTGGACATCAAAAACGGAATGTTCGGACTTTTGGGTCCCAACGGAGCCGGAAAATCTTCTTTGATGAAAACCATTGTCGGACTTCAGAAACCGACTTCCGGAACCCTGCTTTTCAATGAAGTAGACATCATCAAAAATCCGGATTATATCAAACAGAATCTTGGATTTCTCCCACAGGATTTCGGGGTATATCCGAAAGTGTCTGCCTATGACCTGTTGGAACATATTGCCCTATTGAAAGGCATTACTGATAAAAACAAACGTAAAAATCAAATTCTGAATCTTCTTGAAAAGGTCAACCTTTCTGATTTTGCTAAAAAAGAAGTCCATACTTTTTCAGGGGGAATGAAACAGCGTTTTGGGGTTGCTCAGGCTTTATTAGGAGATCCGAAAATCATCATTGTAGATGAACCCACAGCAGGATTGGATCCGGAAGAGCGCAACCGTTTCAATACGCTGCTCAATGATATCAGCCAGGATGTAATAGTTATTCTGTCTACCCATCTTGTTGAAGATGTCAGAAACCTCTGTTCGGAAATGGCAGTGATGAATAATGGACAAATCCTCAGACAAGGAAATCCCGGAAAACTTATTGCAGAACTGGAAAACAGAATCTGGTCAAAACCCATTCACAAAGACGAACTGGAAACCTATGGTTCCAGCTATGAAATCATCAGCAGACAGCTTTTGGAAAGAGAGCTTCACATCACGGTATTCTCTGAAGAATATCCGAAAGACTTCAGTTCCGTAACTCCTTTGCTGGAACACGTTTATTTCCACACACTCACCCAAAAACCTTAATCATGAACACTTTATTTTTATTCGAAGCCAGACGCAATACCAAGCACTGGCTCACCTATCTTGTGGCCTTACTTTTGGTGGGTCTTGGCATGTTCTGCGGCAGTCAGTTCAATCTTTCAGTAGGAGATGGAATTTACTTAAACTCACCGTATACCATTGGTTTTATGATGGGAATGCTGAGTCTTGCCGTTATTTTTTTCGCTACCGTGTATGCATTACAATTGCTTTTTAAAGATCAGGATTCAAAATTTGACAGTATTCTGTTTTCGTTTCCTTTTTCAAAATTCACTTATCTGAAAGGAAAGTTCTGCACCTATTTTCTACAGACGTTTTTAAGTTTTTCTTTCTTAATAACAGGGTTTCTCATCGGGCAAATTATGCGTACCGGAAGCGAAATGCAGGAAGGCGTGAATATCATTTACTACATCTACCCTCTATTAATTTTTGGTCTTATCAATAGCCTGTTTGTCTGTAGTTTTCTGTTTCTCATTTCTTCTGTGATAAAGAGAAAATTGCTGGTAGTAGTGGGCGGTCTGCTTTTGTATGTGTTTTATATGATTATTTTGTTGTTTTCCAATTCACCATTTATGGCGGGAAGCCTTCCCCAGCCATTGGAAACACAGCAATTTTCAGCTTTGATAGATCCGTTTGGATTGTCATCTTATTTCATGCAGGCTCGTGACATTACGGCTCATCAGAAAAATATGCAGATTGTTCCTTTTACAGGATACTTTTTGTTCAACAGACTTTTATTTTTCATCGTATCAGCTGGGCTTCTCTTCATTTCATACAGATTATTTTCTTTCTCCAACACTTCCGGACGAAAAGTAAAAACATTGGGAAACACTCATCCCTTATCTGAAACAAATACCTCCGAATACTCCATTGTGACCCCAAGTTTCAATGGGCAGAGCTCATTTCGATCTGTGATCTCTTTTACGAAAACGGATCTCACCTATCTGTTCAAAAGTATTGCTGTTCCTGCTGTTTCTATTATTTTACTATTTTCTGTTGGAATGGAAATGTATGCTGAAATTGAAAAGGGAATTCGTCTTCCACAGAAATATGCAGGTTCGGGACTTATGGCAACAACCATCTCAGAAAATTTTCATCTGATAGGTCTCCTTATTTCAGCGTATTTTCTAAACGATATGTACTGGAGAAGCTCATCTTCAGGATTTTTTCTGATTGAAAACAGCACTTATTTTTCAAAGAACAGGTTGACTGGACATTTTATTTCAATCAGCTTGTTATTGTTTTTCTTCACTGGAATTCTAATTATTCAGGGAATAATCTTCCAGGCCGCTTATCAGTATTTTCATATAGACTGGAAGGCTTATCTGGGTGTTTTCCTTTTCAATACTTTCCCGCTGATTCTCTTTTCCGGATTTATCCTTTTGATTAATGACCGGATTCCCAATAAATTCATTGCACTGGGGATTTCCATTCTCTCAGTTTTTGTATTGTCAGGGCCGGTTTCCGGAAAGTTGATCTCCTACCCGCTTTTCAGAATATTTTCTGATTTTAAAGGGACTTACAGTGATTTTAACGGGTATGGAATCTATGAACAGGCTTTTGCACAAAGACTTTTGTCTGGAGCAGGCGTGATCAGTATTTTATGGATACTCAACAGCCTTGTAAAAATAAAAAAAGTACCAATTATCGCTTCTGGTATTGCTGTTTTTCTGTTGATCTCAGGAATCTTTGCCGGAATATTATTTATGAAAGGATATCTGCCTAACAATGAAGACCAAGCTATCTTAAGCTCCGCAGCATATGAAAAAAACTATCGGAAATATGAACATCTTCCACAGCCTGATATTTCTGATATTACCACAGAAATCAAACTCTTTCCTTCTGAAAATGCTTATCAGATCATAGGGAAATATACCCTTAAAAACCAAACCAATCAGCCTATCAGTAAGGTTCTGATCAATTTCAATGAGGATTTACAACTTGAATCTGCTGCCATAACCTCAGGAACTGAAACAACAAAGATTCATAAGAACATCACGGAAGTTTCATTAAAACAGCCTCTTCTGCCTGGTAAAACAGCTTCACTTGATTTTACACTGTCTTACCATTGGTTTGCCGTAAATGGCCACCAGTCTTTTAATGCCATTATTGAAGACGGATCTTTTATGAGAATCAGCAGATATTATCCTGTGATTGGCTACCAGAAAGATGATGAAATTCAGGATGAAAAGCAACGTAGTGCATTCAAACTGGGAAAGCTCACTGAATTGAAGAAACCGGAAGCCCCTGAAGTGGCAAAAAAAGATTTTATCGACCTCCATATGATTGTTTCTACAGAACAGGGACAGACAGCGATAGGAACAGGAGATCTTGTTAAAAAATGGTCAAAATCCGGACGTAATTATTTTGAATATAAAGCAGATCAGATTCCGTTCCGGTTTGCAGTTTCTTCAGCAGATTATAAAAATAAGAGCTTTAATTATAAAGGAATTACCATCAATATTTTTTACCATCATAAACATGCTGAAAATGTGAATCATCTTCTTGAAAATACCAAACTCACTCTGGATTACTGTCAGCAGAATTTTGGAAAGTATCCTTTTAAAACCATCAGTTTTGCAGAAATTTCTTCTTTTACGCGAGGTTTTGCGGCTACAGCTTACCCATCTGCGGTCTTTATGCCAGAAGACATGGTTTTTCATGCTAATATTCACGCAGACAAAAAGCAGGATGTCATCAATGAACTGGCCGGGCATGAGCTTTCACATCTTTGGTGGGGAAACAGCCAGATAAATCCCGATGACAGAGAAGGTTCTGTGATGCTCACTGAAACACTGGCGATGTACACAGAAATGATGCTCTACAAAAAAATGCATGGCAAAGAAAAAATGAGGGAAAGAATTGAAGTACACCAACAGATCTATGACAATGAAAAAGGGTTATCCGAAAATGTCCCGATCTATAAAGCTACCGGAGATGCTCCACATATTTCGTATTCCAAAGGTGCTGCAGCCATGGTGGAATTAACTAATTTGATAGGTGAAGACAAAGTAAACAGGGCATTGAAAAATTTCCTTACCCACAATCAGTATCCCAAGAAACCTACTTCATTAGATCTGATCAATGAGTTTTACAATGTTGCCCCGGATGCTTCCGACAGAAAAGAAATCGACAGATTATTCAAAACCGTAGAAAATATAAATTTTAATTCAGGTTCTACAAGCGCCTCAGCAAAAGCAAATATCAAATAATCAGGCTGCATTTTTAATGTATTTTTGAAAATATTTTTCAGGAGTTGTAACAAAGTAAAGTGATGATTTACTAATTAATTGATATATCAATAATTGACACATCATTTTAAATTTGAAAGTATGGAAAAATTAAATTCAATTATATTCTACAACATAGACAAAGCAATCAGAGCCTACAGAAACTATGCTCAGCGCCAGCTGAAAGCCCATGGTTTTACAATCACAATTGATCAGTGGCTCATCATCAAAGCCATTCTGGAAAACCCGGGAATTACCCAGAATGAGATTGGTGATCTTGTTTTCAAGGACAATGCTTCTGTGACAAGAATTATTGATTTAATGGTAAAATCCGAATATATCACAAGACATGTTCATCCTGAAGACCGAAGAAAAACCCATCTGGAAGTGACAGATTCGGGGGCAAAAGTAATCAAAGAGGTTCAGAATATTGTAGAGAAGAACCGTACAACTGCTTTAAAGGGAATCAGCGAAAAAGAAATGGAAGTGATGTATTCAGCTTTACTGAAAATTTCAGAAAACTGTCTCACCCCTAAAAAGTAAAACGCTATGACCAGAATATTTTTACTCTTATTGGTCTGGATACTGATGGTATGTACCAGCAGGTTTTCCGCCCAGCAGACCACGCAGAGTTTGTCTTTGTCAGGAAATATAAAATCCGGCAATGCAGAACAGATGGAGATCAATCTCTTTGATGCAGATCAGAAATTAATCAAAACAGAAATTGCGGATAGCAATGGTAAGTTTAATTTTAATGAGTTAAAAGAAGGAACGTATCAAGTAAAAATTAATAAAAACGGTTCAGAAGTCTATCATTCGGAAAATATTTCACTGACCGAAAACAATACTCTTACAGCCATCGATTTGAGTGTAAAATCCATTGAAGGTGTTACCATTACGAAAACCAAACCTTTGATTGAAAGACAGGACGGGAAAATGATCATGAACGTTGAAAACAGCATTGCCAGTACCGGAAATTCTGCTTTTGAAGTATTGGAAAAAGCTCCCGGAGTGAATATCGACAACAACGATAATATCAGTCTGCGAGGGAAAGGAAATCTCCTGATTCAGATAGATGGTAAAAACACGCCCATGAACGGAAGTGATCTTGCCAATTATCTAAAGGGAATTCCTTCTTCCACTATTGAAAAGATAGAGTTCATTACCAATCCGTCTTCAAAATATGATGCATCGGGATCTGCAATCATCAATATTAAACTTAAAAAAGAGCAGAGAAAAGGAACCAATGGAAGTATTTCTACGTCTTTAGGAACAGGTAAATACGTAAAAAACAACAACAGCTTCAGCATCAATCACCGAAATAAAAAAATCAATGTTTTCGGAAACTACAGCTTTGCCTACAGAGAAGCTTATAACGGTCTGGTACTGGACAGGAATTTCTATGAAAACAATACTTTTAAAAAAGCCTATGTACAGGACAATTATCTGAAATTCAAGTTCAACAGTCATATTGCCAAAGCGGGAATGGATTATTATCTGAATGATAAGAATGTACTTGGATTTTCCGTAGGATTGGTTTCGAACAAATTCAACATCAACGGTGATAATTCCAATGTGACACTGGGCAGCAGCCATCTTCCTGAAAGCTCATTCACCACCGTCAACAGATCGAATGACCGCTGGACCAATCTTTCATTCAACCTTAATCATAAGTATACGATTGATTCTTTAGGATCTGATATTTCTACGGATTTTGACTACATCAATTACGCCAATTCTTCTTTACAGAGTTTTGATACAAGAACCCATCAAATCTCCAGCGGCACAGACAATCTGGATATTATCAAAGGGGATATGGATGGAAAACTGAATATTTATTCTTTGAAATCTGACCTTACCAAAAACTTCAGCAACGACTGGAAGCTGGAAAGCGGGGTTAAAACAAGTTTTGTAAAGACAGATAATGATCTGAAATTCTTCAATGCAACTTCCGGTACTCTCATTCCTGATCTTAATAAAACCAATCATTTTATTTATGAAGAAAACATCAATGCAGTGTACGGAAATGTCTCAAAAAAATGGGAAAAACTGAAAGCTACAGCAGGTTTAAGACTTGAAAACACCAATGTAAAAGGGACTCAAATTACCACCAATCAAATCAATAAAAGAAATTATACCCAACTGTTCCCAAGTGCTGTTTTTGCATATGATCTGACGGATAAAAGCAACCTTGAAATCAATTTCAGCAGAAGGATTACAAGACCTAGCTACAACCAGCTGAATCCTTTCAAATTCTATCTTGACCCGACTACTCTGAGAGCCGGAAATCCAGATCTGAACCCGCAAATCACAATGAATTATGAGCTGACTTACAGCCTGAATAATAAGTATTTTGCCACATTAAGCTACAGCAAAACTTCCGACAACATTACAGATATCTTAAAACCTGTAACAGAAAACGGACAGATAGTAACGGTACAGACGATTGAAAACCTGAGTTCTGCTTCTTATTATGGCTTAAATCTGATCGCTCCGGTAAAAGTGACGAAATGGTGGGATATGAACAACAGTGCCAATTTCTACTATGGTTCCTATACCGGAAATGTTTCCGGAACACAGATTAATAACCAAGGGAATTTTACCTTCAGTATTAACAGTATTAATTCCTTTAAATTAGGAAATGGCTTCACTGCTGAACTTACCGGAAATTATAAGGCAAGGGAAGTCTATGCCTATCTTAATGCAAGCGCGAACTGGTACCTGAATATCGGGGCGCAGAAGAAGTTCAAAAACAACAGTGTACTAAAGCTTTCTTTCACCGATGTATTCTTCACCAGTAATCTCAAAGGACAGACGGTTTATAATGATTATATCGAAAACTTTGCCGTAAAAAGAGATACGCGTGTGGCAACCCTCTCCTATACCTATAATTTTGGCTCTTCTAAAAACGGACAGCCTAGAAAAACAGGCGGTGCTGAGGATCTGAAGCAGAGAGTGGGAAGTTAATAACTATTATCATTGCGAGCCGAAGGCGAAGCAATCTCAATTTTGAAAATTTGAATAATGAGATTGCTTCAATGCTCTGCATTTCGCAATGACAAAAAAAACAAAAATCCCTCAAAATTGAGGGATTTTTTATGTTTAAGAATGAATCTTATTAAGCTTCGTTAGAAGGAGTTTCGTTTTCCACTGGTCTTTCACCTTGTGGCTTTTGTCCTTCAGGTCTTCTTTGTCCCTCAGGTCTTCCTTGTCCTTCCGGTCTTCTTTGACCTTCTGGTCTACCTTGTCCTTCTGGTCTTGGAGGTCTTGGTAAAAGAACTTTACGGGAAAGTTTCATTTTCTTACGGTCATCGTAACCCATGAACTTCACTTCTACTTCATCACCTTCTGCATAAGGAACTTTGTCCAGACGAGCCCATTCAATTTCAGAAATATGAAGAAGACCTTCTGTTCCTTTAGCAATCGCTACGAATGCACCAAAGTCCATTACCTTCACTACTTTACCTTTGTAAACTTCACCGATAACCGGTACGAAAGTAATTTCGTTAATTCTTGCAACAGCAGCATTGATTTTCTCTCTGTCTGTTCCTGCAATCTCGATACGTCCGATCTCACCTAATTCTTCAATAGCAATAACGGTATCCGTATCTTTCTGCATCTGCTGAATAATTTTTCCTCCAGGCCCGATTACAGCACCAATGAAGTCTTTTGGAATCTCCATTACCACCATTTTCGGAGCGTGAGGCTTCACGTCTGCTCTTGGTTCAGAGATTGTTTCAGTGATTTTATTTAAGATGTGTAATCTTCCGTCTCTAGCCTGCATCAAAGCTTTTTCCATGATATCCATAGAAAGTCCCTGGATTTTAATATCCATCTGACAAGCTGTAATACCATCTGCAGTACCTGTTACTTTAAAGTCCATATCTCCAAGGTGATCTTCATCTCCTAAGATATCAGAAAGTACAGTGAATTTACCTGATTTTGCATCTGTAATCAATCCCATTGCAATACCTGAAACAGGTTTTGTAATCTGTACCCCGGCATCCATTAGTGCCAGTGTTCCTGCACAAACTGTTGCCATTGAAGATGAACCGTTTGATTCAAGGATATCAGAAACAATTCTTATTGTATATGGATTTTCTTCAGGAATTACGGCCTGTAATGCTCTCTGAGCAAGGTTCCCGTGTCCTACTTCTCTTCTTGAAGTTCCTCTTAAAGGTCTTGCTTCACCTGTAGAGAATGGAGGGAAGTTATAATGTAAGAAGAATTTTTCGTCGTGCTGCGTGATTACGCTGTCTACCATGTTTGCATCTTTCACAGAACCTAAAGTTACTGCTGTTAAAGACTGAGTTTCACCTCTTGTAAACACTGCAGAACCGTGAGCTCCCGGAAGGTAATCAATTTCTGACCAGATTGGACGGATCGTTTGAGGATCACGGCCATCAAGACGGATATTGTCTTCAAGAATCATCTGACGCATAGCTTCTTTCTCTACATCATGATAATATACTTTTACGAAAGGTGTTACTCTTTCCAATTCTTCTTCATTATCAGCATATTGAGCAAGGAATTCTTCACGAACCGCTTTGAATTTCTCACCTCTCTCCTCTTTTCCAGATGGAGTTCTTGCTACTTCATATACTTTATCGTAAGTTTCTTTCCATACTTTTTCACGAATTTCTTCGTCGTGAGTTTCGTGAGAGTATTCTCTCTTAGGGAAAGCTTTACCTACTTTTTCTGCTAATCTTTCCTGAGCTTCAATTTGCTTTTTAATTTCAGCATGACCAAAATTGATAGCTTCTAACATTTCCTGCTCAGAAATTTCTTTCATTTCTCCTTCTACCATTACGATGGAGTCTTTAGTAGCTCCCACCATGATGTCTAACTCAGAATTTTTCAATTCTTCGTAACTTGGGTTGATAGAAAGTACTCCGTCAAATCTTACAACTCTTACTTCAGACATTGGTCCGTTGAAAGGAATATCTGTAATAGCAATAGCTGCAGAAGCTGCTAAACCAGCTAAATCATCAGGAATTGTTTTTCCGTCATAAGAAATTAATGAAATCATCACCTGAACTTCAGCATGGAAATCTTCAGGGAAAAGCGGACGTAATACTCTGTCCACCAAACGCATCGTTAAAATTTCCTGATCGGAAGGTCTTGCTTCTCTACGGAAGAAGTTTCCAGGAATTCTTCCACCTGCATAGAATTTTTCTCTATAATCAACGGTTAATGGTAAAAAATCTACACCAGGATTTGCTTCTTTATTGGCTACAACAGTTGCTAAAAGCATTGTTCCACCCATTTTTACTACCACAGATCCATCAGCCTGTTTAGCCAACTTCCCTGTTTCAATAGTGATTTCTCTGCCATCTGCAAGAGTAATCATTTCTGTAAACGCTTGAGGTATACTCATAAATTTGTCTTCTTAATACTCCGTATTGAGTATGAATTAATATTTAAACTCTTTAAATTTTCGTCTGCAAAGGTACTATATAATAATGATATATTAAATTTTTCGATTGCATAAATAGGCTCTCAAAATACAAAAAATTGGCTATCAATTGATGAGAGTTTCAAAGTTTATATCCTTAATGTCAACTTTTCTGTCATTTATAAAAATAAAAAAGTGTTTTTTTTAAAGATAATGCATTGAAAAATCCAGTCGTTTTTGTATTATTGTCTCAAAAAATGAAAATAATACTATCCTATGGAGAAAGTATACATTTCATTATAAAAATCATTAAAATTATTGCAAAGACATAGGCGGATTCCTATATTTGCCCTACTTCACCAAATACAATGCTGTAGGCAAAAAGTTAAGGGCTATTCCTTAAGATAAATAAATGTTTATGATAAATAAAGAAGTACAATCTCAAAGCAGGAATTACACGGTTCCGTTGATTACCATCACCCTGCTGTTTTTTATGTGGGGATTCATCACCTGTATGAATGACATCCTGATCCCCTATCTGAAACAACTTTTCAATCTTACCTTTTTCGAATCCATGCTGGTACAGTTCTGCTTTTTCGGAGCTTACTTTATCGGATCACTGATTTATTTTCTGATCTCTATCACGAAAGGAGATCCCATTAATAAATTAGGATATAAAAAAGGAATCCTGTTCGGAATTTTTCTGGCAGCTTTAGGCTGTGTCCTGTTTTATCCGGCAGCTACTTTTTCGTATTACCCACTGTTTCTGGGTGCTTTGTTTATTTTAGGACTCGGCTTTACAGTACTTCAGATTACGGCCAATGCGTATGTTTCGCTGCTGGGAAGTGAAGAATCTGCTTCCAGCCGTCTGAATATGACTCAGGCATTCAATGCATTCGGAACAACCATTGCTCCGGTGCTTGGAGGTCACCTTATTTTTGAATTTTTCTCTTCTCCGGACGGATCTTTCAGCGCTGTAGCCACAAGAATTCCTTACCTTATTTTTGCAGGGATTCTTTTATTGGTCGCCTTATTGATCTCAAGAGTTAAGCTTCCTTCATTCCAGATGGGTGAAGAAGAAATTGTAAAAGGCTGGGGAGCGCTTGAATTCAGTCACCTGAAATTTGGAGTATTTGCTATGTTCTGCTATGTAGGCGGAGAAGTAGCTGTAGGAAGTTTTATCATCAGCTTCCTGGAACAGCCACAGATTATGGGCTTTAATGAAATCATCAGTAAGAATTATCTTTCCATGTATTGGGGTGGAGCCATGATAGGACGTTTTCTTGGTGCGATTTCTCTAAACCAGTCTTTGAGCCAGAGTAAAAAAGCGCTTTATATGCTGGGAGCTGCTGCTGCTGTTTTCCTTGTTATTTTCAGCATTGTAAACCTCACTTTCTCTCAGATCAGCTTTTTCATTGTATTTATTATTCTTAATTTCATTGCCTTCTTCATTGGTAAAGCAGCACCGGCAAGAACATTATCAATCTTTGCCGCAATTAATGTTGTATTATTGATTTCCGCAATGGTGAATCATGGTGAAATGGCCATGTACAGTATTTTAGGAATCGGAATCTTCAACTCTATTATGTTCTCTAACATTTATACCCTCGCCATTTCAGGACTGGGGAAATATACCAGTCAGGGATCATCTTTAGTGGTAATGGCTATTTTGGGAGGAGCTATTGTTCCTATTTTCCAGGGATACCTTGCAGATCAGTTTGGAGTACAGCATTCATTTATTATTCCTGTATTCTGTTATCTGGTGATTCTTATTTTTGGAGCTTACTGTACCAAATATCTTGGTCATGTAGAAAGCACTGAAGCCAAATCAGGACATTAAAATAAAATCAAATCAAAATGTATAAGCGGAATATCTCAAAGGTATTCCGCTTCTTTTTGGATCTTATCATGTAACTTTTCATTGAAAAAAGGAACTTATCTTATTAATAAACACCATTACAATGAAAATACAGTTAAAGCTTGAATACGCAGCATTTCTGTTGTTAGGAGCATATGCTTTTGCCCAGACAGGATATTCTTGGTGGTGGTTTGCAGGACTTTTCTTGGCACCCGATATTTCCATGCTGGGATATACGGTTAATAATAAAGTGGGAGCTTTTTGCTATAACCTTTTCCATCATTTTGGAGTAGCCATTGTGGTGTATCTTGCCGGAACAGCTCTCTCACTGCCCTATTTACAAATGATCGGAACGATCTTATTTTCCCATTCTGCTTTTGACAGAATTCTGGGATATGGATTGAAATATCCTGATAGTTTTCAGAATACCCATTTGGGGAAGATTGGGAAAAAGGTTGAGTAAATGAATGCTGCAGAGAATTAACCACCCCGTCAAAAATTCTTTGAATTTTCGCCACCCCTCCGGAGGAGGGGAATTATCACACCTTCAGTTGTGCTATTGGCTTAAGTTGTAATCTTTTTATGGATAATAAAAGCTGGATTCCTACGGAATGACACAATTCAAATAGAGTTTTAATCATTCAATTTGTCATTCCGTAGGAATCTCAACAAAATTGATCAGAACCTTCTGTGACTTTTGTGGTTATATTACAACTAAAAAAGCAACCTCTTTCGAAGTTGCTTTTTATTTTGAAAATCTTTATAGATTATTTTCTTAAACCTAGTTCAGCAATAATTGCTCTATATCTTGCGATATCTTTGTTTTTAAGGTAATCTAGTAAACTTTTTCTCTTACCTACCAATTTCACTAGAGATCTCTCTGTGTTGAAATCATGACGGTTAGCCTTTAAGTGCTGAGATAAGTGGTTGATTCTGAAAGTGAAAAGAGCGATTTGTCCTTCAGCACTCCCTGTGTCTTGTGCAGATTTTCCGTGTTTTGCGAAAATTTCCTGCTTTTTGTCTGTTGTTAAGTACATTCCAATATTGTTTAATGATTATTATGTAACGGGTGCAAAATTACGACTATTTTTTGATTCTGCAAACATTATTGATTTCATATATCAAAATTGATAGAAAAAAATGTTAAAAATTTCTTAATAAATTATATGCAATCCAACGAAAAGGCAGTAATTTTGCATTCGGATTACAAATGAAAAAAATTATATTCTTTACAGCGGTTACTACTTTTTTATTCATCGGGTTTACTTCGGTAAAAGCCCAGAGGAATGCTGATGATAAAATAAAAAAAGTTCTATACTTCAATCCCGAGGTAGAACCTGATATTGATGAAATAAAAGACCCTACCAACAGTGCTTTCTTTGATGCAGTTACCGATAATTTTGGTGACAGAAGGAATAAAATGCTTCGTGCAGAAGTTCAGGTTCCCTTTGACAGTATTGATAAACAGACTATCGTAGACTACTGCCATAATAATGATGCAGACTTTGCCATTGTTTCCAAAGTAAGATATTTCAAAGTAGGTTTTGGAAAATATGTATTCTCCAACCAGGTGGTTGTCAGCATGAAACTTTTTGGTTCTGACGGAAATCTTGTAACCGAAACAGATCACGATACTTACCGAAAAAATATGCGTCTGCTGGGCTCTACCGTAAATTCTGTTAAACTAGGAACTGAAGGAGCCATAAAAGGAATTATTAAGAAACTGAGAAAATTAAAACCCACGGAAGCAGAGCTTTGAGTTTCGGGTTCAAGGTTTAAAGTTTAAGGTTTAAGGTTTAAGGTTTAAGGTTGGAATATAAGACCTTTATAGTCAATGGTCAATTTTGCTTCGCAAGTCAATTGTGAATTTTTATTCCTGGGGTAAGTAATGCGTACCAGAAAAAATTCATAATTCATAATTCATAATTCATAATTCATAATTCATAATTCTTTCATAGCCCTTTTCCGGTAGAATATCTTTGTGTTTATAAACCATTTGAAGGCTTTCATTAATTTGGTTTTATCTTAAATCTAAATTATTATGAAAAATTCAAATTTAAAAAAGTTAAGCAGAGAAAGTCAGAGAGAAATCTTAGGAAGTATCATCCGTCTTCAGAAATGCCAGTATCATTTTGAATGTCCTGGCGGATCATGCTGTCATCGGGTATGCGTTGCTTATGCATGTCCGGAATTATAAAAATTTTCATGTTATACAGAGCACTTGTTTACTTTTACAAACAGGTGCTTTTTGTTTATAAAACGCTATAAATAATTGATTAACAATTAAATATTTTCACTAAATAATGATTTATTAAATATTTTTTACTATTTTAGTTCAACATTAAAACCAAAATCTCATGAAAAATTTCAAGAAACTCAGCAGGCAGGCTGCCAAACAAATTAACGGAGGATCCATGGAAAGATGCAGTGAAAGCAATCCATGTCCTGTAGGATATTGCTGCAATGGTATTTGCTCACCCTTTATCTGCCTTGAATAAAAGTACACCTAACCATCAACTATAAAATAAACATCATGAAAAATCTAAAAAAACTCAGCCGACAAGTACAGAAAGAAATCAAAGGCAGCGGACCTTTCAAAAGATGCACAGAGCATTACGAATGTCCGGGCGGATCATGTTGCCATAACATCTGTGTCATAAATCCATGTCCCCTGGAATAATATATGATCATTACAGACACCTGCATTTGTAGGTGTTTTTTATTTAAAACTTAAATAAAACATTGATTCATAGTAAAATATTTTCACTCACAAATGAATAATATAGAAATATTTACTATTTTAGTCTAACATAAAATCAAAACTATAAACTATATGAAAAATCTAAAAAAACTCAGCAGAGAAGCTGCCAAACAAATTAATGGAGGTATTGGACCATTCAGATGCAGTATAACAAGACCTTGTTCCGTTGGATACTGCTGTAATGGAGAATGCCTTGATCATGACTGTCCGATAGAGCCTTAATCTTGCTATATTTGATTGCCATGAAAAATTCAAATCTTAAGAAGCTCAACAGGCTGGAACAAAAAAACATTAAAGGAAGCGGAATAAAAAAGTGTGGTGACAATTCAGATTGCGGACCATACCAATGTTGTACAAATGCTGTTTGTATATACATTCCTACTTCAGAATGCGAACCAATGTAAAGAATATTGGAATTTAAAATTTAATTTTTGCACATCCGTTTCGGCGGGTGTTTTTTTTTGCTCTTATAGTGAAGCATTAAACTTTAATTAATCCTTAATTTTGTCAGTTTATAGCTCAGTCTTAAAAATTTGAATTATTTTTGCATATCCAAAAAATTTCACGTTTTGAATTCTAGAGACGAACTTATCTTCAACCCTGCCGATATTGCCGAAACCCTCAGCGAACTTCCTGCTGATGAGAGGCTGCTCGCATTCCTGAAGGTTCCCAAAGAATACAAAGCAGAGGTTTTTTCACATCTTGATCCTGATTTCCAGGAAGATACCATCAGAAGTATCGGAAGCGATGAAGTTTCCGAAATCCTGAATGCCATGACTCCGGATGACAGAACTGCTCTTTTCGAGGATTTCCCGGATGAGCTTATCAAGTATTCCATCAACCACCTTAACCCTCAGGAAAGAAGAATTGCTTTAAAGCTTCTTGGATACAACTCGGATTCAATTGCCCGTCTGATGACGCCCTATTATATTCAGATCCGTAAGGAATGGACGGTAAAAAGATGTCTTCAGCAAATCAAAAAGGTAGGAAAAAGAGTGGAAACCATGAACTATCTGTATGTTGTGGATGAAAGAAACCGCCTCATTGATGACCTTGCTATCGGAACTTTACTTTTGGAAGAGGAAGATACTTTGGTTTCAGATATTACAGACAATCATTTTGTAGCCATTACTACCACTACCTCTAAAGAGGATGCGGTAACCTATTTCGAAAAGTATGACCGTGGCGCTCTTCCTATTATTACGGAAGCCGGTGTTTTGGTAGGAATCGTAACGATAGATGACATCCTAGATCAGATTGAACAGCAGAACACAGAAGATATCCAGAAATTTGGGGGATTGGAAGCATTGGATCTTCCCTATACCCAAACTTCATGGACAGAGATGATTAAAAAAAGGGCAACCTGGCTGATCATTCTCTTTGTTTCGGAAATGCTGACGGCTTCAGCAATGGGATATTTTGATAAAGAAATTGAAAAAGCCGTTGTTCTGGCCCTATTTGTTCCGTTAATTATTTCCAGCGGAGGAAATTCAGGATCCCAGGCTGCCACTTTGATTATTCGTGCGATGGCTCTTCAGGAAATCAATCTCAAAGACTGGTGGTATGTCATGAAAAAAGAGATTATCTCCGGATTATGTCTGGGGGCCATCTTAGGAATCATCGGATTTATACGAATTATGCTTTGGCAGCAGATAGGTCTTTTTGATTATGGCCAATATTGGGTATATGTCGGATTAAGTGTTTCTGTTTCTTTGATTGCTATTGTGTTGTGGGGAACGTTATCCGGTTCTATGATTCCGTTTGTTTTAAAGAAATTAAATCTTGACCCTGCTACCTCTTCTGCTCCATTTGTAGCAACATTGGTGGATGTTACGGGGCTTATTATCTATTTTACCGTAGCCGGACTTTTCTTAACCGGAAAACTTTTGTAATTTTAGGCATCATCTAACATGCCAATATGAAAATCGTTTCTCTTGTACCCTCTATTACTGAGGCTTTATTTGACCTTGGACTTACCGAAAATGAAGTTGTCGGCAGAACAAAATTCTGTATTCATCCTCAGGATAAAATAAAAAATGTAGCTGTAATCGGAGGAACAAAAAATATCAATATTGATAAAATTAAAGCGCTGCAACCGGATCTTATTCTTGCCAATAAGGAAGAAAATGTAAAGGATCAGGTAGAAGCTTTAATGGGCGATTATAAAGTAATGGTAACCAATATTGACACGATTGAAGATAATTATTATTTGCTTAAAAATCTCGGAAAGCTTTTCGGAAAGGAAGACAGAGCACAGCTTTTCAATCTTAAAATTTATGATATCCTGAATCAGGCAAAACTGGAAACTCCAGTCAAAGCAGCTTATCTTATCTGGAATAATCCTTATATGACCATTGGCTCAGATACTTTCATCCACAGAATTTTATCGGAAATTGGTTTTGAGAATATTTTCAAAGATAAAACCCGCTATCCTCAAATTACTGTTGAAGACCTGGCGGATGCTGATGTCATCATGCTTTCTTCTGAACCTTTTCCATTTAAAGAAAAACATATTCAGGAACTACAGGTTTTTTATCCGGATAAAAAGATTATGATCGTAGATGGGGAGGCATTTTCCTGGTATGGAACTCATATTGCGAAATGCGAAAATTATTTTAAAGAACTGCTTGCTGAAATTCATCTGATGCAGCAAAGCTGATTTTCAACCATCAACTTTAAACTCTAAACTTTAAACCCAAAACATTAAACTTTAAATTTTTAATTCACATGTCTGATACCATTATTTTATCTGAGGGAGCCGAATTTGATCACGTTATACAGGAAGTTTCGAAATACATCAATCTTTATGTTATGGCGTTTGAAAAAGATGAACGCACCATTACACGTGTCGACAAACGTGAAAATATGTATGGAGGAAACGGAACTGTTTATATGCTGCAGATGTTTGATCAGAAAGAATTAGCAAATAATCGTTTAGCAGCCTATATGGTTTTACTGAACAAAGGGGACGAGTCTGGTTTTCATACGCACAATCAAAGAAATGAACAGGAATTGTATGTTGTTGTTCATGGAACCGGAGAGTATAGAGAAAGAACAGGAACAGAGGGCTCCATACGTAAGAAAGCACTACAAAAAGGGGATATTACAGCCATTAGTTCCATCGGATATCATTCTGTGGAAAACACTGGAGGTGAACCCTTAATTATGTTTGTCATTACCACTAACAATCCATAAAAAAACTCCGGATCAATCAGCCGGAGTCTATATTTTATTGTAAGTTTTCAATTACAAAATCTTAGAAACTTCATTACAAAGCCATTCTAATAATTCACGGTCTTCCTTCGTGAAAGGATCAATGGTATGAGAATCAATATCAATCTGGCCAATGTTTTTTCCGTCTTTAAAAATCGGAACTACAATTTCAGCTTTTGTATCGATAGAACAGCTAAGGTAGTTGCTCTCTTCATGTACGTCAGGAACTACAAATGTTTCATTGGAAACTGCTACCTGACCACAAATTCCTTTACCGTAAGGAATAATGGTATGATCTGTTGGTGCTCCCACATAAGGGCCTAAAATCAACTCTTCCTTATCTCCGTTTTTGAAATAAAAGCCAGTCCAGTTGAAGTAAGGAATTTCCTGATCCAACAAGTGGCAAACTTTTTCAAGTTTTTCTTCTGTATTATGTTTAGGACTTTCAAGAATTGAGGAAAGTCTTTTCTTTAATTCTGACATTGTATATATATTTTAAGAGAATTGTTTTAGGGAAAGTTCTTCTTTATATCCGAACATTCCACGCTCTTTAATCATTTCTGCTACACCTTCCGGAACCTGAGTTTCCCAACCTTTCACACAGCAGGCAATTTTTCTCAATATTTCTCTGGAATAAATTTCCAGAAACTCCGGATTATAATTGGTAATATCAACAATACGGTTGTTGTGTTTGAAATATTTATAGAGTTCTTTAAGGTTTTCTTCTACTTTCAGGTTTGAAGAATCCAGTAACTGGTGAGTTTCCGGATCTTTATAAGGATACAGATATACTCTCATCCCGTTTCTGAAAAATTTCCCGAATGCTTCAAGGATTCCACCTGACAAATCTTTATAGTATTTCTCATCAAATACCATTAAAAGGTTGTTTACTCCCATTGCTACACCAATATCTCCACTGGTATAAGATGCAAAATAATCGATCAGTCTGTAATATTCAGAGAAGTTAGAAATAATAACAGTGTATCCCAGTTTAGCCAGAATATCAACCCTGTCAAGGAAATCTCTTTCGTCAATATCTCCGTCTGCTCTCAGATTGGAAATAGTAATCTCAATAAGAACTTCTGTTTCTTCATGGGTACAGATGGCATCTTTGAAGAACATATCCATCCCGTTTTTAAGCATGTCAATGTTTACTTTCGTTACCGGTCTGAAACTTCCTCTTACCGCAAAAATATTTTTCTTGTACAGTACATCTGCCGGAAGCATGTTACTTCCTTGAGAATTGAAGATTACTGCATCAGTCATTCCATTCTTTACCAATTGAAGAGACATCAGTCTGTTATCAACATAGGCAAAGGCAGGTCCGCTGAAATCAATCATATCAATTTCCAGGTTGTCTTTTGCCACATCATCGTATAAAGATTCCACTAAAGTTCTTGGGTTGTCAAAATAATTGAAAGCCCCGAAAATAAGGTTCACTCCCAGATTCCCTAAGGTTTCCTGCTGAAGAGTGGCATCATTTTCTTTGAATTTTACGTGAATTACGATTTCATTGTAATCTTCATTTTCTTTGGTCTGAAAACGAATTCCTACCCAGCCGTGGCCTTTTACAGTCTTGTCAAAATTAATGGTGGTTACCGTATTGGCATAAGAAAAGAATTTTCTGTCAGGATTATTATCCCTTGAAATCCTCTCTTCAATCAAAGCTACTTCATATCGAAGCATTTTGCGAAGCCTGTTTTGGGTAACATACCTGTTTTTTACTTCCTTTCCGTAGATGGCATCACTAAAATCTTTGTCATAAGCAGACATTGCCTTAGCAATCGTACCGGAAGCTCCCCCTGCTCTAAAAAAGTGGCGAACAGTCTCCTGCCCTGCTCCAATTTCTGCGAAAGTACCATAAATAGTAGGATCTAGATTAATTGTTAATGCTTTTTGTTTAGGAGTTAGTTTCTGATACATTAGGACATGAAATTTTTTGTAAATTTACCAAAATTAAACCAACCTCAAAACAAAATGAAGTTGAAATTTTTAGGAACTGGTACTTCTCAAGGTGTACCTGTTATAGGCTGCACATGTGAAGTATGTACTTCACAAAATCCCAAAGACAAACGTTTACGTTCTTCCGTGATGGTTACCACGGAAGAAAATAAAAAAATACTGATCGATTGCGGTCCGGATTTCAGGCAGCAAATGCTTACCAATCATGAACATACCGTAGATATTGCGTTGATTACCCATGAACATAATGATCACGTAATCGGACTGGATGATATGCGGCCACTGATTTTTAAGAGTGGAAAAGATGTTCCGCTCTACTGCTATTCAAGAGTGGCTCATGAAATAAAAAACAGGTTTCCTTACGCTTTTGCAGATGTAAGATATCCCGGTGCGCCCGCTTTTGAACTTCACGAAATTGAAAATAAGCCTTTTCAGGTACTGGATACGGAAATCACTCCTGTGGAAGTGATTCACTATAAGATTACCGTGTTTGGATATAAGTTTAAAAAGCTGGCTTATATTACAGATGCCGGATTTATTTCTGAAACGGAGAAAGAAAAATTGAAGAATCTTGATATTCTGATCTTAAACTGTATCAGAAAATTTGATCCCCATCCTGCCCATTTTATCCTTCCGGATGTTATTAAGCTGTTTGAAGAGCTCAAACCTGAGAAATTATTTTTAACACACATCAGTCATCATTTAGGACTGCATGATATTGAAGATAAGCAGCTTCCACCCGGAATACACCTTGCCTACGATGGTTTGGAACTTAATTTTTAAAAAAATTCTTCAAAAAGCTTTTGAACATTGAAAAAAGTTCCTATATTTGCACACCAATTTGAAACAAACACCATGTTTGTACTCAACATCAAGCCCAGGTGGCGGAATTGGTAGACGCGCTGGTCTCAAACACCAGTTCTTAGGAGTACCGGTTCGATCCCGGTCCTGGGTACAAAAAAACCTCTGAAATCTTTTGATTATCAGAGGTTTTTGTTTTTCATGAGAGTTAAATGGGGCTATTTTATATTTTTAATTTATCAATTCGGATCAACCCCAAAAGTGGATCAGTATTGCGGCCGGCCAATGAAAATTATTGTTTGCCAGCCGCATACTATAGTATTTATTTATAAAATCTAGTTTTTCTCATATACATAAATATGTACATTTCCTGGTAAAAAAGCCAGATCATTATTACCACTGGTGGTTCCATTAAAGTTATTATGATTTCTTCTTTGAGCAAATATTCCTACGTTAAAAGTCCCGACAGGCACATTTCTAAAGACAAAAGATCTGAAATTGGCTTTTTTCGTATCAGCAAAATTAGTTCCATCCATTCCTATGGGCCCGCTATCAGAAAGAGCAATTTCTGTACCTGCTGAATTCGTTATATTAGTTTTAAATAAGTAGGCTATTCCAGCTGAAGTGGATAAACCATTGACATAAGCATCTATGTCAATATATATCACAACAATATTATTAGGGCTGCTTACCTTTAATCCATTTTTAGCACCTAGTATGAGAGTTGGACCATTTTCCGTGCTTAAAGTGAACGTAACGTTATTCGTTACAAATTCACTAAATGATGTCAGTAAATTGACAGGCCCCGTTACAGCACTAAGATCTTTCCAGACCGCCGGGCTTCCTGCACCCTGTGATACTAAAACCTGATTGCTCAGTCCGGCTGATCCGGCTGTGGTTGCAGTCCCTCCGACTTTAATTTCCCCGGTCACCTGAACTGATCCGTTAACATGCAGCGCCTCTTGAGGGGTTGATGTGTTAACCCCAACATTTCCCCCTGGGGTAATAGACAATCTAGGAAAGTTATTGGTCATCAATCTCAGATCGTTATTAGTAGTAGTCCCAAAAGAACCAATGCCTGAACCAATATATGACGTAAGAACTGCTGTACCATTGGTGTGACTGAATCCAAAATTATTATCAGGTGTACTCACCGTAAGTTTAGTATTAGGCGCGTTTGTACCAATCCCAACATCTCCCCCTGGGGTAATAGACAATCTAGGAAAGTTATTGGTCATCAATCTCAGATCGTTATTACTAGTAGTCCCAAAAGAACCAATGCCTGAACCAATATACGACGTAAGAACTACTGTACCATTGGTATGACTGAACCCAAAATTATTATCAGCTGTCGTAACCGTAAGTTTAGTATTGGGCGCGTTTGTACCAATCCCAACATCTCCCGCTGAGGTAATAGACAATCTATGAAAGTTATTGGTCATCAATCTCAGATCGTTATTAGTAGTACTCCCAAAAGAAACAATGCCTGCTCCTATATGTGACTTAAGATCTACTGTACCATTGGTATGACTGAACCCATAACTACCATCAGGTGTACTCACTGTAAGTTTAGTATTGGGCGTCGTTGTCCCCACTCCTATACGGTCATTGGCTGCATCTACCGAAAAGGTAGCACCATCTACCGAAAATGCATTGGCTTGGGTCCCCGTGAATGCCAGGGTGTTAGCTCCTTGCGTTACTGTTCTGTTGCCTGTAAGGGTACCATCTGTATTGTAGATATTACCCGCTGTTGCATTGGTGGGATTATGCAGCTTTACCCACGCTGTTCCGTCATAGTAGTAGTACCCTACAGCATCTATATTGACTGCTGTTCCCGCTTGTGATCCGGTAGCTATACTGTTGACATAGATTAAAGTGGAAGCAGGAACTCCTGTCATACTTTGGGCTCTCTGCCGGTCCAGCCGGGTAATCAGAACTCCGTCTACACTGGTAGAAGTGCCGGTAGCCTTTTTGGCATTGATATCCAGCGTAGCAGCAGGACTTGCCGTATTAATACCCATCTGCGAATACGCTTTGCAAAAACCCAGCAAAACTATCGCCAATGGTAATAGTTTTTTTTTCATACATAAAAAGTTTTATTGTTTACATTCATTTGATTTGACAAAATTAATCACAAACCAATAGGCAAAACAAAATCAGGATACATCATAAATACGACAGTTATACATCAAACCTGCACCACTAATGTAGAGACAAATAAAAATCCATAAAAGTATAAAAGAAGGAATATATGAAAAGGAATTCTCCATTACTTTTTAAAGCCCATCTGTTTAAAAATACAGCATTGAGGGTATTTGTAAAAACAAGAATAAAGCACCTGTTCCATGCTATAAAAAACCTCCGAAATCTTTTGATTATCAGAGGTTTTTATTCAAGCATTATAATAACAATATCGAAATCGATAATTCTAATTCGATTCGTCAAAACTAAACACAAAACAAGCCTTACACAAGAAAAACAATACATCAAATATGCACCCAGCATACATTACATATACACCATTAAAAATAAACAACGGAAAATCAATAAGAAAAACCAAGTCATCAAAAATTCTTGTCCAGATGAATGTATAAGCAATACGGAATTGCAACCCATACTTAATAACTGCCTAACAATTATTCATGTATAAGTAAGATTTATGCTACACTCACTCCAAAAAGCCTTCCCACTAACGCGGTAATTCCCATGGCCACTGTTCCCCAGAAACAGATCCTCAATACGGCTATTTTAATACCTGAACCTCCCGCTCTAGCTGAAATTGCTCCTAAAAGCATCAAGAATATGATGGAGAACCCATATTGGAAGTACACCATCTGTTTAATTGGAGCCAGAAGAGAAACGGTAAATGGCAATAAAGCTCCTACCGCAAATGAACCAAATGAAGCCATTGCTGCCTGTAAAGGTTTGGCTTGTGTTATCTCATTAATCCCCAGTTCATCACGGGCATGTGCTCCCAGTGCATCGTGTTCTGTAAGTTCAATAGCTACCTGCATCGCTGTTTCTTTGGTACAGCCTCTTTTTTCATACACTTTGGCCAATTCTCTAAGTTCTACCTCCGGCATTTGTTCAAGCTCACGTTTTTCACGGATCAAATCTGCTTTCTCTGTATCTTCCTGTGAACTTACGGAAACATATTCACCGGCTGCCATAGACATTGCCCCGGCAATCATACCCGCCAGTGCTGCAAGAATAATCATATGCCGATCCGGTTCTGCTGCTGCAACTCCTATGACGATACTTGTAGTGGATAACAACCCGTCATTCGCTCCCAATACTGCTGCCCGAAGCCAGCCTACTCTGTTTACATAATGTTTCTCCAGCTGATGATGCATAACTTTTATTTTGGTGGTACGCTAAAGTTACCCAATATTTCATCAAGAATCATTTTAAATTATATTCATTCTTAATTCGGATAGGGGTTCTCAAACAATTTGTAACACCTTAAAAATCAAATCAAAAACCCAAAAACCCACCTCATTCTGTCCGGAAATTCCTATTTTCTTATCTTTGCAACAATGAATTTATTATATATCAACTGGGACATCAATCCCGAAATCGTCAATATCCTAGGACTTCCTATAAAATATTACGGATTATTATTTCTTACAGGACTTGTTTTATCGCTAAATATTTTAAAACGTATTTATAAAAAAGAAGGCCTCAGTACACAAGCACACGAAGCTTTATTTTCCTATGCGCTTATAGGAATTTTGGTGGGTGCGAGGCTGGGACACTGTCTTTTTTATGATTTTGATTATTATTTACAACATCCGCTTGAAGTATTTTTACCGATTCAGAAAGGACCAGACGGAGTTTATCATTTTACAGGATTTGCAGGTCTTGCCAGTCATGGTGGTGGTATCGGTCTGGTGATTATGCTTCTTTTATATGCGAGAAAATTTTCTATTCCGTTTATGACGGTTCTTGATGCTATAGCAATTGTACTTCCGTTGGGAGGAACCTTCATCAGGCTGGCTAATCTGATGAATTCTGAAATCATCGGAGTTCCTACTGACGTTCCATGGGCGTTTATCTTCCGTCAGGTAGATGATCTTCCGAGACATCCGGCACAACTGTATGAAGCAATCTCTTATGCCCTTATTTTCTTATTTATTTACTTTATTTATAGGAAAGATATTTTTAAAATCGGAAAAGGGTTTTATTTTGGGATCAGTATTCTGCTCATCTTTATTATGAGAATTCTGATTGAATTTATCAAGGTGGATCAGGTAGAATTTGAGCACGGAATGATTTTGAATATGGGGCAGCTTCTGAGCATTCCATTTGTTCTTCTTGGATTATTCTTTATCATTAAAAGTATATTGGAGAAAGGAAAGATTAAAACAACTTAATTTTTTCCTTTATCTTACCATAAAAAACTCACTGAAAGCTATTTTTCAGTGAGTTTCTTTTTTAATGGATTCTACAATATGCTATCTCGTTGTATATCCGCCGTTAGCAAATATCGTTTGGCCTGTGATCCACCAACCATCTGTTACCAGAAATTCTACCAATGGAGCAATATCCTTAATATCCGTTAGTCCTCCGAGTGCTGATGCTGATTTATGATATGCTACCGCATCATCGGTTTCCTGTCCGTAGAAAAAAGGAGTATCCATGGGACCGGGTGCTACTGCGGTTACCGAAATCCCTCTGTTTCCAAATTCTTTGGAAGCTGCTCTTGTAAAATGTTCTACCGGTGCTTTTGCTCCTGCATATGTGGAATACAGTCCAGTGTAAGCCGCCAGCAATGAAGTAACTATGGTACAGATCTTCCCGTGATCGTTCAGCTTTTTACCCGCTTCCTGCAAAAAGAAGTAAGCAGATTTTGAATTGACATTGAACATGGTATCATATTCTGCTTCTGTAGTCTCCGAAAATGGCTTTTTCAATACCATTCCCACGGTATTGATTGCAATATCAATTCCTCCGAAACGGGAAATCGTTTCCTCAAAGAACTTTGTAATATGGTCTACTTTGGTAAGATCACCCTGGAATAGAAATGCTTCAGCTCCCAATGCCTGTACTTCAGCCAGTGTTTTTTCACTTTCTGCTTTTGAGCTTTCACTGTTGTAGTGGATGGCCAGCTTTGCCCCTTTTGCTGCAAAATCCCTGCTTAATAATCCGCCTAAATTTTTACCACCTCCGGCAATTAAAACAACTTTCCCTTTTACATTTTGTGTTGACATGTTTTTTTATATTTAAATGTTAATGAGACAAAGATGAATAATAAAAATGGCCACAACATGGTGAAATTTTCGGGATTTTTTGATTTCGGATTTCCTACTGAAGGTGAAATATTTATTATTTTTTATGTAAACAATAGCTTCTCAATAGAATGCTATTTACCAGCCAGATACGCCTTGAGACCAACCTTTTTAGTTAAACACTTTTGTATAATTCCCAAAATCACATCAATTTTAGGCATAACATTTGATACGTTCCTCCCGTATCACGCACCACCACTTCATTTTTAATATATTTTTTTATAATCCTCAGTTTTCTGGGGATTTTTTATAGGATTATTACCGCTTTCTTGATACTCTTACACTCAGATCATAACATATCCTGCAAAACCATTTCTGATAATCAATCATTTAAAACCTGATTATTCATTTTATTGTTGTATATTTGTACATTATAAACCAAGTCTCTACTTTGTTTTCTGTAACGACCCGAATATTTTTATTCAGTCTTTGCCTTTTGAGCAGCCATCTTTTTAACTTTTATTCTTCTATTAAGAACAATACTTGTCGGAATTTTAAAGCTCTGTATGATTGGGATGATCCAAAACAGAAAACATAGCCAGGCTTTATAGGGTCTAAAACAGATCAGATTGAACCAATTAATTTATAGAAACTAAATACTAAAAATAATTTATGGCAGATTCTTTTTCTAAAAAGGAAAATTTCAAGAAAAAAATTCAAAAGCAAAAAGAAAAGGCGCTAAGACGCGAAGAACGTAAAACGAACAACAACAAAGGAGCGGAGGATGTCTTCATGTATGTAGACGAATTCGGAAGATTAACTTCTACTCCACCTGAACAAAGACAGGAAGTAAACCTTGATGATATTCAATTGGGTGCTGCACCTATCATTGAAGAAGATCCAAGAAAAACAGGAATTGTTACTTTCCTGAGTGAAAAAGGATATGGCTTCATTACTGAAGATAATAACAAAGAAAATATCTTCTTCCACAACAACAACTGTGCAGAGCCTGTGAAAAAAGGGAACAAAGTATCTTTCGAAAAAGAGAAATCTCCTAAAGGATTTTCTGCTGTTGAAATTCAGCTTGTTAAATAATAGGTACTTATAAAATGTTTCTGCAGGATAAGTAGATACATTTTAAACCATATACAAAGAGACTGCCCTTCAGGCAGTCTCTTTTTTTGGGGACATATAAAAAAAGTTAACTCAACTTGTAAAAGTTGGATTCTTACGCAAGATCCTGGAATTATTTCAATTATCATTACGGGAATCCGTAGAATCTGATTATACTATAAAAGAAGCTGCCTAAAAGACAGCTTCTTCATCGTAAAAAAAGTAAAAATTAATCCAGTTTCCCGCCCAGTGCTTTAAACAGCAGGACGTTATTTCTGGTATTCTGATGCTGAAACTGCAGTAAATCCAGTTCAGCCGTTAATTTGCTCTTTTGAGAATTAATCAATTCAAAATAGTTCGCGTAACCTGTCAGATACAAATCATTGGAAACCTCAACACCGCGGTCAAGAAAGCCTACTTCTTCTGATTTCAGTTTCAAAACACGTTCATAGATCTTCGTCTGTTTCAAAATAGACTGAAGTTCATTAAAAGCAGTCGTAATACTTTTCTGATAATTCAAAAAAGCGATTTCCTGCTCTTTGCTCGCTACTTTAAATTCATATTTCAACTGTCCTTTATTGAAAACCGGAACCATTAATCCTCCTAATAACTGCCCTGCTAGTGAGCTTGGTTTAAAGAATGTTTCCACAGAAAAAGAATTCATCCCGAAACCGGCCCCCAGATCAATCTTTGGATAAAAAGCAGCTCTTGCAGCCTTCGCATCAGCCTGAGAAGCTTCTAAAACATAATAATTAGCTGCAACATCCGGTCTGGAGTGGATCACATTTTCCACATTAATGGCTTTATTCAGCACTTCCATATTGGTAGGCATTAATATTTTGCCACGCTTTACCTCTCCACCATAGCTTCCTGTCAAAGTAGTGATCGCCTGTTCTACCGTAACGATTTCTACTCTGATGTGTTCAATTTCTGCCAGCCAGTTGTTATTTTGTGCCTTGAACTGCTGCACCGCCAATTCCGTAGCTTTTCCTACTTCACGTTGTGCCAGAACAATCTCAAAAGCTCTTTGCTGAAGCTTATAATTCTTCTGATAAATGGCAAGACGGTTGTCTAAGGCTACCAACTGATAATAGAGATTGGCAATATCAGTGAAAAGCTCCACCTGCAGCAGCCTTAATCCTTCTGTGGAAGCCAGATATTTCTTTTGGGCAGCGATTTTTTTATTTTTCAGTTTTCCCCAGGCATCAATTTCCCAGCTGCTTCTTGCTCCCAGCCAGTAATTCGGGGTAAAATCTCTGTTGATTTTCTGATTTTCCGTAATATTGGGTGAGAGATTCGTATCATAGTTTCCCACTCCTTCCATCGTATATTTTCCGTAGCGGTTACCAGAAGCTTCTACTCCCACCTCAAGGGAAGGCAGCAGATCCATCTTTGATCTTTGAAGGAAACTGTTGGCAATTTCCACTCTCTGCTGGGCAATCTGGAAATCCGGGTTTGCCTGAACTACTTTATCAAAAAGTTCCAGCAGCTGCGGATCTGTAAAGTAAGCCTTCAGGTTAATCTGCTGAAATTCATCTGAAGTTTTATTTTTATCGGTTTTGATAATTTCTTCCGGTAATTCCTGAGCTTTTTTGAGCTCTGTTACTTTGGGAACAGCGCATGAAACAAGGCTTAGTGAGGCTATTCCGTATATTATATTTCTATGATTTAATCTTTTCATCTTTCTTCTTATTTTCAAGTTTTGCAAAGAATATATAGAGCCCCGGAATGACTACTAATCCGAAGATGGTTCCAATCAGCATTCCTCCTGCCGCCGCTGTACCAATGGAACGGTTTCCTATTGCACCCGCACCGGATGCAATACATAACGGAATAAGTCCTGCCACAAATGCAAAAGAAGTCATCAGAATGGGTCTCAGACGTTGTCTCGCACCTTCAATAGCTGCCGGAATGATATCAAATCCCTGCTTATTTCTTGCCACTGCAAATTCTACAATCAGAATAGCATTTTTGGCTAAAAGACCAATCAGCATGACCAATGCTACCTGTGCATAAATATTATTATCCAATCCCATCAGTACCAAAGCGATATAAGAACCGAAGATTCCTGTCGGAAGACTTAATAATACAGGCATTGGAAGAAGGAAACTTTCGTATTGTGCCGCCAATAAAAGATAGACGAATAAAAGACAGATTGCGAAGATATAAACAGTCTGGTTTCCTGATAAAATCTCTTCTCTTGTCATCCCCGACCATTCAATATCAAATCCTCTGGGCAGTGTCTCTTTGGCCACACGTTCTACAGCTGCAATAGCATCTCCCGAGCTGTAGCCATCTGCAGGCTCTCCATTGATCATAGCAGACATATACATATTATACCTTGTCAGTACTTCAGGTCCGTATACTTTTTCAATAGTGATGAATGTGGAGAAAGGAACCATTTCACCCTTGTCATTTTTTAAATATAAATTCAGAATACTCTCAGGAGTGTCTCTGTGTTCAGGACTTGCCTGTACCATCACTTTATACATCTGGCTGAAACGGATAAAATTTGTGGCGTAATAAGACCCCAGCATGGTCTGCAACGTGGACATCGCATTATCTACCGATACACCTTTCTTTGCTGCCATATCATAATCTACATTGATCATGTACTGTGGGAAAGTAGCATCAAAGCTGGTGAAGTTATTCTGCAGCTCCGGAGCATCATTCAGTTTTTTCACAAAATCTTTAGTGATCTTATCGGTATTCTCTATCGTTCCTCCGGTTCTGTCTAATAAACGTAATTCAAAACCGCTGGTATTACCGAAACCAGGCACAGTTGGCGGTGCAAAAATTTCAATTTGTGCATCTGCAATGCTCTTTGTTTTATCTGATAGTTCTGTAATGAGATCATTGACAGAAATATTTCTTTCTTTCCAGTCTTTAAGATTGATCATCGCCATTCCGTAGGATGAACCTGCAATTTCTGTTACAATACTGTACCCGGCAAGAGTGGTCACATTTTCTACGCCTTTAATTTTTTTGGCAATAACCGTCACTTCATCCAGCACTTTTTCTGTTCTTTCTACTGTTGCTCCCTGTGGAGTAGTCACACTTACGTATACCATTCCCTGATCTTCCATGGGAATAAATCCGGTTGGCAGGAATTTACTGGTCACAAAAGTAAGTCCGACAAATAAAAATAACAGTCCAAAAGTTACGGTAGTTCTTGTTGCGAACTTTGTTAAGATTCCCACATAGCCATTTGTCAGTCTTTCAAAGCCTGTATTGAAACTCTGGAAAGCTCTGTCGATGATTGTTTTCTTCTTATCATGATTGTGAGGTTTTAAAATAATTGCACAAAGCGCTGGAGTTAACGTCAAAGCATTTACTCCGGAAATCACAATACTGATTGCCAATGTCAATGAAAACTGACGATAAAATACGCCTACCGGACCATCAAGGAACGCCACAGGAATAAATACCGCAGACATCACAATGGTAATAGCCACTACCGCTCCTGCAATTTCTTTGGTTGCGCTGATGGTGGCATCCATGGCATTCATTCCTTCTTCCATTTTAACGTGGACGGCTTCAACGACGACAATAGCATTATCCACTACAATACCTATCGCAAGAACCAGGGCAAACAGCGTTAAAAGGTTAACTGAGAAATCCAGCATATTCATGAAGGCAAAAGTTCCTACCAATGCCACCGGAACAGCCAATACAGGAATCAATGTGGAACGCCAGTCCTGAAGGAAGATAAATACTACAATTCCTACCAGAATAAAGGCTTCAATAAGAGTTGTTAATACCGCACTGATGGAAGCATCCAGGAATCTGGAAACATCATAAGCCATGTTGTATTCCATCCCCGGAGGGAAAGAAGTGACTTTTAACTCTTCCATTTTTGCCTTTACACTTTCAATCACTTCAGAAGCGTTGGAACCCGGGCGCTGCTTCATCATGATTGATGCAGAAGGTCTTCCGTCTGTTTTGGAAACCATTCCGTAGTTCATAGCACCGAATTCAACTTTCGCAATATCTTTAAGCTTTAAGATTGTTCCGTCCACATCAGATCTGATGGGAACTTCTTCATATTGTTTAGGCTCAAAAAACTTTCCTTTATATTTGATTACATACTGAAGCTGGCTGGAAGTTTTTCCAGATGTTTCACCCACTTTTCCGGGTGCTGCGGAAATATTCTGTTTTTGGAGGGAAGTGATCACTTCATCCGCAGAAATATTGTAAGCCGCCATTTTCTGTGGATCCAGCCATACTCTCATGGAGTATTCTTTCTGTCCCATAATCTCCGCACGCCCTACTCCATCAATACGTTTCAGCTCCTGAAGAACATTGATATCTGTAAAGTTATAAATGAACTGCTCATCCTGACTCGGATCAGCACTTGTGATATTGAGATACATCAGCATACTGTTCACCTCTTTTTCAGTGGTAACACCGGCTCTGATTACCTCTTCAGGAAGCTCATCAAGAATAGTGGTCACTCTGTTCTGAACGTTTACTGCTGCTACATCAGGATCTGTTCCTACTTCAAAGAAAACCTGGATAAGGGTAAGACCGTCATTGGAAGTTACCGTTGACATATAAGTCATCCTCGGTACTCCATTGATGGCACGTTCCAGAGGAAGGGCTACCGCATTGGCAGATACTTCAGCATTCGCTCCCGTATATTTTGCAGTAACGGTTACTGAAGGGGGAACAATATCCGGAAACTGAGTGATTGGCATCTTTAGTAAAGCCATGAT
This sequence comes from Chryseobacterium sp. CFS2, assembly GCF_036543225.1. Taxonomy (NCBI): domain Bacteria; kingdom Pseudomonadati; phylum Bacteroidota; class Flavobacteriia; order Flavobacteriales; family Weeksellaceae; genus Chryseobacterium; species Chryseobacterium sp. CFS2. The sequence goes on from NZ_JAZHQU010000001.1 coordinate 713,764, forward strand.
TCCCAGCAGAACAAATAATATGGAAATAACCAACGAAAGAACCTTTCGTCTTATAAACATTTCTACCATAGTTAATTGATTTAAAGATTATGAAAGGTTAATACTTCTTTTTGATTTTGATAATATCACCATCTTTCAAAGACTGAGTCCCTTCATAAATGATTAAATCTCCTTTTTTAAGACCACTTTCCACCATATAAGAATCTCTTAATGTAGTACCGATCTTAATATTGGTCATTTTCACTTTATTCTGCTTATCCACTACAAAAACATAAGTCTTGTCCTGAATGGAGAAGGTAGATTTTTGCGGAATAAGAATCGCGTTATTCTGTTGTTCAGAAATAATAAGTTTCCCGGAAGTTCCGTGTTTAATTAAACGGTCAGGATTTGGGAAAAGCACTTTATACCGGATGGAACCTGTGGTTCTGTCGATTTCTCCTTCTGCTGTTTTTAAAGCTCCGTTGAACTGATAATTAACCCCGTTGGGAAGAGTCAGTTCAATCTTTTGATGACTACCGATTTTATCGTTGGCCAAAAGCTCAAAATATAAGTTTTCAGGAATAGAGAAATAAGCATACACTTCATTCAATTGGGAAAGTGTGGTCAATAGGGTTCCATTTTCCACCAAACTTCCGTCTTTATGGGGAATTACGTCAATCACTCCGTCAAAAGGCGCTGTAATTTTTGTAAAGCTTATTTTCTGAAGAACGGTTCTCTTTTCTGCATCAGCAAATGCATGTTTTGCTTTGGCAGAGGACAGTTTGGCTTTCACCATTTCCAGTTCGTTATTGGCAACAAACTTTTTAGCGTGAAGACTCTGAATCTGCTTCAGCTCTACTTCTGCTATACGAACATCTGCTTCCATCTGCTTCAATGCAGCGTTTGCTTTCAGAAGTTCCATCTGTAGTTCAGCATCATTGATTTTAAATAAAGCCTGCCCCTGATGTACAAATTGTCCCTCATTTACATAAATATGCTGTATGATGCCTCCGATCCTCGAACGCATTTCTACATTTTTTTTAGCCTGGATATCAGTCACAAACTGGTTGCTCACCAATGTATCTTTTTCTTTGATTTCCAGTATGGGAACTTCTTTATCTTTCTGATTATTTTTTTCTTTGTCTTTACTGCATGACACAGCCAATAATGTTGCCATAAGGCAAATTATTACAGTTTTAAAATACATTTTTAAATGTTTAAGTTATAAAATTCCGTTAAAATGATTTGGCATTCAATAACTTAAGCCTAGTACAACTGAAGGAGATGGAGAAAGGATTTAACTCCACAAATAATAGAAATTGCGATTTCAGGAAGCGTAACTTTTGGAATAACTTTTAAAATTCCTGAAAAATCGGCTATTGCAGGATCATTTTTTTTAACTGAATGTTTTACAATTTTAGCAGCAGCAGGCAATGCATGCGTATTCATATCTGCCTCTTCGTAAACATCAAGAACATGAATATTTGTTACAGGCGGAACATGAGGAATATTCTGCAACGATTTTTCTGCCCAATTCGAATTGAAAAGGGAAAAAACCAGTATGATATAGAATAAGAAAAATGACCTCAGACTTGCCATGTCAAACAGAACACATTAGTTTTTCAGTAAAAACGATAATCCTGCAAAAATAGGGTTTTCTACCGGGAAATCCAGCCCTGGAACTGTTAAAAAAACTTAAACAATCGATTAATAATTCTATTAATTGGAATTTGGATTCCTTTGGAATGACGAACAGGATGCTAAGTCTATTCATGTCGTGTGTGATTCTATAGCAATCCAACTAGAATCGTTAAAAGTTTTGGCTAAAGCCAGATGAATTTTGGTTTATTATTAACGGGCTAAAGCCCGTTCCTATTGAATGATTAAAATTGTATCGCTAGAACAATTTGCTGAGAACTCTAAAACGATAATCAAAAATATGGTCCAGTTTCTTTCGGACAAAAATGCGATGTGTAATTTCACCTAAAAAGCCCATAGGAAGTTCATAATCTATAGTATCTCTCATCAGAACACCTTCTGCATTGGGAATAAATTCATGATGATGATTCCATAATTTGTACGGCCCTTTTTTCTGAAAATCGATGAAGCTTTTCTGAAAATCAACGTGGGTAATCTCGGTCTGCCATTTCATTTTAATCCCCAACAATGGAGAGACATAATAGTCGATGAGCATTCCTTCATAGATTTCATCATCTTCCATTTCCGTTAAAACAATAAAGCCCATATCTTTCGGGGTGATCTCTGAAAGATTATTTGCTGAGGAAAAGAATTTCCATGCAGTTTCTATATCACAGTTGAGTTGTTGTTCGCGGAAAAGGGTATGTTTCATAAGACGGAATCAGTTTACATGACTGTTAAGAAACAAATGTATGACAAAGATTTAATTATAGATCCACATTAATACAGGTTTTCCGGATTTCTGAATCATAGGATCAATTTCCTTCATCGCATTATTGGAAACAGTGGGACAGCCCCATCCTTCAGGAGATCCATTCGGGAAAGTTTCATGATCGCTCATCAGATTCCAGGAATGAAAGACAATAAATCTTTTCAAAGCATTGCTATTGGTTTCTTCAAGGCCGTGCATCAGGTATTTTATATTAATTCCCCAATCACTGTACCCTCTTCCTTCAAGCTTATATTTCCCTAATGAAGACAGATGACTTCCGTCTTCATTGCTAAATCCAGGATCCGCTTTAGAATTGTCTTTACTCCATGAATTGGAACCGCAGCCATGGCCTACCAGATATTTTTTTGAGATCTTATTACTTTTAAAATCCCAAACAAAAAAACGGTTAACACCTGAATGAAGGCTCATATCAATAAGGATACAGAAATCTTTGTTTAGGTTCTTTGAAGTACAGAACGCCAACGCTTCTTCCGCTTTTATTTTTAGTTTAGAAAGATCTGCTTCAGGTTTCTTTTCTACAACTACAGGTGTTTCAACAGTTCTTATTGTATTATTTTTTCTTTCTTGTGAACATGAACCTATCCAAAAGATGATGAGAAACAGATAACCCTTCTTCATGTATTATTTATAGTGTTGAAAAATTCCAAAATCTGAAGGTGTCCAAAGTGCAGCTTTCTGTCCTGCTGCTTTTAAAGCATTATTTGACCATGTATTACAGGTGTAAAGAAAACTGTAAGTTCCTTTGGCATCATAAAAGGCATCGTTGTCACTGTACACCGCATTTGTAGGGATTAACATGAAGTTTCCGTTCTGATCTCTGTCAAATTTATCTTCTACAAATTTCACTAAGTTCTGATACTGACTTCTGCTGATCATAATCATTTTGCAGTCATCTCCTTCTTTCATTGTATTATAATAGGTACAATGCATGGCAGAATCGCTTAGCCAGAATGCGGCTTTTACGGCTGTCGAAAACTTAAGATCTGCCCAGGTTGGAGTATCAAGATAGAACCCTTTATCGCCCCATCCTATTCCGATATACTGATAATCTGTTTTTTTTGATTTTGTATTGGCAAAAGGAATTTTCTGGCTCCAGTCCTGCAGATCGTTTTTCACAGGCATTACGATATCTGTGTGTACCCCGTTGGTATAAATGTAGATGGGAATTTCCTTCTTCTGTCCGTCATCCTTTGCAGAAACAGGAATATAGGGAATCAGCAGCCCGAGGATTACATAAATAATCACAATTCCTAAAATAATTCCTATCACTTTCAGGAGATACATTAATATCGATTTCACAGTCATGTTTTTTAATAAAATTTAATCTTTAATTTTTAGTAAAAGTATTTGTTTTAATCGAAAAAATGGCTATATTTAGTTACGAAATATTCACAAATATGCGTAAAAATACTAAATCCCAAAAAAGATTTAAAGTAAGAGTAAAAACAGCTCCTAAAAGAGTACAGAAAAAACGTTGATTTTCGGTGAGATTTTAATCTCCTGGAAATCAATTTTTCTTTATAGGAAAGGTTTTTCAAGAAACTTATTGAAATAAATTTTCACCTCCTTAAAGCGAAAAATTTAAGGAATGGTCGATTATCAGCTTTAGTTTGGAACTACAAAAAATTCCAAAGGAGGGATTGTCACCGAAAGTTCAGAGAAAAATCAGTCAGAAGACTTCTGTAAAAACTCAATATTTCTTTTCAGTCCTGCAAATTTGGTGCGTTTCACAGGTGATTTTCTGAAGATTTCTGAGAAAATTTCCTGAGTGATTTCTTTCCATTCTCCTTTTTTGAAGTTTTTTAACGCTTCATTAGGCTGGAATCGGCTTTGTTTGTTAGGCGCTGAGAATCTATTCCACGGGCATACGTCCTGGCAGATATCACAACCGAACATCCAGTCCTCCATTTTATCTTTAAAATGGCTGGGAATCTCATCCTTCAGTTCTATGGTTGCATACGAGATGCAGCGGCTTCCATCAATAATTTTTTCAGAAACGATAGCATCTGTGGGACATGCTTCAATACATTTACGGCAGCTTCCGCAGTGATCTGTCGTCGCATGATCCGGGATAAGTTCCAGATCACAGATAATTTCAGCCAGAAAATAGAAAGAACCGCTTTGTTTGGTAATGAGGTTGGCATTTTTCCCTACCCAGCCTATTCCTGACTTTTTCGCCCAGGCTCTTTCCAGAACCGGTGCAGAATCTACAAAAACCCGGAATCCGAATTCTCCTATTTCTTCCTGTAACTCAGCTACCATCTCACGGAGAATTTCTTTGATTACTTCATGATAATCCTCTGCATAAGCATATTTTGAAATCTTATAGTTTTCCAGAATTGAAATTTTTTCTTCGGGAAAATAGTTATAAGAAAGTGAAATTACAGATTTTGAACCTTCTACGAGAAGGCGTGGATCAAGTCTTTTGTCGAAATGGTTTTCCATGTATTTCATTTCGCCATTAAAATTATTCTTGAGCCATTTTTCGAGGCGGGGAGCCTCTTCTTCCAGAAAATCAGCTTTGGAAATACCACAATTCTGAAACCCAAAACTTTTTGCCTTGGACTTTATCAGTTGGGAATATTTTTCAGCAGCTGCATTCATAATTTCACAGTGCAAAATTAAGATTATTTTATCAATCTTCTGATTTTGGCAGAAGTTCCCCTGATCTATAACTTCTACCCAGCTTCTTTTCTGAAAAATTATGTTTTCATTAGGATTTTTTTCAAAAAAAAATTGCGTAATTTCGTTTCTAATTTAATGTTTAAAACCAACAACTATGTCTTTAATAGAAGTAATACAATCAGGAAACTATGAATTAATTGACGTTCGCGAGCCAATGGAGCTTGAAATGGACGGTAATATAGATGGTGCTAAGAATATTCCTTTAGGTGAAGTAGAAGATAGACAAGATGAGATTCTATCTATTGAAAAGCCGGTTATCTTATTCTGCAGAAGTGGAAACAGAAGCGGAAAAGCATTGGATTATCTTACTGCTCAAGGATTAAAGGACGGTTATAACGGCGGAGGCTGGGCTGAGCTGAAGGCTGTTCTGGAAGCAAATCAGGGAACTTTTTAAAAGTTCCTTTTTTTATCCCTCTTTTTATGAATCTGAATCAGCAATTCGAACAGCTTTGTTCTTCGCTTACCAACGATCTGCAGTTGATTAACAGTCTTTGGAAGGAGATTGAAACCAGATATTCTGAAAAAGGAAGATACTATCACAATCTTTTTCATCTTGAAAATATGTTTCAGGAGCTTGAAGCAGTGAAGGCGAATATTTCAGATTTTACGGCCGTTTCCTTTTCTGTATTTTATCATGATATTATTTACGATGCAACATCCAAGTCTAATGAGGAGAAAAGTGCTGTTAAAGCAGAGAAAAGACTTTCTGAACTTCATGTAAATAAAGATAAAATCTCAATTATTTCGGAGCAGATTCTGGCGACAAAATCTCACCAGCAGTCTAATCATGCAGACACCAATTATCTTTTGGATGCTGATCTTTCCGTATTGGGTAAAGATTTTAAAACCTATATGGAATATACTCAAAATATCCGAAGAGAATATTCTATTTACCCTGATTTTTTGTATCAACCGGGACGAAAAAAAGTCCTTAAACATTTTCTGGAACTTGAAAGCATTTTTAAAACAGAATATTTTAAGGAAAAATATGAAACTCAGGCAAAGGAAAATATTGCTGCTGAACTTAGGCTCCTGTAACTGAAATTTATTCTATATAAAACAAAGACACCCATTTTAAAGGTGTCTTAATTTATATTATTTCGGTTTAAGAATACTTACTTATAAATTCTATTGTTCTTTCCAATACAAGCTCAGGAGCTTCTTTATGGGGTGTATGGCCTATAGCGGGAATAATATATTTTTCAGCACTTCCACTTACCTGACTAACTGTTTTTTCCATCTGATCCAACGTCCCATATTCATCAGCTTCTCCCTGAATAAATAACAATGGAGCTTTAATATCTTTCAACAGATACTCTATATTCCAGGTTCTGTAATCATCCCGTGTCCAGGTTTCTGTCCAGGCTTTGAAAAGCATTTCTACTTTATCTCCGTGATACTTCTGTAAACGTTCCGCAAGATTGGTCGTTTTGTAAGCTTCCCAGGCATCATAGACTCCTTTTAAAGTCACATCTTCCACAAAAATATGACCTGCTTCACAGATAACGGCTTTTACTTTTTCGGGATATTTTGCAGCGGTGATCAAAGCTATTGTTCCCCCGTCACTATGCCCGAATAGAATCACATGATCAAGATTCATTTCAATCAGTACATCATTCAGCAGATCTGCTTCCAGCTCCATATAATTTACGGGTCTTTCATGAGTAAGCATAGGATATGATTTTCCATAACCTAAGCGATCGTAAGCAAGCGTATTGCATTGTGCAGCTTCAGATAATTTAGCTGGAAAGTCTCTCCAAAGCTGTACCGAACCGAGTGAATCATGCAGAAATATAATTGTAGGTCTGCCTTCAAACGGATTATAGTGTTCTATATATAATTTTTTACCCTTTACATCAATTATTCTTCCTTCCATTAGATAATTATATTTTAAAAAACAGGCATTTTCGTTTCTTCAAATTCTTTTAATAAGTGACTGAAAACAGTTTCTACCGGAAGAATGTCATCAATCAGAGCTGAAACCTGACCTATTTCCAATTCTCCATCTTCCATATCTCCTTCAAACATTCCGCGTTTTGCTCTTGCTCTTCCTAATGAAGCAATTAAGGCTTCTTTATCTCTTCCATTCAGGTAGATATCTTCCAGTTCATTGAAGAACTTATTTTTCACCATTCTTACAGGTGCCAGTTCTTTCAAGGTAAGATGAGTATCTCCTTCCTGTAGTTCTGTAATTTTCTTTTTCCAGTTTTCATGAGCACTTGCTTCTGTAGTGGCAGCAAAACGGGAACCGATCTGTACACCGTCTGCTCCAAGAATCATGGCTGCTTTGATTTGTGAGCCTAAGGCAATTCCACCTGCTGCAATTAATGGTTTAGAAATATGTTTTTTTACATTCGGAATAAGACAAAACGTTGTGGTTTCATCTCTTCCGTTGTGACCTCCTGCTTCGAAACCTTCTGCAACAATAGCATCTACTCCTGCATCTTCACATTTTACAGCAAATTTGGTAGAGGAAACTACGTGAGCTACTTTTATTCCTTCTTTCTGCAGGGTTTCTGTATAGGTTTTAGGATTCCCTGCTGACGTAAATACAATTTCCACTCTTTCTTCAAGAATAATCTGAATGATTTCTTCAATATTAGGATATAACATCGGTACGTTTACCCCGAAAGGTTTATCGGTCGCCTGTTTACATTTCCGGATATTTTCTCTTAGAATGTCAGGATACATACTTCCCGCTCCTATGATACCCAATCCGCCACAGTTAGAAACAGCAGAAGCCAGTCTCCATCCCGAGTGCCAGATCATCCCAGCCTGGATAATTGGATATTTAATATTAAAAAGGTGTGAAATTCTATTTTGTGTTGCCTCCATATCATGAAGTTTTTTTGCAGCGTTGAAATCTATAAAATTGCTCATGCGTAAAAATACTAAAAACAATGGTTTTCAGGGAAGAATATGTCAATATTTTCTATCATTCCCATTCATGTTTTAAAGCTTTATCATAAAAAAACCTTCAGAAATTCTGAAGGTTTTGATTTTATTTTGTCAAGGATTGTTTCTTCCAGTTCGACTTAAAGCTACAGCTGTCGTAACGTCCGTCAATGGAGATAAAAGTTGTCGGTAACTTAGAGTTGACAAACTTTTCAACCATTTCACTTTTCTTTTTATTCAGCGCCATCTGCTTGATTCTGCTGAAATCTGTTTCCAGTGTAATCTGGTGAGAAGGAATCACATCTTCAATTTTAATAATCTTGATTTGCTTTCTCTTGTTTTCTTCATCTTCAAAAGCAGTAGTGATGTCTCCCTTGTTCAATCCTGCCAATTCATAGCTGATTGTTCCAGGAATACTTTCTCTTTCGATTTTATCAGAACCATCAGCTCCAGGAACTATTCCAGCGTTGAATTTTGTTCTTTTATCTTCTGAGAATTTAAAAGCAGCGTCTTTAAATGTCATTTTGCCATTCAAAATAAGACCTCTAATACTGTCTAGTTTTGCTTTTGCTGTTTTAATTTCCTCATCAGTAGGTGTAGCTTTTAACAAGATGTGTCTTGCATCATATACTTTACCTGATCTTTTTAATAACTGAATAATATGGAAACCAAATTCAGATTCGATAGGATCTGAGATTTCATTTTCCTGAAGGTTCAATGCAGCAGCTTCGAATGGCTTAACCATCTGCCCTTTATTGATATTTTTATACAATCCTCCATTAGCAGCTGATCCTTCATCTTCAGAATAGATTCTTGCCTGGCTCTCGAAGGTTTCTCCTCCAATAATATCCTGCTTGATCTTTTTCAATCTGTTGATAAGATCTTGCTTGTGAGCTTCCGTAAGTGCCGGATAGATCATAATCTGAGCTAAAGTAACCTCATCTTTTACTTGTGGCAACTGTGTTTTATACATATTGTAGAAATCAGTAACCTCATTTGGAGTAACGTCAGCTTTATCAGTAATTCTCTGGTATTTTGCCTGTCCGTAGTACTGGTCTGTGTCTATCTTTTCGATAGCATTTTTCATCTCATAAGAGTTTCTGAACTTATAAGCGGCAAGCAATGTTTTTTCATCCGGAAATTGAGAAAGCAACTGACGGTATTTTGCGTTAGCCTGTTCCTTAATGGCTGCAGAACGGTTTTCAATTAAGGTATCTTTTTTTGCTTCGTATACAAGAAGCTTGTTGCTGATAAGGTTTTCCAGGAACTCACATTTGTCTGTATTCGCAGCTCCCTGTTGTTTCCCATAATTCATCTGCTCGTTTACATCAGATTCCAAAACAATCTCATCCCCGATAACAGCTGCAATACCATCCACCAAATCTCCTTGTTTTAGCTGGGCATTCATCATATTTGAAGAGAATATCATGATGAAAATCCCAAGAAGAAAAGTGATTTTTAGTTTATTTGTCATTTTACTATTTTAACAAGTTGCAAATTTAGAATTCTTAACGAATTACACTCAATTTTTTATTATAAATATTTCTTAAAAAGACTTATTTACTGCAGTTCAACATCAAATGTCGTTAATTCTTTGAATTGTCTCAATCTGCTGAACATATCTGCTTCGCTTACTTCCTCTATTCTTTCAGTTCCGAACTTCTCTACAGTGAAAGAAGCCATTGCAGATCCTACAATAAGTGCAGATTTCATCGTTTCGAAATCAATTTTTTCTTTTTTAGCAAGATAAGCAGCAAATCCTCCGGCAAAAGTATCTCCTGCTCCTGTTGGATCGAAAACATCTTCTAACGGAAGAGCCGGGATAGCAAATACTTTATTGTCATGGAAAAGCAAAGCTCCGTGTTCTCCTTTTTTGATAATTACATACTCAGGACCCATTGTGTGAATTTTTTTAGCCGCTTTTACCAAAGAATATTCTCCTGAAAGCTGTCTTGCTTCTTCATCATTGATGGTAATAACGTCTGTTTTTGCAATCATATCCATTAAGATATCCCATGCAGAATCCATCCAGAAGTTCATGGTATCAAGGATAACCAGCTTAGGACGGTTGTTCATTTTTTCAAGTACAGACAGCTGCACTCCAGGGTGTAGGTTTCCAAGTAATAAGATTTCGGCATCCTGCATTGAATCCGGGATTTTCGGATCGAAATTCTCAAGTACATTTACTTCTGTAGCCAAAGTATCTCTTGTATTCAGATCATTGTGGTATTTTCCAGACCAGAAAAATGTTTTTCCTTCTTTTACGATTTCAATTCCTTCGATGTTTACCTCTCTGTTTGTGAACATATCAAGATGTTCTTGTGGAAAGTCTCCTCCTACTACAGAAACAATTCCGGATTTAACGCCTAAAATTGATGAAGTGATCCCGATATAAGTGGCTGCACCTCCTAAAATTTTGTCCGTTTTACCAAATGGTGTTTCAATTGCATCAAATGCAACACTTCCTACAACTAAAAGTTTCATATATTTTTCAATGTATATTAAAAGTAATTATTTTTTCCATTCAAAAGTGTCCAGCAGGTGTTTCATATCATTTTTGATATAGTTCACTGCAGGCGCAAGAGAATCCGGTTTCGGTCTCGTATTAAAATATAAGTAAGCAGTAACGAAGTGCTTCGTACTGTCTGTAATGTAAAACTGAAGATTGGAAGCACTCTGGCCTTTCAGCTCATAGAAGTTTCCATATACTTTCTTTTCAGGATATTCAAAGGATTTTGTATCAATGGAACTTGCTTTAATGGTATGTTCATACACCATTTTCTCAGCTTCCTTGATATGGTCTGCAAAGTCGTTCTGTATCGGGTAATAGGTAACAAAAAGCTTAGCCTTCATTTTCGGATAATTCACATAGAACCAGCAAGGTTTCTTAGCAGGTGCAATCGAAGCAAAATCAGAATATTCAAAGGTATAGGCACAATTGTTTTCAAACTTTTGGTATTTCGGTGCAGGATATTCAAGACGCAGTTCCCCATAAGGTTTTGGTGAAGCGTCTTTTCCACATGAAATTAAAAGCAGCGATACAAAAATAAAAATGACTTTTTTAATCATTTTGCAAAAGTACAAATTAGATTTCAGATTTCGGAAGACAAATTTCAGTCTTTCAGAGAGTTTTGAATGTAATTTTCCAGAGGCTTCGGAAAGGATTTTTCATGAGAACCTTCAACGTCGGTAATCAGGTACTGGTTTTCAGTAATAAAATCGTTCCAGATCTTCTCAGAAGTGATTTCAACATTCAATATTTCAATAGTTAAATTCTTATGAGTCAGTTTATGGGTGACTATTTTTGAGCCTGTAATGAATCGCTCCATATCTGTAGAAATGGCAACTGGAAACTCAAACAATTTCTTCCATATGAAGTCATCTGTTCTCTGACGGATCAGGAACTTTCCGTTTCTATGCACAAAATAATAGGTTAAAGCAAGATCTTCTGCCTTTACTTTTTTAGTTTTCACGGGATAATCTGAGATTTTTTGCATAGAAAATGCGAGACAGTCTTCATTCACAGGACATTCTCCGCAAATCGGATTTTTGGGTTTACAGATTTCTGACCCTATATCCATCATGGCTTGATTAAAATCGCTCACATTTTCCGGCATTACCAAAGCTGCCAGTTCAGAGAAATACGTGAATGCCCTTGAATTTGAAATATCAAAATCATCAGCAAAAAGACGGCTCAGAACACGGTAGAAATTCCCATCAACTGCAGGCATTTTCCCTCCGAAGCATATACTTGACACGGCTGCTGCAGTGTACTTCCCTACTCCTTTTAATTTTAAAATTTCTTCATACTGATTCGGAAAAACGCCCTGATAATCATTCATGATCTGTTGGGCAGCTTTATGAATATTGATGGCTCTTGAATAATAACCCAATCCTTTCCAATACAATAAAACTTCATTTTCTTCAGCTTCAGCCAACGTTTTTACATTAGGAAATCTTTTAATAAAATTATTGTAATGGTTTAATCCCTGATTGATCCTTGTCTGCTGAAATACGATTTCACAGATCCAGATTTTGTACGGATCTTTTGTCTGTCTGAAAGGCAGATCTCTTGCATTATTTTTATACCATTCAAGGATTTTGCTGCCAATATGCAGAAAATCTGAATTTCGGTTATCCTTCTCCAAAAATTTTTGTTTTGCTTTTTAAAGATACTTTGCTTTTAAAAACCCAATGACATTTGTTTTATGTTTGAAAACACTTAGTATTGACAATGTCATGCTGAGCTAAGTTGAAGCATCTTATATTTTGCAAAGATAAAACTTATTTACCATCTTTAACAGAATATACAGGCGCAGCTTTTAACCATTGATACTTAAGGTTTCTGTCTTTAGCAATGAAACGATACCCTTCCAGTTTTTTCAGATAAACATACATGGAATCGGTATTTTTGATCTTTAATTTATATTGGGATAAAAACATCATAGGCATTTCTACAGCAGAATCTCTTACCGTTTTCAATACTTTTCCTGATTTTACTTTATAAAGAAAGAATGATTTTCCGCGGCCTTTGGAACTGTCTGCTAATTTTACCTCTGAACTTGCAAGGACGAGTTCACTGCCATCAAAACATTCATCTCTATTCATGATGTATGCTTTTCCTTCCTGACGTTCCTGTGCGAAAAGATCATTTTCGTAAGTGCCTGGACTTTGGTATTTTTTCTCACAGCTTATCAAAAGTACCATCATTATCGAAGGTAACCCCAGAATAAGCTTCTTATTCATATTAAATTTCATAGGTGTTGGTTGAAAAAAAACCGATGTAATATTGCATCGGTTTTTGTTATATAAAGTATGTTTATGTTACTCCTGAGTATATTCTGCATCCCATTCGTTACCGTCATCTCCTTTGTGTCCGTCCAATTTAATAACGAAACTTTTTGTAGGGAAATAAGGGGTCATACGGATATCCAGCCACACTCTGTCTTTGTTTACTCTATCCTGCTCAAAACGAACAATTTTGAATTTCTCGATCAATTTGTCCGGTCCTTTGATGTTATCCAGGAACGTCACAATCTGTCTTCTCAAATCGTCCTCGTTTTTAGCATTCCAGTTTTCGAAAGCTCTTCTGTTCAGGAAGTCAAGCAATACTTTGGTTACATAGTCGAATACACGAACTACGGAATACGTCTGAAGACCGATATTGTCTCCTGTAAATAAGGTCTTCGCTGAGAAAGCCATAATTTTTCCGTACTCGTTTACCATAGGTACAAGACCCATTTTTTCCAACTGAGAAATTTCACTTTTCTTCAATTCGAATTTTACTGCGTCTACTTCGTTGATATTACCATGTTTTTTACCTGCTGCCACCTGAGACATCAGTGTTTTGTGGATTTTTCCGGCTAATGAAGTGGAAGGTGGAAGTTCTACATTTTCTTCTTCCCCTACTTCTTCAGCTTTCCCACGTCCTACCAGCCAGTTACACGTCATAATAACGTTACTTCTGTGAAGCTCACCTCCTGTAAGGTTTGCAGAGTGGAATAAATCTACAACGTCATCCGGTTTATCAAGGTTGGCGAAGTCTGTAACCATCATAACTTTGTTTTCGTTACAGATTTTTGCCCATTTCTCGATCACCTTGTTAGATCCTAAATATCCTGGAATGGCAAGGATTGAGTAGTTATCTCTAAGGTCAAGACGGTCGTAATAGTTTTTGAATTCTTCTGAGATTGCATCAATGAACAAAGGGTTATCCAAATCGGAAACCTGTTCAAGGCTTGCATTTACGATACTTACGTTATCCACTTTATCCAATTCTGTATTTTTGTAGAATTGAGCTACTGTTCTGTAGTTGGTTTCCAACAGACGAACGGCATCCAGTGTATTTTTTAAGTTTGTTTTCAGGTTTTGATCGGCCTGCTGTGCTTTAGTTTTGCAGGTATCGGCCATTTTATCCGCAGATTCACTCCCTTCTAAAAGGTTTACCCAAAGATTGATCTTCTGAAGAAGTTCTTTTCTTTCGTCTGCTTTATTGCTGTCATTCAGGAAGATTTCTTTTCTTGCCTTTCTTGTTGGGTTCATATTGGCAATACCGTCTACAACGGATTCAACAAAGCCAAATCCTCCCATTTTATTGAGCTCTGCAAGCGGGTTGCCCTTCGGCTGCCCTGCGTGTTGCTGCTGCCCCTGCTGCTGGCTTTCTTGTGCCTGTAATTTGCTATCCATGATTTAATGTTAGTCTTTAATTATTTTTCAAGTTCTTGTGCCACTTCTTTCAATACTTCTATGAACGCAGTTCTTGTCTGATCGTTCTCCAGCATGTTGCGTAGAATTTTATTGGTTTTCAGCTGACGTACTATTTTATTGTACTGCTCCTGTTCCATGCTCAGCTGCTGCAGATAATCTGACTTCTGAGTAAGGCTTTTAGGGGTAAAGTCTCCAAGGTTTTGAAAACGGAATTCCTCTTCTACCATTCCGCCGTCTTCTGTTTCGTGTTGTACAGATACTGAAGGCTGAAAATGTTTGAAAACGTCTTCCACTGTTTTTAATCCTGTTACGATTTCAGGGGTATAAGACTCGTCTGTTGTAAGTTGGCTTACTATCAGTGATTTATTTTCCTGTATTTCCTGAATAGCTTCATTAGCGTCTACTTTTACCTCGTTTCCGCCAACACCATAATTAAACATTGCCATATTATTGTTATTTTGAGATTTACTATTTTGGTTTGGATCTGTCTTTGAGTAATTTACCGATGAATCAAATAAATTACCAATCCAATGTTTAAATTTAAAAAAAAACTGTAACATACAAAATTTTACTAAGATTTTTCTTGAATCATCTAAATCTATTTATATTCATTTAACATACAATCACCGCATTACGATATCACTAAGCTATGAAAAAATAAATAAAGTCTTCCAAGAAAAATAAAATAAAATTTTTGTTCGCTTTGCTCTTTTATAAACATGCCTGATGAATGTTAAAATAAGAATTCTTAATACTTTACAAAAAATATTCTTTATATTTAAACAAAGTGAACCGTGTCATGAAAGATGTAAAAATAGCGTTCAGAAAACCGATATTTCCAGTTTCAGAAGCATTACAGCAGTATTTGGAAAAATATAACAGAACCACCAAAATCAGGTTTCTGTATGAAGATCTTCTAAGGTTTAGCGACAGCGTGAGTATTCTGGATAAGGACGGCAAAGATACTTTGTGGCTTGGGGTTTTGTATTCTGAATATGAGTTTAAAGAAATAGAGGCTAATTTAAATAAGATTTATACCCTCCTTCATTCTGATGGAGATATCGCTACTTTACCTTATCTGAAAGTAGATACCATCGACTTTTGTACTTTCGGAAATTCTAAACCTTTCCGGATTCGGGTGAGAAATGTACTGAATGATAATTATACGTATTTTTATATTAAACAGGCTGATGCTTCACGAATATTCGGACTGGAGCTTGAGGATCTGCTTTCTCCCAACCGAATTAATTTTCTGGTATACAAAAATACTTTGATTGAAGAGCATATTTTAGGAATTCCGGGAGATGTTTTTATTCAGAAGCATCTTCCTAACTGTTCAGAACTTGAAAAGGCCCAGATTTCCAAAGAGTTTGTAAAATTCAATGAGCGATGTCTCATCGGGTTGCTTGGGGATATGCGTTCTTATAATTACGTCGTCATTCCTATACATGATTTCGACCAGGTTATTTACAGAATTCGCCCCATTGATTTTGATCAGCAAACTTACGAAGGGAATTTAAAAGTTTATCTTCCGCAGTATTTCAAAGAAAACAGCCCAATGGTCAATATGGTACTGGAAAAACTGAAGCCCAGCTCTATAGAACAATACCGTAAGGAGGTACGATCACAAATCGTAAAAAGAGTGACCAGCAGCCAAAACAGATTTGATGAACTTATTTCTATTATGAAAAAAGATAATATCGCACCGGAAGCCAATGTCACAGAATTAAGGACAGCATTACAAAAGCTCACCTACGATGTCAACTTCAAGTATTGTAAAACGATGGGAGACATTATAGAAACCGGAATAAAGTTTGTTCTCCGGAATTATAAGAAAGAATATTAAAAAGAGAATCCGCCTCAACTTAATGGGAGACGGATTCTTTCTTTTCTAACAATTTATAAGGTAAAATTACCAGATTTTTATTCTGTCCTGAGGAGCTTTATACATTTTGTCTCCAGGTTTGATATCAAATGCTTTGATGAATGAGTCCTGATTTACCAGTGGTCCAAAGGCTCTGAACATGCCCGGAGAGTGCGGATCTGTTTTCACCTGATTGATCATATACTGATCAGTAGCTTTTGTTCTCCACACGGTTGCCCAGCTCATAAAGAATCTCTGATCCTGAGTGAACCCGCTGATTTTTCCTGGATTTCCTTTATCTTTTAAATACATCTGCAGCGCATCGTAAGCCACCGCTACTCCACCTAAGTCACCGATGTTTTCACCACTTGTAAACTTACCGTTCACGAAGCTTCCTTTTACTGGTTCGTAAGCACTGTACTGAGCGGCTAACTGACCTACTTTCGCATCAAAGTTTTTACGGTCAGCATCTGTCCACCAGTTATTAAGGTTACCATCACCATCGAAACGTGAACCACTGTCATCAAATCCGTGAGAAATTTCGTGACCGATAACAGCTCCGATCCCTCCGAAGTTCACCGCTGCATCCGCTAAAGGATTATAGAAAGGTGGCTGAAGAATGGCTGCAGGGAATACAATTTCGTTGTTTGATCCGCTGTAATAAGCATTTACAGTTTGAGGAGACATTCCCCATTCTGTTTTATCAACAGGCTTTCCTACTTTATCCAGACTTCTCTGATACTGCCATGCTGCTACATTCTGAAGGTTAGAATACAGTGTTGCTCCCTGTTTTGGAGATTCTACTTTCAGTTGAGTATAATCTTTCCATTTATCCGGGTACGCAATTTTCACTGTAAACTTGGATAGTTTTTCCTGAGCTTTTACTTTGGTCTCAGGAGACATCCAGTCTATATTCGCGATGTGTGTTTTGAATGATTTTAAAAGGTAATCAATATAGGTTTCCATCTGCTTTTTAGCTTCAGGAGTGAAGTATTTGTCTACATACAGTTTTCCGAATGCTTCTCCAAGAACACCATTGACAAGGGTAAGCCCTCTTTTGTTCATTGGACGCTGCTCTTTCTGCCCCTGTAGATATTTAGCATAGAAATCGAATCTGATCTGCTCAAGGCTATCATCCAGATTACTTGCATTGCCATTGATGATGTGATATTTCAGATAATCTTTCAGTAAAGGAAGGTTTTTCTGGGTAATGAACTGATCCATATTCTGGTAATATTTCAGTTCTCCGATGATCACTCTGTCTGTATTTACGCCTGCATCTTTCAGGTATTTTGCAAGATCTACATTTTTAACAAGACCGGATAATTCTGATACATTTTTAGGGTTGTATCTTAAATTAGCATCTCTGTTTTGCTCAAGAGTCAATAAATAATTGGCTAGCTGTTTTTCAAAGTCTACCACATTCTGTGCAGCCTGTGGAGAGTTTTTATATCCTAAAACTCCAAATAGCTTTCCTACATATGCCTGGTATTCCGCCAATGTTTTCGTATTGGCTTCATTTACTTTCTGGTAGTAATCTCTTCCCAATCCCAGATCCGGACCGCCAAGATATACTGCATTCATATTGGAATTCTTCATATCAGCGCCCACTCTCCATCCGTAGAAAGAGTTGTCTCCTAATCTTGTAGCTTCCAAAAGGTATTTCTGAAGGTCATTAAGACTTTTAATAGCATCTACTTTGGCAAGATCAGCTTTAATCGGTGCGAGACCTTCTGCATTTCTCTTACTGGTATCCATAAAAGAAGCATACAGATTCTGAATCTTCTGTCCTTCTGAACCTGCAGGATATGATTCTGTAAGAATTTTGTTTAATATATCTAGTGAAGCATCATCCACATTTTCTCTCAAAGCATTGAAAGAACCCCAGTTTGCTTTATCGGAAGGAATCTGAGTCGTTTTCACCCAATTTCCGTTCACATAGCTAAAAAAGTCATCCTGTGGGCGGACACTTGTATCCATATACGATAAATTAATTCCCTCCTCTTTAGCTTCTTCTTTTACCGGTTCAGCCACTACAGCAGTAGCTTCTTTTTTGTTCTCCGTCCCTGCAGTCTTGGCTGCACCACACGAATTAAGAAATACAATACCTGAAAGGGCAAGTATTCCAATATTTAGCTTTTTCATTAAAAATAATTTTTGATTTTACACAAACTTATCAAATATACAAACTTTAATGATATGTTATGAATGATAATTGAGATATGGGTTAAAATTGAAAATTCAAGGTTTAATGTTTAATGTTTAATGTTTAATGTTTGAGGTTTTTGGGTGTCTTTTGGAATGTGGGTGGAAAGTGAGATTGTTGTAGACCACCCCGTCAAAAATTCTTTGAATTTTTGACACCCCTCCAAAGGATGGGAATGATGGAAGTCACTACGACAAATATATATCATCCGATTCCCTAATCCCTAATCCCTAATCCTATTCACCTGCTACCTATTATCTACCACCTGCCACCTAAAAAAATAACCGCCCATTGCTGAGCGGTTGTTATTTTTACCAGATTTTGATTCTTTCTTCCGGCGTTTTGTATAGTTTGTCTCCTTTTTTCACATCGAATGCTTTGTAGAATGCATCAACGTTAATTAGCGGACCGAAACTTCTGAAATATCCCGGAGAGTGCGGATCAGTTTTCACCTGATTTACCATATATTTCTCACTTGATAATGTTCTCCAAACCGTTGCCCAGCTTAGGAAGAATCTCTGATCCTGAGAGAATCCACTGATTTTTCCTGGGTTTCCTTTGTCTTTCAGATACATCTGAAGAGCGTCATAAGCGATGTTTACCCCTCCTAAGTCAGCGATATTTTCTCCATTTGTGAAAGTACCGTTTACAAAAGTTCCTTTTACCGGCTCGTACTTGTCATACTGAGAAGCAAGAGCTTTTGTTGCTTTTTCGAAGTTCGCTTTATCTGCCGGAGTCCACCAGTCTACCAAGTTACCGTCTGCATCGAACTGTGCTCCTGAATCATCAAATCCGTGGCTCATTTCGTGACCGATAACGGCACCGATACCTCCGAAGTTTACAGCAGCATCAGCTTTAGGGTTAAAGAATGGCGGCTGAAGGATTGCAGCTGGGAATACAATCTCATTGTTTACAGGATTGTAATAGGCATTTACAGTCTGCGGAGTCATTCCCCATTCTGTTTTATCAACCGGCTTACCAATTTTAGCTAAGTCTTTGTTGTACTGCCATTCACCGATGTTCTGAAGATTCTGATATAGATTTCCTCCTTTAGCTTCAGAAATGATATTTAATTTTGAATAGTCTTTCCATTTGTCCGGATAAGCAACTTTTACCGTAAACTTGTTCAGCTTCTCCATTGCTTTTTCCTTAGTTGTAGAAGACATCCAAGCTAAATTATTGATATGAACTGCGAAACTTTTCTTTAAATAATCGATCAATTCTACCATCTGAGCTTTTGCTTCAGCAGGGAAATATTTTTCAACATATAATTTTCCAAAAGCTTCTCCTAAAGTACCATTAATCAACTCAAAACCTCTTTTGTTAAGAGCTCTTTGTTCTTGTTGACCTCTAAGATATTTACCATAGAAAGCAAATTTCATGTTTCCTAAGTTTTCACTTAAATAAGAAGCACTTCCGTGGATCATATGGAATTTAAGATAATCTTTGATCACAGAAAGATTCTGAGCATTGATTAGTTTATCAAAGTCTTTATAGTATCCTAATTCACTGATGATTACTTTGTCAGAATTTACTCCTACTTTTTTAAGGTAGCCAGGGATATCTACTCCTTTTACCAAAGTAGAAAGCTCAGCCATTGTTTTAGGGTTGTACTGAAGAGTGTTGTCACGGCTCTGCTCGTTTGTCAGATAAGTATTCGCGATGCTTTTTTCAAAATTAACGATACCTTTTGCTGCTTCATCAGCATTTTTATATCCTAATTCTTTTAACATGGAAGCTACATACTTCTGGTATTCAGCAATAGCTTCTGTATTTTTCTCGTTTACTTTCTGGTAGTAATCTCTTCCTAAACCTAAAGAAGCGTTTCCTAAATAAACAGCGTTCATTTTAGAATCTTTAAGGTCTGCATCAATTCCCCATCCGTATAAAGTGTTTTCTCCTTCTTTCGTTACAGAAATCAGATAATTCTGAAGGTCAGCCATGCTTTTAATCGCATCAATTTTATTCAGATTATTCTGAATAGGCTTAATTCCGTCAGCATTTCTCTTCTCCATATTCATATAAGTAGCATACAAATCCTGGATCTTTTTCCCTTCACTTCCGTCAGCAAATTTATCTTTCAAAAGAGAGTTCAGGATCGTCATGGAATTGTTATCCGTATCCTCAGCCAGTTTATTGAAGCTTCCCCAAGTTGGTTTATCAGATGGAATTTTGGCTGTTTTCATCCAGGTTCCACTCACATAGTTGTAAAAATCATCCTGAGGACGCACCGAAGTGTCCATCAAGCTAAGGTCTAAACCTTTATCTGTGTTATTCACTGCTACTTTAGCAGCTTTAGCTTGTGCGCTCATCGTAGTCTGAGTGCAGATCCCTGCTATTAAAAACAAAGAAAGCGTTATTTTTTTCATTATGATAACAATTTTTAGAATATGTATGATTTATTTCGAATTTGTTACTTTTCAATAAAACAAATTTAAATAAATAACATGAAAATCTCTTAAGTGGGAAGTTGGGAGCAGGAAGCTGGAGATTATGAAAGTCATAAAACAACCTCCAGCTACATGATCACATTTTTTTTGATCCAACCTTTACTTTTACTGGAAAAATCAGACAATAGAAGGCAGAAGTTTCCCAACTTTTTAAGAAGTTGCTATCTCTTTCACATTCCCGGTTCTTTTCAGAAATCCCCAGGACTGCATTTCGCCTTTCAGTGCTTTTCTTAAACTTTTAAATAATACAATATACATCAGCCATCTATACCCGAATCTCTGCGGAATAATATATAGGAGGTTAATCAGTTTTTCCCGCTGCATAATGAATGCCACTAAGGCTAATGAGGCATCCACTAAAAGAAAGATCAGATAATAGGTAAATATTTTGTCTCCGTTGCCGGACAGCATTCCAAAGAACATGATCACGTCTGCCATTGGCGAGAAAAACGGAATAATGTATTGGAATAATAAAATATTCGGCATTGCCCAAAGTCCCAATCCTTTATATTTGGGGTTAAGGAAAGTCTGTCTCTGTTTCCAGAACATCTGCATAATTCCATAAGTCCAGCGAAAACGTTGTTTTAAAAACTGCTTTACGGTTTCAGGAGCTTCAGTAACTGCAATGGCTCTGTTTTCATTGGCCACCGTGTATCCCGCTTTTAAAATTTTCACAGTAATATCACAGTCTTCCGCTAAAGTATCAGATGAATAGCCTCCTGCTTCAATAATCACTGATCTTTTAAAGGCTCCGATAGCCCCTGGAATTACGGTAATAGCATTGATATGAGCATACGCAAGCCTGTCGAAATTCTGACTTGTTGTATATTCTATCGCCTGCCATTTGGTAAGCCAGTTTACTCTATTTCCTACTTTCACATTTCCAGCAACAGCAGCTATTTTCTCTTCAGGATTTGAATTCAAAAATCTGGCAATCATATATTTTACAGCATCCTGCTGAAGTTTGGTATCGGCATCAATACACACTACATACTCTGCATCAGTTTCTGAAATTCCAAAGTTTAAAGCAGTTGCTTTTCCGCCATTACTTTTAGTGAAAATTTTCAGGTCCGGATGATTCGGGAATGCTTCTACTGCTTTTTCATACGTAGAATCTTTGCTTCCGTCATCTACCATGATGATATTAAAATTCGGATAAGTCTGTTTCAACAAATTCTGAAGGGAAGAAACAATATTTACTTCTTCATTATAGGCAGGCACAATAATGGAGACTTTCGGATAGGATTCCAGAACCGGAAATCCGCCCAGCTTTTTTTCTTTTCTTCTTTCTTTAAAAGCCCAATAGGCCATCAGCAATAGTCTGATCAAACCTAATACAATGAAAATGGTAAATAATGCCACCAGAAAATGGCTTATTCCGTAAATAACGGTCGCTAACACAAGGTTCAGCTGCATGATGTAATATGACTTTGTTTTAGGAACTGCCGGCATCAGTTCGCTTCTGCTTTTATGCAAGATATTTGTCAGGTTGGTAAAATGATAACCTTGTTTCTGAAGTGTTGGGATTAAAATTTTCAAAGCTTTCACCGTTTCTGCTCTCGTATCGCCGCCCGCATCATGAAGAAGAATGATATTTCCTCTCTCATGTTTGACTCCTGCCATTACACGTTTTACAATTTCATCTGCTTTTATTCCGGGCTGCCAGTCTTCAGGATCAATATTTTCACCGATATCAAGATAGTTTTGCTGTCTTGCCAAAGCCACCGGAATAATCTCTTCTGAAGTGGTAGGCTCAGAGTCTGCGTTATAGGGAGCTCTGAACAGAATTGTACTGTGCCCTGTCACGCATTCTATCAGTAATCTTGTTAGTTTCAGTTCCAGTAAAGCTCTTTCCGGACTTACTTTCGCAACATTTTCGTGAGTGAATGTATGATTTCCAATTTCATGTCCTTCGCGATAAATTCTTTTAACAAGCGGAAGGTTCTTTTCGGCATTTAATCCTACTAAAAAGAATGCTGCCGGAACATGATATTTGGACAGTACATCTAATATCTGCGGAGTATATGTTTCATCCGGACCGTCATCAAAAGTAAGCACCAATTCTTTCTGAGGAGCACTTCCATATTTTTTCACTTCGTAAGAGCTTGGATACGTGATATAATTTTCGTCTGTGATAATTTTCTCTTTCGGATCAATTTCCAGCGCGATTTTTCCGTCATGAGGAGTATTCAGAACATCCAGCACTTCTCCGTCTCCGATGTAATCCACCATGGTCTGCCCTTTTACATTTTCCAGTGTTTTCAAATTCAGTTTGGAAAGTCCTGCAAACGTAAGA
Organism: Chryseobacterium sp. CFS2; assembly: GCF_036543225.1. NCBI lineage: Bacteria > Pseudomonadati > Bacteroidota > Flavobacteriia > Flavobacteriales > Weeksellaceae > Chryseobacterium > Chryseobacterium sp. CFS2. Next base: position 736,777 of record NZ_JAZHQU010000001.1, read on the forward strand.
TCTTTATCATAAAAATTCCATACTCTGCTGTCTTCACTTCCCAGTCTCCAAAGTGCCGTTCCTGCCAATGGATATTCTGAGGAGAAACGCATTGTATTAAAAATGGAGGCTGCATCATTGAAAAATACGGTATGGGTGAGATTTTTAGAATCTGTGTAAGAATAATTTAAATTAAAAGTATTGTCATTAAAATCAATTACCGCTTTACTGGCGCTGGCTTTGGTAATGGCCTGCATGTAGGTAACGGAGGTATTGTCATCTTTATTGGAACTCCAGTCATAGCCATACGCTCCTAATCCCAAAATGATTTTCTGAGGAGAGGTCTGCTTCACAATTTTTCCTGTCTGTTCTTCGATCCATTTTTGTGAAGAAACCGGACCTGCATTACTTCCTGCAGAATATTCATCGTAAGCCATCAGTACAAAGTAATCTACGTAAGGATCTAATCTTGGGATGTTATAATCATCATTATCCGTCATGATATCCATGGTAACCAATAACTGATTTTTTTTGAAGGTCTCTGACAGTTCTTTCATAAAGGCAATCAGATTTTCATCAGAGTTCAGGTTCATATCCTCAAAGTCAATATTAATTCCTTTGAAGTTATATTTTTTACATTGCTGAGTAATCTTTTGAATCAGATGCGTTCTTTTTTGCGGATCATTAAGAACTTTTACCAGTCCTTCTGAATGGAATTCCTGATTGGAATTATTGCTCAGCATCGGCATTGCTGCAACTCCCGTTCTTTTAATCACTTTATAGCCTTCCGGATCTACATTTGTTTTCAGGTCTCCTGTTTTAGGATCAAGGAAAAACCATTCCGGAAAAACCAGATTGACGTGTCTGATATTTCGTTTCAGAGACATCAGAGACTGAGGATCCCATGCGACATAGAATGCAGACCGGATTCCACCTGGAAACTGAGCCCAGTTTCTGTTCTGATTTTTATATCTTTCTGCTCTCGCTTTCTGAATTTTGTCGAGGTTGGTATGGATTGTTTTTTCAGAAATAAAGCTTCTGAAACCTTTATACTCTTTGGATATTTTATTCTCCTGAAGATAGGGTTTATTGGCTGTAATGACAGCTTTATAGTCTTCTTTAAAAGGGATTTTAGGACTTCTGTCCAGGGTCATCATCAGACCCAACGCAAGCAGAAGCAGTATTCCTATAAAGATAAAAACACGGCTCCCCCATTGTACACTTTTCCAGCGTTTCTTGCTGTTGGTCTGAAAAATCTGTTTGGAATTTTCCACGATTTTGAAATTTATTGAATGGCTTTCAAAAAGTGTGAAAAACTGTATAAAAATTAATTAAAAAAAAATTAAAAAAACAGACTCATATTTAACTGTTTATAAGAAGACTTATCAAATCCTGAATCACCTTTTGGGAAACAAAATCCATAAAATCTACTCTTTCCAGATGTGGCATGTATAATTTGGAGGTCACCTCCTGATCATTGATCCTGATGGTATAAAAAACAGTTCCTATATCTTTACCATCTTCTCCTTTTCCTGGCCCTGCGACTCCAGTGGTAGAAAGGGAAATATGGGTTTCAAACAATTGCTGGCATCCTTTTGCCATTTCCTGTGCCACCTGTTCGCTCACTACCGTAAACTGATCTACGGTGTCTCTGGAAACATTTAAAATTTTAATCTTTTTCTCTGTAGCATAAGCCACCATTCCACCAAGGAAGTATTTTGAGCTGCCGGAAACTGAAGTGATCATTTTTGCCAGTTCACCTCCTGTACAGCTTTCTGCAGTAGAAATCGTCAGATTCCTTTCAGTAAGCATTTCTGCCAGAATATTCTCGATTTTATCTTCAGATACTGCAATGACATGACCTTCTACCAAAGGCAGCAATTTTTGAATTTCTTTTTCCGTTCTCTGCTTCAGCTGTTCTTCATTCTCACCGGAAGCCGTCAGACGAAGCTTCACCCGTGTTCCAACCGGAAGATAAGACAGTGCAATATTTTCCGGAAGTGCCAGTTCCCAGTCTTCGATCTTGTCTGCAAGAATACTCTCAGGAATTCCCACTACAGAAACAATTCTGGTATGAATGTAATGAAGGCTGAATCTTTGCTGCAAATAAGGAATAATCTGATCTTTAATAAGCGGTTTTACTTCGTAAGGAACACCCGGAAGGCTGTAACATAATTTTCCGTTATGCTCCATCATCATACAGGGTGCAGTTCCATAATGGTTTTGAAAAACAATAGATTTTGTAGGTACAAAAGCCTGTTCTCTGTTTCTCTCCAGAATATCTGCCCGCCCTCTTCTTTCCATGTAGCCTTTAAGATGATTGAAAGTTACCTCATCCAAAGCAATTTCATCGTTAAAATACTCTGCCAGCGCCTTTTTGGTTTTATCATCTCTGGTAGGCCCGAGCCCTCCAGTTGTAATAACTAAATCACCGGTTTCAAAAGCAATACTCAATGCATTTTTAATGGTTTCAATTTCGTCTGAGATGGTAAGAATCTGAGTAACTTTTATTCCTATGTTTTTAAGTTCGGCAGCAATAAAGTTAGAATTGGTATCTACCGTATTTCCAGAAAGGATTTCGTCACCAATGGTGATCAGAACAGCTTTTTCCATATGTTTTTTTGTTGAAAAAAATTCTCTGCAAATGACGGAAAATTCTGTGGCTGCGGCAATATAAATTGATTTTTTCTATTTTTGATGAAAATATTTAAAACTACAATATAAATTATGTCTAAATATGATGATGCTTCATGGCATTATGGCGGTGATTTTCCGGAAGGAATTCCTCAGAAAAACGGGGCAACACACACAGGAATGTTCCTGAACTGGTGCATTCACAACAATATGATTTCTGATGAACTGAAAGAAGACCATGAAGAAGAAATTGAAAAATTAAAACGAAGAGAAATTACGGGTGCGGAATTCATTATGGATTCCTGTGACGGAAAATTTTCTGAATATGATCTGAATGAACTGGGAAATCTTTTTGCAAAAGATTATTATGCAGACGATACAGACTTCGGAAACAGATACAGCTCATTTGCTGATGATTATGTGAACATTTTCGATGCCAAAGCAGAGGAAAGTGACTATGAATACGAAACATTCTATCACATCGAGGATACCTACGAAAACTATGATCTGATGAAGCAGGTTATCGATCATCGTTTTGAGGAATGGAAGGAGTATATTAAAAGCTAATATCTACAAGATAAAAGTATGAAAGGGCAAAATTGTATGATTTTGCCCTTTTGTATTTTTATTATTAATTATGTTTCACCCAGATGAGTTCATTGGTATTATAACCAATTTTTCTTGCTTTCTGAAGAAAACGCTGACGGATACTTTCCGGAATATTGGTTGTACGGGAAAGAATCCATAGATATTTTAAACTGCTGCCAGCTACCAGCGCATATTGATAGTCTTCATCAATATCTATAACGTTATAACCGGCCCAGATCGGTTTAAAAAATGAAACCTTCAGACGGGCTTCTGTGGGATCTTTTACAAATTTAGCTTCCCCGATAGATTCATTCCATACTTTTTTACCGTAATCGTACCCTTTATTTCTAACCTGAACAGTACCATCCGGATTCAACGAATATTCTGCAGTGACATTATCCATATTTTTTTCGAACCTGTAATCAAAACGGGCAATCTCATACCATCTGCCAAGGTATTTTTTAAGATCAAAATTCTTTACGGCAAAGGCACCTCTGGGAATTCTTACTGAATAGGAATTGAAAATGATAAGCCCGAATGCTCCCAACGAAACGGGAAGGATAATTTTATGAATGGTTTTCATGACAGTAAGATTTTGTATGGTTATTTAGGAAAACGTCAAAAATAATGCCTTACACCTGTTAAGGAACAATAAATTCTATGAAAAAACTTTCAGAAAATTATCTTTAAAGCTTCCGGAGACTTCAATTTCCGTATCGTCAGACAACATTACGGTTCCACTTTTATGATAAGATTTCACAAAACCTGTATTGATAATATGGGAACGGTGAACCCTCACAAAAGGATTTTCCAGAAGGTCATCAAAATGTTTCAGAAAACGGCACACCATTTTTTTGGAACCGTCGGTAAGATAAACCTGTGTAAAGTTTCCATCTGCCTGAAGCCTTACAATATCTTCAGTTTTTACCACATCAAAACCTTGTAGAGTAGGCAGGATCAATTGCTGCTTTTCAGGTTTTAATTTCAGATTTTCAAGGAGAATCTTGTTTCTGTTAAGTTCTTCTTTTTTCTCAAGGCTTTCCACCACTTTATTGACCGCCAGAATGAGTTCCTGAATATCAATGGGTTTTAAAATATAATAACTTGCCGATTTATTTAATGCCTGTAATGAATATTGTGAAAATGCTGTAATGAAAATGGTTTCATAGGATAGATCTTTGGTTGCCTCCAGAACGTCAAAAGCATTTCCAAAAGGCATTTCTACGTCCAGAAAGACCAATTGAGGCTGTTTCTCAGTGATTAAAGGAACGGCTTCTTTAATATTCTCCGCTTCACCAAGAATTTCCACCTGCGGGCAGTATTTGGTAAGATAACTTCTCAGAACTTCTCTTGCTATGATTTCATCATCTACAATGACAGCTTTTATTTTCATTTGAATAGATATTAGGTGGCAGCTACTAGGTTGCTGGTGCAAATTAGGAATATTTAGCCAACTTTACAATCTCCTCAAAGAAACGTATAGCGTTATATTCCTTTTTATGTTATCCTAAATCGTCATCAATTTATAAAGAAGATCTAGCCTGAATTCAGATCAGATCAAATTGATCTGGAGCGTTACCAAAACTCCGGTATTATTTTCTTTATCTTTTACAGAGCAGGTAATATCTTTCTTATACAGATCGTTCAGAAGCTGGATTCTTTCCAGTGTATTTTTCATTCCTCTGCCCTCTCTTGTCTTTTGATGCTGGGTTTTCTGCTTTTTACTTTCCTCAATTCCTATTCCGTTGTCTTCGATAATAATTTTAAGGTGTGATTCACTTTTATCAAAGCTTAGTTTTAAAAATCCTTTTTCAGATCTGTAGCGGAGTCCATGCCAGACTGCATTTTCCAGAAACGGCTGTATAAGCATTCCCGGAACTTGCAGGTTTTGCATATTCAGGCTTTCATCTACATCAATTTCATAATCGAACTTATCTGCAAAACGTGTTTTTTCTAAAGCAAGATAATTTTGAAGAAGATCAAGCTCCTGCTGGAAAGGAATAAAATCTTCGGCTGAGTTTTCCATCACCCCGCGCATCAGCTTTGAAAATTTAGTCAGATACTGATTGGCTTCCAGTTCGTTATTGGTGGCTATAAAATGATTGACACTGTTTAAACTGTTAAAAATAAAATGCGGATTCATCTCTCTGCGTAATGATTGAAGGGCAATTTTTTTATTTTTCGTCTGAACTTTTTTCAATGTTCTGAAAATAAAAATCATCAATCCTGTCAGTAGAATCAAAGCACCAATCAGACTGTAATTGAACACATTTTTCTTTCTGATAAGCTCATCTTTCAGCTCTTTTTCTTTTTCCAGCTGGGATATTCTCTGTTCGGTATCTTCCAGAATTTTATTATCGACCAGGCTTCTGTCTTTGGAGACAAGATTCGGGAGTTTTCCTAAAAAGTCTCTGTATAACTGAACTGAAGCATCCACATTTCCTGAAATTGCATAAAGGCTGTCCAGTTTTTTTACACTTTTCTGTGCTTCCAGTGTATGACCTTTATCTAAGGCAATTCCATAGGCATTTTTCAAAAGATCTACGGCTTCTTTGGGATCATTCTTTTTAATATAAATATCTGCCAGTTCCTGAATCTGATTGACTTTTTCCTGCGAATTGTCCTTCACAAAATCTTCTTTCAGTACTTTCTTTTTAGCTTCAATAGCTTTATCATAATTTTTGTTCTCAACATAGAGATCTGCTAATTTCTGATTGATCGCCAATGCCTGTTGAGGAGCTTCTTTTTTGGAAATTTTATAGGCGGTATTCAGGTTTTCTTCAGCGCTTGAAACATCTTTTTGTTTAAGATTAACATCAGCCAGTTGGCTGTAGCTTTCTGCAAGATCTCCCTGTTCGTTTTCTTTTTTACTCAGATTGATATTATTCTGGATCGCTTCCGCCTTAAGTTCGGGTGTAGGAGAAGAAAGTCTTGTAACATCATTAGTATTTACAGCTTTACTTTTTTCACTGTACCCCATTTGTGCCGCTCTGCCATAGTTACTGATAGCAGGCGTTATTTTGTTCTGTTTTTCCTGTGACTGAGCCAATCTGCGGGTTGCTTTTTCAATATTGGGTTTGTCGTTAAGTTTTTCATACAGATTTTTAGCTTTGGTGTAATATTCTTCACTCTTCGGAAAATTCCCGTTATTAAAAAATGTTTCACCAATATTATAATATGAATCAGCCTGGGCAGGTTCATTTTTAGTATCAATTGCTTTTTTCAGCTTCTTCGTTTCTACCTGCACTTCTTCCACAGCAGCACTGCTGTTATTCGTGGTTTGGGAATGTATTCTATTTCCCCAAAGCGCCAGTAAAAAGAAGGTAAAGAGTTTAAGCATTTTCATAAAACAAAGATATACATATATATAGTCTGCTCAAAAACTATTCACCAAGTGAAGCTTCCCTTTCACCAAGTTGAGTCGTTGACACTGTGACCGTAAGGCTAAGTTTGGGGCAAAATAATTCAAATTTAAAAATCATGAAAAAACAAACATCCGTATTTTTCCTCATCATGGCTTCTCTTTTAAGTCTTTCCAAAGCGCAGGTGGGAGGAAACCAGATTTACAGAGACAAAAATAACAACGATTATTCCGCTCTAAAAAACCTCCCTGACTTCAACAATGCCAATAGTTATTTCACGAATGATTCCACGCTTGTTGTTAATGTAAAAGTATTGATGAATAAGACTGCAGACCGATATAAACTTACTCTTGGTCTGAATGAAGAAGCTGCAACACCTAAAATTGCTATTGAAAATATCAACAGGAGAATCAATGGTTTTATAAAAAGGATATCATCAATGGGCATCAGAAACGATGATATTTTTGTGGATTTTATCTCACAGACAAAAATCTATGATTATGACATTAATAAAGACACTCAGGTAACCACTCAAAAAATGGACGGGTTCGAAACCAAGAAGAATATCATTATTACCGTAAACAAGCATTCAATGATAGAAAAGCTCATCTCTGAAGCTTCAGATTTCCAGATTTATGATGTTATTAAAGTGGATTATATCAGCAATGATATTGATAAAATCCAGGAAGACCTTCTCAAAGAGGCTTATGCTGTCTTTGACAAAAAGAAGGATAATTATTTTAAACTGTTTAAAAAAGAAATTATTGGAAGCCCTACAGCGACTTCAGGTTTTACTTATACTTTCCCAAAAAATCAATATCAGAATTATGCAGCCTTTGAAAGCGCCAGCGTCACCTATGGGTATGATAGCAGATATGTAAAAAAAGAAGAAAGGAAATCAAAGACCTTTTACTATGACGGAACAGATTATACCGGCTTTGATAAAGTCATCAACAACTCCGATCCTGAGGTGGGTATACAATATATTATGAACCTCAGCGTAAAATATGATCTGAAGAAAAATAAAGAGAAGTAATTCATTTCTGAAGTCTCACCAAGTGAAAGCTCCATTTCACCAAGTTTCCCGAATTCCGGTTTCTGATCGGCGTAATTTTACATCAGAATTAAAAATTTAAAACAGGAAATTATGAAATTGAAACATTTTTTATTAATCGGAATTTTAACCCTTGGAAGCTTTGTAAATGCTCAGACACAAGAAGTAAAGAAAAATGCAATTGAAGTAACAGGTGTTGCTGAAATGGAAGTAGAACCGGATGAAATTATTTTTAGCATCGGAATAAAAGCAGATAACAAAAATGATCTGGCAGATAATGAAAAGAAGTTATTTGAAATTTTAAAAAATGCAGGGTTAAAGAACGAGGATATCAAGTTCAAATCAATGTACCAGAATATCTATTCTAAAACAGCCAAGTTTACTAAAAGTTATCAGTTTAAAGCCAGCACAAAATCAAGTCTGAGTAAAATTTTTGAAGACCTGAACCAAAAATGGGTAAGCAGCCTGAACATTGCTGAGGTAAAGAATACTAAAATTGCAGATTTCAGAAAAGCGGTAAAAATCAATGCTTTGAAAGCCGCTAAAGAAAAGGCAGATTACTTGTTGGAAAGTATGGGCAAAAAGACAGGAAATGCTCTTGAAATTGTAGAAATAGAAGACTATACCAGCGATATGATCATGCCGGCCGCTTACAAAGGAAGAATGAACAGCGTACAGATGGAAATGGCGGATGCTCCGGTAGATTATTCTTTTGATAATATTGAAAACATCAAACTGAAATACAGCATCAAAACAAAATACGAAATTCTTTAAAAGAATAAGTTCAAAATAAAGCTGCCCAAAGGGTAGCTTTATTGGTTTTTTGTAGTTTCGAACGGATTCTGATTTATTGTAAAAGAGATTCTTCCTTCGTCAGAATGACAATTTTGAAACAACCTCTTTTTTCTCTATGGCATACTCACCAAGTCAAATTACCCCTTCACCAAGTTCCCCAATTTTCAGTCTTAAATAGAGATAATTTTACTTCAGGAATTCAAAATAATAAACAATGAAACGTTATTTTTTACTAATCATATTTTCAGTTGTCTTTATCAAAGCACAGGAAATTAAGAAAAAAATTGAAGTAAAACAGGCCACTGTATTTCTTCAGGGAGCAAAAGTTTTCGGAAGTACCAATGTAAGTCTTCAGAAAGGTAGAAATACCATAAGAATTGTCAATCTTCCCAATAATCTGGATGAAAATACCTATAAAATCAATCTTGAAAAAAATACGACACTCCTTTCCATAACGCCTCAAAATAATTTTTTGAAAAATGATGAATTGTCAGATAATGAAAAAAAACTTGAAACAGAGACAAAAAAGCTTCAAAGACAGGTAAGCCTGTTGAATATTCAAATCAAAAATCTGGCGGGTGAGCAGCATATCATTAATGATAATTTAAAAATTTCTATCAATGATAAATCTACTCCGCAGGAACAGCTTATTAAACTTACTGAGTTTTACAGAAAGAGAATGCTGGAAATTGATAACCAGGTATTCCTTCTGAATGAGCAGAAAACGGTTCTGGATGAAAGTATTGCAAAGCTCAGTAATCAGTATGCTGAAGAGCAAACCCATAAAAATACCAATCGTAAAGAGCTTCTTCTTGAAATTCTTGCGGATAACGAAACCAGTCTGAATCTTGGGGTAAGCTATATTGTTTCTGATGCCGGATGGATTCCTTCTTATGATTTGCGTGCTGAATCTGTAAAGAAACCTCTGGAAATGGTTTACAAGGGTAAAATTTATCAGAAAACCGGACAGGACTGGAAAAATGTAAAGCTGTTTGTCTCTACATACAGACCATCATACAATCAGGACAGACCTATTTTATCTCCACTTTATGTAGCAGAATATACTCCTTACAATTCTCAGATGGAAATTGCAGGTTATAAATCTAAAAAAGAAATTTCAGCAGCCAATGCTTATCAGATGAGAGAAGATATTGCTGCAAAACCAAACCAGATTCCTGTAGCTACAGTTTCTGACAGCCAGATGAATGTGATCTATGAGCTTAATTACAATCAAACCATTGTAAGCCAGGAAAAAGAACAATATGTGATCCTTGATAAAAAACAGGTTGATGCCACTTACAAATACCACACAGTTCCAAAACTTAACAACCAGGTATTCCTGATGGCTTTTGTGAAGAACTGGCAGAACCTCAACCTCATCAATGGAGAAGCGAATATCTATTTTGAAGATAACTATATCGGAAAAACCAATATTACCAGCAATTATGTAAAAGATGAGTTCCCGATTTCTCTTGGAGTAGATGAAAGAATTACAGTAAAAAGAATCAAGCTTGGAGACAAGACCTCTCAAAAGGCCATGAACACAAACAAATGGGAAACAGAATCTTATCAAATCAGCATCAGAAATAATACAAAAGAAAATATTGAACTGGAAGTTCTTGATCAGCTTCCCATCAGCGAAAACTCTAAGATTCTGGTTAAAACATTAGACCTTGGCGGTGGAAGCCTTGATGATAAAACGGGAAGTATCCTGTGGAACAAAAACATAGGTTCAGGAAATTCAGAGAAGATTACCTTCTCCTATGAAGTGAAGTATCCTAAAGATATGCAGATCCAGTATTACAGCAGATAACCCATAATAAATAATGATATGACAACTTTAAAAATCTTAGCACTTACAGCGGGTACAGCTTTTTTAAGCTCCGGCAATATTCCGGACAACCGCTCTATACAAAGTAATGGTAATCTTAATTTACCGATGCAAAAAGTTACAGTGATTCCGGCTCACTCAACCTTAAAGGATAATAAAATTCAGGTCGCTCTTTTACTGGATACTTCCAATAGTATGGACGGGTTGATTGATCAGGCAAAATCCAGACTGTGGAATATTGTGAATACTTTGACCACTTTAAAATACAACGGAAAAGCGCCCCAGATTGAAATTGCCCTCTATGAATACGGAAACGACGGAATCCGTGATGAAAATTATATCCGCCAGGTTGCTCCTCTTACTCAGGATCTGGATCTTATTTCCGAAAAATTATTCGCCTTAAGAACCAATGGCGGAAGTGAATATTGTGGAGCTGTTATTCGTGATGCCTCTGCCAACCTGAACTGGGACAGTAATGATAAAAGTATGAAACTGATTTATATTGCAGGGAATGAAGCATTCAATCAGGGAAAAATAAATTATAAAGATGTTGTTTCAAAAGCGAAGAATAAAAATATTTATACCAACACCATTTTCTGTGGAAGCCGGGAGGAAGGAATTCAGACGTTCTGGCAAAACGGAGCATCTCTAGGAGGTGGAAAATACTTCAATATCGACAGTGACAGGAAAGTAATCTATATTGAAACACCTTACGACATCAAAATTTCCGAATGCAATGCGAAGCTGAACGACACTTACATCTATTATGGAAACCACGGTTCGGAATACAGATTAAAGCAGATCACGCAGGATAAAAACGCTGAATCACAGTCAGCATCCAACTTAGTGGAAAGGGCTGTTGCCAAATCTAAAAAGAATGCTTACAAAAATGACCATTGGGATCTGGTGGATAAAGCTGAAAAGGATGCCGGATTTATTGCCCATGTAAAAGAAAGTGAACTTCCTGCTGAGCTGAAGGGAAAAAGCAAAGAAGAAATTCAAAAAACGATTACAGAAAAGTCTGCCGCCCGCGATAAAATCCAGAAAGAAATAGAGGAACTATCCAAAAAGCGCCAGACCTTTATTGACGGAGAGATGAAGAAAAGAGGCACTGATGATTCTGATGATCTGGGAAAAGCCATTGAAAGTTCTATTGTTGAACTGGCTAAAAAGAACGGGTATAGTTTGTAGTTTAAAAGCGGGTTTTACCCGCTTTTATATGTTATTAAATACGTGTAAACCACCCCGTCAAAAATTCTTTGAATTTTCGCCACCCCTCCAGAGGATGGGAATTAAGCATGTGCAATGGGAATATTTGTTGGAGTATCTATTTATTACATTTTTTCAAGTAATTTAACCAGGATTCCTACGGAATGGCACAATTCGAATAACGGTTTATCCGGGTCGTTTGTCATTCCGTAGGAATCTAAACAATTTTTATTATAGTTTGAAAATCATAGATTTTTTTAGCTTTTATGCGCTTCATATGCACAAAGTTTTCAACTTGAATGAACAAAGACTATAAAAACTTTTGTGACTTTTGTGGTAAAAATACAATCACCTCCCAAACCTAAAATATCTTGACAATGGATGTTTTTTATTTTTCATAAACAAAGAAGCCATCTTCATTCCTGTTACTGAAAAAGTGATTCCGTTTCCTCCAAACCCAAGGACAAAATAAGAGTTTTTAAATTTCTGATGTTCCCCGATATAAGGAAGCCCGTCTTTTGTTTCCCCAAAAGTTCCGGCCCAGACAAAATCTGTATAAAAATGATAATCCGGTTTTATTTTTTTTAGATTTTTCAGGATCTCTTTTTCTTTTTGATGAAGGATCGCGTCACGCTTTTCTGCAGCATAAAAATCTTCATCTCCTCCTCCAATAAGAAGCCTTCCATCATCAGTCGTTCTCATGTACAGGTAAGGATCATCAGTATTCCAGACTAACGTACTGCTGATATTTTTAAACTTGTCTTTGTCTATTTCAGAAACAATGGCATAGGTACTTTTCAGATTCACAAAGTTTTCTTTCAGTAAATTTTTACTTTCGTAGCCAATACAGTAAATGATCTTTTTGGCTTTAATATTGAATCCACTGTCTACAGTGATCAGATTAAAACCTTTATGCTCCTCCACTTTTACCATTTCGGTCTTATCAAATATTTTCAACCCTTTTTTTACATTATGGATGAACAGCTCATGGGCAAACTGAAAAGCGTCAATACTTGCTCCCTGCCTGGATAAAATACCGCCATAGGTGTTTTTAAATTCAAATTTTTTAAAAATCTCTTCTGCTTCCAGCCACTTCACATCAAATCCGTTTTGTCTTCTTGCTTCGTATTCTTTCTTCAACCATTCCACATCTTTCTTTTTCGAAGCAAAATACAGTGATTTCTTTCGTTTAAAACCGGCCTTGGATTTAGTTATTTTTGAAAGCCTTTCTATTGTGTCAATAGCATTACTGCAGGCTGCATAGCTCAGAACAGCTCCTTTTTTGCCTATTTTTTCTATCAGTTCATAAAGAGGAACATCTATTTCGTACTGGAGCATTGAAGTGGTGGCAGAAGTACTTCCGTTACAAAGTTCTCTTTTATCAATAAGGATTGTATTATATCCGTCTTCTACCATCTGATGGGCAATCAGGCTTCCTGTAATGCCACCTCCTACAATGAGAACATCACATTCTTCATTTGATTTTAAAGAAGGATAAGAAGCTAACAGTCCGTTTTTTAGAAGCCAGAAAGGTTCATTTGATTTGAGATCCATATTTATATTTTACACTGAAAGTAACAATATTTATACCTTTTTTAACAATTTTCCACCAAATTATGGTGTAATTATTGTTATTCTTTTAAACTCAAACCACCATAAAATATTTATTATGATAACAATTATTCCAGAAGCCCCGGAAAATGTTGCAGCATTCAATGCAACGGGAGAAGTAACGAAAGAGGATTTTGAAAGACTGGTAATTCCGCGCGTAAAAGAGAAGGTAGAGCAATTCGGTGAGTTGAATTACTTATTGTATTTGGATACCGATCTGGATAATTTTACCATGGGAGCATGGCTTGAAGATCTGTTGTTAGGATTGAAAAATCTTACCAACTGGAATCGCTCAGCTATTGTTACAGATAAGGAAGGAATACGTGATTTTACCAGTATCTTCAGTGTTCTGATGCCGGGAGAGTTTAAATCTTTCCCCAAAGAAAATTTATACAATGCCCTCTATTGGTGCAAAAATGGAGATGAAGTAGAGGCATAAAACTTATTTTTATACAGAAGAGCCTGTTTCTGATTGAAACAGGCTCTTTTTTATTTCATAAGAAAGAATCTTATTTATCACAGGATACACATTCTGCGGCAACTTCCTCTTCATTTTGAGCCTTTGAACCGTACAAATACATATACCTTACACTTATAACCACCCCAATAAAAGTCATTCCTACTCCAACCAGTGATGGATAGTTGAATGAATAACCGTATTCCAGAGGAATTCCCCCAAAAAAAGCTCCCATTGCATTGGCAATATTAAAACCTGCCTGCATAAAAGCAGCAGCCATCATTTCACTTTTTGGAGCGGCTTTCATCATCATAATATTGATAGGTGATGCAATAGACATTGATAAAGCGCCACACATAAACGTCAATACCAAAGCAATATTCTGATGTTCGGCAAGGAAGAAAACTCCTCCAAGAGAAATCATCATCAGGAAGATCAGCAATGCACAGGTTTTCTCTGGTCCCAATTTATCTGAAACAATCCCTCCCACCAGATTTCCGACTACCATTCCGGCTCCTGCCAGAACCATGACATAGGCCATTTGGCTGCTTTTGATTCCTGCCACTACCGTCATTAAAGGGGTAATATAACTTAACCATGTGAAAAGCCCTCCAAATCCAATTGCTGTAATCACCAGTACCAGCCACGATTGTTTATTTTTAAGGAATTTCAGCTCTTCCATGAAGTGGGTATTTTGATTAGATTCCATTGCAGGAAGCCACAGTTTCAAAAATAATATGGCAAAAAGACCAATAACTGCTACAATAGCAAAGTACAGTCTCCAATGGAATGTATGTCCGATATAGGTGACCAGAGGAACCATGGCCAGGTTGGCAACCGTAAGTCCCGTAAACATCATCGATATATAAAATGCTTCTTTCCCTTTTCCTGCCATTTTTGAAGCGACTACCGTTCCTACTCCGAAGAATGCTCCATGAGGAAGTCCGGACAGAAAACGGATAATCAGCATACTGTTATAATCAGGAGCAATAGCCGAAAGTCCATTAAATATTGTAAAAAGGATCATAAAAGCGATCAACACTTTCTTAGGGGGAAACTTCACCGAGTACCCGATCAGAATCGGAGCTCCGATGACCACTCCCATCGCATAAGCAGAAATTAAATGTCCTGCCTGCGGGATTGTGATCTGTAATGTTTTTGCAATATCCGGCAACAGTCCCATTACGGTAAATTCCGTAGTTCCTATCCCTAAACCACCAATAGCCAATGGTATTATTCTTTTATCAATCTTCATTGTATCTAAATCTTTTTTCTGAATTAATTTGGTTCAAATTAAAGGACAGCTGAGTATCTTTATTTTGAAAGTGCAAAAATCGAAAGAAAGTTTGAATTTCACACCTCTTTGAATGATAAAAATTTGCTCCATATTAACCTTTTTATTTAATTTTAAATTCAGAAACAATCAAACCAGAACAAAATGAAAATCCAGAAAGAAATTATTGAATTTGAAAAAGGGAAATCATTCAAGCTATTTGCCCCTTCTCTTAAGAACTGTTTTTTCTGGCATTATCATCCGGAAATCGAATTGGTATATGTAGAAGCAGTGAATGGAATCCGGCATGTTGGAAAGAATATTTCAGGCTTTACAGACAGTGATCTTTTACTGATTGGTTCCAATGTTCCCCACCTTAATTTTGATTATGGTATTCAGACCGAATGCAAACAGCTTGTATTGCAGATGCGGGAAAACTTCCTTCAGGATATTATCCTTCCCGTTCCTGAATTTGAAAATATCAAAACCCTTTTAGAACGTTCCTATCTTGGACTTTCATTTTCCGGAGAGACCAAAAATACAGTGGTTGAAAAACTACAGATTATTAAAGATAAAACTTCTTTTGAATCTTTGGTTGGATTGATTGAAATTCTACAAATTCTTGCCAATTCCACTGAGGTAAAAGAACTGAATAAAGAAGATACCCGAATCAAATGGTTTTTGAATGATAAAATCAGAATGGGAACCATCTACGACTATATCCATGAAAATTATGACCGAAAACCCAATGTCAATGAAGTAGCCAAAGTGGTAAGCCTAAGTACTCCTGCTTTCTGTCGGTATTTTAAAAAGCAGACCAATATGACCTTTACTGATTTTGTCAACAACTACAGAATCAATCAGGCCAAAATATTCCTGCTGAAAGATCAGTCTGTGACGGAAGTCTGTTTTCAGGTAGGCTTTGAAAGTCTTTCTTATTTTAATAAATTATTCAAACAACATACAGGAGAAACACCTTCAGAATTCAAAAAGAAACATTTCAGACCTATAGAAATTAATGGCCGCATTGGGGTGATTACCAAGGAGACGGCTTGTAATAAATAGAAAGTAAGAGATGAATAGGATAAACCACCCCGTCAAAAATTCTTTGAATTTTCGCCACCCCTCCAGAGGAGGGGAATGATGGAAATCGTTATTACAAATGGAAGCCCTTTCACTCCCTAATCCCTAATCCCTAATCCCTAATCCCTAATCCCTAATCCCTAATCCCTAATCCCTACAACCTAATCTCTGCTACCTAAAAAAACAAAAACCGCTCATTTCTGAACGGTTTATATTTTAGTGAATATGTTTTTCTGCGTGATAAGAACTTCTTACAAGAGGAGAACTTTCAACATGTCTGAACCCTAAACTTCTGGCAAAATCACCGAATTCATCAAATTCTTCCGGAGTGATGAATTTTTTTACAGGAAGGTGCTTTTTAGTCGGCTGCAGATATTGTCCCATAGTAATAACATCTACATTGGCATTTCTGATATCTTCGATAGTCTGGAACACCTCATCTTTAGTTTCTCCCAATCCGAGCATTACCCCTGTTTTGGTTCTTCTTTGGCCAGCTTCTTTTAAATATCTCAATACATCAAGGCTTCTTTCATATTTAGCCTGAATTCTCACTTCTCTGGTCAAACGTTTTACGGTTTCCATATTGTGAGAGATCACTTCCGGAGCTACTTCTACCAATCTGTCAAGGTGTTTTGTGATACCCTGGAAATCCGGAATCAGAGTTTCCATCGTAGTTCCCGGAGAAATTCTTCTCACAGCATTCACTGTTTCTCCCCAAAGAATAGATCCCATATCTTTCAGATCGTCACGGTCTACAGAGGTAAGAACGGCATGTTTGATCTTCATTAATTTGATTGATCTGGCTACTTTTTCAGGTTCATCCCAGTTTACATCAAGGGGTTTTCCTGTTTTAACGCCACAAAATCCACAGCTTCTTGTACAGATATTTCCTAAAATCATAAAAGTAGCTGTACCTTCACCCCAACATTCTCCCATGTTCGGGCAGCTTCCGCTTTGGCAAATGGTATTTAATTTATATTTATCAACCAATGTTCTCAGCTCTCTGTAATTCTTTCCGGTAGGAAGTTTTACGCGGATCCATTTTGGTTTTTGAACGGTAGTGTCTTGAACTGAATTTTCCATTTCTAAAATTGAAGTTCAAAGTTAAGGATTTTTTAATGGAAACCATCAACCGGAAATATTGATGAAACTGATAATTCGAAATTTCATTTGTATATTTATCTCTTCAAAATATTTTTATGAGAAAAACATTCTTCCTTTTATTTGCAGTATGCGGAACATTTTGTCTTGCCCAAAAACAATTTCAGCCTTCGGGTTCTAGTATCATTGAAACGGTAGACGGCGATCTTGATGGAGATAAAATTCCTGAAAAAGTAATTATTTATAATACAAAGGACACTACAGATATGGGAAACATCCGTGAAATTCAAATTCTGAAAAAGGCAGGCGGAGCATGGACAATCCTTGAAAAATCTAGAAATGCTGTTATGGAAAGCAATGGCGGCGGTATGATGGGTGATCCTTACAGAGAAACAAAAATAGAAAAAGGCATTCTGATCATTTCCCAAAACGGAGGAAGCAGCTGGAAATGGGATGTTACAGATAAATATAGATTTCAGAACGGGCATTTTGAACTCATAGGAACCTCTTCCACTTCAGGAAGACCGGGCGATTACTGGAAAGATATTGATTTTAATCTTTCAACAGGTCAGCTGAACTATTCAAAAGAAGTGGAAAACACAGCTGAGTATGGTAAATCTTTAAAGGAAACTGATATTAAAAAAGGACTCAAGATCAATCTTCAGAACAGAAATCAGGAAAAGCAGCAAAAAATAATTCTTCCGAAAACAAAAGAAGAGGTTTATTTTTAAATTAAATTGTGAGATTATGTTTTGGCTAAAGCAAACGGGCTAAAGCCCGTTTCTATTGAATATTTTTTTAATTATCGTCAAACTCGTTATTTTTCAACAATTCGGCTAAGACTTTTTTAGCACGCATTACCCGTACTTTGGTATTGGCTACTGAAATTCCCAGTTCTTCAGCAATTTCTTTGATACTTTTTTCTTCAAAAAATCTCAATTTGATAATATCCTGATAATTAGCATCCAGAGATTCTATTGTTTTGATGATCTTCTTCTGCTCTTCTTCAGAAATCAGAAGTTCTTCCGGAGATTTTGCGTATTGATTTTTAACTTCATCCAGATTTTCCACGGCATCTTCATTATCACGGTTCTTTTTTCTCCAGAAATCAATAACCGTATTCTGGGCAATGGTAAGAATCCAGGTTTTAAACTGAAAATGAGGATCGAACATATCCAGTTTCGACAATACTTTTGAAAAAACATTTACGGTGATTTCATCCGTATCATTTTCATCTCTCACCTTTTTCATGACAAAAGAGAAAACATCCACCCAAAAAACATTAATGAGTTTAGTCTGGGCCTTCTGGTCTTTATCCTTGGCCTTCTGTATGAGCAGGAATAGCTGTTCGTCGTTCATTAATAACAAATATAGATTATTTGAGGCGAAAAAGCAAAGTGACAAAAAGTAAAATAATGGAAAGATGGATGGCTCTGTTTATAAAATTTTCAAGCTAAAAAGTTTTTATGATTTTATGATTTCACTCTCCTATTTTGAGACCATTTCACTCTTTTGCTTTTTTCCCCTTAATACTTCTGAATTTACTATCTTTGCATCTTAAAATTTTAAAGTTAAAAATCAATGAATTCCTTTATAGAAGAACTGAAATGGCGTGGTCTATTTGCCGATATGATGCCAGGAACCGATGAACAACTGAATAAAGAGGTAACTACTGCATATATTGGTTTTGATCCTACTGCCGATTCTTTACATATCGGAAGTCTTATCCAGATAAAAATTTTAGCTCACTTCCAACTGCATGGCCACAAGCCCATTGCTTTGGTAGGAGGTGCTACAGGAATGATTGGAGATCCTTCCGGGAAATCGGCTGAAAGAAATCTTTTGGATGAAGAAACTCTTTTACATTATGTTGACTGTTTAAAGAACCAGCTTTCAAAATTCTTAAACTTTGAAGGAAATGAACCCAACAAAGCTGAACTGGTTAACAATTACGATTGGATGAAGAATATTTCTTTCCTTGATTTTGCTAAAAATGTAGGGAAGAATATCACCGTCAACTATATGATGGCTAAAGATTCTGTAAAGAAAAGACTTTCCGGAGACGCAGGGGTTGACGGAATGAGTTTTACAGAATTCACGTACCAGCTCATCCAGGGATATGATTTCCTTCACCTATACCAAAACAACAATGTAAAGCTACAGATGGGAGGTTCTGACCAGTGGGGAAATATCACTACAGGAACAGAACTGATCCGTAGAAAAGCTCAGGGTGAAGCATTTGCATTAACAGTTCCTTTGATTACTAAAGCGGATGGTTCTAAATTCGGGAAGTCTGAAAGTGGAGAAAACTATTGGCTGGATAAAAAGAAGACGTCTCCTTATAAATTTTACCAGTTCTGGCTGAATGCTACTGATGATGATGCTGAAAGATTCATCAAGTTCTATACTTTCTTAGGAAAAGAAGAAATTGAAGCTTTAATTGAAGAACATAAAACAGCGGCACACGAAAGAAAACTACAAAAGAGACTGGCTGAAGAGGTTACCGTTTGGGTACATGGAAGAGAAGAATATGAAAAAGCACTGAAAGCTTCTGAAATTCTTTTCGGGCGTTCCACAGCTGAAGATCTTGTAAGTCTTGATGAAGAAACTTTCCTTGAAGTTTTTGATGGAGTTCCTCAGAAAGAAATTGCAAAAACCGATGTTTTAGGAGTGAATATTGTTGAGCTTCTTTCTGAAAAATCAGGATTCTTAAAGTCTAAGAGTGAAGCGCAAAGAGAGATTAAAGGAAATGCAATCTCTGTAAACAAGCAAAAAGTAAATGATACTTTTACCGCCAATGAAACTGATCTTATCGACGGTAAATTTCTATTATTACAAAAAGGTAAGAAAAGCTACTTTATTGTAAAAGTAGGCTAAGCTTAAACACCATATAAAAAGCGGCGCTGAGATTTTCTCAGCGCCGCTTTTATGTCCTAAAATAATTTGATATTAAAATGTATAGCTTGTAGAAGCTGACAAATACTGTCCACTGGAAGTTCCTTCTTTCTTAAGTTCTCCGTCTACCCAGATCTGAACTTTCAAAGTAGCGGAAGCGTCCGGTCCGATAGCATTTACAGCAGCATTGGCAGTGTATGCTCCAGGTTCTGAGGTTATTTCAGGGCTGCTCCAGGTTGATCCGCTAAGACTTGATGCTGTGGTAGGGTTACCATCAATTCCGTAAACGGCCACATCAATATTACTTCCCGAAGAAGCGATGGCTTTAAAAACCACTTTATGGCTTTTCCCTGCTCCATTCACATTGTTGTCGTCATTATCTTTACTGCATGAAGCTGTAAACCCAATAAGCAATGCCGCTATTACAGCAACGAATGCACCTCTTAGCAGCTGATTCATTTTCATTTTTTTCATAATCTTTTTGTTTAAATTTTAGTTACTATATTGAATATTCTATGATTCATGATTTGATGTTTGCAAAGCTATGAGCATCCCCTACGTCTATCAATCCTGAAAAACAAGTAATTTTTTCTACCTAAATTCAGGTATTTTTTATGCTGAAATTTTTAATTAAATTGAGCGTTTAAAAAAATATTTTACAGAACTGATCCATAATGAAGAGATTACTTGTCCTGCTAAGCCTGTTTTTGTTTTTTAAATTACAATCCCAACAAATCGTTCCGCTTAATGAGAAAGCTTATATAGACAGCTTACAAACTATTACAAAAGGGCATCTTCCCGATGCTTCAAAAGCAACGGCTTCTTTACTTTTATCAAATTATTATAGAAACAGTGACTCTGTTTTGAGTAAGAAATATCTTGCAAACGGAAAATTACTGGCTCAAAGCAATCCTTTTATCTCAGCAAAATATTATTATTACGAAGGACAATATAATCTGGACAGGAATAAAAAGAAAGCTGCAGTTTCCTATCAGCAAGCCATCCGGTCTTTATCAAAATTCAAAAATGAGGAATCTGATTTTCTTCAGGCTCTTGCCTGGTACAGCTACGGAGTTTCTCAAAAGGATAAGGAAGGTTATATTCCTTTGGTGAAGATGATGCTTGAAAAAAGTATTCCTCTGGTTGAAAAATATGAAAGCAACAGAAATTTAGGTTTCCTGTATACTCAGCTTGCAGTGATTCTTACTTATAATGCCCAGTTTAAAAAAGCTGAAGATTATAATGGCAAAGCGCTGAAGATCCTCGAAAAACACTATCCGAATTCTGCTGAGCTATTTTTCACCTATCTCAATTCTGCCAACAATTTCTGTTATCAGGCTAACGGAGATGAGGCTGAAAAGTATTTAAATAAAGCTGAAAAACTCATCAGTCCTTATCCGGAATCTTCATCCAATGCGTTTTATTATTACAGCAAAACTCTTTTGTATATTACCCGTCAAAAGAATGAAGAAGCTCTTCCTGTGATAGAAAAAGGAATTTTTTATACCCAAAAGTACAATCAGAATCTTCTGGCTCAAATGTTTTATTTCAACAAATATGATATTTTAAAAAAACTCAAAAGATATAAGGAAGCCAAGGCTACTTTGGAGGATGTTTTAACAGAAAAATCTCTGACCATTGATCTTAATAACAGAAAAACCTTTTACAAACAACTTTCATTACTCAATGAAGAATTGGGAGATACCAAAGAAGCGCTTCTATGGGAGCAAAAATATTCTAAACTCAACGATAGTCTGAATACTGAGAATGTAAAGCTTGAAATCAACAAACTTGAATCTAAATTCAACACCGCTGAAAAAGAAAGAAAAATAGCAACCTTAAATGCTGAAAAAAATCAAAAAGATCTGGAAGTAAACAAGAAGAATTCTTATTTATGGGGAATGGGTCTTGTTTTATTGTTAGCCTTAAGTCTTCTGCTCTTCCTGTTTATCATTTTCAGAAAAAATAAAAAGATAAATGAACAGAAACTCAATGATATCAAGCAAAAGGAGGAATTATCACTGACGAAAGCCATCCTTGATGGAGAAGAAAGAGAAAGAGAACGTATTGCAAGAGATCTTCACGATGGTTTGGGCGGAATGCTTGCAGGGGTTAAAATTAACTTTTCCACCTGGTCTTCCAGCCATCTGAATCCGGAAAAGGATAAAGAGTTTTATAAAATCTTGGGTCAGCTGGATAGTTCTGTAAGTGAGCTGCGCCACGTCGCCAGAAATTTAATGCCAGAATCATTGCTTAATTTTGGTTTGGAAACTGCCATACAGGATTTGTGTGAATTCTACAGCAGAAAAAACCTCGACATAGATTTTCAGGCTATTGATATTGAAAAGACATTACCTTTGAATATCCAGCTTAATATTTACAGGATTGTACAGGAATTACTGGCTAATGCGGTAAAACATGCTGAGGCCAACAACATTTTACTTCAATGCTCCCAATCCGGCGAAAATTTTCTGATCACCATTGAAGATAACGGAAAAGGATTTGATAAAAACAGAGAGAATACCACCAAAAGTATGGGGCTTCGTAATCTTAAAAACAGAGTCAACTACCTGAAAGGAAAAATGGAGATCACTTCTGATCATCAGGGAACAGCAATTAATATAGAACTCAACATCCATGGAGAATGAAAAGATAAATATAGTCATCGTAGATGATCACCCTATTGTGATTGAAGGATTGAGAATGATGCTGAACAGCCAGCCTTTCTTTAATGTAGCCGGAAGTTTTGCGTCCGGTACAGAAACGATAAACTTTGTCCGGTCACAAATGGCAGATATTATTCTACTGGATATTACGCTTCCTGATGCCAATGGAACAGAACTTTGCAGGGAAATAAAAAAAATATCCCCGAATACGTCAGTCATCATGTTCAGCAACCGTTCTGAAAGAAGTATCATTATGCAGTCTATACAAAACGGAGCAAGTGGTTACCTTCTCAAGAACACTTCTATTGATGAGCTGGTAATATGCATAAGAGGTGCGCTTTCCGGAGATATTGTGTTCTGCAATGAAACCAAACTGATCATCAGCCGTCCTTCTCAAAATGAAGTGCCTGCACCCAGGCTTACGAAAAGAGAAAAACAAATACTACAGATGGTAGCCCAGGGGAAAACAAGTAATATGATTGCTGAGGAACTGTTTTTAAGTCCTCTTACTGTAGATACCCATCGTAAAAATCTGCTCCAGAAATTTCATGCAAAAAATTCCACGGAACTGATCAACAGAGCTGTACAACAGCGTATGATTGAAGAATAAAAAAACC